>NZ_QVLT01000028.1 GCF_003417065.2 Hymenobacter lapidiphilus | reverse complement strand
GCCTTCCAGCTGCTTCAGGTTGGGCGGCAGGCGCGAGCCCTGCGACTCGGGGTTGCAGGTGGCAGCCAGCAGGAGCACACTCAGGGAAGCAAAAACGGTGAAAAGGCGCATGGCGAAGCCAGAGGGCTTCCGGTCGTCGGATTCGCGCGGCTCCGGGCTGCCGGCTTCTTCAGACCGGCGGGTAGCACGGAAGGTGGCGTCATCCGAAAAATCGGGGTGCTGCGGAGCGAGGCTCTCGGGCCGGCGGTCGGGGTCGAAGGAGCGGGCCGGACGTACCGGGCGGTCGGGGCCGTACTCGCGCGAACCCAGGTGGTCTTCCTGGGGGCGCGGGCGCGGGGCCTCGCGGCGTGGCTCGTCCACGGCGTTGGGGTTGCCTTTGATGAATTTGCGGTTCCGCTCACCCGGCTGTCCACGGGGCACCGACTGTTCGCCATCCTCCCGGCGGTAGGGCTGGCCTTTCCAGGTTTGTTTGGCCTCGAAGTTGCGCACGGGCCGCTCGTCGCGCTGGTCACGACGGTCATCGCCACGTCCGGCGCTGCGCGAGTCGCCGCCAAAGCGGTTGTCGCGGGCCGGACGCTCGTCGCGGCCGCCAAAGCGGTTGTCGCGGGCCGGACGCTCATCGCGGCCGCCACCGCTGTTGCCAAACTTGCGTGGGCCACCGAAGCTGCCGCCTCCGTTGCCAAACTTGCGCGGGCCGCCGTAGCCACCCTCCGCCGGGCGTCCGCCAAAGGCGGGCCGGGCGCTGCCGCGCCGCGAGTCGTCGCGGCCGGCACCACCGCGGGCCTGGTCGCGGTTGGCCCGCTCCTGGCCGGGCTGAATGAATTTGCTGCCCGCATCGCGGCCCGTAGGCCGGCTGGAGCTGGAGAATCGGCCGCGGCCCTTGGGCGCGTCGTCGGAGTGGTGTTTCTTACCCATAGTGGTAAAGCGTGCGTGCCGTATCGCTACGGTACAGGTGAATGATTCGGGGAAGACTTATGAACGAAGCCCCGAGGAAAACAGTGCCCGGACTAGCAGCCCGGCCCCGCGCGGAGCGGAGTTCAGGCAGCCAGTCCGGGCTACCGGGTATTTAGTGCTTGGGGCTTAGTTGCTAGTGGCTGGTGGAGAGAACATCGTCCCTGACTAAGCACGACCAACTAGTCTCTAAGCTCCATTTTAGTCGCGACGAGCCATTTTGGCCTCAATCGAATGCTGGGTGTGCGGTACGGCGCGCAGGCGCTCCTTCTGGATGAGCTTACCGGTGCCGACGCACACGCCGTAAGTACCGTTCTTGATGCGGACCAACGCGTTTTCGAGCTGCTGGATGAACTTCATCTGGCGCGACGCCAACTGGTTCATGCTTTCTTTCTCAGCCGTGTCGGCACCGTCTTCCAGCACCTTCGACGAAGAGGCAGTATTGTCGGTACCCATGTCGTTTTTGCGGCTCAGGGTCTCCTTGATAAACGATACCTCCTTGCGGGCGGCAGTAAGCTTGTCCTGGATGATTTGCTCGAACTCGGCCAGTTCTTCCTTGGAATAGCGTAGGGGTGCTTCACTCATGACGGGAAAGGAAGATATAGTGAGAGGGGTGGGATTGTGGACGCTGGTGGAACGTGACACCGACTCGCTGGTACACTGGAGTGTCAGGCCGAGCAAGCTGAACAGCAGCAGAATCGAATTGGTTTGCTCAGCCGCTTTATCAGAAGAAACCAAAAAGCAATATCTTCTGGCGCTTACTGTCGGTAATCGGCCGCAAAGCTACGAGTTTGTCGGCGGATTGCGCATCATCCCTGCCTAAGTGGCAATACCTTACCCGAAGCAACCCGCGCCACCTCCAGTGGGCCGCAACTGCCAGACCGGGTGGGCGGGCTCTGCTTTCCAGCTTAGAAACCCAGCATATGGATGGCGGCTACCGCACCCTCCACGCCCTTGTTGCCGTGCTTACCGCCGGCCCGGTCCCAGGCCTGCTCCAGGGTGTTGGTGGTTACGAGCCCAAAAATGACCGGCTTGTTGAACTTGAGGCCCACGTTGGTGATGCCGCTGGCCACGGCGTGGCAGATGTAGTCGTCGTGCTTGGTTTCACCCTGAATCACCACGCCCAGGCAGATAACGGCATCAATCTCGTCGTGCTGGGCCAGCAGCTGGGCCCCCAGCGTCAGCTCGAAGCTACCGGGTACGGTGTTGCGGAAGATATGCTCGGGCTTGGCGCCGTGCTTGAGCAGGGTGTCGTAGGCGCCCTGAGCCAGCGTATCGGTGATTTCTCGGTTCCACTCGGCCACTACCAGCCCGAAACGCTTCTCGGAGATATCAACGAAGTGGTCGGAGGTGTAGTCGCTCAGGTTTTTGAGGGAGGTTGCCATTTGTTTTGAGCTATTAGCCGTCAGCGGTTAGCTGCTAGCCGTTGTTCTAAAAAGTTGCTTTCGAAAAGCGCTTTACGCTCTTGATAATGCTTGTAGCCTTGCTGGAAGGACTGAATTGATCAGGCTACAAAGATAGTCTCACCGCTTGAGTACCCATTTAAAGCAAAAAGGCAGCCCGAAAGCCGCCTTTTTGCTTTTACCAAACTGATAATCAGGTTATTATATCTGACAGTTCCCAGAAACCTACTTGCCGTTCAGGCCTTCGGCGCGCGCCTTGTACTGCTTGGCCTCGTTGGCTTCGGTAGCGGCAGGATAGGCCGTCAGGATTTTGTCGTAGGCCGTGATGGCGCCGGCATAATCCTTGGCTACTTCGCGGGCAGTGCCTTCCTTGAGCAGGTAAGCGGGCGAGAAGTACTCGTTGGCGTTGTAGTTAGCGGCTTTGTTGTAGTAATCGGCGGCTTCCTTGGGCTGGTTGAGCTCCAGGTGGGCATCGCCAATCAGCGAGTAAGCGCGGGCCTGCACGAGGTAGTCATCGGCGCTAAAGTCTTCGAGGTAGTCGATGGCGGCTTTGTACTCACCCTTTTTGAGGGCAGCTACGCCGGCGTAGAAGCTGGCTAGGTTGCCGGCATCCGAACCACCGTACTCCGAAGCTACGCGCTCCAGGCCCAGGTTGCGGCCGTCGCCTTTCAGTGACTTCTGCAACGAGTCGGCCTCCCAGTAGCTTACCGCCTGAAACATGGCGGCCTGCCCTTTCTCGTTTTGCGAGTTGCGCCACAGGTAGTAGCCGAAACCGCCGGCCACAGCCAGCACCACTACGGCCAGCAGGCCCAGCAGCACGTTCTTGTTACGGCGCACGAAATCCTCCGACTCGGCCAAACGCATGGCCAGCGCGTCGGGGTCTTCCATCAGCGGGTGCTCGGGGTTGTAGGCTTGCGCAGGGGCGAGCGGGTCGGTACTGACGACGCGCTGCTGGCGGCCCTGCTGGCTTTTACCCGTAAAAGGAATCTTAGACATGGAGTTGCTCGAAAAAGGGGCCGCTGAATGCGGCCGGAAAATCGTCCGGTTGCTTAGTCGCGGATGTATGGATAGTCCTGCTGCACGTACACGTCGTGGTACAGTTCGTCGGCAGTCGGGTAGTCCGAATTCTCGGCAAACTCCACCGACTCCTGCACCTGGGCCTTCACCTTCTCGTCGATGGCTTCCAGGTCGGCCTCAGTGGCCATCTTGTGCGTGAGGATGGTATGGCGCACGGCTTCGATGGAGTCGCGCGAGCGGTAATCCTCCAGCTCATCCTTGGTGCGGTACTTAGCCGGGTCGCTCATCGAGTGGCCCTTGTAGCGGTAGGTTTTAAACTCCAGGAATGTGGGGCCTTCACCGGCGCGGGCGCGCTCGGCGGCACGGGCCACGGCCTCGTGCACCTCTTCCACGTTCATG
The DNA here is from genome assembly GCF_003417065.2 of Hymenobacter lapidiphilus. Taxonomy (GTDB): domain Bacteria; phylum Bacteroidota; class Bacteroidia; order Cytophagales; family Hymenobacteraceae; genus Hymenobacter. Next base: position 62,176 of record NZ_QVLT01000028.1, on the reverse strand, counting down.
GCATTCACTGGCTCCGAAGGCATATCGTAGGCCTCGCCGATGGTGTAGAGCTCCGTTACGTTGGAGGTCCGCTGCACCGAAGTACCCATGGCGTAGCCGTTGTTCTCCACTACGAAGATGACCGGCAGCTTCCATAGCATGGCCATGTTGAAGGCCTCGTGCAGGGCACCCTGGCGCACGGCACCGTCGCCCATCGAGCAGATGCAGAGGTTGCCGGTCTTGTTGTATTTCTCGGCGAAAGCAATGCCGGCACCCATCGGCACCTGGGCGCCCACGATGCCGTGGCCGCCCACGAAGTTTACTTCCTTATCGAACATGTGCATCGAGCCTCCCTTGCCTTTCGAGCAACCGGTGGCCTTAGCGTAAAGCTCGGCCATGATGGCGTTGGGCGAGGTGCCCAGGGCCAGCGGATGGGCGTGGTCGCGGTAAGCGGTGATCCACTTGTCGTCCTTTTTCAGGGCCGACACGGCACCAGCCACGCAGGCCTCCTGACCAATGTAGAGGTGGCAGAAGCCTTTAATCTTCTGCTGGCCGTAGAGCTGACCGGCCTTCTCCTCGAACTTGCGCATGAGCACCATCTGCTCATACCAGGTCAGGTAGGTTTCCTTCGGATATTCGGCCGTAGCCGGCGACGAAGCCTTGGGCGCGTCGGTAGCTTCCTTGGCCTCTTGGTTGGAGGCCGGTTTCACGTTCTGGGGCTGCTCGGCCGTTTCTACCGCCGCCTTGCCTTTGGGCTTGGTTGCCGACGTTTTCTTCGCCGAATTGGAACCCTTGGTAGCAGCCTGTACTTTCGTCTCCGCCATCTTAGTTTCGATTGTTCGCGTTTGGGAGGCGAAAGTACGTAAAAGGATGGCAATGTCCGAACCCCGCGCATGAATCTGGAGAACCTTCACCTGCTCTTCTTTAAGAATTACGAAGACGCCCAACTCGCCTTTTCCCCGCACATCAACTGCTTCATCGGCGACAATGGTAGCGGCAAAACCAACCTGCTCGACGCCATCCACTACCTCTCGCTGACGAAGAGCGCCTTTACGCAGGCCGATGTCCAGAGCATCCGGCAGGGCGAAGAGTTCTTTGTGGTGCGCGGCCGGTTCGAGGACCGGCCCGACGGGGCGCCGGCTGAGATGATACAGTGCAGCCTGCGGGCGGGCCAGAAGAAAAGCGTCACCCACGACAAGCAAGCCTACGAGCGGGTGTCCGACCACATTGGCCGTTACCCGGTGGTGCTCATTTCGCCCTACGATACCGACCTTATCCGGCAGGGCAGCGAGGAGCGGCGCAAGCACTTCGACAGCCTCATGTCGCAGCTCGACCACGCGTACCTGGAGCTGCTCATCCGCTACACCCAGCTGCTCAAGCAGCGCAACGCCTTACTCAAGCTGGCCGCCGACCGCCAGGCTGGCTACGACCGCGACTACCTGCTGACGATTGATGAGCAGCTGGCCCCGTTGGGCGAGCAATTGGTGCAACACCGCCAGGAATTCCTGGTTGGGTTCGAGCCGCTCTTCCAGCGTCACTACGCCCAGCTCGCCGACGGGCAGGAGCAGGTCACGCTCACCTATAAGAGCGAGCTGCCCGGTGCCGACTTTGGCAAGCTGCTGCGCTTGCAGGAGCGTCGCGACCTGACGCTGCAGCGCACCACCACCGGCCCCCACCGCGACGATTTTACTTTCCTGATGGATGAGAAGCCGGTGAAGGGGTACGGCTCACAGGGCCAGCAGAAGTCGTTCGTCATTGCCCTCAAGCTAGCCCAGTTCGAGCTGCTGGCCGAGCGCCAGCACCAGAAGCCGCTGCTCCTACTCGACGACATTTTCGACCGCCTCGACGAGAAGCGTATCACCCGGCTCATGCAGCTGGTGGCCAACCATACCTTCGGCCAGATTTTCCTGACCGATACCCACCTCGAACGCACCGACCGGGTGCTGGCCGAGCTGTCGGAAGATATCCGCCGGTTCCGGGTAGAAGCCGGCACCGTGACGCGGTTGTAGCCGGCGGGTGGGGTATCTTTGTTGAGTTAGCAAGCGGGGTGCTTTCTTCGCGCGTTAACTTACTGAAATGGCCTACAAAAAACCTTACGCTCCCGAAAATTCCCGCAAGGCCGACATCGTCTCGCTCAAAGACAGCATCACGTCTATGCTGCGTGCTTACCGCCTGCAGGGCAAGCTGAACGAGGTGACGGTGGTGGCCAGTTGGGAGAAGGTGATGGGCAAGGCCGTGGCCCTTAAAACCCAGCAGCTCTACGTGAGCAACAACAAGCTGTTCGTGCGCCTGTCTTCCGCACCCCTCAAGCACGAGCTGGTAATGGCCAAGACCAAAGTGCTGGCCAACCTCAACGCCGAAGTAGGCGAGGACATCATCAAGGAAGTCGTATTTCTGTAGGGCTGCTGGTTGCTCCAAGAAACGCAAACCCGGCGCCTCCTGCTGAAAACCCGCTTTTACCCTCGTCACAGAGCGGAATATTATATAGATTCCCTCACTTGCAAGCGGCCCGCAAAAACGGCGTAGGGTGCGGGACTTGTCTCCGCCCGCCGGCGAACGAAGCCGACCTATGTTCAACGGCGGGCGGGAACAAGCCCTGCACCCTACCAGGCATACCGTTCCCAGCTTAGCGCACCAACTATGCCCAGTCGCAGATAGAAACGTGCATAGGCAATGTCTGGCTGAGCGGCGCCGAGTCCAAGGCGTGGGCGATGGACACGAATACTCGCCGCTGCTTTCCGGCTAGTATACGACGCGGCAACGCTCCCCATCCAGCAAACCCATCTGGTCATCTACTGCCAGGCTGGTGCGGGCATTATCGAACTGTTCACGGTACTGCTGCTGAAACTGCCGGCGCTTGATGGCCTCTTGGAAGCGGCGCACGTCGTCGCGGGTTTCCAGCTCCAGGCCGGGCACCTGCGTGGGCTGGCCGGCTTCGTTTTTAGCCACCATGGTAAAGTAGCTCGTGTTGGTGTGTTTCACCAGGCCGGTGCGCACATCTTCGGCCGTCACCTTTATGCCCACCAGCAGCGAGGTGCGGCCCACGTAATTCACCGATGCCAGCAGCGACACCAGCTCACCCACCTCCACCGGCTGCATGAAATTTACCCCGTCTACGCTCACGGTTACACAGTAGGTTCCGGCATGTTTGGAGGATGCGGCGTAGGCAACCTTATCCATCAGCGAGAGCAGAATGCCCCCGTGAATCTTGCCGCCGAAGTTGGCATACGAGGGAATCATCAGCTCGGTGAGCGTGACGCGCGAATAGGAAACGGAGCGGTAGTCGGGGAGTACAAACGGGGGCATAAGCCGGCGGTTTAAACGAACAGTAGTGGTGCAAAGCTAGCTCTTCCACCGCGCCACTCGACCCTCCCCTACCCTGTCCGCCTGAGGTTACAACACTAGCCCTTAGTTACCCCTTCTTCGCTCTCAGCGAACCTGCCAACGCTGGGCCGGAACAGATGCGCGAATACCTGTACTCAGCAACTGGCTTGCCAGGCAGGGCATTTCACCCGGCGTTGTATCATCGATCTGCAAAGGAGGCGAAACAGATATGTTTCACGTGGAACACTTCTGTTCTACTTCGGACCGTACACCTTCAATAGTAACTCATTATAGGCCTCCAGCAAGGCTATATACTTCTGCTGAAGCAGCATTAGATCTTTAGAACTATCAGAGCCCGCGCCAACTGCAACAGCTGAACGGGACACAGCACTGTTATCGGACATATTTGTTACACTTCTAGAAGTTTGTGTAACACCAAACGACAAGCCTGTTTGTTGCGGTAACGTAAAGTCGTTACTAAAATCGTGTCCGATTATTTCGCCCACTCGCTTTACAAAGATGTAATCGAGTTCTCGCTCTTTGAACTTGCGATACATTGTCGGACGTGTAATACCCAGGTCGTCCACTATCCTCGTAATGGATATTCCACTGTTCTTGATAGCGTCCTGCAGTATTTCGCCCTGGTGCGGCATAAGTATAGGGTGTAAAGGAGTTCGAGATGTAAATATGTACAATACATTCTGCGTTACCAAAGCGTACGAACATGTTATGATGATACACTGATACAATGCAACGAAAATACACGCATTTACACTCCGAAGCCATATCGTAACGCGTTACAAATTAAAGTTACACTCGACACATTACAGTGTTTTTGTAACAGCTTCGATACAGTGGCTTTACTCCGCTTCGGCACAAAACCCTAACGAAGCGCCAGCAGCCGGTCGGGATAGTCGGTGGTAATGCCCCAGGGATTCAGCGCCAGTACCGCCCGCAGGTCGGCGGGCTCGTTCACAGTCCAGGGCACGAGGCGGATGTGCTGCCCGGCCAACTCGGCCGCCAGTGCGGGTGTCAGCAGCCGGAAGTTGGGGCCGACGACGGCCGGAGCAAAACCCAGCGCCGCTAGGTGTTCGGCCAGCGGCAATTCGTCTTCAAAAAGCAGGCACAGAGGCAGCGTGGGTGCCGCGTGGCGGGCCAGTTGCAGGATGCGCTTATCGAAGCAGAGCAGCGTAGTGCGGGGCAGGATTTGCAGGGCCTGAAGCTCGGCCAGCACCAGGGCCAGCAGCTCGGCGGGAGGCGGCTGAAACAGGCCATCGTGGGCCGGCTCGCTCTTGATTTCGACGCTGTATTGTACCGGGGTGCGGCCCATCTGTTGGGTCAGGTTTTCGAGGTCGGCTACCACTTCACGCAGCAGCGGCTTGGCGGCGGGCGCAGGCTGTTGCTCCGGAAAATTGGGGTGGCGCGTGCGGCCGCAGTCGTACTCTCTGATGCGGGCATAGGGCAGCTGGTAGAGGTTGTGCTGCCGGGCCTCGGCGGGCCCGATGGGCGCGCCCGAAGGCAGCAGGCAGATGCTGGCCGACATCCAGGGCTCATGCGAAACCACCACCTGCCGGTCGGCGGAAACCACCACGTCCAGCTCCACGGCATCGACGCCCAGGCGCAGGGCTTCGCGGAAAGCGGGCAACGTATTCTCGGGTCGTAGCCCCCGACAGCCGCGGTGGCCGTGGACTTCGGGGAAACGCCCGGATAAAGGCAATAACATAGGCGTATGAATGGCGCCGGGCGCGATGATGTGGCCGGGCCCCGTTGCTTACGCAGCCTGCGCTCAGGCGTAAGCAAATCGGGCTACTTTTACTTTCTCATTCCCGTTTTCCCTCACTGCTTCACTTCGGCAACCCATGAAAAAACTTCTTATCCAGCTTATACTTGCGGCCGTGGGCATCGGTGGCTACCTCTACTACTACAAGGTGCGCACCGCGCCCGAGTACTCGCTCATGCAGGCCTACAAAGCCATCGACGACCACGATCCGGCGGCCTTCGAGCGGTACGTAGATGTGAACAGCGTGACGGGCAGCCTCGTGGATGATGTGGCCAAGAATGGCTCGGCCCTGGGCGTGCTTAACCCCGGCGGCATGGTTATGACCGGTGCCCTGCGTCTGCTCAAGCCCCAACTGGCGCAGGCGGCCCGCAAGGAGGTGCAGCGCTACGTAGAAACCGGCTCGGTAGAGGCGGCGGCCGCGGCCGCGCCCAACCGGCTGGTCAACGTGTCGATGATGGGGCTGGCCGGCAAAGTGGTGGGCGAGAACAGCAAGTTCCAGGGCATTGCCTACTCGCGCGAGGAAGGTGAGCAGGCGCTGGTGGGCCTGGAGTTCACCCAGCCCCGCTACGATACCACGCTGGTGCTGGAAGTGAAGATGCGCAAGCGCGGCGACTACTGGCAGGCCACCGAAATCACGAACACCGGCGCCATACTGCAGCACGTGGCGCGTATGGAAAAACGCCGGCTGGTAGGCGGCAAGTAGCCCCACCTCTACCTGGTCACACTTTCAAGCAAAAAGCCCCGCCGTACCTAAGTACAGCGGGGCTTTTTAGTGCTGGCTGATGAAAATAGCCGGGTAGCTTAAGTGCTCGATTTACCACGACCTGCGAACAGGAAGTAGAGAATCAGGCCACCCAGCGGGAAGAGGAATACGATGGCGGCCCACAGGATTTTCTTGCCGATGCCCCAGTCCTGGCGGAAGATATCGAAGAGCGCGAATACGTCGAGGGCCAGGATGACGTAGCCCCAGGTAGCCAGGCTGCCGTCGTTGTTGAAACGGCTGCACGAGGTGAGCAGCGAAACCGTGAGCAGCGAGAGAAGCAAGCTGGCACCGGGCAGGCGTTTGGTGAGCGTGTTGATGGCGTTCATGGCAGGAAAAGGTTAGGATTGGAGAGTTATGGGCCCCTTTACGCAATGAATTCGAAATAGATATTGAAAATTCAGGATAATTTATATCAATTAGTTGATTTACAGATACTTACCGATATATAACTGGATTTGCTCCAGAAAAATGCCAGCTGCCCGCGGAATCAGTATCAGCGTGAGCACGACGCCGTAGAGGGCGCCGTAGAAGTGGGCGTCGTGGTTGATGTTGTCGCCCTGGCGCTGGCTCATGTAGTAGGAGTAGCCCAGGTACAGAAAGCCGAAGATGAAGCCCGGGATTTCGAAGGGTATCGGGAAGATGTAGAGGCCAGCCGCCGGGTTGAACAGGATGGCCGAGAACACAACGGCCGACACGCCGCCTGAGGCTCCGAGCGAGCGGTAGCCAGGGTCGTCGCGGTGGCGCAGATACGTCGGGATGTCGGACACGATGATGCCGCCCAAGTACAGCAGCAGGTACCACAGCAACCCCATCGTGGGCCCAAAGGCGTATCCGAAAATAGTTTCGACTACCCGGCTGAACGAGTAGAAGGCAATCATGTTGAAAAGCAGGTGGGTGAAGTCGGCGTGCAGGAAACCCGAGGTGAGGAAGCGGTACCACTCGTTGCGGCGGCGCACCACGTAGGGCTCCAGAATCCAGCTTTCCAGAAAATCCGGGTTCGACCAGGCGTAGAGGGAAATGCCGACCGTAAGTACGGCCAGAACAAGGGTGGCGGAAATTTCCATTCAGGGGAGTGAGGAGTGAAGTTGGTGTTGTTACCGTAGGGGCGGGGCCTGTCCCCGCCCGCCTTTGAACGATGCCTGCCGGATGTGCTGAACGGTTCCGCTCAATGGCGGGCGGGGGCAAGCCCCGCCCCTGCCCGTTTATTGTTCAAACGCGCTATGGCTACTGCTCGCGCTCCAGCAGCTGCAGGGCCAGTTGGTGCAGGGGCTTTTTGCGCGTTTCGGGGGCCGTCACGCGCTCCAGGTGCTGGAGGGCATCCACGAAGTAATCGTTGATGAGGGCTTCGGTCTGGGGACGAATTTCGAGCTCGTCGTAGATGGCGCGAACGGCCCGGACTTTCGTTTCCTCATCCGTTACCGGCTGGCCAACGTGCTGGGCCAGGATGGCCTGCTGGGCGGGGCTGGCCTGGGCCTGGGCCGTGAGCAGCAGGAAGGTCTTTTTGTCGGCCAGGATGTCGCCGCCCACGCGCTTGCCGAACGTGGCCGCGTCGCCGTACACGTCGAGCAGGTCGTCGCGCAGTTGGAAGGCCAGGCCGATATCCACGCCGAACTGGCGCAGGTGGTCGGCGTCCTCTTCGGAAGCGCCGCCGAGCCGGGCGCCCAGCTCCAGCGCGAAGCCAAGCAGCACGGCCGTTTTCAGCCGAATCATATCCAGGTACTGCGAAATGCTGACGTCGGTGCGGGTTTCAAACTCCATGTCCCACTGCTGGCCTTCGCAGACTTCGGCGGCCGTTTGCGAGAAGCGGCGCAGCAGCGGAGCCAGCAGCGGCGCGGGCATGTCAAACAGCAGCTCGTAGGCGCGCACCAGCATCACGTCGCCGCTGAGAATGGCCACGTTGGGGTTCCATTTCTCGTGCACCGTGGGTTGGCCGCGGCGCAGCGGGGCCTGGTCCATTAGATCGTCGTGGAGCAGGGTGAAGTTGTGGAAGACTTCGGTGGCCAGCGCGGGCTTCACTACGGCGTCGAGGTCATCGGTGAACAGGTGGGCGCCCATGAGAGCCAGCACCGGCCGGATGCGCTTGCCGCCGAGGCGCATGATGTAGCGGATGGGCTCGTAGAGGCTGGCCGGCTCCTGCCCGTAGCGCAGGTCGGTGAGGCCGGCCGTGAGTTTATCAGTGAAGAAAGAAAGGTCCATGCAAGAGAACAGGTTGAGCAGGGAAAGGTACGGCGGGTTGCGGGAAGCAATGCTTCGCCCAACTTCGTATCTTCCGTGCCATGAGAGCCAAACCCCTGCTACTACCACTGCTGATTTTGCTGCTGCTCCCGGCAATAGCCGTAGCGCAGGAGAGTTACAACCGCTGGGATGCCCGGCCGGCCGCACCCATCGTGCCACTGCCCCGCAAAACGAACCGGCAGCCAACAGCTCCTAAGGCCAATCCAACAACTCCCGCCGCCCCCGATTCGGTAGCGCTTACTACAGGCAAGTACGTACGGGTGGAGTCGATGCCCAGCTTTCTAGGCGGGGCGCAGGCCATGTACACAGTCATCAGCAGGAACCTGAAACGCCCGCCCGGCCCCCGACAGCGTGGGCAGGTGATGGTGCAGTTCACGGTGCTGGCATCAGGGGCCTTATCCGGCATTGGGGTAGTGCCGGGCCGGGGCCTAAACCCGGCCTATGATGCCGCGGCGGTGGCGGCGGTAGGCCGGTTGAACACCTTTACCCCAGGTAAACGCGGCGGGCAGCCCGTCGATATGGTGCTGACGGTACCGGTAGAGTTTCGGTAGGCGGCTGGCCATAGTCAGCAAAAAGCCCCTGCTACCGTTGCCGGTAACAGGGGCTTCTCGTTTAATTCAGACTTCGGGTTTTGCCAGCCGGGGCGTTACCGGCGGCGCTTGCCCCCGCCTCCTTTGCTGCTGCTCTTGCCGTCGGAACGGCCGCTGGCGCTGTTGCTGCTGTTCTTGCCGTCGCTACGGCCACCCTCGCCACGGCCGCCGGACTTGCCGCCGCCGTTGCGCTCAGGACGGCCGCCACGGGGCCGGCTGCCGTTTTCGCGACGCTCCTGCTGCTCGCGCTGCTTCACGTCGTCGGGGCGGTCGTCTACCAGGGCGAAGTCGATGGTGCGGTCGAGCAGGTTCACAGCTTTCACTTCCACCTGCAGCTCGTCGCCGAACTGGATGATGCGCTTGCTGCCCTGGCCCACGAGGCGGTAGTTGTCCTTGTCGAGCTCGAAGGTGTCGCCGGGAATGTCGTTGATGCGGATCATGCCCTCGCACTTGTTTTCGGCAATTTCCACGTACATGCCCCACTCGGTAAGGCCCGAAACCACGCCGGTGAACTGCTCGCCGATGTGGTCCTGCAGGAACTCGACCTGCTTGAACTTGATGCTGGCGCGCTCGGCGCTGGCAGCCAGTTTCTCGCGCTCCGACGAATGCTTGCACTCCTCCTCAATCGGCTCCACTTCCACGTTCTTGCCACCCTCAAGGTAGTGCTCGAGCAGGCGGTGAGCCATCATGTCGGGGTAGCGGCGGATGGGTGAGGTGAAGTGCGAGTAGTGCTCGAAAGCCAGGCCGAAATGCCCGCGCGGGTCGGTGGTGTAGGTGGCCTTGGCCATCGTGCGGATGGCCAGCGTCTGGAGCACGTTCTGCTCGGGGCGGCCCACCACTTCTAGGTTCAGGTCGTTGAGTTCGGTGCTAAGCTTCTGCACGTCTTTCAGCTCCAGGTGGTAGCCGAATTTCTTGGCGAACAGAGCGAAGTTCTGCAGGCGCTCGGGGTCGGGCGAGTCGTGCACCCGGTACACCATCGTGAAGCGCGGCTTGGTCTTTTTCAGCTTGAAGACGAACTCGGCCACCTTGCGGTTGGCCAGCAGCATGAACTCCTCAATCATCTTGTGGGCGTCCTTGCGCTCCTTCACGTACACGCCCAGCGGCTTGCCGTCCTCATCGAGGCGGAACTTCACTTCCTGGGTTTCGAAGCTGATGGCGCCTTGTTTGAAGCGGGCCGCGCACAGCTTTTTGGCGATGCGGTTCATCAGCTGCACCTCCTGGGTGTAGTCCGATTCAAGGCCCTCAATCCGCTCCTGCGCATCTTCGTAAGCGAAGCGGCGGTTGGAGTGAATGACGGTTTTGCCCAGCCAGGTCGAGTACAGCTTGCCATTCTCATCCAGCTCAAACACGGCCGAAAAAGTCAGCTTGTCCTCGTTAGGCCGCAACGAACAGAGGCCGTTGCTCAGGTGCTCGGGCAGCATCGGAATCACGCGGTCCACGAGGTATACCGAAGTGGCGCGGCTCCGGGCCTCGTTTTCAAGGGCTGTATCGAGGCGCACGTAATGCGTCACGTCGGCAATATGAACGCCGATTTCCCAGTGCCCGTTTTCGAGCTGCTGAATGGAAAGCGCATCATCAAAGTCCTTGGCGTCGGCCGGGTCAATGGTGAAAGTGGTGATGTCGCGGAAGTCGCGGCGGCGCGCAATTTCCTCGGCCGGAATCTCCACGGGCATCGCCTGGGCATCGGCCTCCACTTCGGCCGGAAACTCAAACGGCAGTCCGAACTCGGCCATGATGGCGTTGATTTCAGCTTCGTTGCCACCGGCCTGCCCGAAGCTCCGGACTACTACGCCGGCCGGCGAGCGGTCGGAGCCGTCCTCCGGAAACTCGGTCACGTGCACCAGCACCTTGTCGCCGTTCTGGGCGCCATTGAGGTCGTCGTGGCTTACGTACACATCGAAATACATCTTGCGGTTATCGGCCTTCACGAAGGATACATGGTCGCGAGTCTGCAGGCGGCCCACTACCTCGGGGCGCTTGCGGTCGAGCACTTCTACCACGTCGCCAACGGGGCGGCCATCGCGGGAGCCGCGCAGGCGCAGGCGCACGGTGTCGCCCTGCATGGCAAAGCGCAGGCGGTCGGTGAACACGCGCACGTCGTTCTCCGTCTCCTCGCTAATCACGAAGGCGTATTTCTCGGTGGCCAGCGCCACGGTGCCTACAATGGTGTCGCCCCCGCTCTCGCGGCGGCGGCGCGGGGCCTGCGGGTCGTCGGCATCGGCAAAGTCGAAGCCGGCTTCGCGGCGACGGTGCACCACCGGGTTCTGGCCGAATTCGCTTTCGGCTACCCGACCTCCGCGGGGCAGCCGTTTGCCAGGCGGCAGCTCGCCGGGCTCGGTAACCGGCGTAGCTGGGGTTTCCACCTCCTCGCCTTGCTTAGCGGCGGCGCCCTTACGACGGCCCTTGGGAGCGGCAGCCTGAGTCTCCTGAGCCTCGTCGGTCAGGCGGTACTCGTCGTTCTGAATCAGCAGCAGCTGGTTTTGCTCACGCAGCTCGCGCAGGTGGGCAAACACCACTTCGCGCTGGTCTTTGGTGGTTACGCCAAGGCGGCGCGAGAGCTGCCGGTAGGTGAGGACTTTGCCGGGGTTGTCGCGGAAAATCCGCATAATCTGGTCCTGGCTGATAGGGGCCGCGGCGGCCGCGGGCTCGGTAGAAGTGGCCTTCGCGCGGGAGGCGCGGGGGGCCGATTGAGAGGGTTGTTTCATGTAGTCGGGCCGCCGGTATTGTCGTTTTCTCAGGCGGCAGAGGTTGAATGAGGGGAAGGCTTCCAGTTGAACGCCTTCGGGAAATTGAAAAAGGAAGCGGCACAGCGGCCGCCGTAAGATACTACGGAATATAACGAGGAATAACTATATCGGGGTTAATAGAATATCATGCTTTACTGTGCTCTGTATAGCCTCCTGCTACGCCCGGCTGGCCACGGCGGCGCGGATATCGGCCGGCGAGTCGCGGGGAATAGCGGCTAACAGCTGCCGGGTGTACTCGTGCTGGGGGTTGGCGTAGATGTTGGCGGCGGGGCCGCTTTCCACGATTTGGCCCTGGCGCATCACCAACAGCCGGTCGCTCATAAACCGGGCCACCGAGAGGTCGTGGGTGATGAATAGATAAGTGATGCCGAACTCGCGTTTGAGGTCGTTGAGCAAGTTGAGCACCTGCGCCTGCACCGATACATCGAGGGCCGAAACCGACTCGTCGCAGATGATGCACTTGGGCTGCAGGGCTAAGGCGCGGGCAATGCAGATGCGCTGGCGCTGGCCACCGCTGAACTCATGCGGGTAGCGCATGAAGTGCTCCTCGCGCAGGCCCACCGTGCGCAGCAGCTCCAGCACCCTGGCTTTTTGCTGCTCACCGCTGCCGCCTACTCCGTGTACTCGCATGGGCTCCCAGATAGCCTCGCCCACCGTCAGCATGGGGTTGAGGGCGGCGTAGGGGTCCTGGAACACCATCTGGAAATCGCGCCGCCGCCGCCGCAGGGCTTCAGCTGGTAGCTGGGCCCAATCGTCGCCCCCAAACAGGATGCGGCCGGCCGTTGGTTCCACCAGCCGTAGCAGCGCCCGGCCCAGCGTAGTCTTGCCGCAGCCAGATTCGCCCACCAGCCCCACGGTTTCGCCCGGGTAAATGGCGAAGCTCACCCCATCCACGGCCCGCACAAACTCCTGCTTCCGGCTGAAAAAGCCCTTGCGAATCGGGAAGTACACCTGCAGGTTTTCGACTTCCAGGAGCGGGCTGTTGGGGCCTGATGCCCCAGAGTTGAAACCCTGACCCACGGAGCGGGGCGTGGCCGGAGCAGCTGCCTCTACGGCTTCGCTTGCTGCTACATCTCCCCCACTCCCTATACCGTCGTTCTGCGACACGCTAACTAGTCCAGGGCTTGGGCCCAGGGACGCCTGGGGTGCCTGAGGTGTTAAGGTCATCTGCGAGGCCTCCGCCAGCGGGTCGATAGCGAGTGGCAGCGGCAGGCCCGATTCGGCCGAGGGGGCCGATTCGAGGCCGAAATGCGGGGTTTCGGGGCGTGAAACAGAATGTTCCACGGGAAACATTTTGGTGGTGTCGGCTCCGCTGGCAGGTAACGGTCCAGCTCCATCAGCCGTTTCAGCCTCAATTACTTGCGCAGTGGCGCTTCCAGTGGAAATAAAGCTCCCGTCGCCGTTTCCTGCATGAAATCGGCCACTACGGGAAGTTTTTTGCGGCCTACTGAAAGTTTTGGGCGGCAGGCCAACAGGCCCTTAGTGTAGGGGTGCTGGGGGTTGGTGAAGATGTCGAGCACCGTGCCCTGCTCCACCACCCGGCCGCGGTACATCACCAGAATCCGGTCGGCTATTTCGGCCACCACGCCCAGGTCGTGGGTGATGAAGATGACGGCCGTATTGTGTTCCCGGCGCAGCTCGTCGATGAGGCGCAGTACCTGCGCCTGCACGGTTACGTCGAGGGCCGTGGTGGGCTCGTCGGCAATGAGCAGGGCGGGGTTGCAGGCCATGGCCATGGCAATCATCACGCGCTGCTTCTGGCCGCCGCTGATTTCGTGGGGGTAGCTGGCGAATATCTTCTCGGGCCGGGGCAGGCGGGCCATCGTGAACAGTTCCACGGTGCGGGCGTGGGCCTCTTTTTCGCTCAGGCTGGTGTGCAGCCGCAGGGCCTCCACCACCTGGGGGCCGCAGTGGTACACGGGGTTTAGCGAGGTCATGGGCTCCTGAAAAATCATCCCGATGTCGTTGCCGCGCACCTGCCGCAGCTGCGCGTCGGTGAGTTGCAGCAGGTCTACCTCGCCCAGCGCCTCCGACTGAAACCGCGCCTCTCCCGACGCAATCCGGCCGGGCGGCATCGGTACCAGTCCCATCAGTGCCAGCGACGTCACCGACTTACCCGAGCCCGATTCGCCCACGATGGCCAGCGTCTCGCCCCGGTGCAAATCAAACGAAATGCCCTCCACGGCCCGCGTATTGCCGCGGTGGCTGTGAAAGTCGATGGTCAGGTCGCGGACGGAGAGTATGGGAGCGGGCATGTGGTAAAGATAATGGGCGCAACACGGCTTAGTCCGCTACGCAAACGCCCCCCATGAGGCGGGCCGTGGAACTGTCAACTGTCAACTGACACTTACGCCACTTCCGGCGCCTCGGCGTCGCGGCGGGCCTGGGCGGCTTCTTTGGCGGCGCGCTCTTCAGCCTCGGCGGCCTCGAAATGCTCGCCGTAGAAGCGGTTCTGAAACAGCAGAATCAGGGCTACACCCACGAAAATGGCGGCGTCGGCAATGTTGAAGATGGGCCAGAGCGAGAGGTGCGCACCACCCACCAGCGGCCAGGTAGAGGGCAGAATGCCTTCGTAGATGTCCACGTAGAGCATATCAATTACCTGCCCGTGCAGCCAGGGCGTGGAGGCTCCGAAAGGCGCGTTATCATAGATGACGCCGTAGAAAATGGAGTCGACCAAGTTGCCGATGGCGCCTCCCAGAATCAGGGCGATGCAAATCATGAGAGCATTGGGCGCGTGCTGCTTCCAGAGGCGGTAAATATAGTAGCTGATGCCCGTTACGGCCACCAGCCGAAACAGCGTCAGCAGCGCCTTGCCGTAGGGCTCCGGCAGCTCTACACCGAAAGCCATGCCCGGATTGAGCGTGTAGTGCAGCTTAAACCAGTCGCCAAACACGGGAATTTCGCCGCCCATACCCATGGGCATATAGCGGTGCACGGCCCATTTCGAGAGCTGGTCTATGACGATGACGAGTAGCGCCACGAGGTAGTATTTCCAGTACTTCATTCAGGAGAAGTGAGCGGTTAAAAGTGAGAAACGGGGTACGGTGCTGACAGGCTGTCAGCTTAACGCCTCGTTCCCTCTCGTAGCACAAAGGGACGAAGATTTTTAGACTTGGTCCCGTGGCCATGAAGCCCGACTGTTTGCCGGGCAGTATATGTACTGATGGTCGGTTTGTGCCCTTTTGAGCCCGATTTCGGGGCCGGCTCAACGCTTTGTGCGCCGGTGTGCCAACCGCCGGTTTGGAGCCGGCGTTGGCAACTCAGCCTCAGGCAGTTGCCACCTGCAGCTGGACGGGTACCGAAAACTCGTCGAATTCGAGCACCGTGTCGCCGCTGATTTCGGGGGCGAAGTCGAGGGTAAGAGCCTGGATTTCAGCTTTGATGTAGTCGCCGAAGCTTTGCACGGCAGCTTCCAGCTCAGGCTGCTGGCCCAGCGTCACGTTCACCTTGTCCTGTACTTCCAGGCCGCTGTCTTTGCGCAGGTTCTGGAGGCGATTCACCAGCTCGCGGGCCACGCCTTCGCGGCGCAGCTCATCGGTCAGGGTCACGTCGAGGGCCACCGTGAGGGGGCCGTCGGTGGCCACGAGCCAGCCGGGCAGGTCATCGGTGCGGATTTCCACGTCGTCGGGGGCCAGGGTGTAGGTTTCGCCGTCGATTTCCACCGTCAGGCTTCCCTCCTTCTCCAGCTGGCTGATTTCCGCCGCCGTCATCTGCTGGATGCGGGCGCCCACGGCTTTCAGCTTGGCCCCGTACTGCTGGCCTAGGCGTTTGAAGTTGGGCTTCACCGACTTCACCAGCACGCCGCTGGTGTCGTCGAGAAACTCCACGTGCTTCACGTTCACCTCGGCGCAAATCAGGTCCTCGACCTTGCCCACCTGCTCGCGGGTGCGGTCGTTGAGCACCGGCACCAGAATGCGTTGCAGCGGCTGGCGCACCTTCAGCACCGACTTCTTGCGGAGCGAGTGGGTGAGCGAGGAAATCCGCTGGGCCAGCTCCATCCGCTCCTCCAGCGCCTTGTCAATGCGGGCCTCATCGGCCTGCACGAGCAGCGTTAGGTGGATGGATTCGGCCTTATCGGCGGCTTGGTTGTCGGTATTCAGGTTCTGGTAGAGCCACTCGGCGAAGAAGGGCGCGATGGGCGACATGAGCTGGGCCACCACTTCGAGGCACTCCTGCAGCGTTTCGTAGGCAGCGCGCTTATCGGTGGTCAGCTCGCCCTTCCAGAACCGCCGGCGCGAGAGGCGCACGTGCCAGTTGGAGAGCTGGTCGGTAACGAAATCCTGGATGGCGCGGGCGGCCTTGGTGGGGTCGTAGGCGTCGTAGTGGCCGCGTACTTCGAGGATGAGCGACTGGAGCTTGCTCAGAATCCAGCGGTCCAGCTCGCCCAGTTCGGCGTGCGGCACCCGCGGTTTTTGGCCCGGATGGAAGCCGTCGAGGTTGGCGTAGAGGGCGTAGAACGAGTAAGTGTTGAATAGCGTGCCGAAGAAACGGCGCTGCACCTCCGTGATGCCGGCCACGTCGAACTTGAGGTTGTCCCAGGGCTGGGCGTTGGCAATCATGTACCAGCGCGTGGCATCGGGGCCGTACTGGCTGATGGTGGCAAACGGGTCGACGGCGTTGCCGAGGCGCTTGCTCATCTTGTTGCCGTTCTTATCGAGCACGAGGCCGTTGGCCATCACGTTCTTGAAGGCCACTGAGTCTTCCAGCATCACGGCCAGCGCGTGCAGCGTGAAGAACCAGCCGCGGGTCTGGTCCACGCCTTCGGCAATGAAATCGGCCGGGAAATTCTGGTGGAACTTCTCGCTGTTTTCGAGCGGATAGTGCCACTGAGCATAGGGCATGGCCCCGGAATCGAACCACACGTCGATGAGGTCAGGCTCCCGATACATGGGCTGGCCGCTGGGGCTCAGCAGGAAAATATCGTCCACGTAGGGCCGGTGCAGGTCCACCTTTTCGCCGTTGGCGTAGGGGTTATGGGTCATGATTTCGGCCGTTACGGCCTTGTCAATCTCCTGCTTCATCTCCTCAATCGAGCCGATGCAGATTTCCTCGGTGCCGTCCTGGGTGCGCCAGATGGGCAGCGGCGTGCCCCAGTAGCGCGAGCGACTCAGGTTCCAGTCGACCAGGTTTTCGAGCCAGTTGCCGAAGCGGCCGATACCAGTGCTGGCGGGCTGCCAGTTGATGGTTTTGTTGAGCTCGATGAGCCGGTCTTTCACCGCCGTGGTCTTGATGAACCAGGAGTCGAGCGGGTAGTAGAGCACGGGCTTGTCGGTGCGCCAGCAGTGCGGGTAGGTGTGCTCGTACTTCTCCACTTTGAAGGCCGTGCCGTCGCCTTTCATGCGGATGGCAATGCTTTCGTCGAGCGTTTTGTAGTCGGCCCCGCTCTGGTCGTGGTCGTCGTAGTTCTTCACCCAACGGCCGCCAAATTCGCCCATCTGGGCCACGTAGCGGCCAGTACGGTCCACAATCGGACCGAGCTTACCCTCGGCATCAGCCAGCAGCAAAGCAGGAATACCGTTCTGCTGGGCCACCCGGAAGTCGTCGGCGCCAAACGTTGGCGAGATATGTACGATGCCGGTACCGTCCTCGGTAGTCACGAAGTCGCCGGGAATCACGCGGAAGGCATTTTCCTCGCCCTCGAAAGCCGGATAGCCGGTGGCGTGGCCGAAGAGCCGTTCGTACTTAATGCCGACGAGTTCGGAGCCTTTGAAGGTGTTTTCAATGCGCCAGGGCAATACTTTATCGCCGGATTTGAAGTCCTCAAACGACGCCTCTTTGCCCTTCTCGGTGAAGTATTTACCCACCAGCGCCTCTGCCAGCACCACCCGAATAGGCGTGCCGGTATAGGGGTTGAACGTGCGCACCAGCGCGTAAGGAATGTTCTTGCCCACGGCCAGACCGGTGTTGGCTGGCAGCGTCCAGGGTGTCGTCGTCCAGGCCAAAATGTGGAGCGGAACAGCGTCATCAGCCGCGAAGAGCTTCTCCGAAGTCGCATCCTGCACCACCTTGAACTGGGCCACGACGGTCGTGTCCATCACGTCGCGGTAGGTGCCGGGCTGGTTCAGCTCGTGCGACGACAGGCCGGTGCCGGCCGCCGGCGAGTAGGGTTGGATGGTGTAGCCTTTGTAGAGAAAACCTTTGTCGTAGAGCTTCTTGAGCAGCGCCCAGCAGCTTTCGATGTACTCGGGCTCGAAGGTGATGTAGGGGTCGTCGAGGTCCACCCAGTAGCCCATCTTCTCGGTCAGGTCGTCCCACTGGGCCTTGAAGCGCATGACGGTTTCGCGGCAGCGCTGGTTGTACTTCTCAATGCTGATTTTCTTGCCGATGTCCTCCTTGGTGATGCCCAACTCCTTTTCCACCTGCAGCTCGATGGGCAGGCCGTGGGTGTCCCAGCCGCCCTTGCGGGGCACCTGCTTGCCGAGCAGCGTTTGGTAGCGGCAGAAGATGTCCTTCACCGTCCGGGCCATCACGTGGTGGATGCCGGGCGCGCCGTTGGCCGAGGGCGGACCCTCGTAGAACACGAACGTGGGCTGGCCTTCGCGGCTGCTCACGCTCTTTTCAAAGATGTGGTTCTGCTTCCACCACGCCAGGATATCGGTGCCAACCTGGCCATAATTGAGCGGCTGCTTGTATTCGGGGTAGGACATTTTGTTGGTAAGTATTTCCAGCCTCCTCACGGTCGCCTCACCCCCTAGCCCCCTCTCCGAAAAAGGAGAGGGGGAACTAGAAGTAGATGCAACGGGCTAGAATTTAGATTCGAATTCAATTTTTAGACTAGTTCCCCCTCTCCTTTTGGAGAGGGGGCTAGGGGGTGAGGTGACTAAAGGCTAGCTTTTATTGGGCTTCATCCGTCCCAAATCCAGCTCCAGGTCGTCGTCCTCGGCGTGGTAGTTATCGTCGTAGTGGCGAATGCTGGACTGGTCGATGATATCCTCGTTGGTACCGTGCTCGAAGGTAACGAGCAGGCAGGGCAGCAGAATCAGGTTAGAGAAGTTGGTGATAAGCAGGCTGGCCGACATGAGCAGGCCCAGGGCTTTGGTGCCGCCGAACTCCGAGAAGGCAAACACCGAAAAGCCCAGAAACAGCACGATGCTGGTGTAAATCATGCTCGTGCCGGCCTCGCTCAGCGTGGTGCTGATGGCGGCTCGCACCCGGCGGCCGTTGCTGGCCATTTCCTGCCGGAACTTGGCCAGCAGGTGGATGGAGTTGTCGCCATCGATACCCAGCGCGATGCTGAAAATGAGGGCGGTGCTGGGCTTGAGTGGGATGCCGAAATAGCCCATAATGCCGCCCGTGAGCAGCAGGGTGAAGAAGTTGGGCAACAGCGCGAAGAACACCGTCCGGAAGGAGCGGAAGAGAATCAGCACCACCAGGCCCACCAGGATAAACGCGTGCAGCAGGCTGTTTTTGAGCGTCCCAATCAGGAACTCGTTGCCCTTGGTGAAGATGATGGTGGTGCCGGTGAGGCGGGCGGTGAGGTCGGTGTCCTTGAAAATCTTGTCAATCTGGGGCCGAATCTGGTTGGTGAGCAGCGTGTCGAGGTTCTGCGAACCGATGTCAGCAATTTTGAGCGAGATGCGGGCCTCCCGCATGGTGCTGTCGGTGAACGAGCGGAGCAGCTTGCCGGTAAGGTTGCCCTCGGCGCCGGGCTGCTTCTGCGAGCGGGCCAGGTAGCTGAAGATGTAGTTCTTCTCGGAGTTGTCGGGCAGGCGGTAGAACTCGGGGCTGCCGTTATAAAAGGCTTGGTTGGAGGCCTTCAGAGCGGTTACCACGCTCACCGGGCTCGTGAGAACCGGCAGGGTGCGCAGGTAGTTTTCGAGCCGGTCGATGCGCTCCAGGTTCTTGAGTTTCAGCAGGCCTTTCGCCTTGCCGGTGTCTACCACAATTTCCAGCGGCATTACGCCATTAAAGTGCTGCTCGAAGAACTTGAGGTCGGAATTCACCGACGAATCTTTGGGCAAATCGTCGACCATATACGATACCGACTTCACCTTGCTCACCCCCACGCCCGCCAGCACGGCCAGCGCCAGGGCCGTCAGGTACACCGTGCGGCGGCGCTCCAGCACCAGGTAATCGAAAAACTCCAGCAGCTTGATGAGCGGCTTGGCCTCCAGGTGCTCCAGCTGCTTGGTGGTGGGCGGCGGCAGAATGGTGAAGATGATGGGCATCAAAATAAACGACACCAGAAAGGCGACGTAGATATTGATGGTGGCCACCAGCCCGAACTGGAACAGAATGGCAATGTTGGTGAAGCAGAACACCACAAAGCCGATGGCCGTGGTGGTGTTATTCATCAGCGTAACGAGGCCGATTTTGCGCACCACCCGCGTCATGGCCAGCACCTGGTTGCCCGATTTGCGGTAGTCGTAGTGGTAGCGGCTGAGCAGGTAAGTGCAGTTAGGAATGCCGATAACGATGATGATGCTCGGAATCAGGCCCGTGAGCAGGTTGATTTTGTAGCCCATCAGCACCATGCTCCCGATGCACCAGGTCACCACAATCAGCACAATCAGCAGCGGAAACACCACCGCCGACCACGTCCGGAAGAACATGAACAGCGTCAGGGCCATCATCACGATGGTCAGGCCCACGAATAGCTTCATTTCTGAAGCCACTTTGGTGGTCATGGTGGCCCGCACGTAGGGCAGGCCGGCGTAGTGCAGCCGGATCTGGGCGTCCTTCTCGAAGCGGTGGGCGTGGCCCAGGATTTCAGCCATTACGGCCTCGCGCCGGCTCGAATTGAGGTATTTAGGGTCGATGGTAAGGGCCAGCAGCGTGGCGCCAGTGGTGGGCGAAATCAGCTGGCCCTTATAAAACTGCTGCTCGTTCACCACCCGCATCAGCGAGTCGAGCTCGGCCTGGAAGCGGGGCGGGCCCTGAAAGATGGGCACGGCCCGGAAGGTGCGGTTGACGGTATCTTTTTCGAGCCGCGGCAGCCGCGTTACGCTCAGCACGCCGCTTACGCCCTCCACTTGGCTAAGCGTGTCGGTGAGTTGGTGCAGTTGGTTGAACTTGCCCAGTTCGTACACGGAGCTGTCCTGCATGCCGAGCACGAGCACGTTGCCGTCTTCGCCGAACTGGCGCTTGAACTGCTGGAAATACACCATGTCCGGATCGTCGGGTGCGACTACCTGGGCAAAATCGTAGGTCATTTCCACCTTGCGCGCCTGCCAGGCCATGAACACGGTAATAGCCGCCAGCAGCCCCACGAGCAGCCGACGATTCTTAATTACAAACAGGGCAAGATTCCGCCACATAGACCGTTAAAATGCAGCAAAGGTACGCAACCCGGTTCAGGTAGCGGGCGTTGGCCAGCCAGTAAGTGCCGGATGGCCAGCCGCTTCAGCCGAGAATTATTTTAGATAAAATATTTTTTATTTGAAATATATGAAACATTTTGCGCAGCAATTCTCGTAAACACAGCTTTTTCAGACGGTTGCAATCATCTTTAATTGCACTATCCTAATATTGTCTTGTTAATTTTAAACCAGCATGGTATTGTACCATTCGCCCGATACATCCCTCACCTTCGACGCTGATTCCGCAACGTTGCTGCTGAGCTACACGGCTACCGGCCTGTCGGTTTCATTTGGACAGGCCTACCAGCTGGCGCTGGAGGAAATGCTGGCCCAAAACATTGGCAGGCTGCTACTCGACCTCAAGCGCAATGCCCCCCCCACCGACGACCTGGAGGAGCTGCTGGCCCCGCTCGGCGAAGCCGTAGCCCGGCAGCCAGACCAGTCCCTGTTTATTGCCGCCCTCGTTTCAGAAGGCCAGTATCAGTATCAGATTGGCAATTCGCTGGCCTCCTCCTCCCTGCCGCCGGCCCAGGTCGAGTTCAACTACTTCACCTCCCGCCACGACGCCACCCAGTGGCTGAGCGAGAACTAAGCAACCCCTAGCGGGCCAAAAAGCCGCCGCCGGTCGCCCTGACTTCAGGATGACCGGCCGGCGGCTTTTTAGCCCATTAGGTGGTTTCAATATGAGTGGCAAAAACGCGCGTCAGCCTCACGCCGGGCTTCTCACTGGCCTGTAGTACGGCCGGCCACACTCGCTCCAGAAACTGCCACAAGTCGCGGCGGCGCATATTTCCAATGCAGAGCCGGATAACGTGCGGCGGCGCCTGCGCCGCGACCAATACTTCGTAATCCACATCTTTGGTGATAACAGTGAGGTTGTGTAAAACGGCATACTTCCACACTTGCTCATCGCTCCACGTAGGGTCAGGTACCGATTCGTAATCTGGCGTGTGCCAGATGGCAAAACGGTGCGGCAAATTGGCGTCGATTAAGTATTTGGCCATCTCGCTCCGAACTGCTTAGGCTTAGGCTGCGAAACTGATAAAATTCTGCCGGGCCAGATTCTCGGATGCGAATCGTAGGCAAGCCTGAATGTCGGCCATTTCCAAAAACGGATAGCTCTCCAACACATCCTGCGGTGAGTCGCCGGCAGCCAGAAACTCCAGCACCGTCTGCACCGTCAGGCGTAGCCCTCGGATGGTCGGCTTACCGCCGCACAGGTGCGGGTCGAGTGTAATTCGGTCGTGGATATACTGCATAGCTGACAAGAAGAAGGTCTGCCAAGATACAAAAAGGCCCCGTTCCTGTACTGGAACGGGGCCTTCATCTTGCGTTAGCGCAATGCTTACAGCTGCTCGAATATCCGTGAGAAGCTCACGGCCTCGCCAATGTAGCCGTGCAGCTCCGAGATGGGCATGCGGGTCTGCTCGCGCGAGTCGCGGTGGCGTACTGTTACCGTGTCATCCTCCAGCGTCTGGCCATCCACCACAATGCAGAAGGGCGTGCCGATGAGGTCCTGGCGGGTGTAGCGCTTGCCAATGGCGTCGCGCTCCTCCATAATCACCCGGAAGTCGTGGCGCAGGCTGTTGAAGATTTCGGTGGCCTTCTCGGGCATCCCGTCCTTCTTCACGAGCGGGAAGATGGCCGCTTTCACGGGCGCCACGGCTGGGTGCAGGCGCAACAGGGTGCGGGTTTTGGTCTGCTGCTGCTCGCCTTCGCCCTCCGTAATAGTTTCCTCCTGATAAGCCTGGCAGAGCGTGGCCAGGAACAGGCGGTCGGCGCCGGCTGAGGTTTCAACCACGAAGGGCACGTAGTTGCCGTAGGCCTTGCCGGTTTCGGGGTCGATGTCGGCGTCGAAGTACTGCTGCTTCTTTTTCGACAGGGCCTGGTGCTGGGTTAGGTCGAAGTCGCCACGGGAGTGGATGCCCTCGATTTCCTTGAAGCCAAACGGGAATTCGTACTCGATATCAACGGCGGCCTTGGCGTAATGGGCCAGCTTGTCGTGGTCGTGGAAGCGGAGCTTGTCGGCGGGCAGGCCCATTACTTCGTGCCAGCGGCGGCGCATGGTTTTCCAGTGCTCGTACCATTCGCCCTCGGTGCCGGGGCGCACGAAAAATTGCAGCTCCATCTGCTCGAATTCGCGCATCCGGAAGATGAACTGCCGGGCTATGATTTCGTTGCGGAAGGCCTTGCCAATCTGGGCAATGCCAAACGGCACCTTCTGGCGGGCTGACTTCTGCACGTTCAGGAAGTTGACAAAAATGCCCTGGGCCGTTTCGGGGCGCAGGTAAATCTGACTCGAATCTTCGGCCACCGCGCCAACCTGCGTGCTGAACATAAGGTTGAACTGGCGCACCTCGGTCCAGTTGCCGGTTTTGCTGACGGGGCAGACGATTTGCTCATCAATAATGAGCTGCTTGACACCGAGCAGGTCCTCGCTCGTCAGCAGGCGGCCCATTTCGGCCAGCAGGGTTTCGGCGCGGGCCAGCTCGCCGTTCTTCTCGTGCTCGGCGGCCCGGTCTTCGAGCAGCACGTCGGCGCGGTAGCGCTTCTTGCTGTCGAGGTTGTCAATCATGGGGTCCGAAAAGCCATCGACGTGGCCCGAAGCTTTCCAGGTGAGCGGGTGCATGAAAATGGCGGCATCCAGGCCCACCACGTTCTGGTGCAACTGGGTCATGGCCTTCCACCAGAGCTGCTTGAGGTTGTTTTTCAGCTCCACGCCGTTGGGGCCGTAGTCGTACACGGCGGCCAGGCCGTCATAAATTTCCGACGACTGAAATACGAAGCCGTACTCCTTAGCGTGCGACACGATGTTGGCCAGCGTGCCTTCGGTAGTGGCCGCGGCGGCGGGTTTGGGGGCGTTGCTCATGGCAGATGTAGGGTTGATGGAATGGTTGCTGCGGACGAAGCGCGCAACGACAGGCAAAAGTAGCCAAAGCCTTGTCCGTAACCGCAAGCCGGCGCAAAACAGGCTTTTCGGTGGTCCGGACGCAGGTTTCAACCCTTATCTGCCACCTTGCGTTTAGCGCTTCAGCCGGCTTCGCACTGGTGCGGTAACAATTTCATAATCTTGCGCTGCTTAAGGGTCAAAGTACCTTTGGGTTTTATTTTTCCCGATTTCTCATCCAACTCCTCCCCTATGTTCGGCTTAGAGCCTCATGTGCTGATGCTGCTGGTCTGTGCCTGGTAGCAGCCTGCGCTTTTGAATTCGTGAATGGCTTCCACGACACGGCCAACGCCGTGGCGACGGTCATCTACACGAATGCCTTGCGCCCTTGGGTGGCCGTTATCTGGTCGGCGTTCTGGAACTTCATCGGGGTGCTTACCGGCGGCGTAGCCGTGGCCATGGGCATCGTGTATTTGCTGCCCGTCGAGAGTCTGGTTGATCAGAACGTGTACCACGGCATTGCCATGGTAGGCGCGCTCATCATCGGCGCCATCATCTGGAACATCGGCACCTGGTACTACGGGCTGCCCTCCTCGTCTTCGCACGCGCTTATCGGCTCCATCCTAGGCGTGGGCATTGCCTATAGTTTCCTGCCCGGTGTGGTCAATTCGGGCGTAAACTGGGGCAAAGCGGGTGAAACCGGCATCGCCCTGCTCCTCGGTCCGGCCTTCGGTTTCACCCTGACTATTCTACTGATGTTTCTGCTACGGCGGGTGGTTAAGAACAAATCCATCTTCAAGGAGCCCCACAAGCATAAGCCACCACCGCTCTGGATCCGGCTGATTCTGGTAGTTACTTGTACGCTGGTCAGCTATTTTCACGGCTCGAACGACGGTCAGAAGGGTGTGGGCCTGATTATGCTCGTCCTCATCGGTATTGTGCCCACCTACTTCGCCCTCGACCACACCAAAAACCCGCTCGATATGCGCGAATCACTCGTGCGGGTAGAGCAGGTGATGAGCCGCGTAAACGTGGCCGAGCTCAGCCAGGAAGACCAGAAAATGGTAGCTGAAATACGGGTACAAACCAACGCACTGGACCGTATTTTCGAAGGTAAAACGCAGGTAGAACAGATTCCGGAATCTGACCGCTTCTATCTTCGCAAGGGTATTCTACTGGTTTCTAACCGCGCCAAAAAAATCCAAGACAGCGACAAAGTCCGCTTGAGCACCCGCGACCGGCAGACGCTCGACGATGGGTTGAAAGGACTCAAGTCGTTCACCGATTACGCCCCCACCTGGGTATTTATCATCGTGTCGCTGTCGTTGGGCGTGGGCACGATGGTGGGCTGGCAGCGCATCGTGAAAACCATTGGCGAGCGAATTGGCAAGGAGCATCTGAGCTACGCCCAGGGCGCATCGTCGGAGCTGATTACGGCCTCCATGATTGGCATTAGCTCGGCGCTGGGCTTTGCCGCTTCTACCACCCACGTGCTCACCTCGTCTATTGCGGGCAGCATGGTGGCCAGCAGGGGCGTGAAAAACGTGAACCCCGTGATGGTGCGCAATATTGCCCTGGCCTGGGTGCTCACGCTGCCCGTGACCATGACGCTGTCGGGCCTCCTGTTCCTGCTGTTCCGCGCCATCCTGCCGGGCTAATCTGCTTAGCAGCATCCCGGAATAAGACAAAAAGCCGCTCCGGATTCCGGGGCGGCTTTTTTGATGAATAGCTGTTTTTCAGCCCAGTGTCAGAATGGGGCAACCGTCCTAAAACTAATTACTAAAGCTGTGAAAAGACGGGGAATGAAGAAGTTATCAACTTATCAACAGCTAAAAACCTGGATTTTGTGGATAACTGCCGTTTAGGAGGGCCATTGCACCTCTAAATCCTCATCGATGAAGACACCGAAGTTGACGAACTGTAGCTCCTCATCTTCGAAATACATGTCAATCATTTCCTTTTCGTAGGAGATGCGCATCTCGCCGGTGTCCATTTTCTCTATTTCGCTGTGCTCGTGGCCGTGGCGCTGCATCAGCTCCTGAATCTGCTCGGGGTTGCGGCCATGGATGGCTTCGCCGTAGAGGCGGATGCCGGGGTGGTCGGTTTCGATGCAGCTCAGGCGGTAATCGTCTTCGCGGTCGAAGTAGAGCGAGTAGCCTTCGTCGAGGTAGTTCCAGGCCTGTGCTCAAATTCGTCGTCATCTTCCGACTCTTCAATCTCCTCGGGCTCGCCCATCAGCGAGCGAACCTCGTCCTGGGAAGCGCCGAACTTGAGCGGCCCCATACCGGTGCCGAGGCGGATTTCATGTTCATCGGTGCTGGATGGTTGGGTGGGGGTTTGCATGGTATCTAGGGAAAAGGGTGAAGGTTTTTTAAGCTCATAGCTACCGGCGGTTGGCTGATAGGTTTTGTTTTACTTGGCTACTTCCCGGGCTTGCGTTTGCGCCGACTCAGTTTCTGAACAAGTACTCAAAGGTACGGGCGAACCAATAGGTCAGGTTATCTGCCTTGGCTCGCTTAACGGCTTTATGGGCTAAACGCCAAAAGCGAAGGGCTAACCGCTGTCAGCTAACAGCTCACAAGAGGCTCATTTGCCATAGCGCTCCTGAAACTCGGCGCGCTGCTCCTGGTAGTCTGGATTAGCGCGGGCCTCGTCCCATTTGGCCTTGAAGATGGCAGCGGCTTCGGCTTTTACAGGGTCTTCGGGCGCGCGGGGCAGCTCGGCGCGGCCGTGGGACCCGCTCTGGCCCTTTTTGTCGTCGGGCACGGGGCCGTCGTACTTTTTGCCGCCGCGGTGATTGGCGTAGCGCCGGGCGCGGGTATAGCCCATCTGTAGAAACTTGCGGGCCATGTCGGCGCCCACAAAGTCGGAGGCCTTCAGGTAGGCCTCAAACAGCCCGTAAATGGTATCGGCCGACTCCCGGGCCACCTCGGGCGTTCGGAAGCGCCAGTGGGGCAGAATCTCGCCTTTATAGGGCTGCACCAGCAGTACCCCCTGCTCGCCCTTGCCCACCCGGTACAGCTCGGGGTGGCGGCGGAAATCCACGGCAGTGAAATCGAGGTTGTAGTCGAAGGGCATAGGCGGCGGCCGGGTAACAACCGGCAAGGAGCAACGCCCTATATACGCGGCTTCGCTCGGGGGGGCTGCCCCGGTTGCGGCGAAACCCGCAAACCCGGCCGCATTGGCCCTGCGCCGGCCGTCCCCGACCTTGCCTGAGTTCCTGCCGGGGTTCGGGCTATTTCCGGAAACCAACCCGCTTATCCACAAGCTTAATAACTTTTGAAAAATATTTTTTTAAATAATTCTTTTTAATCCCCATCGTTAGGGCTGTTGATAAGTGGATAAGAAAAGAGAGTTATCCACGGTCGGGATAACATGTGTACAAGACCAGACTTATCCACCGTCTGCCAACAGGGTGTGTGGATAATAAAACATTTATTATCAGACGATTAACGAGGTTTTTCACAATCCACAGGACTTATCCCGATATCCACAATCCACAGCCCCGGACCGATGTGGATTGTGTGATTTTCGGGGGATAGTTATCCACCCTTATCCACCACCCCTCAAGTGGATAACAGGGCTGTCGGAGCGGCCGAACTACCAAAAAAAGATGTCCGCAACTTCTCCACGTGTTATCCCCATGTTTCCCCACTCTTATCCACAGGTTGTGCGTGCAGGCGTTGCAGACGTGGAAAACTATGTGGATTAGCCCTGGCCGGGGTTGGTAAAAAGCCACTGACAGCACCCAACCGCCGATTTGCGCTGTGGATATCTTTCAAGCCCGACCTCTATATAGCGCAAAATAGGACTATGTCCGGCCGGTTGCCCACCGGAAGCTGGCCGGACCCGATTGTCAATACCCAGCCATAGCCAGCTGTCCGAATCGGGGTAATTATCACCCCAAACAAACCGACCCGGGGCACTCAAATGGACCGCCGAACAGAAACACTGCTTCTGCCTGCTCCGTCCTAAAGCAAAAGCCCGAATCCGGAGGACGGATTCGGGCTTTTTGAGGATGTGGAGGCCTAAAGGGCCGCGTCAGAAGCTCAGCGTTTCCACGTTGTCGAAGTTCGAGCGGATGGTGATGGGCTTGGGGAAGAGGAAAACCGGCTCGGGCGCGGCTTTCAGGTCCGGGTCGCCGCCCTGCCAGCGGCCGTCCTGGTTGGTGTCGATGAGCACGCGCAGGCGGTAGGTGGCGGGTGCGAGGTTATCGAAGCGGTAGTTGCCCTTGGGCGTATCGAGGCTGAGCAGCACCTGGCCCTTTTCGTCGAGTAGCTGCACCCAGTAGCGTTTGGCGGTGGTCAGGATGGGGCCGCTGAGCGTGCCGGTCGTGGTCTGGTCGACTACCTTGAGCTTGAGCGGCCGCAGCCCCAGCGGCCGGTCCGTAATGCTCTGGATGGCGGTGCTGTCGAGCAGCAGCGTCACCGTTTTCTGGGCCTTGGTATCGAGGGTGAGAGCCAGCGTGGTGCGGTCGGGACTGAGGCTGCATCCTGCGGCAGGCGTAGCGGGCGGCGCTTGAGCGAGTCTTCCACCAGCGTACCAATGGGCTTTTTGGGGTCGAACCGGATGGGCTCGGTGAACACGAACTTTACCTGGCCCTGGCGGTACACTTCCCTGGGGCTGCCTTCCACGGTATAGGCCGGCACCGGCTTGGGCGCCTTCGGCGGAGGCTCGGCGAACTTCACGGCAATGGTATCGCGGGCCACGTTGCCGGCGCTGTCGGTGGCGGCCAGCAGGTAGCGGCCTTCGGTGAGGGCGGCGGTGCGGTAAAGAACAGCCGTGCGGTTGCGCTCGGTCAGCTGCAGGGCTTCCTGCAGGGCCGGCGGCGGCGGGGCGGCCGCGCTGCCGAGCGGCGCGAGCGTAGCCGTCAGCAGGCCCTCGTTGTAGCTGATGCGCTGGTCGGTGGGCGAGCTTTTCTGGGTCGTAACGAGTGGGCGGCGGCTGTCGGGCTTGGTCAGCACGAAGCGCAGCGTGTCGGGCCGGGGGCCCACCGTAAGCAGCTGGCCGCCGGGCCGGTAGGCTACGGCTTCGGGCTCCTCGTAGCGGTTCGTCTGGTTCTTGTCGGCCAGCGCGTAGGCGCGGTAGCGGCCTTCCTTCAGGTAGCGCAGGGCAAAATTGCCCTGCTTATCAGTGCGGGCCAGGTACGTGGGTATGCCCCGCTTGATGTCCGAGGTATCGGCCTCGGGATAGAGTAGTACCGATACGCCCTCGGCTGGCTGCTGGCTGAGCAGGCCCACCACGCTGCCACGAACCGCGCCCGAATCGAGCTGGGCCCCGGTGCTGAAGCTGACCGAAACGTTGGCCGCCTTGTTCTTTTCGGTGATGTCGCTGATGGCGTCGCCGAAATTGAACGAGTAGGTGGTGTTGGGCTTAAAAGGCTGCTCGAAAGTGAGCGTAACGGACGTGCGGTCTTCCCGGATTTTGTAGGTGTTGGCCGGGTCGAGCACCGGAGCCACGAGCAGGTTCTTGGCCAGATCCGTCAGCTGCACCTGCTCCGAAAAATCCAGCCGGATACTTTGTCCCGTTACGTTACGGGCGCCATTGGCAGGTGTGGAGCTGATGAGCTTGGGCAGCGTAGTGTCGCGGATACCGCCCTCGGGCGAGCTGATGGCCGCGCAGCTGCCCAGGGTTCCGGCCGTAATCAGAAGGAAAGCTATGCGCATCGTGGGTTTTGCAGATTGGTAAAGAGTACGCGGATTTTGAGAACGATGGTGCCGGAAAACTAATTGCAGTTGTTCAGAAAGCCATTGCAGATAACGAGAACGTCATGCTGAGCGCAGCCGAAGCATCTCTACTGCTTCGTTGCACTGGCAATCAAACGGTGGGGTTAGTGTTGCGGTAGAGATGCTTCGGCTGCGCTCAGCATGACGTTCTCGTTATCTGCAATGGCTCCCTGTTTCAACCACTCCCCTCTCCTACCGCTTGCGGGCTACGTACATCACGCTGCTGTACTGGCCCTCGTGGCGGGCAGCGTACTGGTTGGAGTTATAGCCGGTTTTCAAAACCGAGAGCAGGCCACCGCGCTGGCTGCCCCGGTGCTTTTCGCTGAGCATACTCACGTAATAGGCATCCAGCGGCATGGGCAGCTCCTGCTCCACCTGCAGCCGGTGCTTTTTAAGCAGCAGCTTCATGGTTTTGGGGCTGAAATGGTAGAGGTGACGGGGCACATCGTAGGCAGCCCAGTCGGGACCGTAGTGCTGGGCATCGAGGCTTTCTACGTTGGGCACGGCAATAACCAGCGTACCGCCGGGCCGTAGCAGCCGGATGAGCTGTTTGAGCGTACTGTTGAGCTCGTGCACGTGTTCGAGCACGTGCCAGAGCGTGATGGCGTCGAAGGAAGCCTCCTGGAAATTGACCAGCCCGGCCAGGCCGATGGGCTGGCCCACGCGCCGGCTGGCCTCCTCGCGGGCCCCGACGTTGGGCTCCCAGCCGGCTACCTGCCAGCCATCGGTCTTGGCGGCGGCCAGAAAGTGGCCCGTGCCGCAGCCGTAATCGAACAATTTGCCCTTGGCCGGTACCAGTTTATTGAGCAGCCCTACCTTGCGGCGCATGGTAAACACACGCGCTACTTTGTAGGCCTGGTTGATAATACCGCCCGCTCCGCTATTGTGCGACACGTACTCGTCCGACTCGTAATAGCGCCCGATATGAGCCGCGTCGGGCCGGGGGTTGGTGAACTGGAACGTGCAGGCCGCGCACTGCTGAATGGCAAAACTCTCGCGGCTCACCGACTTATCCTCCACCACCAGCTTGTTGCGCAGTTCCGTTTTGCCGCACACCGGGCACTCATCCAACCGTTCGTAAATCACTGA
The DNA here is from genome assembly GCF_003417065.2 of Hymenobacter lapidiphilus. GTDB lineage: Bacteria > Bacteroidota > Bacteroidia > Cytophagales > Hymenobacteraceae > Hymenobacter. The sequence continues at coordinate 31,754 of NZ_QVLT01000028.1, read as the reverse complement.
TTCTCGCTAATTAATTTGATTTTGCTGATTGCCACGAGTGGTGTACATCGAAAAGCCAGCCACAAGGCGAAGGTACAAAACCAAAGCGCCGCAGAATCCGAATGAAACTGCGGCCGCTGGTAGGCTTAAAAAGAACGGTCATTCAAAGCGGAACCAGAGCTAGCTGTCATTCTGAGCAGCGCGAAGAATCTCGCGTGCAGTAGTAACCCTGTTGTAAGGGATTACTTTGGCACGCGAGATTCTTCGCGCTGCTCAGAATGACCGTTCTTGCGCTTTCCGGTTCCCGACCTACCGGCCCAAATACACCATCAACACCGACACATCGGCCGGGCTCACGCCGCTGATGCGGCTGGCTTGGCCCAGGGTTTCGGGCTGAATCTTGAGCAGCTTTTCGCGGGCCTCGTGCGAGAGGGCAGGCATAGCCTGGTAATCGAGGCGGCCCTGGATGATGAAGTTCTCCAGCTCCTGCATGCGGGCGGCCTGCTGGTGCTCCTTTTCGAGATAGGCCTCGTACTTCACCAAAATTTCGGCTTGCTCCAGCGCATCGGGGCGGTAGGGGGCCAGAGCCAGCGCGAGGCCGGGCAGCGCCTGAGCCAGGGCCGGCAGCTCCACGCCGGGGCGGCGCAGCAGGTTTACGGCCCGGGTTTTCTCACTGATTTCAGCCGAGCCCATTTCCGTGAGCCAGCCGTTGATTTCTACCGCTTCGACGCCGAAATTCTTCAGAATCTTGGCTACTTCTTGGGTCTGCTGCTCCTTTTCGCGCACCAGCTGCATGCGCTCCTCCGAGGCCAGGCCCAGTTCGTAGCCCAGCGGCGTCAGGCGCAGGTCGGCGTTGTCCTGGCGCAGTAGCAGGCGGTGCTCGGCGCGGCTCGTGAACATGCGGTAGGGCTCGTCGGTGCCCTTGTTCACCAGGTCATCAATGAGCACACCGATATAAGCCTGACTGCGCGAAAGCACGAACGGGGCCTCGCCGTGCACCTTGCGGTGAGCGTTGATGCCGGCCATCAGGCCCTGGCAAGCGGCCTCCTCGTAGCCGGTGGTGCCGTTTATCTGGCCCGCGAAATACAGGTTGGCCACCCGCTTGGTTTCCAACGTCAGGTGGAGCTGGGTGGGCGGGAAGTAGTCGTACTCGATGGCGTAGCCGGGGCGGAACATCTTGGCATTCTCGAAGCCCACGATTTTACGCAAAGCGCGGTACTGCACGTCTTCGGGCAGGCTGCTCGAAAAGCCGTTCACGTACACTTCCACCGTGTTCCAGCCCTCGGGCTCCACGAAAATCTGGTGGCGGTCCTTGTCGGCGAAGCGGTTGATTTTGTCCTCCACGCTCGGGCAGTAGCGCGGCCCCAGCCCCTTAATACGTCCCTGAAACATGGGCGACTTCTCGAAGCCCTCCTTCAGGATTTCGTGGACCTCGGGGTTGGTGTACGTGATATAGCAGGGCCGCTGCTTGGGCAGCGTGGGCGTGTCGAGGTAGCTGAACTTGCCGGGCACCTCGTCGCCGGGCTGGGCTTCCATCTTACTATAATCAAGGCTGCGGCCGTCCACGCGGGGTGGGGTACCGGTTTTCATGCGGCCTGCCTCGAAGCCCAGCTCCAATAGCTGCTCGGTGAGGCCGGTGCTGCCCTTCTCGGCCATGCGGCCCCCGCCAAACTGCTTCTCGCCGATGTGGATGAGGCCGTTGAGGAAGGTGCCGTTGGTGAGCACCACCGACTTGGCCCGGAACTCGATGCCGAGCTGGGTTTTCACGCCCACGCACACGCCGCCTTCCACCAGCAAACCAGTTACGGCCTCCTGCCAGAAATCCACGTTGGGCGTTTGCTCCAGCGCCAGGCGCCACTCCTCGGCAAAGCGCATCCGGTCCGATTGCGCCCGCGGGCTCCACATTGCGGGGCCTTTGGAGCGGTTCAGCATCCGGAACTGAATCATGGTTTTGTCGGTGATGATGCCCGACAACCCACCCAGCGCATCCACCTCGCGCACAATCTGCCCCTTAGCCACGCCGCCCATCGCCGGGTTGCACGACATCTGGGCAATGGTGTTCATGTTCATGGTCACGAGTAGGACCTTGGAACCCAGCGTGGCGGCGGCGGCGGCGGCCTCACAGCCCGCGTGGCCCGCGCCCACCACAATCACATCGTATTCTTCTTGCTGAAACATAGTTGGTTAATCTGCCTGCGCCGGAAAGAGTTCAACGCGGATTGACAGCCGCAAATTTACCGCCTTTTAAATGGGAGTCCTTCACGGTGTCGATGCTTTTCACGCAGTGTCTCGGGGTGGATGACGCAGTGTTTCGCAGTGAACGACCACCCCGAAACACTGCGTCACCCACTGCGAGACTCTGCGTGAAATCAATCAGGAAGATAGTAGCGCGTTCTGAGTATTCACTCGCTCCCAAGAAAATGGGTGCCACTCTTCCCGCAGGCAGTCAAATACCTCCGTGGCGGCCGGGCAGGGGAACAACTTGTAATCGAACTTGGGGTAGCCGTGGACCACGTAACCGGGGTAGTAGTGCGTGTAATTGCGGCGGCGGGCCTCCTCCATCTTCAGCAGCATCAGCACCTTGCCCAGGCTGAATTTGCGGTATTCGGGGTCGTAGAAGTTCATGATGCCGGCCATCGTGCGCTCCCCGCTGTCGAAGATGCCGGCCGCCACCAGCCGGCCCGCGTCGCGCACTTCCAGCACTTCGGTCTGGAACACGTTGTGGGTGGCCCCGTTCAGCAGGAAGGTTTCCACCGTATCGGGCGCGTCGAAGCGGATGCTCTGGCGGTAGCGGGCGTAGAGTTCTTCCAACTCGACTGTAAGCTCGAAAGGCCGTAGCTGAAGCGTGAACCGCTCGGCCTGGCGCAACAGGCGGCGCTGAACTGGGCCGTATTCCACATGGGCCAGCACCATACGGAGCCAGTGTACGGTGTACACCTCGTTCTCCACGGGCAGAAACATACAGGTAAAAAGGTCCTGATGCATGCGGTAATAGCCCTGGCCCAGGTAAAAATCCAGGGCCCGGCCCGGAATGACAAGCGGCGGCGTGGCGGACATATGGGGTGTGCCAGTAGAACAAAAAACGCCCGCGTTTCGGCAGGCGTTTTCAAATCAGACGAAGAGAAGATTAAAACGTGCGGAGCAGCAGGCAGTCATCTTCCTTTTTGCGCATGGCGGTCTGGCTGAGCAGGTCCTTATCGGCGTAGCCGAGCAGATGCAGCACGCCATGAATCATGACGCGGTGCAGCTCGTCGCGGAAAGTGACGCCGTGGGTGACGGCGTTTTCGCGTACCCGGTCTACCGAGATAAAGATGTCGCCTTCGAGCATATCGGCGTCGTCGGCGTTGTCGAACGAGATGACGTCGGTGTAAGTATCGTGGTCGAGGTACTCCACGTTCACTTTGTGCAGGTACTCGTCGGAGCAGAAGATGTAGGTGAGCTGCACGATTTCGTGCTCGTGCACTTCGGCCACACGCTCAATCCAGGAGGTTAGTTCGCGGGCGTCGTCGAGCTCGAAATTCACCTCCTCCACCATAAACTCGATGCCATGCGATTCGGCATCGGGTCCCGGCTCATCTAACTCATCGAACTCAGTGGGCAGGTCGCTCATGAAAGCCGAAAACGGGGGTGGAACGGAAAATCAGTAAACAAAAAAAGCAAAACCCGGCCTGGTTAAAGCCTAGCGGGCAGCCGGCGCTTCAGCGCCGTTGATGGTTGAGTGGCGCTCCTCGGCGTCGGCCGCGGAACTGGACAGCAGGAAGGTGAGCAGCACATGGCGGCCGTCCTTGTTGAATTCTACTTCATCGGCGAGGTGGCGGATGAGGAAGATGCCGCGGCCCCCGGGGTTCTCGATGTTTTCGGGCGCCGTCGGGTCAAGCAGATTTTCGTAATCGAAGCCGGTGCCCTCATCCTCAATCTCAAACCGTACCCGATCGGACTCCACCTGCAGCGAAAGCAGTACGTTTTTATCCTTGTCGAACTTGTTGCCGTGACGGATGGCGTTGTTGACGGCCTCGGTGACGGCCACCATAATGTTACCGTAAATATCGTCGTCGATGTGAAACGTATCCTTCGAGTTGTCGATAAAGCTCTCCACCACGCGGATGTTCTCAACGAGCGAAGGAATTTGAATTTTAACCTGCTTCATACTGGGTAAAAAAGAGAAGGGCGGCGGGTAAAAGGTAAAAATAGCAGAACGCTACTTCATTTGCTGAAAATACTCGCTCACCTTACGCTGATAGTACGGGGTGAGGGTAGGAGGAACGGCGCGAAGCAACTCGGTTTGGCGGGTTTGCTGGCGCTGGTACTGCTGGAAAGCGGGCGGAAAAACAGGCGGACGTTGCTGGGCCGTCTGGGCTTCGCGCTTATCATCCTGGTCCCGCTCGCGGGCCGATTTCTCGGCTTCGAGCAGGCGGGTCAGGATTTGGCGCTGGCGCATAACGGTTTGCTCCGTCAGCCGTTTGTTTACGAGGTCGGTTTCGGTTTGTTCCATCATTTTCTTGATGTCGCCGAGGCCACCGGCGCCGTCCTGGCCCTGCCCGTCCTTGTTGGGGTTGGGTTTGCCACCGCCGGGCTTGTTGCCCTGCATTTTCTCCAGCTCCTGCATTGCTTGGCGCAGCATCTGCTGCTGGCCGGCCAGCTTGGCCAGCTCCTCGGATAGCGCCCGGCCGGTTTTACCACTCTGCTGGAGCTGCTGAATCTGCTGATTGAGTTGTTGCTGCATGCGGCCCATCTGGCCCTCGCCGGCCGAGCTACCCTTTTTCTTCTTGCGGCCCGGCTTGCCCCCACCCTGCATCTGTTGCTGGCTCTGGCTTTCGCGCTGCTGCTGCTGCATCTGCTGCAGGGCATCGTTGAGCATCAGGGCCAGGTTGTTCATGCTGGTCATGGCCTGCTGCTGCGAGCTGGTGGCCCGGCCCACATTGCGCTGTTTTATCTGGTCGAGCGCCTCGTCCATGCGGCCGTTCATCTCGCCCACCTCGCGGGTCACGAAGCTCTTAATCTGGGAAACGCGGCTGGCCAGCGCGTACAGCGAATCCTGCACTACGCGGGCGTCGTCTTTGAGCTTGCGCTGGGTCTGGCCGAGCTGCACGAAGCGCGGGTCGCTCTGGTCCACCTGCCGGAACTGCTGCATAAGGCCCTCCTCATCGAAGCTGAGCTTGAGCAGGTTTTCGAGGATGTCGCGCAGGTCGTCAATGTTCTCCTGTTGCTGGTCCGATTCCTCCTGCTCCATTTGCTGCTGCATTTGCTGAGCCATCTGCTGCATCTTCTGGGCAGCCTTGCTCTGGCTTTGGGAAGCCTTCTGGTTCTGGTTTTTACCCAGCTGCTGCTGGCTTTGCTGCTGCTGCTGGTCCACCTCCTGCTGGTCCTGCTTCATCTCGTCGGCTCCGTTTTCGCCGTCGAGTTGCTTGTCTAGTTCCTTGAGATTTTTGAGGTCTTCCTTCACCTCCTCAAACTTCTGCTGCTGCTCGGTCTGCTGGTTTTTGAGGTCTTCGTTCTTGGCTTTCTGTTGCTCGTTGCTGAGCTTATTGTCGGGGTTCTGCTTGTCGTTCTTCTCGGTTTGCTCGGCTAGTTTCTGCTGCTCCTGGGCCAGTTGCTGGAGCTTTTCGAGGGCCTGGTCCTGCTTCTGTTCAAACCGCAACTGCTTGAACATTTCGAGGGCCCGCTCCAGCTCCTTCTGCAGGGTGTTTTCCTTGTTTTCGAGCTGCTGCAATAGTTTCTGAATGTCGGGCTGATTCTGGTCTTCCTGCTGTTCGAGCAGCTTGCGCAGCTCCTCATAGAGCTTCTTGGTTTCGGGGTCGAGCAGGTCGTCCATCAGCTTCTGCAGCTCCTTGGCTTTCTCGGCCAACTCCTCGTTTTTCTGCGGGTCGAGCTGGTTCTGCTGCTCCTGCAACTGCTCGAACTGGCGCTTGAGGTCGGCCAGGGCCTGGTCCATCTGCTGCTTGCCATCGAGCATGTCCTTGAGCTGCTTGCGGTCCTGGAAGTTGAGGTCGCGCTTCACTTTCAGCTTGTCCTGGGCCTTGGCCAACTCGCGCTCCATCTTCTTCGAGTCCTGGGCCGCCTGGCTCAGCTCGCTCTGCATGGCCTGGCTCTGGGAAGCCAGTTGCTGGCGCTGCTCGGTGCGCGAGGGCAGCCGGAACTCGGCCACCCGGCTCCGGCCGGGCTTGGCCCCGTTCACGCCGTCGTTGTCCCACACCTGCACAAAGTATTCAAGCCGGTCGCCGGGCTTCAAGCTGAGCCGGCGCACGTCCCAGGCGTAGGCGTAGCTCTGGCTGGGGCCCGCGCCCAGCGGTAGGGCGCGGGTCTGGTAGGCGGCGTTCGGGTTGTTCTTGCCGAGGATGCGGTAGTGCAGCTGCAGGCGCGAGAAGCCGTAGTCGTCGCGCAGGTTGCCGCCCAAAGCCAGAAACTGCCGGGCCGTGGTATCCTGAAAGCTTTCGAGCGTCACCTCGGGCACCGCGTCCGCAACAACGGTCAGTTGGTACTCAATCGGGTCGCGGTTGGGGCTGGCGGCGTTGCGCAGGCGTACGGCGTAGTTCTGGCTCCGGCGGGCCCGGCGGCGCAGATAAAACTGGCCAGCGGCAGCCTCGTCAGGCGTGGCGGCCACGGTTTCGGCCGGGTTCTGGAAGTTTAGCTGCAGCTGGTCGGTGGCTTCGGTCTGGAACTCCCAGCGCAGTTCCGTGCCCTCGGGCACCGTCAGGTTGCCGGTGTTGCGGATGGTTTCGGCCGGCCGGCCCACGTAGGCCGGGTACACGGCCCGGATGGCGAAGTCGCGCAGGTTAGGCCGGGCCTTTACCTTCAGCTTGTATTCGGAAGACGAAAAGCCCGCCGCGGCCAGCTGGAAGTCCACGTTCTGGCGCAGCTGCTTGAAGTCGTAGCGGAAATGGTTACCGGTTTCGCGGGTCAGGCGGCGCTCCTTGCCCTCGTACTGAATGCTGATTTCGTTGGGTAGCACCTCCCCTTCCACCGTCACGTTCAGGCTGAAATCCTCGCCCTTGAATGCGGTCAGGCTCTTATTCTCCACCACAAACGTAAACGGCGCGGGCGGACTGTATTTCTGGTTGTAGTTGAGGATGCGGCCGGTACCCTGCACGAAAAAAGCCGGGTAAGCCAGCAGCAGCACCGCCACCACGCCCGCGGGCACGGCCACGTACTTCCACAGCGGCCGCGTCTGGCGCTGAATATCAATTCCCTGCGAAAACTCAACGCCCCGCAGCTGCCCGGCCCGCTGCTCCAGACTGGCGGCCAGCAGCGCGTTTTCCTGGGCCTGTCCGCGCAACTGCAGCGCGTTAAGCAGCTTATCCTGCACGTCGGGGAACAGCTCCCCCACCCGGCGGGCGGCTTGCTCGTCGCTGAGCATGCGGCGCAGGTGCGTAAGGGCCGCCAGCGGCTGCCAAATCCAGCGCACGAAGGCGTACACCATGCCTCCCACGAACCCAAACAGCAGCCCGGCCCGCACCCAGGTGGGTAGGTAGAGGAAGTATTCGAGTAGGTTGAACACCAGAAACAGGCTCAGCAGCAAGCCGCCGGCCACCAGGGCCCCGCGCACCAGCAAGCTGAGGTAAAACTTTCGCTTAAACGCATCGAGGCGGGCCAGCACATCGTCCAAAGCCCGGGTCGTCGCGGGGTCTTGCTCCACTCCCATAAACGTATTCAGTAAGCTATTAGCTGTCAGCTACTAGCCGTTAGCTTTGTTCTGGCTGACAACAAATTACAAAGTCTTTTGTGCAAGAGACGTCAGTTCGACCTTTTAGCTGCCCGATTCAGGTCCGGGAAAGATACAACTTTCGCCCCGTCAGGCAGTGTAAGACGGACAATGGAAATGGGGTAACAGGTTCCTTTTTGGTTAGCTGCTAGCCGAGAGCCGTTAGCTGTCAGCCCCCGTTCTCTCAGTCAAAGCTAGTAGCTAATGGCTCTCAGCTAACAGCTCAACATAGGCGTACCTTTGGTGCCTTCCTCATTTGTCTCTCCCGGCTCGTGCCCCGACTGTTGGCCTTGGTGCTGTCGGCGGTGTTTCATCCGCTGCTGGTACCGCTTTATCTGTTTTACATCGTGTGCTACCAGCTGCCCGGTGTGGTGCTGATACCTACCGCCTCGGGCAGGGGGCTGGTAATGGGCATCGTGGCCGCCTGCACGCTGGGCCTGCCCGGACTGGGCACCGCTTTACTCGTGCAGCTGGGCTACGCCGATTCGGTGGAGCTGCGGCAGCGGCAGCAACGGACCATACCGCTGCTACTGGCCGTCGTGGGTTTCGCCACCGCCACCGCGCTGCTCTACCGGCCGGGTCAATTTGATGCGCTGTTCGGCTGGATTATGGCGGGCATGACGCTGGTCGTACTGCTGACGTTTTTCATCACGCTCCGCTGGAAAATTTCGGCCCACAGCGTGGGTGTGGGTGGCGCGTTTGGTCTGCTGTTGCTGCTGCATCTCAGCAGCAACAGCAGACCGCCGGCCTCTGGTGGCTGGTCGGCTGCGCGGTTTTGGCCGCTGCCGTAAGCCGCGCCCGGCTGGTCCTCGATGCCCACACGCCCGCCCAAGTATGGGCTGGCTTAGGATTGGGCCTGACCGTTGCACTGGCTATTGGGGCAGTTGCCAGTTTATAGGATTTGCAGGGTTGTCCGCAAGGGTGTAGAGACGCAAGGATGCGTTTCTACACCCTTGCGGTTATTGGCTCAATCGGCCAAAAAGAAAGGTCCCGCAACAATCGTTGCGGGACCTTCTACATACATTTTAAGCCCTAAGCCCTAAGCCCTAAGCCCTAATATGACGGGCCTTTGTCGGCCTGTACGAGCTGCTCTTCGGCGTCCACGTACTCATCCACCGAGGTGCAGGAGCAGATGAGGTTCCGGTCGCCGTAGGCCGAGTCGATGCGCGACACGGACGGCCAGAACTTGTAGGCGCGGGCGTACTCGGTGGGGTACACGGCCTGCTCGCGCGAGTAGGGGCGCGTCCAGTCGTGCACGAGCACGGTGGCCGCCGTGTGCGGGGCGTGCTTGAGCAGGTTATCCTTGGCATCGGCGCGGCCTTCTTCTACCTCTGCTACCTCCATGCGAATGGAAATCATGGCTTCAATGAAGCGGTCCAGCTCCTCCTTGCTTTCGCTTTCGGTAGGCTCCACCATCAGCGTACCGGCTACCGGGAAGCTTACCGTAGGCGCGTGGAAACCGTAGTCCATCAGGCGCTTGGCAATGTCTTCCACCTCGATGCCGGCCTTTTTGAACTGGCGGCAATCCAGAATCATCTCGTGGGCGCAACGGCCATTGGCGCCGGTGTAAAGCACCGGGTAGTGCTCCTCTAGCTTGGCCTTGATGTAGTTAGCGTTCAGAATAGCAATGCGCGTGGCTTCCGTCAGCCCCTCGCCGCCCATCATGTTGATGTAGGCGTAGCTGATGGGCAGAATGCTGGCCGAACCCCACGGCGCCGACGAAACGGCGCTGGCCGTGCGGCCGTCTGCGTCAATCAGCACGTGGCCGGGCAGGAAGGGCGCCAAGTCGGCTACTACGCCGATGGGGCCCACGCCGGGTCCGCCGCCGCCATGCGGGATGCAGAACGTTTTGTGCAGGTTCAGGTGGCACACGTCGGCCCCGATGATGGCGGGCGAGGTAAGGCCCACCTGGGCATTCATATTGGCGCCGTCCATGTATACCCGGCCGCCGTGGTTGTGGATGGTCTGGCAGATATCGATGATGGTTTCCTCATACACGCCGTGGGTGCTGGGGTACGTCACCATCAGGCAGCTCAGCTTGTCGGCGTACTGGGTGGCTTTGGCCTCCAGATCGGCCACGTCGATGTTGCCATCCTCGGTGCTCTTCACCACTACCACCTGCATGCCGGCCATAACGGCCGACGCGGGGTTGGTGCCGTGGGCCGAAGCCGGAATCAGGGCCACGTTGCGGTGTTGGTCGCCGCGCGAATCGTGGTAGCCTTTGATGGCCAGCAGGCCGGCGTACTCGCCCTGAGCGCCCGAGTTGGGCTGCAACGATACGGCATCAAAGCCAGTCACCTCGCACAGCCACTTCTCCAGGTCGGCGAAGATTTCGGCGTAGCCCTGGGCCTGCTCGCGGGGCGCGAACGGGTGCAGGTTGCCGATTTCGGGCCAGGTAACCGGAATCATCTCGGCCGTGGCGTTGAGCTTCATGGTACACGAGCCGAGCGCAATCATGGAGTGTGCCAGGCTCAGGTCCTTGTTTTCGAGCTGCTTCATGTAGCGCAGCATCTCATGCTCGGAGTGGTGGGTGTTGAAGATGGGGTGCGTCAGGTAGTCGCTCTTGCGAATCAGCACGTCGTCCCAGTTCACGTCCACCTCGGTGGGCAGCTCCACTTGGGGCGCGTCCTTACCGAGCACCTTGGCAAACACGGCCACGATGTCCTGCACGTCCTCAATTTCGGTATTCTGGTTGAGCGAGATGCCCACGCGGGGTGTGCCGTGCTCGGAGAAATAGCGGAAGTTGATGCGGGCGGCTTCGGCTTCTTTCTTCACCGCGTTCTGCAGCTCCTCGCTTTCCAGCTTGATGTCGAGCGTATCGAAGTAGAACTCGTTGCGCTGGTTCAGGCCCAGCTCACCCAAGGCGCCGGCCAATACCTGGGCCTGGGCGTGGATGTTACTGGCGAACTGGCGCAGGCGCTGGGGGCCGTGGTACACGGCGTACATGCCGGCCAGCACACTCAAGAGAACCTGGGCAGTACAGATGTTGCTGGTAGCCTTCTCGCGGCGGATGTGCTGCTCGCGGGTTTGCAAAGCCATGCGGTAGGCCTTGTTGCCGGCCGCATCGATGCTCTGGCCGATAATGCGGCCCGGAATCACGCGCTTGAACTGGTCGCGGGTGGCCAGGAAACCAGCGTGCGGGCCGCCGTAGCCCATCGGCACGCCGAAGCGCTGCGAGTTACCCACCACGGCGTCGGCGCCCATCTCGCCGGGAGGCGTGAGCAGCGTCAGCGACAGCAAATCGGCCGCTACGGTCACGAACAGGTTGTGCTCGTGGGCCTTGGTAATGAAGTCGGTGTAGTCGTACACGGCGCCGTCGGCGGCCGGGTACTGCAGGATAGCGCCGAAAAACGACTCGTCGGCAAGGTCGGCGGTGCGGTGGTCGCCAATAACCAGTTCAATGCCCAGCGGCGTGGCGCGGGTGCGCAGTACGTCGATGGTCTGGGGCAGCACCTGCTCGGAGACGAAGTAGCGCGTGGCGTTCTTCTTCTTGCTGAGCGAGTGGAACATGTGCAGCGTCTCGGCGGCGGCAGTGCCTTCGTCGAGCAGGCTGGCGTTGGCAATATCGAGGCCCGTGAGCTCCATCACCATCGTCTGGTAGTTGATGAGGGCTTCGAGGCGACCCTGGGCAATTTCGGCCTGGTAAGGCGTGTAGGCCGTGTACCAGCCCGGATTCTCGAGGATGTTGCGCTGAATAACAGCCGGCAGCTGGGTAGGGTGGTAGCCCAGGCCGATGTAGTTCTTGAACAGCTGGTTCTTCTCGGCAATGCCTTTGAACTTGGCTAGAAAAGCCCGCTCCGTGAGGGCCGTAGGTAGGTTCAGCGGCTTTTTGAGACGGATGGCCGCCGGCACGGTTTCGTCGATGAGCTGGTCAATCGACTCGACGCCGATAACACGTAGCATTTCGGCTACGCCGGTTGCATCGGGTCCATTGTGGCGGTCCACGAACACATCGGCGGGCTTGGTCTTCAGCAACATAAAGAGGTGGATGAGGGTGGCAACGAAAGGCTTGGGTAGAACCTCCAACAAAGGTAGCGCGAAAAGGCTTCACCCTTAAACCGATAAGCGGGCAAATGTTTGCCGCCGCTGCCAGAAGCAGGCGCATTTCGGATTCTGTGACTGGCCACGGCCGCAGAGCCACTATAAACTGCCCGCAACTTGGGTGGGCTTGCTACCTTTAAGCCCCATCCCATCCAACTACTGCTTATGCCTACTCTTACCATCGGTCTGCTGCGCGAAGGCAAAACGCCCCCCGATAAGCGCGTTCCGCTTACTCCCAAAAAGTGCATCGAGGCCCAGGACCATTTTCCGGGCCTGACGATAGTAGCCCAGCAGAGCGAAATTCGCGCTTTTGCCGACCAGGAGTACCGCGATGTGGGCCTGGAGGTGCGCCCTAGCGTGGCCGACTGCGACGTGTTGATGGGCGTGAAGGAAGTGCCGGTGGCCGACCTGCTGCCTAACAAAACCTACTGCTTCTTTTCCCACACCATCAAGAAGCAGCCCGCCAACCGCGAGCTGCTGCGCCAGGTGCTGGCCCGCAACATCACGCTCATCGATTACGAGCTGCTCACCGACGAGCAGGGCCAGCGCATTGTGGCGTTTGGGCGCTGGGCGGGCATTGTAGGCGCCTACAACGGCCTGCTCACCTACGGCCGTAAGCACGACCTGTTCCAGCTCAAGCCCGCCTACGAGTGCGTGGATATGGAGGATATGCAGGAGGAGTTTTTCAAGGTGAAAAAGCTGCCGCCCATCAAAATAGTGGTAACCGGCACCGGCCGCGTGGCCCAGGGCGCGGTGGAGGTGCTCGAGCTGATGGGAATTCGCCGGGTGAGCGTGTACGATTACCTCTACCTCGATTTCAACGAGCCGGTGTATACCCAGCTGCGCTCTTCCGACTACAACCGCCGCCGCGACGGCCGCGTCTGGGATACGCCCGATTTCCACCGCCACCCCGAGCAATACGAGAGCACCTTCCAGAACTTCCTGCCCGTTACCGACCTGCTGATTGCCTGCGCTTACTGGCACCCCCAGGCCCCGCGCCTGTTTGCCGAGGAAGACACCCGCCGCCCCTATTTCCGCATCAACACCATTGCCGACGTTACCTGCGACATCGACGGCTCGGTGCCCACCACCCGCCGCAGCACCACCATCCAGGAGCCCGCCTACGACTACAACCCCGCCACCGGCGAGCTGGCCCGCGCCTATTCCGCACCCGGGCACCTCACGGTGATGGCCGTTGACAACCTGCCCTGCGAGCTGCCCCGCAACGCCTCGCGTGACTTCGCCCGCCAGCTCATCTCCCACGTGCTGCCCCACCTGCTGGCCGAAGGCGGCCCCGATGAGGTAATCGAGCGCGCCACCATTGCCCGTGCCGGCCAGCTCCTGCCCCGCTACCAGTACCTGGCCGACTACGTGGCCGATTAGGTTCGCTTTTCATATTAACACAAGCGCGTCATCCGGCCGAGGCCAGATGACGCGCTTATGTTAATATGAAAACATGCCCTACACCTTTAGTACGGGGTATTTGGCCTGCACCAGCATGTAGAGGCCGTATGCCATCAGGCCCAGCGCCACAACGCCTAGTACCACCGGCCCCATGCTGGCCAGCAGGTCGAACGCCTCATCGGTGCTGCCAACGGCCGTGGCGCGCGACTGTTGACCGGCCTGGATGAAGAAGTAGCCGATGATGCCCAGCACAATGCCCCGGGCCGTGTAGCCTATTTGCCCCAGCCGGTACACCGTGTTCTGCTGGCCGCCCGGAATGTCGCTGCCCTGCACATGCTTGTGGAACCTGCCGGAATACGCCTGGTAAAATTGGTAAAGGCCAACCCCGATAGTGGCTACTCCTACCAGCATAATAATCCAGTCGCCGCCGGGCCAGGCCAGCACCCGGGCCGTGAGGGTTTGCTGGGCGTTACCGCTGCTGTCGGCCGAGCCGCTTAGGGCCAGCTGGGCGGCATACCAGGCCAGGCTGGCATACACCAAGCCGCTGGCGGCGTAGCCCAGGCGCCGTGCAATGCCGGCAGTGTCGCTGCCTTTGTCTTCGGTGTCGCGCACTGCCTGCACCACCCGCCACACAATGTAGGCGAGCAGCCCCAGCGCAATAAGCCCCAGCAACACGGGGCCGCCGGGCAGGCTCTGCAACGTCTGAACGGCCTGTTTCTTGTCGGCCGTCTGGCCTTCCTGCTGTCCGGTGGCCGCCAGCAGGGCCAACATGCCCATCAGCCCATAAACGGTGCCTTTGGCGGCGAATCCCAGGCGAGCCAGCGTCCGTAGGCCCCTCGACTGCGAATTGGCGGGCAGGGTGTTCGAAAGGGTGTCGGAAAGTGTCATGAGTTAGCTGCTTGCTGAGGTTACAATGACCATTGTGCCGTTGCCGGAACAGAATGAACAGAAAGGCCTGCCGGGCACAGGGTGGCCGGGCAAACCGGCAGCCTTTGCCCGGCTACCCGACCTCTTACGGCAAGACACTCTAAAAGGTGGCCCGGCGGCGGCTGTTCAGCAGCCAATCGGGCCGGTATACGCGCACACCCGGGTGGGCCAGGGCAGCGTTGCCGGGTACATCGAGCGTGAGCAGGGGCTTATCGCGGACCATGGAGTCGGCCATCAACTGCGCCAGATTGCCGCCGGGGGTCATGTAAGGAATGAAAAAATCGTCGGCCATGTCGGCCAGCAGCAGGTTGCGAATAGCGGCTGTTTCGAAGCTCACGGCATTCACCTCGGGCTCGAAAGGAGTGATGAATAGCAAATGTCCCCGTTTCAGGTCGGCTTCGTGCTCAGAGGCCGTATTTGGCTGAATGCCCCGCCCTAGCACGTACAAGATGGGTTGCTCGGGTGCCTGGCGCAGAAAATGATATACCGTCTGCTCCAGCCGCGAATGAAACCCTGACGCAATGCAGCGCCGCTGCTGCCGCTGCTCCATGGCCCAACGGTAGGTGTCGCGCTCAATGGCTGCCGGATAGGCGCGAGAACACAAAAACACCGTTTTAGACAAAGCCAGCAAGGCCATGCTACCCAGGGTGCGTAGTTCTTCCGGCAGCGTCAGCATAGAGAGAAATATAGCTTTTTACTAATAAAGTTAAATAAAATATTGATATAATTACGATCAGTAAGATAAACAAGCTGGCTTATACCTGCAACGCACTGCAGGAGCAGTGGGCCGTTGCAGGTATATTCTATTGCAGTGGGCTAGAACGTGCGCTGGAACCAGTGCTTGATGTCGTCCATCGTTTCGCCGGTTTTCTGCTGCAGATTACCGAACCACTCATCCTGCTTGCCTTCCTCATAGTCCATGTCGTCGTCGGTGAGGTTGCCCCACTTCTGCTTGGTCTGGCCTTTGATTTCGTTCCAGTTGCCGCGGGCGCGGAGTTCGGTGCTGTCGTCGATGCCGTTGTTATTAGCGTCCATAATGGTAGGGTTAGGGTGGAAGATACCTGCTTTACGTGTTAGCGTGGCCTAAGGTTGAACTCCACTGCTGCGCGCTGCCACTAGATGTGAGTAATTGTGCTGAGCAGGTACAGCAGTATCACTGTGCCCACGGCTACGCCGGTGCCGAAACCGGCGGCGGCTTTGCCCAGCTTGCGGTTCTGCGCCTGCTTGCGGTAGCCATTGTAATAGGCCGGGTCGTCGAGCAGGGCGGGCTCGGGCGCGTTCAGGTTGCGGCGGGGGGGCGGGGTAAGCGCCATTACCGAGCCCGTTATAATGCCCCCAACGGGCCCGTATATGGCGGGTACCAGCGTAGCCCCAAACGTGCCCCAGAATACTCCCTTGTCGGGCTTGTAATACTTTCTGCTGTCCTGGCGGCCTAGCGCGGTGCGCTGCGCCGTGCTCAAGCCCACCAAGCTGGTGCCGGGCGCCGGAGCCGAAGTTGCCCGTAGCACTTCCCGCGTGCCATTGGCGTAGCGAATCATGAACACGTCGGTGGCAGCCAGCTGCAGCGTATCGGCGGCCGTGGCTCGGCCCAGCGAGTCGGTGGGTGGCGGCAGGGGCAGGGGCAGGTAGCGCACCAGCTGGGGCGTAATGCGCAGCACCCGGGCCGGCAGCTCGTCGCCGTTGGTGCGCACAATCACGTCGGTGGCAGTGCCCGTTCCCGTGCGGGCCGCCGGACTTATTGCCGGCCGGGTGCTCGAGTCGGGCGCGACGGGAGTCTGCTGGGCCTGGCTGAAGCTGGCAACCAGCAGTGCGGTGGTCGTCAGCAGGGAAAAGAATATGGTACGCATGGTTTCTTCAAATGAGGGCTTAGGGCCTATAATACATGTGCGCCGCTATGACGCCGGGCTGCGCCTTGCATAGCGGCGGATTTAATACAAATTCAGCAAGCTGCCACTAAATATAGTGCTGCTGACTATTGCGAGTACAAGCGTGAGGCTTGCCGCGCCGAGTCCGAAGCCCAGAGTGGCTTTGCCTGCTTTGCGTCTTTTAGCCTGCTGGTAGTAACCCTTGTAGTAGTCTGGGTCTTGGAGTAGTACCGGAGCAGGCGCTTTCAGGCTGAGGTGCAACGGCGGACTGAGGGCCACCGCGCTGCCCACCACCAACCCGGCAGGTCCGGCGGCGGCAGGTAGCGCACTACCTGCGGCGTAACGCCCAACACCCGGGCCGGCAGCTCGTCGCCGTTGGTGCGCACAATCACGTCGGCAGTACCCAGGGCATGGGGCACGGCCTGTACGGCGGCCGAATCGGCTACGGCGGCAGGAGGCTGCTGGACCTGGGCCCGGCTGGCCCCCAGCAGGGTCGTGGTAGTCAGCAGCAGGCAGAACAAGGGGTGCATAGCCTCCGCAAATAAGGAAAGACGAGAAACGGTGAAAACGCCCGCCCCCTTAGCGGCGGCGGTAGTTGAAGCCCAACAGCAGGCTGAACCGCACGCCGCCGTTGCCGGGCACTACAGCCAGGTTTACCGGAAAATTAACGTCTTCAACCTTAAATGAAGTGCCGATAGCCAGGGCAATGTTGGCGCCGGCCGGCGTTATGTTAGGCCCTAGGCCGAACTCGAAGCCCTTGGGCCCGCGGATGCCAACCAGCGCATTCAGGCTGGGGATAAATTTGCCCTGTTCCAGCCCGCCAATCAGCGGTACCACCTCAACCAACCCCGACAGCCCCGAGGAAAGCCGGAAGATGCGCGTTTCGAACTGCCAGCCGAACTGCGTGAGAAAGGGGTTGAGTTTAAAGTCCTTGCGGGCCTTATCAGCCGCTCCGCCCGTGAGCACCGTGAAGCCGATGCGCGGCCCGCCGAGGTTGACGGTGGGCTCGGTCAGGAGCTCGTCGCCGGGTACGGCGGGACCGGAGTAGGTCTGGCCAGCTGGTGCGGGCGGTCCGGCCGGCAACGACCGGGGCGCGTTGCCTACGTCAAATACTTCCTTGGTGCCGTTGGCGTAGCGAATCATGAAAACGTCGGTTTTACGCACCGTAATCAGCGGTCCGTCGGGGTTGTCGGTGCGGCGGTAGGTTACGCCGGTGGGCGAAATCTCCAGCACTTTCACGGCAATTTCTTCGCCCGATTGCTTGGTGAGCACATCCTGGGCCTGCGCGGCGAAGGCTGAAACCAGCAGCAGCAGTAGTAAGCTGAGTAAACGAGGGAGCATAGTAGCGGGGCTTAGGGTGAAACTCTCCGGAAAGATGCCAATTCAGCCACGCTTAGTTGCAACCAGGATGTTCTATATTTAGACCCGATAGCCGCCGCTGGTTACAATAAATGCGTTTGTAAATCAGTGGTTTATAGCAATAGATTTAGACTTTAGAAAGCTCCGCCCGCTCATGGACGACCTGCGCACCACGCTTGCCACCTTCTCGCCCGACGACCACAAGGAGTTTCGGCAATTTATTCAGCGCCAGCGCCGCAAGCAGAACGGCCGCATGGATGTGCGCCTCTACGAGCTGCTGGCCCAGTCGCGCGAGCATACCACCCCCGAGTTGCTGGCCCGTCTCTACCCCAACGAGCCCAACGCCGTAGCTTATTATGCCCTGCGCAAACGTCTGCTGCGCCACTTGCTCGACTTTCTGCTGCTGCGCCAGCACCAGCAAGACCCCACGGCGGCCGCTTCGGTGCGCGGGCTGCTCACGCTGGCCCAGTACCTGTTTGAGGCCGGCATCGAGCGGCTGGCCTGGAGCACGCTGCGCAAGGCCGAAAAGCTGGCCCGCACCAACGAGCAGTACGAACAGCTCAACGCCGTGTATAACCTCCAGATAGCCCGCGCCCACAGCCCCCACGCCGACCCGCTCGACGATATCATCCGCCAGCGCAACCTCAACAAAAAGGACGCCGACGAGGAGGAGCGGGCCAACATTGCCGACAGCCTCATCCGCCAGCGTCTGCGCCATTCGCGCCTGAAGGGTCGGGCCGCCGAGTCGTTTGACGAGATTCTGCAGCAGGTGCTGCGCGAGTACGACCTGCAGGAGGCCTTTGCGCGCCGGCCCGCGCTGCTGCTGCGGCTTATGTCCATTACCCGCGCGGCCATGCTCGTGCGCCGCGACTACGCCTCGTTTGCGCCCTTCGTGATGCGCTGCTACCACCTGATGGAGAAGCGCCACGGCTTCCGGCCGGCCCACCGCGAGGCCCAGCTGGGGCTGCTGCTGATGATTGCCCACGCCCTGTACCGCACCCGCCGCTTCACCGAGTCGGTGGAGTATCTGGAGCGGCTGCGGGCGCTGCTCGAAGCCGGTCCGCGCCTGCTGCGGGCGGCTATGTGGCCGCGCTACACCTTTCTGCTGGCCGCCAACTACGCCTTTCTGCGCCGCAACTCCGAGAGCATCTGTTTGCTTGAACAGATGCTGCGGCTGCCGCTCAGCCCCCGCGAAGAGCTGACGGGCCGCCTGGGCCTGGGCTTCCACTACTTTGCCGAAGGGCAGTTTCAGAAAGCCAACCAAACGCTGCAGGCCATCGGGCGCACCGACCACTACTGCGAGCAGGAAATGGGCGTCGAGTGGGTTATCAACCGCGGCATGGGCGAAATGCTGATCCAGTTCGAGCTGGGCAACCCCGACCTGGCCCACAACCGCCTACGGGCCATCGAGCGGCTACTGAAGGAGCGGTTCGGGGCCGGCGGCGGCGGCTACTCGACCGTGCTGAGCTACCTGCAGCTGGTGGGCGAGCTTATCGACGATCCGGCCACCGCCAGCTGCCCCGCCTTCGCCGCCCGCCTGCTCCAGATTCCGTCGTTCGTGTCGCTGGGCCAGGAAGATTTGCAGGCCCTGAGCTTCTTCAGCTGGCTTCGCTCGCAGGTCACGGGCCAGCCTTACTACAGCGTGCTGCTGGAGCTGGCCAACGCCCCCGAATCGGAGCCCCGAGCCTAAAAAACGGCTCGGCTGCGCAACGCAAAAGGACATTATTACACTGCAGCGGCCGTAAAAACGACTCGTCTCAGTGTAATAAGGTCCTTCGTTTCGCTTCAGCCGGCCAGGCAGCTTATCCCGCGCTGGCGGCTAAGCGCCGGGCGCGCTACTAGTTGGTGCGGGTAGCGGCGTTGATTTCGGCTTTGGCGTCGCCGGCGGCGGCATCCATTTTGTTGTCGGCTTTGTCGGCAGCAGCTTTGGTTTCGGCAGCGGCTTTTTCAGCGGCGGCTTCGGTGTTGGCGGCGGCATTCTCGGCCGTGTTTTCAACTGCCTGACCAGCGTTTTCGAGGGCGTCATCGGTGGCTACGGCGGCATTGTCAGCGGCAGCTTCGGTGTTGGCTTCGGCATTCTCCTGGTTCTGCTCGGTGCAGGAAGCAGCGGAGAGCGTAACGGCAGCGGCAACGAAGAGGGTTTTGAACAGGGTTTTCATCGGAGTAGAAATCAAAAGGGAAGAAATGGATACCGACGGCCTGTCGGACAGGTTTTTATAAGCGTGACCGAAAAAAGTAACCCGCTTCCGGAAGAATTTTATCGGACTCGCTGTGTTGCGCTGTCCGGATCGTTCCGTCAGGGCCGCCTCATACCGAATCTTTCAACTCCTAGCCGACTTCGCCGTATGGAAGGGCCGCCGCCCCGGCCGGCAGCCACCATTTGCCTGCTCCCTATGCGTTTTTGCCTGCTCTTATTTGCCTGTTTTCTACTAACTCACCTGGCAGCGGCCCAGGCCAACGATGGTTTCCAGCGGCGCGACGGTACTATGTTCGTGGTTCGCAACGGCGAAGTCCGGCCCATGCCCCACGATGTGCAGCTGCCCAACGGCCGCCGCGTTACGCGCGACGGCTGGGTGGTGGAGCGCGACGGCCGCCGCACCGAGCTGCGCGACGGCCAGGGCTGCACTATGCTCGGCGAGGCCGCCCGCGCCGAACCCGATAGCCGCGGCCGGCTGACGCTGCACAGCCCCGGCCCTGCCGCTACCCAGGCCGGGCAGGGGCGCTCGGGGTTCTGGTCGGGCAAAAAGTGGAAAGGCAAAGGCAAGTACAAGCGCAAGCGCCACGACGATTAGCGTGGGCCACCGCCGGCCCTACTTCCCGGCCTCCTGCGCCTGGCGGTCGATAAAGAAGATGCGGCCGTTTTGCGTCACCTGCGCCCGGCCCCGGTCGTCGAAGTCGGTGGCGCTGGCGTAGCGGCCGAAAGGGGCGCTGCCGGCGGTGGTGTCGGCCAGGTAGTCTGGGCCGATGAAGGTGAAGTAGCCCCCTGTTTTCACGCGGGCCAGCTTCTGGTCGAAGGAATAGGCTTCCTGAAAGATAACGGGCGCGGCGGGCTCCTCGGGCCCCTGAATGTAGTGCCAGCCCTGGGCGGTGAGCACGGCCGCGTAGCCTTCCGAGAAGTCGCGGGCGGCGTAGTAAAACGAGTTGAACTCCTCGCCGCCTTCATTCAGAAACGTGTACAGCTCGCCGGCCCGGGCCCGGGCATATCCGTCGGCGTAAGGATACAAGGCATCGTAGGCCGGCTTGATGACTTCCGTTCCGTCGGCGGCCACGAACCCGGATACGCCATCCTGCTCCACTATCGCCCGGCCCTCCCGGAACTCGTTGATGCGGGCGTAGCGGGCGGGCAGCAGCGTGTCGCCGCCGGGCTGCAAGAGGCCGTACTGGCCATTATGCTCGAATGGTATGGGTTCTTCGGGGCTGCACCGGGTTACACCCAGGGCCAGGATAAGGGCCGCTCCACCGGCCAGCGCCACGTAGCGGGTGCGGGGTGGCAGGGCCGCCAGCTGCTCCCCAATAGTAGCCCGGCCCTGCTCTGGCAACCGTTTCCAGTCAATAGCCTGCGCCCGGGCCCAATAGCTGGCCCAGGCGCTTGGCTGGCTGGCGGTGAGCTGCGTTGCGGCAACCGAGGGCGGCAGGTGCGGTGTGGGCGCGGGCAGGCTGTTGTCGGCTACCGGGCGGGGTGCCGCCGGGGCGGGGCTGGCCGC
Organism: Hymenobacter lapidiphilus; assembly: GCF_003417065.2. Taxonomy (GTDB): domain Bacteria; phylum Bacteroidota; class Bacteroidia; order Cytophagales; family Hymenobacteraceae; genus Hymenobacter. The sequence continues at coordinate 10,776 of NZ_QVLT01000028.1, read as the reverse complement.
CGGAGTTCCGGCCGGAGCCGTGGCCAGTTGGCTGATGAGCTGTTCGAGCTGCCCGATTTTCTGGCCCAGCTCCTGGTTGCGGGCCTCCAGGTCGGAACGGTGGCGGTCGATGGAGGCTTCGAGGGCCTGTTTCTCCTGCCGCTCGGCGCTCAGGAGGGAGGCTAAGTGGGGCGCTTCGGGCGCAACCGGGGCCGCCTGCAACTGCTCCTGTAGCTCCGTCATGCGCTGCTCGCGGGCGGTTTCACGCGCTTCGAGGGCATTTAGCTGCTGCTGCACTTCCTGCTGCATCTGTTGGCGCAGGGCCTCCAGCTCCTGCTTTTCCTGGTAATGCGCGTCAATGTCGATTTCGTAGCCGGTAGAGGTGCGGTCGAGCTCGGCCACGTCTTCGGCCCCCAGCCAGCGCCACAGCTGCCCGGCCCACTTGCCCAGCTGCTCGCCGGAGCCGGTAGGTTCTGCTTCGTGGATGCCGGCGGCCATTGGTGGCCCGGCTGCCGCAGCCGTTTCGGCCGGTCCGGGTGTGGGGGCGCTAACCAGCCCTTCCACGCCCGTAAGCAGGGCAGCTACCTGCTCGAAGTCGGTGGGCGTGAGGTCGATTTCGGGCGAGGCCAGCTGGGCCAGGCGGCGCGTAAACCGGCTCGGGTCGGGCAGCAGATGAAAGGTGGAGGCAGCCGGTACGGCCCCCATGCGGGCCTCTACGGTGGGCCCGAACTGCACGGGGGCGCTGAACAGGACCAGCCCGGTTATAAAGTGCAGGTTGGCCGCTTCGGCCGGCAGGTATGGCCCCAGCAAAGCTGCCAGCGCACTTCGTTGCCGCTCGAAGCGGGCAAATGGGTTGTCGGCTTCATCGGCTTCGGGGGTCGGTAGCTCCAGCGGCGTACCGTCGAGGTACCAGGGCCCGGTGCGCAGGTCGGGTAGCTCCAGCTCGCCGCCGGCGGGCAGCAGCTGCACAATGGTGAGGCTGCGGGGGCGCAGCAGCAGCGCATCAATGGGGGCCTCGCCGGCCGGCAGCGGCACTTGGCCCAGCAGCAGCGTGGGCGGCGCGCCGGCTTCGGCGGCCAGCGCGGCGGCTATGGCCTCAAACTGCTTCTGACGGATGGGTGAGAAAAACGGGGAAGATTGGTACTGATGCAGCATGAACAAGCGGTGTGGCCGCAACTTTCCGACCCAAACAGGCCGGTGCAAAGGTAGGGTACGCAGGCCGCCGCCGTCCGGATGCGCCAACTTTTCGGGCCACGGGCAAGTATAGCCGGGTAGTTCATCTATGTCGTTTCTTTCGCTTTTCTGCCTTTCCTATGGATTCCACCGCCTCCACCCCTGCCAACCAGCCCGCCCCTTCTGTACCGCTCACCGTTACCGATGAGCAGAACTCGGCCCTGCTTACCGACACGCTTAGCCTGCTGGGCGCCAAATTGCCCGACGTGGGGCAGGCGCTGGCCGAAATCGACCGCTGGATTGAAGTGCTGAAGGCGACCGAGCGCGCTGGTCTGGCCAAAGTAACCCAGGAGCTACAGTTGGTGCATAAGCAGTTGTCCTCGTCAGACACCGATACCCACGACCTGGCCGAAACGCTGGCCTCGCTGGGCAACGAAACCAGTAAGGTGGCCGAAGAAACCTCCAACGACTATGCTACGCCGCTTGCTCAGCTTGGCAAAACCCTGATGAAGCTCGGCTCGCAGCTGTCAAAGTAAAAAACCCGCTCATCCTTCGGCACGCCGTGCCCGAGGATGAGTGGGTTCGGGCAGCCGCCGACGTAACTTTACGCCTCTGCTTGCTGCTTATTTTATGTCTGACTCTGCTCCCTTCGTCGCCGACCTGACCCTTTACGAACCATTCGACGGCATGCGCTTCGGGCCGGAGGCGTGCTTTTTGTGCGGAACCCCCACCACGCCGCCCCAGGATACGGTTCCGGTTTTCGCCGACTGGCTCATGGACCGCTACCAGCTGCGCGAGCGGCCCATCAGGCTGCTTGACCTGCGCATTGTTACCTATCCGGAGTTGCGCATTGCCTGCTGTGCCCGTTGCCGCACGCGGCACGTCGAGCCGTTAGAAGCGCACGTGGAGGCCGTCAGTCGGCAGGGCGTGCGCGGGTTTCGCGAACTGGATGAGCAGACACTGTTTCTGTGGCTGGGCAAGATGTTCTACGGTATTCTGATAACCGAGCTCATCAACCAGCAGGACCCGTTAGCTATGCCGCAGTACCCGCTGGCCGAAAACGCCCAGATGCTGCGCCGTTTCCAGGCCTTTTTCCAGCCCCTGCAGGCCCTGCGCGTACCCATCAGCTACGACGATTTCGCGCCCGCCTCGATATTCGTGCTCGAAACCGACGCCACCCACGACGAGTTGCCCTTCGAGTACGATGACGACCTGAGCACGCTGACCTTCAGCATCAAGCTCGATGAAACCGTGTTGGTGGCCTGTCTGGTCGATAACGGCATCATCGGGCAGGCCATGCGGCGCGTCGATGCCGATGCCCGCCGGCCGCTGCACCCGGTGCAGGTAGCCGAATTCAAGGCGCGCGTGTACTATGCCGCCTACCTGCTCAATGTGGTGCCCGACTACTTCCCCCGCGCCCTGAAGCCGGGCGACCAGGAGGTAGTAATGGATTCGCTCATCGACGACGTAACCGGGGCCATTTTCAATCCCTGGGAAAATAGTGCCTACGCCCAGTCGCTGCTGGAAATGTGGAAGCGCTGGCAGATTCCGCTTGAGCGTATTATGGCCGACCCGAACCGCCCGCTAAGTTACCTGTACGACGCGCACGACCAGCCCCGGCACCTGCCACGGTACCCAGAGGGCGAGGAGTGAGGCCAAAAAGGAAAGCGGGCCGCAAAAGCGCAGTGAGCCGAAGCTATTGGCCGGAGTACCAGCAGGCCAAAAAACGACAGCGCCTAAGCACTGTCAACCAAGCACTAAGCTCAGATCAACCTGCCTGCCAAGCAGGCTTAGGGGCATATTTCTGGAGCTGAATACCGGTCCAACGGCCTTCGAGGCCGTTTTTGCATTCTTGCTCACTCACCAGTACGTCCACGCAATGGCGGTGGCGCCGGTTCATGGTGTCATGAATAATGTACACGCCATCGAGGCCGTTGCCGAGGCCGGTAACGCGGACTTTTTCACCGAACTTAAACGGTCCGCCCCACTTGCTGAGCAAGTCGCGGGATACGGCTACCCAGCGGGTTTTGCTGGAATGGCGCTGGGGAATGATGGAGCCGTCGGCGGTTTCCATCGGGTTGTCGTCGGTCTGGCCCACTTCGGGCCAGTAGGTGGTAGCCGTAACTTTGTACGACAGCATTTCAGGTGCCTTTTTGATGGGCAGCACCGGCAGCGACACGGCTACCGGACGGGGGCTCAGGGTGGCAACGGTGGAGGGCAAGGCCAACGCCGTTGAGGAAACAGTACGGGGAGGGAAGAGGAAAGTCAGCAGGAGTAACGCAATGGACATGGCAATAGGGTCAGTGAACTCTCGCTTGGCCTGGAGAGGGTAGGCAGCCGGCCCGACTCGGCAAAAGGGCAAAAACACCTTTTTTGAAATATTTCGGTGTTTCCTTATCTATGGTTGCGGCCTAAAGACCGAAAGCAGACAACAGAGGAAGAAAATCGGCATAAATTAATACAATTTGATGATTTAGTTGTATTAAGTATGCTGTTTCTGTTTGAAGGGGCCAAAGATAAGCGCTTTTTATGGAACAACCATAAATGGGCCTTTCTGGCGTGCCAGTAGGGTTGGCGCGCTGCAACCCCATCCTAAAGCGCTGCCAACTGGTTGCGGAACAACGGAACGCCCATACGGCGGCGGGACGATTAAGGTTCCTTCCAGCGGCTAAACCTGGTGCGGCAGGCCCCGTATTGTATGCGGTCGACCACTGTTGCCGTGGCCGGCGCACTTTCCGGCTAACTAGCGTTCCTATGCTCCCCCACTCGTTTTTTGCGCCTGCCCGCGCCGCAGTCTTGCTGGCACTGGGCTGCCTGGGTGCCTGTTCCGCACCTTCTTCCGAGCCCAACGTGGGCGCCGGCCCTGCCACCGCAGCCGACTCGCTGGGCGCAGCTGCCCCCGTTGCCCCGGCCGGTTCACCGCTGCAGATAGTGGCGCAATTCCGGGAGCCGCAGATTGTGGGCGTGGCCGTGCTGCCAGATGGTCGCATGTTCGGCGACTTTCCGCGCTGGGACAACAACCCGGTGGCCCCGGTGGCCGAAATCGGCCCCGGTAACTCGTTGACGCCTTACCCTGACGCTGAATGGTGCAAGTGGGATGAAACGGTGCGCAACGAACCCCAGAAACACTGGATCTGCCCCCAGAGCGTGTACGTCGACCCGAACGGGATGCTGTGGGTGCTCGACCCGGCCTCGCCCGGTATCAAAGGCACGGTGGCCGGCGGCCCCAAACTGGTTAAAATCGACCCGACCACCGATAAAGTGGTGCAGAACATTGCCATTCCCGCCAACGTGGCCCCCGGCAAATCCTACCTCAACGACGTGCGCGTTGACCCCGAGGCCCAGTACGCCTACATCACCGAGTCGGGCATTGGCAGCCTGGTGGTTATCGACCTGAAAACGGGCAAGTCGCGGCAGCTGCTGGCGCGCCACAAGTCCATGCTCGGCGACACCACGCTCAACATCAAGGCCGATGGCAAGCTACTCGTGGACCCGACCGGCAAGCAGGGCCAGTTCAACGCCGACGGTATTGCCCTGAGCCACGACCGCCAATACCTGTACTGGAAGCCGCTGACCAGCTACGCGCTCTACCGCATCAAGACCGAAGCCCTGCGCAACCCGGCCCTTACCGATGCCCAGCTGGCCGCCCAAATTGAAGACCTAGGCAAGGTGCCGGCCTCCGATGGGATGATTCTTGACGCGCAGAATAATCTTTACCTATCGGCCTTCGAAGACCACTCCATCAAGCGGCGCACCCCCGATGGCAAAATAGAAACCGTAGTGCAGGACCCGCGCTTGGAGTGGCCCGATACGTTTGCCTTTTCCGCCGATGGCCGCACGCTCTACGTCACCAACTCGGCCATCCACAAAACGGCTACTTGGAACCAGGGCGTCGGCCAGCAGGACCAGCACTACCACATTTTCAAGCTGCCGGTGGGGAAGTAGGGGGGCGGCTACCGTACCTTTTAGCATTTCACGCAGTGTCCCGCAGTGTCCCGCAGTGGGTGAAATACCTCCCTAATCCATCATATCAGCTGCTTTAGGCGGGTTGTGGGCTTCGGGGCGCCAGCTGAGCGGGTAGCCTTCATCCTCGTAGGCCAAAGCGGCCTCGGTGAGGTAGAGCGGCCGGAAGGTGTCGAGCATAACGGCCAGTTCGTGGGTTTCCTTTTTGCCGATGCTGGCCTCCACCGTTCCGGGGTGTGGCCCGTGGGGGATGCCGCTAGGATGCCAGGTGAACGAGGCCAAATCGACCCCGCGGCGCGACATGAAATTGCCGGCCACGTAGTACAGCACCTCGTCGGAATCGACGTTGGAGTGGTTGTAGGGGGCCGGAATGGCCTGCGGGTGATAGTCGAACAGCCGGGGCACGAAGGAGCAGATGACGAAGTTGTTGCCCTCGAACTGCTGGTGTACCGGCGGCGGCTGATGAATGCGGCCGGTAATGGGCTCGAAATCGTGGATGCTGGTGGCGTAAGGGTAGAAGTAGCCGTCCCAGCCCACCACATCGAAGGGCGAGTTGCCGTAGAAAAGCGAGTGGAGCTGGCCGTCTTTCTGGATCCGCACCTCATACTCGCCTGACTCGCGCACGTCGTTCTCAATCAGCTCCGAGGGCGTGCGGAAGTCCCGCTCGCAGTAGGGCGCGTGCTCCAGCAGCTGCCCGAAGTGGTTGCGGTAGCGCCGGCAGGTTTCCACCGGGCTGAACGACTCGATAATGAGCAGCCGCACCGGCCCTTCCTCGAAGTGCATCTGGTGGATAATCGTGCGCGGAATCACGATGTAGTCGCCCGGCTCGAAAGCAAGTTTACCCAACTGGCTCCACAGTTCGCCGCGGCCCTCGTGCACGAAAATCACCTCGTCGGCCAGCGCGTTTTTGTAGTAGTAATCCATGCGCTTCTCCGTCGGATTGCAGACGCTCATTGTCACATCGGAGTTGCCGAGCATGGTTTGGCGGGCTTCGAGGTAGTCGCCGCCGGTGCTGGTCTGGGCTAGAGTGCGCAGGTGGGCCGGGGCCAGCGGCCGGTCTTTGAGTAGCTTGGGTGCAAAAGGCCGGGCCGCCCCCACGCGCCGGATTTCGGTGGGTGCGTGCTGGTGGTAAAGCAGCGACGACACGCCGTGAAAGCCCAGCGTACCCACCAACTGCTCGTGGTAAAGCGAGCCGTCGGGCTGCCGGAACTGGGTATGTCGCTTGCGCGGAATCTGGCCTAAACGTTGATAAAAAGGCATAACGAACGAGTCTTTCGGGTGGGAAATACCGGTCGGTGAAGGTACAAAGTTTATGAGTTGCCAAGGTTTGGCAACTGACAACCGAATACCTTTGTCGGCGCTTTACCATTTTTATGCTCTCGTTTCTGCTGCCACTGTTGGCCCTGCTCGCTCCTTCTAATCCGGCCTCAGTGCCCCGCAGCCGCACCTTTCACTTCGACTATACCGCCACTGTGCCCGCGGCTCCGGCCGGCACCAAAGCCGTGGAGCTATGGCTGCCTGTGCCCCACGATGATGCGTCGCAGCAGGTGCGCCAGCTGCGCATAACGGCGCCGGTGGCCTACGATATCCAGACCGGCGAGTACGGCAACCGCATCCTGCACCTGCGGGCCACGGGGCCAGAACTCAAGGGTTTCGAGGTGAAAATGAGCCTGGAAGCCACTCGCCAGGAACACCTCAGCCTGTCGTTGCCGGCCGGCCCGCGCCCCGCTCCCGAAGCGCCCGACCCCAACCTGAACCGCTGGCTGGCCCCCGATAACCTCGTGCCGCTCGACCCCAAAATCCGCCTCTGGGCCCAGGAGGTAGTGGCGAAAGCCGGCGCGAAAACCGACCTCGAAAAGGCCCGCGCCATCTATGAGCACGTCGTCAGCACCGTTACGTACGACAAAACCGGCCAGGGCTGGGGCCGGGGCGACATCTACTACGCCTGCGACGCCCGCCGCGGCAACTGCACCGACTTCCACGCCGTGTTCATTGGCTACTGCCGGGCGCTGGGCATTCCGGCCCGCTTCAGCATCGGCTTCCCGCTGCCGCCCGAGCGCGGCACGGCCGAAGTAAAGGGCTACCACTGCTGGGCCGAGTTCTTCACTCCCGCCACCGGTTGGGTGCCCATCGATGCCTCCGAAGCCGCCAAAAACCCCACCCGCCGCAACTACTTCTTCGGCGCCCACGACGAAAACCGCCTCGAATTCAGCCGGGGCCGCGACCTGGCCTTGGCCCCACGCCAGCACGGCCCGGCGCTCAACTACTTTATCTATCCCTACGCCGAAGCCGACGGCCAGCCGCTAGCCGGCGTAAGCCATAGCTTCCGTTTTCAGGATAAATAGGATTCAGCTGCCAGTGAAGGCACGTCATTCAGAGCGAAGCGAAGAATCTCGCGTGAATCGTTGGACAGTTGCTGCAACAACCGCACGCGAGATTCTTCGCTTCGCTCTGAATGACGTGCCTTCACTGGCAACTGAAGCGCTACTGCCCGGCCAGCCCGAGCAGAGCCGTGTTGCCGGGCTCACGAATGGCGTTCAGGGCCTGCCGCATCTCGGTATCGTCGTGGTTGAGGACGCGGAAGTAGGCAGGCTTGCCGTAGGCGTTGCGGGCAATGTAGGCTTTCAGCTGGGTGCGCAGCAGGGGTGCGCAGCGGCGCAGGCCGGCGGCGTCGGCGGGCAGGCCGTTTTGCATTGCGCGGGTAGCCAGTAGCTGCAGCTGCACGTCGCTGATGCGGAACTGCTCGCTGAACTGCTCGAAGCGCAGCGCCTCCAGTTCAGCTTTGTGGTCCTGGTAGTAGCTGAGGGCGAATTCTCGCACTAGGTTCAGGCTTTGCAGCTTCAGGTAGTAACCCGACTGCGCCGAGGTATCGCGCGACACGAACAGGTCGGGCATGATGCCGCCACCGCCGTACACCATCCGGCCCCGGGCCGTGCGGTAGCGCAGCGAATCGGCAAAGTGAATGCTGTCGGCGTGGAAATATTCGCCGTTGCGGGCCCGGTTCTGCAGCTCTTTCTCGTATTCGGCCAGCCCATGGCCGTACGATTTCTGAATGCTGCGGCCCGAAGGCGTGTAGTAGCGGGCAATGGTGAGGCGCAGCTCCGAGCCGTCGTTGAGGGTGATGGGCTGCTGCACCAGGCCCTTGCCGAAGGTGCGCCGGCCGACCAGCAGGGCCCGGTCGTGGTCCTGCAGGGCGCCGGCCAGAACCTCGGAGGCCGAGGCGCTGCCCTCGTCTACTAGCACCACCAGCGCGCCGTCCTCAAACTCGCCGGCCACCCGCGAGTAGGTCTGGGTGTCGTATTGGTCGCCCTTGCCCTCGGTGTACACAATTTTCTTGGTGCCTCCGATGAACTCGTCGGCAATTTTGGTGGCCCGGTCGAGGTAGCCGCCGGGGTTGCCGCGCAAATCGAGCACGAGCCGCGTTAGGCCTTGGCGGCGCAAGTCGCCCAGGGCGGCCTTGAACTCATCGTAGGTGCCGCTGGCGAAGCGGCTGATTTTCAGGTAGCCGGTCTCGTTGTCCACCATGTAAGCCACATCGACTGACGAATTGGGGATGCGGTTGCGCATGACGGCCACGGTGATGGCCCGGGGCAGGCCCCGGCGCAACAGCTGCAGCCGAACCTGGCTGCCGCGGGGGCCGCGCAGCTTGCCAAACAGGTCCTGCATCGCGAAGTGCACGCCCGATACGGCCTGCCCGTCTACGGCCAGAATTCGGTCGCCGGGCTGCAGACCGGCCTGCTCGGCGGGGCCTTCGCTCAGCGGCGCCACTACCGTTACCGTGTCGCGGAATAGGTTGAATTCGACGCCAATGCCGTCGTAGTCGCTCTGCAGAAAAGAAGAAGCCTGCTGCTGCTGCTTGGCCGGAATGAACACCGAATGCGGGTCGAGGCGCTCCAGCATGCGGGTAATGGCGTAATCCGACAGCTCCTCGGCATTCACCGAGTCCACGTAGTCGCGGTCGATGTAGCTGAGGATTTCCTTGAACTTGAGGTAGCCGCGGGCCGTCAGGTCGGGGTTCTGGCTGGAAGGCCGGAAGGGGTTGGCGCCAATCAGCACGCCACAGGCCAGTACCAGGCCCAGCAGCCAAGGCTGGCGCACCTGCCACCGCCAATTGCGGGTTCCGGGCTCCGAATCGGGCCGGGGTGGCTGCTTTGGCTGAAAGGTCATAAAGCGCTAAGCGAGTAGAAGTTCAGTCAATAAACGGGCAATAGGCATGGAGCGGTTCTCCAAACTTATTGAAACTTTTCAAAGAAACCGGCGCGTTACATAGCGGCATATCGATTTTCGAATAAGTATCCAATTTTTTATAATCTTAAGTCAATAAATAGCCATTTTTACGTGTTTTATCCTAACAGAGAGACATGCCAGCGCCTATTCAATACAAAGGTTTTTCTATAATTATAGAACGATTCTGTTTTTCGCTCAACTGGAGCTTTTGCTCGCCCGACGGCAGTGTGGAGGCTGTGGCCAATAACCAACTCCGGCCGGGTGATTCGGGCTGTCTGTCGTACCTTTGCGGAGCGGAGCCCGCCAGTTGGCAGGCCCGCGCCACACTCTTTTTTTCGATGCAATGGGGCGCGTTATGGCCATTGATTACGGGCACAAACGCGTGGGGCTGGCCGTTACCGACCCGCTCCAGCTGATTGCTACGCCCCTGACCACCATCCATAGCCAGGAGCTGCTGGCCTACCTGAAAGCCTACCACGAGCGTGATCCGCTGGAAGCGCTGGTGGTCGGAATGCCCCGCACCCTCGGCAACGAGCCCACCGATGCCACCAGTGCCGTAGTGGGCCTGATCCGGCGGCTCCGTAAGGATTTCCCGGCTGTGCCGGTGCACGAAATCGACGAGCGGTTTACCTCCCGGATGGCCCACGCGGCCATGCTGGCCGGCGGCCTGGGCAAAAAGGACCGCCGCGACAAGGCCACTGTCGACCGGGTGGCGGCCACTATTATCCTTCAATCTTACCTCGAATCCCGATGATTTTCCCCATCGTTGCCTTCGGCGACCCGGTACTGAAAACCCTCGCCAAACCCCTGCCCGCCAACTTCCCGGCGGCCGAGCTCGACCTGCTGATTGCCAACATGTACGAGACCATGTACCACGCCCACGGCGTGGGCCTAGCCGCCCCGCAGGTGAGCAAGAGCATTCGCCTGTTCGTTATCGACTCGGCGCCCATGCTGGATGAGGACGAGGACGGCAACCCGATTGTGGACGAGCCCACGGCGGGCCCCGTCAAGCGCGCCTTCATCAACCCCGAAATGCTGAGTGAAACCGGCGAGCCGTGGGCTTTCGAGGAGGGTTGCCTGAGCATTCCCGGCATCCGCGAGCGGGTAACGCGCTGCCCGGTTATCCGGCTGCGCTACGAGGACGAGCAGCGCCAGATCCACGAAGAAACCTTTTCGGGTCTCACGGCCCGCGTCATTCAGCACGAGTACGACCACCTGGAAGGCGTGCTGTTCACCGATTACACCTCGGGCCTGCGCAAGCAGCTGCTCAAGGGCAAGCTCGCCCGCATCAGCAAGGGCGACGTGGATGCCGACTACCGCATGCGTTTCGCCGCCCCGGCCGGCAGCCGGCGCTAGTTGTTTGCTGTAAACTGACTGTCATTCAGAGCGAAGCGAAGAATCTCGCGTGAACCCGTTCGTCTATAACGGGTTCAC
>NZ_QVLT01000026.1 GCF_003417065.2 Hymenobacter lapidiphilus | reverse complement strand
ACTACGTTGGATAGCGGCCCGTATTGCCGAAGTTGTGCGGGCGCTGCCGTGGAGTATTTGTCCCATAAGTGCGTGCGAAATTCCAGCCCGGAAAATACACCATCTCTCCCTGGGACTATACACCTAGGGCACGGGCGCGCTAAGTGGCGCTGCGCCGCCTGCGGGCTGGCAGACCGAGCGCTTGCTGAAGCAGCCGCTGAGGCCATCCGCGTGGCCAGGCAGTGGCTGCTTTACTTTTGCGGCGGGAAGATGCAATCCCCCCGGAAAGGGTAGTTACGCCAACTGCTAAGCAGCCCGCAACGACTAACATGCGCAATGATGGGTCATCTTATTGGACCAGTCAACCACGCATGGACGATTCTTGTTGATTTTCCCTGCCTTGAGTCTGGTTCAGACTGGCAAGCAATCACCAAGCGCATGCGCGCTGTTTCAAACGAGTTGCGATAACCCACCTGCTCCCTTATCCTGACTCCGGCCACTGCAGGCGGTAGTTGGTACTGCGGCCGCCGGCACTATTCTGCACCAGAATGCCCTTGGCTACCAGATCGGCGATATCCCGGCCTGCTGTATCCTGAGAACACTTGGCCATACGCGCCCATTTCGAGGAAGTCAGCTTGCCTTCGAAACCGTCGAGCAGCCGGGTTAGTAGCCGCTGCTGGCGCTCACTGAGCACCGTCTGCTGCTGCAGTTCCCAGAAGCGGGCCTTTGATAATACCTGCACCAACGTCTGTTAAGCCGCCGTAAAAGTCCGTCCCAAGCAGGCCAGAAACCAGCTCATCCAAGCCGTTACATCCAAGGAGCCACGCTGGCTGGTTTCGAGCAAGTCGTAATACTGCTGGCGTTCGGCTTGAATCTGGGCCGACATGCTGTAGCACCGTTGCCCACTGCCATCGGCCCGGGTTAGTTGCAGGGCGGCAATGGCGCGGGCGATGCGGCCATTGCCGTCGCCGAAGGGGTGAATGGTTACGAACCAGAAGTGCGCCAGAGCGGCCTTTAGCACGGGGTCCATTTCCGTAGAACTGTTGAACCAAGTGAGAAACTGCTCCATCTGCTCGTCGAGTAGGTCAGCGGGGGGCGCCTGGTAATGCACTCGCTCCCGCCCCATGGAGCCAGAAACCACCTGCATCGGCCCTGTGCGCTAGGTTCCTACCTGCAATGGGTACAGGCCGCTGTAGCCGCTGGAAAACAATGCGTGGTGCCAGCTGAACAGGCGTTGCGCCGTCAGCGGTTCTTAGGTCCGCTGGGTTGCGTCGAGCATCATGTGCACCACTCCTTCCACCCGGCGGTCAGTGGCGGGTAGGCCCCCGGGCTCCAGGCCCAGGCGGTGGGCCAGCGAGGAGCGAACCGACGCCGGGGGCAGGATCTCGCCCTCAATCTCACTGGATTTGAGCACATCCAGCGTGAGCGTGCGCAGAGTAGCCTCGATACGCAGTTCGACGCCCAACGCTTCCACTCGTCCCAGAAGCCGGCCTTGCTCGTAGCGTACTTCACCCAATAGCTTTTCCAAGGCGGCCGGCTGCCAGCTAAACTTCGGCCAAGCCGGGAGTTGATGAATATATTGATTTATTCTCCGCATGATGTGCGGTAAATATGCGTATTATTCTCCGCATCAGTTGTTGCTACCTTCAACACCTAACCCCGCTCTCGTGGTATGATCATCTGAGGTGGTCTAGCTAAGTCGGACAAGGTTGGGACGTGGTTTGCAGATGGATTTCGAAGTAAGATGATCTAATAAATGTGGACAGAATAGGGTGGTTTAAGCGGCCGCGTCTTTGGGATAGGGTATGATAAGGGCCCGTTATCGTACCTAAATCTCGGTGAGTGAGCTAGTAGACTGGCTTCGACTATTGAATCTGTAGGAGCATACTTGAGCGCCTGCTAATAGCTTTTGCCATGCGTGAGCTTCAGCACCTGCGTCGTGAGTCCCGGCAGGCCTTTGAGGGCCTGAATTGCCAGGGTGGTAAGGGCCGGGCGCCCGAAGAACTGGTGGATGAGGTGGCCGGCCCTGATGCGCAGGCTCAGTAAGCTTCGCCAGGCCCGGGTGTACTGCTGCTCCAGCTCGGCGCGAGAAAGGCGGCCATCCAGAAAATCGAGCAGCAGCCCGTGCAGCAGGAAGCTGGCACTCATGCCCATACTCATGCCGTTGCCGGCCAGCGGGGCGATGGTGCCGGCCGCATCGCCGAGCATCAGCACGTGGGCATCGACGGTGGAACGCTCCCGGAACGTAATCTGGGAGATGACAATTGGGGCGGTGCCAGCGTGCTGGGCTTGCTGCAGGTAGGGGCGCAGCAGCGGATTTTGCATGAGCACCCCGCGCTCCATTTCGGCCACGCTGTTGCCGTAGGCGCGCAGGTTGCGCACGTCGCTGATGTAGCTGCAGTTGGTCAGGCCCCCGGGCACCGGTGAGAGTCCGCAATAGCCATCGCTGAAATTGTGCATCTCTACCAGATCATTCGGAAAATCGTCCATCCGCAGGTGGTACTTGACGGCCACAAACTGGCGGCCCTGCCGACTGGGCTCCAGAAACGGCCGGCTGAGCTTGCTGTCCAGGTTGGCATGTTTGCCCCAAGCTCCGCAGGCCGTGCGCGCCCGGTACGTATCACCGCCTGCGGTGGTGAGCGTGAACTGCTCGTCGGCAAAAACCACGTCCGTTACCTTGGTGCCTTCTTAGATGGTGGCCCCGTGCTCGGCCGCCAGGCAGGCCAGCAGCTGGTCGAGCACGTAGCGGGTGATACCCACCCCCCCGATATCGAGCGGATGGTGCAGCGCCACGCCCGTGGGGGAGGAGACGGTAAAGCGCGTCATGACCGGCAGATCCATCTGGTCCAGCGGCACGCCGATGCGGCACAGAAACGCGTAGTTCTCCATGGAGATGTACTCGCCGCACACGCGGTGAAACGGGTAGGTCTCCTTCTCAAACAGCACCACGCGCCGCCCCGCCCGCGCCAGCTGCACGGCCAGCGTCAGGCCGGCCACGCCCCCCCCCGATAATGGCGCAGTCATAGACTTCGGCGGCCGTTTCCGAGGCCGTGCTGGTTGGCGTGGTGGGGGGAGCTGGCATAGCGCAGAGCAATAGGATGACAGAGGAAAGGAGCTGGACAAACGGGCCAATCAGGCTAGAGCCGGCTTAGGGCGCAGCACGCGGGCGGCAAACAGCACGCCGGCTGCCAGCAGGCTGGTGTAGGCCGTGGCCTTGAGCCACTGCGGTACCAGCATGCCGTTTTCCTTGAGCACGGCCGTGGCGGCGACTTCGTCGAGGTCTGCAATTTTCCGGTTCACGGTTTCGTAGCCCCGGGCTACGTACGCCACGGCTCCGGCCAGCGGCAGCAACGCCCCATAGGCTGCTTTGGGCAGCTTTTCGGCGCGGAATAAATACGCAAAGCTGCCCAGCACCAGCAGGCCCGCCCCACTCGTCAGGGCCTGGGCTACCCGCATACTGCGGTGCAGACCCAGCGCCACAATGGCCGTGTGCAGGCCGGCGGCGCGGTCTTCGGTGTAATCTTCGGCGTTGTTGAGCATCAGCACGCCGACCTGCAGCAGGCCGTAAGCGGCGGCCAGCGTGAGCACGGCCGGCTTGGGAAAGCGCGTGACCAAGCTGCCGGTGTAGGCCATCGGGCCAAAGAAAATGACGGCCCACAGCGCGCCCAGCTGCCACAGCCCGCGCGACTTGAAGTGGATGGGCCGCCACGAATACTGGAAGCCCAAGGCCCAGCCGATAAGCGTGAGCGGCACGAACTGCCAGCGCCCGGTGTGCTGGGTCAGCCAAATACTGATGAGCACCGTTCCCGCCACGGAGGTCCGCATCTGCCAGCGCACGCCGGGGCCGCCCAACTCGAAGATGGCGTTGGACAGGTGGCTTTTGTAGACGGCATCCACCCGGCGGTCGGCGTAGGCATTCACCATGTCGCCGAAGTTGAAGAGCAGGTAAATGCCGGCCAAGCCCACGTAGAGAACCGGCGTTTTCAGAAAGCGGAAGTTCTCGGCACTGAGGAAGATGGGGATGAGGAAAATCGGAATCTCGGCAATCAGGAACTCCGTGCGCCGCAGGGTTTTGCTGTTCTTAAGAAACTGGGCCAGCCCACCGTGGGCCGGGCGGGCCAGCAGGTTGATGCGCTGGATGTGGCGCTCGTTGGGGTTGAGAAACGCGTCGCGGCCGTGCAGCAGCACATGGTTATCGGCCAGTACAATATCGTTGTCCTGCCAGGTATGGATGTAAAACACCTCCGGCGCGTACAGCGCGGCCTGCAGCTCGGCAATCAACTCGGCCTGCTCGGCGGGGGTGGCATCGAGCACCTCCACGCTTACGGGGTTGAGGTCGCGCACGGGCTCGGCAAAACGCATGGTCGGCTCGCCCGTGACCGGGTGGTCCTGCAGCAGGCGCTGGGTGAGCGTGCCGCCGTAGTGCACGATTTTCTCGGTGCGGTAGCGCAGCGTGGCCGTTGACCAGCGGGCGCGCTGCGCGGCGCTGGCCCGGGCCAGCGCCCGGCCCGTATCGGCGAACGTGGTGCCGCCCCGGTCTTCGGCACGGGGCGCTTTCACGCACTGAAAGAAGATCAGATAGGGGATGCGGCCGACAAAGGCTCCATCCCAGTGCAGGGGTACGGCGCTGGGCGTATAGAGGTAATTCTTGGCATCGGCTTTCACCTTGAGTTCGTTGATGGCCCCGAACGGCCATTGCAGCGGCTCGCCCAGCTGCTGGGCGTAGAGGGCAAACTGCGTTTTGTCGAACAACTCAAACCCGCGAAAAATAAGGATGCGGTGTGCCTGCACCCACTCCGTTAGCTGCGCGGCGGAAATGCCGGCGATGGTCTGGCCGGCAGCAGCGGCGCGTACGAGCAGGCCGAAGGGCAACTGGGGTTCGAGGGAGTAGGCGGGCATAGAAAATAGCGAGATAAGGCAGGTATCCGGGTATCGGATGCGTCCGGTAAAGATGCGGTGCCGGGGCGAGTATTCCGGTGGCGTATTCTACCGCAATGGTTAAGAATTCGGGCCGGCCACATAGTGGCTGGGCTGCCCGTGCTTCTCCACCAAAACGGCGCCCGATTCCTCGGCCTGGTGCCGCTTAACCAGCACGTAGTCGTTGTCGCGCAGCAGCACTACGCCGTGCCAGGGCGTGAGCCAGTTGTCCACGGCCCGGGTGATACGCAGGCCGATTTTGTCGGAATGCGGATGCTGCGGATGGATGCTCAGGCGCACGGCGTGCGGAAACTCCTGGGCCAGCAGCCGCGTCCAAGCATTGCTGCGCCGAATGACCTCGTAAGCCACATGCTTGCTTTCCTCTTTCACCCGGCTCTTGCTTTTTTCGGGCGCCAGCGCCAGGCCATCTTCCGACACGAAACGGTGAATCCCGTTGAACATAGCGCGGTGGTGCGCCGTGTCTCGCACGCGGGCTTTGAGCTCCTCCAGCGGCTCGCCATACTGGTCCATAATCCAGGTGCGGGCCTCGTCGAACGAGTCAGTAACCAGCACGTCTTCCAGGTTGATAATGTCCAGCGCCGACGTGCCCAGCTGCTCAATCAGTTGCCTGAGCACTTCATTGTAGGCCGATACATCTGCATCACTTACCTGCACGAGGTCGGCGAATACGCGCCCATCCGCGCAGATGCTGATGCGCGCCCCGGGCGCGTATACCTGCCCGATAGCGTCGCAGAGGCTCTGCAAAAACGTGAGAGCTATTTCCTCGCCCAGGTCGGGCAGCTTGCCGAGCACTTTACGTGGATTGGGCGACTTGGCCGGGAAGGCGGGCAGAATCAGGTGGATGGGCAGGCCCTGGCGGATGTAGTAGTGCAGCTTGGGCAGGTGCAGGGCGATGCTTTGCTCATCGGCCTGCGTGGATTCGTCAGCAGGGTCGGTTGGCAGGACTTTGCGGTGCAATAAAAGGAGCTTGGCCACCCGCCGGGCCACGTCAAAGTCCACTGCCGGTGCTACCTGCAGGAATTGCCCAACGGCCGCGGCTACCTGCCCCAGCAACAAGGGCCCGAATAGGGTCGAGAGCTGGGGCGTGGATAAGGCCAGCCCGGCACTAAGCATTTCCAGCAGTCCGTCAGTAACGCGTCCCTCGGCCGAGCGGTCGAGCAGCCGCAGGCCCAGTACGCCCCAGTGCCCGGCATACAGGGTCTGGGCCAGGGAGGATATAAGCGATTCAGCGGGTGCGTCGGTAGCGCCTCGCACCACGATTTCAAACAGGGCCAGCCCGCGGAGCCGAATGCTTTCCGTCTCGGGGCTGAGCACCCCAATCGGGTCCTCGGCATCGAGCAAATGCGCTATTTGTGAGCGGAGCAAGCGGTGCTGGGGCACCACCAAGTCCATTTTCCAGCGCATCAGCGTCTGAAAGCGCAGGGCCACCGTCCCGGCGGGTAGGTCGCAGACGCGCCCCTCCAGCTCGTCATGTACGCGCTGGTAGAAACCGCTTACCAAGTCGTTTTTGGAGCCGAAATGCCGGTAGACTTCTGCCAGCGGCTGAGCGGCGGCGGCGGCAATGTCGGCCATGGATACCGCAGCAAACCCCTGCTCTTCCAGTAGGCGTAAACCGGTATCGAGCAAGCGCCGACGGCTTGAAGAAGCTGATAACGGGAAGGCCGGAACGGACATCATCTAATCAAGTAATAGGAAGTGATACCGTAAACCGGCCGGAAGCAATTGCCCCTAGTGCGGACCAGGAATGGAGCTTACTTGCCGCCTGCCGGTCGGGCAATGGGCGTAAAGGGGACGCTGACATTCAGTTTTATGGGCACTGCTCCCTGTTCACCCTGGCGGGCCGGAACAAAGGGACCCAGCGCTTTTAACGCGTCCAGAATTGCCTGGTCGCAGCTGCGGCAGACGGACTGGGTCAGCCGGGGCTCCCGTACAATCCCGTTGGCATCGACCAGGAATTCGAGCTGAGCCGTACCCGTAATCTGCTCGCGGCGGGCAGTTTCCGGGTAGTTGATGCGCTTCGTCAGCAAAGCCCCCAGCTCCTGGATGGGGGTGCCATCAAGCAGCGTCGCCGGTTGCTGCACGTAGGTAGCGATATTTTCAGGCGTGGTGAAGGGGCTGCCCGGGTCGGGAAGCGGCAGGGGTATTTCCAGGTGCTGGCGTGCGGCCACGGCGCGCCCGCCCTGGTCGCGGGCCGGCACCCAGGCGGGAAAGCTTTGCACTAGCCGCAACACTTCCGCATCGCAGCTCCCGCACATCTTTTTAGTTAGCGTGACGGCGCTCACTTTACCCGAAGCCAGCACCACCAGGTCAACGCCCACCCAACCCCGCAGCTTTTCCGTGCTGACCACCGCCGGCACTTTCAGGTTGCGCTGCAGATAGGCAAACAGTCCCGGCTCCGGGAAGCGCGCCCGCGTAGCTACCTCACGCGCTTCGAACACATGGTCGGGCCGGTAGACGTTTACCGCCACGGTGGACTTGACCGCTACGGTCCGGCCGTTCTGCTTGCCGGGCTCAAACCGCGGCAGCTTGCTTACGGCGGCCAGCACGGCGGCATCGGTCGCGGGGCTGAGCCCCTTCAGGATGCTGACATCCGTCACTTCGCCGGTGGCCGTGACCGTAAAGCTGGCAAACACCCGCCCTTCGGGGGTATCGGCGGGCAGGACCAGGTTTTTTTGCACGGCCGCCATGACGGCGTCGTTCCCCCTGGCACCGGGCAGCTGCGGCATCTGCTCCACGTAAGTGTATACTTTGTTTTGGGCTACTTCCGGCACCGGCTCGTTCGCGCTCTTTACCACCGTTGTGCTGGCGGGCGGGTTGTCGGCCCCCGTCGTGGCAGTCGAGGCCTGACCATTGAGGGCGAGTTTCAGCGGAATAGTAAAGCGAACGGTGACGGCCTGGCCGTTTTGCTTGCCGGGCACGAAACGGGGCAGGCGGCGCACCGCGTCCAGGGCGGCCGCGTCGATACCGGGCGAGAGGCCCTTCACCACCTTGGCCTCCTCTACCTGACCGGTTTGCGTGACGTTAAACTGTACATACACCTGGCCCGGCAGCTGCGCCGGCGACGCATCGGCCGGGTAGCGGAAGTTCTTCAGAATGGCGGCCTGCACGGCCCCAGTGCCCCCGGCGCCCGGTAGCTGCGGCATCTGTTCCACGTAGGTGTATACTTTCTTGCTATCCTGGGCAAGCAGGGGCTGCAGAGTGCTCGCCAACAGGCAGACGGCCAGTAGCAGGCGCGGTAAAGTGGAATGGGGCATGCTCAAAATTAACCCGATACGTGGGGTTTTTCCTACTGCTCCTGTCAAGGAAAAAAGCCGGTGGGCCTAGTGGTGGCCAATTCGACGAAGTGCCCGATCTTTAGGGCCTGACAATTCCCGTGTTCTATAAAAGACAGATGGCTACGCCCCCCCCAGACAAGCGCCCCCCCACGACATTAGCGCACCGCCATCGGCTGATGCTTGGCGCCGCGGCGCTGCTGGCGAGCAGCCCAACGGTGCAGGCGCAGGATTTCGTGCCTACTTCCTACGACGTGACCACCAGCCAGATCTATACCCGTCCGGTGGAGGAGCAGTACCGCCGGCACAAGGTTCGGACAGTGCTGGTGCAGCAGCAGCAAACCGATGAGCGGCGGCGAGACGTGATGCCCGGCTTTACAGTAGCTTCCTTTCAGGAGTGCGACGGCAAGGGCCGCGTTGTGCGCCAGTACTGGGCGCAGGCTGGCCGCCTGGGCCGCCGCATGGACTTAACGTATGCGGCCAATGATGAGCTGCGGCTCGTGGCATCCTTTAGTCGCCTCCCTGACCCGGCCGATACCACCCGTCTGGGGCAGGTATGGTTACCCGCTTCCTGCACCCACTACCCACTGATGCCGGGCACGGGGATTGCGGCGCTGTGGAATGAGCTGAATGGCGATTGGGAACCCTACGAACGCTCCCGCACGTGGAAGCAGCGCGATACCACCTACCTGGCCACCAGCAGCTACCTCACCGGGAAGCTTAAGCAGCTCAGCCGCACCTATTACGTGGGTCCCGGCGAAAAGCTATGGCGTCAGGATAAGCTCACCTTCAACGACTACGGCCTGCGCGAAGTAGCATACGAATATATAAAGCTTAACGGAAAGCAGGTGCTGGAAATGGGCCAACTCGACTTTCGTAAAGCATTTATCGACTACGTAGCGGCTCATCCGGAAGCCGGACCCCTGAAAACAGACGAGCCAACGCAGTGGCAGGACGATCTGGCCCGGCATACCAAGGGCCTGGCACTACCCCAGTTCACGCAAACCTACGACGCGAGCGGCGGGGTGAGTACCAGCAATGGCTACGGCCGGCGGAGCATCTTCAAGCGCAACGAGCGGGGCCAGCTGCTGGAAAGCCAGCACTACGTCTTCGACGAACTGATACGACTGACCAAGTATACCTATCTGCCTAATGGCCTGCTGGATCGACTCACCAGCTACGACAAGCAGGGGGAGAAAACCGGTACGGCCCAGTATCGCTACGGCTTCTATTATGCAGGCTCTTCTCTAGCTGGTCCTGGCTTATAGCGGCAGTAAGCAGCCTTAAACTGCTCGTATGCTGAGATTGAGTGATAGTACGGAAAGAAGCACTACCAGCAGCCACATGCCCTCAGATAGAGTACGATAACGGGCCCTTATCATACCCTATCCTGAAATGATGGTTACTTACATCACCGACTTCTAAGATATCCCACCCCCGCGTAAATTCGACCCGGTGGTCCTGCCGGGAAGCGCTGTTCCTGCTCTTTCGCGGCCCCTGCTTCAAGCTCCGGCTTTGGCTTATAAGCCAGGGGTGGTACCTTGTAGCGCATGAAGCCGGAGATGAAAGAGTTGTCCCTATCCCCTTTAGCCCACTACGCCATCACGTATGAGCCGTGTCCGCCCTTACTCCGGGGTTGCAACAGCCGCCGGCTTAGCGCGGAAGAAATTACGGAGACCTGCGAGCTGCTGCTGGCCACGGCCCGCCACTACGCCTGCCGGTATTGGCTCCTGGACGGCCGCTCGCACCAGCAAGCACAGCCCCAGGCCCTGCACGACTGGATGCGCGACGAGTACTTTCCCCGCATCTCACGGGAGCTGGGTTCGGGAGCTTGCCTTTGCTTCCTGGTCCCGGAGCCGGTGTGGGCCGGCTTGCCGGCGTTGGGCTACGGGCAGTTGCAGAACGGCTTTGTTCATGGCGTACGGATGGGGTGGTTCACCGACGAGGTAGCTGCCTTGGACTGGTTGGCGAAGCAACGGGCCTAGGGACCTCCACCGCCAAGTTCTTGCCCCCTTCCATTTGCAGGCGTAAGAAAACATGGTGTGAGGGCAGTGAGGAAAGCGATAAGCCAATTAGCCCTTGCTCGCCCTGCTGCCTTGTATATTACCCGACTGCCCCCACTTTTTAATGCGCTCCGATGGGGTATCGTACTGAACCAGGCTACCAGGCCCGGCCGGCATCCAGGCGCTCAAGCACATCCGTTATCCGGCTTATATACTCGGCCCCGGGCGGCAGTTGCGTGCTCAGATGCCGGGCCAGCGAACCACAGAACAGCAGCTGACAGCCGGAACACTGCGCCCGCAATTGCTGTCCGAATTCCCCTACGTGCTCCGGCTGGGGTGGTGCAGTGAAAACAGACAGTAAGCTAAGGTAGGTTGGTTTTGAATTCTTGTTCAAATTGATGGGGTGAGCGGTAGCCGAGGGCGGAGTGGCGGCGGTCGAGATTGAAGTAAGTATCGAGGTAATGAGCAACTTCCAGACGGGCCTCCTCCAAGCTGGAAAAAGCGGTTCCAGGAGGCAGCAATTCGGTTTTGAGCGTGCTCCAGCCGGCTTCGGCCTGCACGTTGTCGTAGGGATTACCCGGCCGGCTGAAGCTGGCCACCGCTTCGGCCCGCTCGATGCGGGCCCGGCAGGCGGCGCTGGTGTACTGACTGCCGTGGTCAGCATGGATGATAAGCCCTGGCGCGGGTTGACGCAGCGTCAGCGCTTGTTCAAGCGCGAAGAGCACGAGTTCGGTAGGCATCTGGGCCGCCAGGTGCCAGCCCACAACCCGGCGCGAACAGGTGTCACGCCAGGTAGCTAGATAGCACCAGTGTCCGCCCGCCAGCGGCAAATAGGTGATGTCGCCCACCCACACCTGATCGGGGGCGGTGGGGGCAGGCTGACCGAGCAGCAGGTTTTCGGTCACGACGGCGGCCGGGTCGGCCACGGTCGTGCGGGGGCGTTGCGGGCGGGTGCTCAGCGCCCGCAGCCCATTTCGGTGCAGCCACGAGCGCAGGGCATAGCGACCCACGGCATGGCCTTCAGCGCGTAATTCAGCCTGCAACCGCCGGGTGCCGTAGTGGCGAGCATGGCGCGTAAAGGCCTCCTGCGCTGCCAAATGCCAAACTGCAGCCAGTCGAGCCGGGCGTTTGTGCCATTGATAATAACCGGTTGCACTGACGGCCAACAGGCGGCAGAGCAACCGCACGGGCCAGGGCTCGGTGCAGGCTTGAATGAACTGGTAGCGGCTCATGACTGAGGCGGTTGCGCAAAGATGGTCACGACTTTTTTTAAAATATCGCGCTCTATTTCCACGCGCCGCAGCTCGGCGCGCAGCCGCTTGATTTCTCCCCGCTCGGCGCTGCTGGGCACGGCCTTTTCCAGTGCCTCGCGCTGCCAGCGGCCCAGCAGGGCCGGCGAAATGCCTTGGGCGCGGGCCACGTCGGATTGTCGGGCACCGGCCACCACTTGGCGCACGCACTCGACTTTGAACGCGGGCGTGTATTTCTTGCGCGTGGCGGGCAAAACGCCAGGATTTAGTTTCTCGGTCATGGGCAGGGAAGACTTCTCACTGTCCGTTTTAGCTGGACCACCTCACTCTAACGGGGGGGGGTTCTTACTCTTGCTTTAGTTACCCTATTGGCACCAGGCTCCGGTTTATCCGGCTCACCAGCGCCGGCCCTTCATAAATGAACCCGGTGTAAAGTTGAATGAGCGAAGCCCCCGCGTCAAGCTTTTCCCGTGCATCGGCCGCCGAGTGAATGCCACCGGCGCCGATAATAGGCAGCCGTCCGTCCGATTTTCGGTGCAGGTAGCGAATGACTTCGGTGGCCCGCGCCCGCAGCGGCTTGCCGCTCAGGCCACCCGCACCGAGGCTGGCTACGTAACCAGGCTCGGTGCTCAGGTTATCGCGACTGATAGTGGTATTCGTGGCGACGAGGCCGCTCAGGTTGGTTTCGCGGGCGATGAGCAGAATGTCGTCGAGCTGCGAATCCGTGAGGTCGGGCGCGATTTTGAGCAGCAGCGGACGCGGCACGGCGCGGGCCAGGTTCCGGGCCTGCACCTGCTGCAATAGCTCAATTAGGGGCTTTTTCTCCTGCAACTGGCGTAGGTTGGGCGTGTTGGGTGAGCTCACGTTCACCACAAAGTAATCGACCACCTCGGCCAGAGCCTCAAAGCCGGCCACGTAATCGGCGGCGGCGTGCTCGTTGGGCGTGTCCTTGTTCTTGCCAATGTTACCGCCGATGATAAGCTGCCGGTTACGCCGCCGGGCCAGCCGGGCCGCTACCACGGCTGCCCCGTCGTTGTTGAAGCCCATGCGGTTCACCAGCGCCTCGTCCTGCGGCAGTCGAAACAGGCGCGGCGCGGGGTTACCGGACTGCGGCCGGGGCGTCACGGTCCCAATCTCCACGAAGCCAAAGCCTAGCGTGGCCAGCTCATCGGTCAGGGCTGCGTTCTTATCAAACCCCGCCGCCAGGCCCACGGGGTTAGGGAATTTCAGCCCGAAAACCTCCCGCTCCAGGCTGGAATCCTGGAAATTATATAGCGTCCGCAACAGCGCTTTGGTACCCGGCATCCGCGCAGCACGGCGCAAATTATCGAAAACGAGATAATGGGCGCGCTCAGCGTCGAAGTTGAAAAGCAGGGGTTTGATGAGGAATTTATACACGGGCATTTGGGCCAAACGGTTGGTCGGGTTCAGCGAATAAGTTTTCGCGGTACAGGTTTTTAGAATTCCTGAACTTTAACAGGCTCTTAGTGGAAATCTTAGGTCGATGTACAGCCATACGGACTACCAAGTCCGCGCTACATGGCCTTATACTCGTTCCAGCTCTTAATCTTCAAATCCTTCATCTCCAGCCTGCAAAACGCCTTGATAAACGCCTTTGCCAGCCGCGCATTCGTCAGCAACGGTACGCCGGAATCCACGGCGGTGCGGCGGATTTTGTAGTCGTTATCCAGCTCGCCTTTTGAGAGGTTTTTGGGGATATTAATTACTAAGTCGATTTTCTTTTCCTTCAGATACGTCAGCACGTTGGGCTCTTGCATATCATCGGGCCAAAATAGCAACGAGCTGGGGATGCTGTTTTCGGCGAAGAAGCGGTGGGTGCCCTGGGTGGCGTAAAGCTGGTAGCCACGCTTCACCAGCAGCTCGGTGGCGGAGAGCAGCGCCACTTTCGACTGGATGGGGCCGCCGGAAATGAGCACCGTTTTCGCCGGGATTTTGTAGCCCACGCTCAGCATGGCTTTCAACAGCGCTTCCTCGGCGGTGTCGCCCAGGCAGCCCACTTCACCGGTGCTCACCATGTCCACGCGCAGCACCGGGTCGGCGCCGGGCAGGCGGGTGAAGGAGAACTGCGGGGCCTTCACGCCCACGAAGGGCAAGTCGTACACCCGCTCGCTCTCGTCGCGGGGCACTTGCTTGCCCAGCAGCACCTGGGTGGCTTTTTTGATGAGGTTGTTGCCCGATATTTTCGACACGAAGGGGTAGCTGCGCGAGGCCCGCAGGTTGCACTCAATCACGCTGATGGCCCCGTTTTTTTCCAGAAACTGGATGTTGAACGGGCCGCTGATTTCGTAGCGGCGGGCCACCTTCTCGGCAATGATTTTGAGCTTGCGGATGGTGCCCACGTACACCCGCTGGGGCGGGTAGTACATGGTGGCGTCGCCGGAATGCACGCCGGCAAACTCGACGTGCTCGGAAATGGCGTAGCTCACGATTTCGCCCCGGTCGGCCACCGCATCCAGCTCAATTTCCTTGGCTTCCTGCATGAATTCGGACACCACCACCGGGTATTCGGCGCTCACTTCCCGGGCCGCTTTCAGGAATTCTTCCAGCTCGAAGGCGTTGGAAACCACGTTCATGGCCGCGCCCGACAGCACGTAGCTCGGCCGGATGAGCACCGGGTAGCCCACTTCCCGCACGAACTCGTGCATGGCTTCCAGCGAGGTCAGCTCCTTCCAGCGCGGTTGGGCAATGCCCAGCTCGTCCATGATGCGCGAGAACTTGTGGCGGTTCTCGGCCTCGTCGATGTGCGCGGCCGTGGTGCCCAGGATGGGCGCGTGGGCTTCTTCGAGGCGCATGGCTAAGTTGTTGGGAATCTGGCCACCGGTGCTCAGAATCACGCCCCCTGGCTGCTCGAAATCCAGAATGTCCATCACCCGCTCGAAGCTCAGCTCCTCGAAGTAGAGCCGGTCGCTCACGTCGTAGTCGGTGGATACGGTTTCGGGGTTGTAGTTGATGAGGATGGTTTTGTAGCCATCCTCGGCGGCGGTTTGCACGGCTTGCACGCCGCACCAGTCGAACTCGACCGACGAGCCGATGCGGTACACGCCCGAGCCCAGCACCACGATGGACTTGGCGGTTTCGCGGTCCAGGTCGTTTTCGGTGCCGTGGTAGGTAGTGTAGAGGTAGTTGGTTTTGGCGGGGAATTCGGCGGCCAGCGTGTCAATCTGCTTTACCACGGGCAGCACGCCCAGGGCCTTGCGGCGGGCGCGCACGCGCAACTCATCGGCCTTCATGTCGCCCTCGCCCAGCAGTTGCACGGCAATCTGCTGGTCCGAGAAACCGGCTTGCTTCATCTTGCGCAACAACTTGGTTTCCAACGAATCGAGGCCGGTAGCGCGGTGGGTGGCCAGCCGCTGGCCCAGCTCGAAAATGGTGAACAGGCGCTGCAAAAACCAGTGGTCAATCTTGGTCAGTTGATGCACCTGCTCCAGCGTATAGCCGGCCTCGAAGGCACTGTTGATGGCGAAGATGCGCTCTTCATTAGGCTCGCTCAGGAGCTTATCAATCGTGTCGGGTTCAATGTTTTCGGGCCGGTTGGCCACGAAGCCGCGCTTGCCGGTATCGAGCATCCGCAGGCCCTTCTGAATGGCTTCCTCAAACGATTTTCCTATCGCCATCACCTCGCCCACGCTCTTCATGGCCGAGCCAATCTGGCGGTTCACGCCCGCGAATTTGCCCAGGTCCCAGCGCGGCAGCTTCACCACTACGTAGTCGAGGGCGGGCTCGAAAAAGGCCGTGGTGGTCTGCGTCACGCTGTTTTTCAGCTCGGCCAGCGAGTAGCCCAGGCTCAGCTTGGCGGCCACGAAGGCCAGCGGGTAGCCCGTCGCCTTCGAGGCTAGCGCCGACGAGCGCGAGAGGCGCGCATTCACCTCAATCACGCGGTAATCTTCGGAAAAGGGGTCGAGGGCGTACTGAATGTTGCACTCGCCCACGATACCCAAATGCCGGATGGTTTGGATGCCGATGGTGCGCAGCTTGTGGTACTCGCGGTTGCTCAGCGTTTGGGACGGGGCCACCACGATGCTCTCGCCGGTGTGAATGCCGATGGGGTCGAAGTTCTCCATGTTGCAGACCGTGATGCAGTTATCAAACTGGTCGCGCACCACTTCGTACTCCACTTCCTTCCAGCCCTTCAGCGATTCTTCCACCAGAATCTGGTCCGAAGTCGTAAAGGCTTGCTGCACCACGGCCCGCAGCTCGTCCGGGTTGTTGGCGAAGCCGCTGCCCAGCCCGCCCAGCGCAAACGCGGCCCGCACGATGATGGGGAAGCCGATGGTTTCGCCGGCGGCCAGGGCAGCTTCCATCGTGGTGCAGGCCACGCTGCGGGCACAGAGCACCCCAATCTGGTCGAGCTTGACCTTGAAAATCTCCCGGTCCTCGGTGTCGATGATGCTCTGCACGGGCGTACCCAGCACCCGCACGCCGTACTGCTCGAACACGCCGGCGCGGTACAGGGCCACGGCGCAGTTCAGGGCCGTTTGGCCGCCAAAGGCCACCAGAATGCCATCGGGCCGCTCTTTTTTGATGACTTCCTCCACGAAGTAGGGCGTCACGGGCAGGAAGTACACGTCGTCGGCCATGCCGTCGGAGGTCTGCACGGTGGCAATGTTGGGGTTGATGAGGATGGTGCGGATGCCTTCCTCTTTCAGCGCCTTGAGGGCCTGCGAGCCGGAATAATCGAACTCCCCGGCCTCGCCAATTTTCAGCGCGCCGGAACCGAGGATGAGTACTTTGTTGGGTTTGTTCATGTGCGTAACCTCACCCCCCGGCCCCCTCTCCTTTGGGAGAGGGGGAGCCAGACGATTTGTGGTTGATGTATGTTGTTTTGAAATTATCAAAGCATTATTTCGAGTGAAGCCGGAGCTTTTCGCGCGCAACATTGACTATTTGAATTGGATTTTCAAATACAGGATGTTTGTCCTTCCAAATAGTATCGACTTGACTAAAGTATTTGTCTAGCAAAGTGTAAGCAGCTTGTATTGTAAACAACTCATCTTGTTTCTGTAATTCGGGCTCTAAATGGCTTCGTTTACGTCGGAGTAGCTTAGGTATAACTTTGGTAACGACCTCTGAACCAAAAGGCCCCTGCATTTCTTCGATAACGGTCATGCAGGCGACCATTGATTCTCCGGGGTCTTTAGATTCCAAGAGAAATTTTACGAAAAAATTCAGGTGTGCAGTACAATCGTATTCCGAGCAACTCCAGAAATAAACTGAATTATAATTTTCGTTTTCGGGAGCCAAAGCCGCTTTCATAAGCGGCTTTAATACTTTCGAATCTTTAGCTGTTCCGAAAATATCAGCTATGAAATGTTTTGTTACGTGACTGGTTGCGATTTTTAATAAATTAGCCTGTACCCGAAATGTCTAATGCCACGGTTGCTGCAAAGTCACAAGAATTTGCTTTAGCTCTTCTTGAAGAACAACGTCGTTTTCTTGCTTCGCTTCTTTGAGCGAATCTTTAAGTTGCTGAAGCGTCGTTTTTTGGCGAGGCATATTTATTTGGGATTTACAACGAAGCGGGCAAGATGCTGTGCTCCGCTCTGCATGACGTTCTGGTTCCCTCGTTCTTTCTTTATCGCTGTGCCTTATACTCCGCCACCTCCTTCAGAAAATCATCAAACAGAAACTCCGTATCCTCCGGCCCGCCAGCGGCCTCGGGGTGAAACTGGGTGGAGAAGAACGGCTTGGACGTGTGCTTGATGCCTTCACAAGTCCCGTCGTTCAGGTTCTCAAACAGCATCTGCCACTCGGCGGGGAGCGTTTCGGTATCCACCGCGAAGCCGTGGTTCTGGCTGGTGATGTAGCAGCGCTGGGTGCCAGTGAGCTTCACGGGCTGGTTGTGGCTGCGGTGGCCGTATTTCAGCTTGAAGGTGTCGCCGCCCGCGGCCAGGCCCATGAGCTGACTGCCCAGGCAGATGCCGAAAATGGGCTTGTCCTGGGCCAGGGCCTTTTGCAGGTGCCGGATGGTGGCCTCGCACATTTTGGGGTCGCCGGGGCCGTTGCTCAGGAACAGGCCATCGTATGCCAGGGTCGTGAAATCGTAGTCCCAGGGTACGCGAATCAGCTCCACGTCGCGTTCCAGGAAGCAGCGGATGATGTTGGTTTTGGTGCCGCAGTCCACGAGCACGATTTTGTGCCGGCCGCCGCCGTAGTGCTGCACGCCGGGCTGGCTCACCTGCGCCACCAGGTTATCGAGGTTGGGGTCGTGGAAGGGCACGTCGGTTTCGGCCACGATTTTGCCCAGCATCGCGCCGTTCTCGCGCAGCTTCTTGGTGAGCATCCGGGTATCGACACCGGCGATACCGGGGATGTTGTACTCCTTCAGCCAGTCGCCGAGGCTTTTGGCGGCGTTCCAGTGGCTGTGCTCCTCGGAGTAGTAATTGACGACCAGCCCGGCAACGTGGATTTTGTCGGACTCGAAAATGGTCGAAATCGACTCGTAAAGCGCTTCGCCAGGCACGCCGTAGTTGCCCACCATGGGGGTGGTGAGCACCAGAATCTGGCCGGCGAAGGACGGGTCGGTGAGGTTTTCGGGGTAGCCCGTCATGGCCGTGCTGAACACGACTTCGCCGGCAGCGGAGGTGAAGGCCCCGAAGGATTCGCCGGAGATGGAGGTGCCGTCTTCGAAGATGAGTTTTACTGTTTGGGACATAGCGTGGCGGTTTACCTTACCCTCGCCCCCCCCCACTCCTTAACGAAGAAGGGCAGAGCATTTCGATGGGTAGGGTTTAGGTTTTAGCGGTTGGTTTTGACGATTGCTAGGACGCGCTTGGTTAAGCGCAGACAATGGCAGCTAGATATCATTCAGACCCGGCAAGCCGAGCAAACCAGCGGCGCGGCGCGCCGTGGTTTTTACACTGGCGACATCCGGGCCGGTGATGGTCAGGTGGCCCATCTTGCGGCCGGCACGCGCTTCTGCCTTGCCGTACAGATGCAGGTGTGTCCCCGGCAAACTCAGCACGGCGTGCCAGTCCGGCTCCCGCCGTTGCCCGTTGCCGTCAAACCACACCTCGCCCAGCAGATTAAGCATGATGGCCTGGGAATGCTGGCGCGGCGATGGCAAGGGCAGGCCCGCCATGGCATGAACCTGCAGGTCAAACTGCGACACGTCGCAGGCGTCCAGGGTGTAGTGGCCGCTGTTGTGCGGGCGCGGGGCCATCTCATTGACTACCAAGTTGCCGTGCTCGTTGTCGCCTTCCACTACAAAAAACTCAACGCACAGCACCCCCACATAGCCCAGATGCTGCGCCAGGGAAACGGCCGCGTTGCGGGCCCTGGTGGCCAGTGCTGGCGGCATATTGCCTTCGTAAGCGTGGGTCACGGCCAAAATGCCATCGACATGCACGTTGCGCTGGGCGGCAAAGCTGACAACTTGCCCGTCCCAGCCGCGTGCCACCAGCACCGAACACTCGGCCGTGAGCGGCAGCATCTTTTCCAGCACGCAGGCCACGCTGCCCAGCTCGGCCCAAGCGGCGGCCAGCTCAGCGGCAGTCTTCACCCGGACCTGACCCTTGCCGTCGTAGCCCATACGAGCGGTTTTGAGGATGCCGGGCAGCAAATCAGCCCGGTCGTTCCGCACGGCCTGGAGCTGGGCCGGCGTTTCAATCACCGCGTAGGGTGCGCAGGCCACCCCCGACAGGTCGGCGCCGGCCGTGAAGTGGGCTTTTTCCTCGATGCGGTCCTGGGCAATGCCGACCACGGCCGCGCCCGGGGCCACGGGGCGGGTTAGGGCCAGCGTTTGCAGGGCCTGGGCGGGCACGTTTTCAAACTCGGTGGTGATGGCCTGGCACAGGTGGGCCAGTTGCGCCAGCCCGGCTGGGTCGTTGTAGTCGGTCTGGATGTGGTGGTGGCTCACCAGCCCGGCCGGGCTTTGCGCGTCGGGCTCCAGCACGGCGGTGAAGTACCCCAGGCGCTGGGCGGCATGCACAAACATGCGGCCCAACTGGCCGCCGCCCAGCACCCCCAGGGTTGCTCGTTGGCCAGCGGCATCCACACTGCCCGGAAAAACCGGGGTCATGGCGAGGCTATGCGTCTCGTCGCTCATATGGGCAGCGTCATGGCGCGGGCGGCTTCGGTTTGTGCGGCGCGAAACGCGTGCAGACTGGTCGCCAGGTCCGGGTCGTGCAGGGCCAGCATGCTCACGGCGAACAGCGCGGCATTGGCTGCCCCGGCATCGCCAATGGCAAACGTAGCGACGGGCACGCCTTTGGGCATCTGCACGATGCTGTGCAACGAATCCACGCCCTGCAAATGCCGGCTGGCCACCGGCACCCCCAGCACGGGCACCGTGGTTTTGGCGGCCAGCATGCCCGGCAGGTGGGCGGCTCCCCCGGCCCCGGCGATGATGGCCTGCAAGCCGCGCGGACCAGCTTGTTCGGCGTAGGCGAACAAGTCGTCGGGCATGCGGTGGGCCGACACGACGCGCGCCTCGTGGGCCACGCCAAAGTGGGTGAGCATCTGCACGGCATGCTGCATGGTGTCCCAGTCGCTGCTGGAGCCCATAACTACGCCAATCAAGGGTTTGTCTGGGGTAGCGCTGGGGCTAGAGGATTCGGAGGAGGAAGAGGTATTCATTGATAAATATTTGGTCGTCATGCTGAGCTTGTCAAGCATCTCTACCGCTTCGTTGAATGGCTCAGTCGAAGCGGTAGAGATGCTTCGACAAGCGCAGCATAACCGTTCTTATTCAAAAACATTGATTTTCGCTGGGCTCTATCTATTCGCGTTCCAGCAGCACTTCCGTGCCTAAAATCACCAGGTCCACCCGACCTTTCAACGTCTGGTCGATAAATGGTGTGTTCTGGGATTTGGATTTCATGAAGTCCCGCGTGAAGGTCGTTTCCGCTTCGGTATCGAACAAAACGCAGTTGGCCGGCTGGCCGACTTCGATGGAGGCAGCCGGCAGGCCCATCAGGCGGCGGGGCTCCGCCGAATAGCGCTTCACCAACACGTCCCACCCAAATTTTCCGGGCTCTACAAAGTGGTGGTAGAGCGACACCAGGGCCGTATCCAGGCCGGTAATGCCATTGGGCGCGGTGATGAAATCCTGGGCTTTTTCGAACGGCGTGTGCGGCGCGTGGTCGGTGGAGATGATGTCGAATACGCCCTCAATGAGCCCTTCGAGCAGCGCATCACAATCGGCCTGAGTGCGCAGCGGCGGGTTCATCTTGTAGTTCGTGTCGTAGTCGCCGATGTGCTCGTCGATGAACATCAGGTGGTGCGGGGTGACTTCCGCCGTCACCTTCACATCGCCGCGGGATTTCCACCAGCGGATGGTCTCCATGCCCAGTTTGCTCGAAACGTGCTGGATATGCACGTGCGCGCCCGCCGCATGGGCCAGGCGGATGTCGCGGTCGATGATGATTTCCTCCGCGCACGCCGGCGAACCCTTAATGCCGAGCCTGTAGCTCATCACCCCTTCATTCACGGCACGCGGCCCGGCCAGTTCCGGCACCTCGCAGTGGCTGGCGAAAAACATCCCAAATTCGGTGGCATACTGCATGGCCCGCAGCAGCACGGCCGGGTCGGCCGTGGTATCGCCGTCGTCGGTGAGCATTTTCACCCCGAGCTCGCGCATGCCCTCAATTTCCGCCAGCTCCTTGCCCTCCCGGTTCTTGGTAACGCAGCCGGAGGTATACACCGGAATGCGCGACCGGTCGCGGGCATTGTCGAGCACAGTGGCCACCGCCGTGGCCGAGTCGAGGGCCGGGCGGGTATTGGGCATCATCACCACCCCAGTTACGCCGCCATTGATGGCCGCTTCGCTGCCGGTAGTGATGGTTTCCTTGTTCTCAAACCCTGGGGCGCGAAAATGCACGTGGGCATCAAACATGCCGGGCATCAGCACCCGGCCTCGCGCGTCGATGACTTGGCCACCCTCGGGAATGGCCAAGTTGCTGCCGATGTCCTGAATTTTTCCTTCGACAATCAGGACATCACTTTCGAGCAGTACGGGTGAGTTTTCGGAGGCGATGCGGGCGTTTTGAAGCAGCAGCATGAATAGGGTATGATATGGTTATGTAGGAAGTAGCCGAAAATCAAGGGGCGGTTATGCTGCGCCTTCGCTCGGCATGACCGTTTTAATCAGGGCGTGAGCACCGTCGAGTCGGCTCGCTGCCGCGCTACATACGATACCTGCTTGGGGAATTCCCCGCCCGGCTTGAGCCAGTCGAGTACGGCCATGCGGACAGATATGCCGTTTTCGACCTGGTTGGTAATAAGGCTGCGCTCGTAGTCCATCACGGCGTCGCACAGCTCCACCCCCCGGTTCACGGGTCCGGGGTGCATGATGTAGAGGCCCAGGTCGCTGATTTCTGCCAGCCGGGCAGTGGTGATGCCGTACACCCGGTGGTATTCGCGGAGGCTGGGGAAAAACTGCACGTCCTGGCGCTCCATCTGCACGCGCAGCAGGTACACCACATCGGGCGCCCAGGCCATAGCCGCCTCATAGTCGGTGAAGCGGTGGATGGAGGCCGGCACGTACTTGGGCACCAGCGAGCCCGGTCCCAGGTACGCAACCTCGATGCCCAGCTTTTGCAACAGGGTGCTGGTGGAGCGCGCGACGCGGGAGTGGAGAATATCGCCGATTATGAGGACCTTTTTGCCTCGGGGGTCCGGGAATTTTTCCTTGATGGTAAAGGCGTCCAGCAGGGCCTGGGTGGGGTGCTCGTGCGCTCCGTCGCCGGCATTAATAACCGAGGCCGTGGTTTGGCGGGCAATCATGCCGGGCAGGCCGGGGTGGCTGTGGCGAACGACGATGTAGTCGGTGCGCATGGCCTGGAGCGTCTCAATCGTTTCGCGCACCGACTCGCCCTTGGAGATGGAGGAGTGGGCCACATCGAAATTCGTTACCTCCGCCGAGAGGCGTTTGGCCGCCACCTCGAAAGAAGAGTGAGTCCGAGTGCTAGCCTCATAAAAGAGCATGAGTACGGACTTGCCTTCCAGGGCGGGAATTCGCTTCACCGAATGGGTAAAGAGCTTTTTAAAGGACTTGGATTGGTCGAGCAGGAACTCGATTTCCTCCGGATGCAGGGATGCGATGTCGAGTAGGTCTTTGCGTGCCATACCGGAGTTGCGGAAATTTAAGTACGTAATCAGTAGTTACGAGCCAGAGGGGTTCACCCTATATGGTTTAACAAGTCATTCAACTTGTTTATAACCAATCACTTGAACAGGAACCCAAGGCAGTGACTACCGGTGTGAGCCAGGGTGATGGGGGCCGCAGCCACGGCGGCGGAGCGGCAACCCCCGAACTCATTGGACATAAAAAAACCGTTTCGGAATCCGAAACGGTAGCGGGGCAATACCCGGAAAAAACAACAGAAATACCAGTGGTAAAATCGGGAAAACCGACGGGACCGCAGACCTTCCGGTCCACTCGCGGTTCCCAGTCGAACTGGGTTCCACGCTTCATCAACAGGTTTTTTGGTTGAAGCATGCTGCAAAGCTACAGTATTGTTACGCCCGACAATTCATCAACAAAGTTAATTTTTTCGGACTACTTTTCTCATCTCTGTATTTTTCAAGCTAACGGGCTAATCGACGCATCTTTTGTTCTTCTTTTCTCTACCAAAAAAATTATGGCTCGCGCAACCAGTTGCTTGGCAAGCACATACATCTTAACTTTAGCTCTTTATTCTGCTGCTTAAGCTGGTGGACCACCATTCTGTGGTGACAAGCAGCCCATGAACCACTCGGTATTTCATGGGCTGATTCATCTCCGGCCGGTACAAAGTAGTATCAGGGTGGTCTGGTTAGGTCGAACCCGGACAGGTGAGGTGGGCTAGCGAAGCCGGACAGGATTGGGACGTGGTTTACAGATGGATTTCGAGGTAAGCTGGTCTAATAAATGTGGGCGGAATAGGGTGGTTTAGATGAGGTGTGGCCCCTTTTACATACTGTAAAAGGTCATTCGGCATGAGGTGGTCTAGGCGAGCCGGACAGAAGAAGGACGTATATTTCTTCTGTTATAGCAACCAAATCCAGTGGGGCGTCGCCCGACAAACGACGTAAATACGACGAGGCATTTAAGGTGGAGGCGCTGCGCCTAGCCAGTGAGAGCCGCAGCACGCAGGCGGCGGCCCGGCAGTTGGGCGTCAGCCCCAAGCTGCTCTACCGCTGGCAGCAGGCGCAGGCAATGGCCGCTAACAGCATCGTCTTCTGGGCCCCGGCTTTACCGCGCGTGCTCACGCGTCGCAGACCATACTGATGAATCAGGTTGCCAAACACGGGTTCGACCGTACTTTGGCGCTTGCGCCGCATCGTCTGCCCTTGCGGACTCTGTTGCCGCGCCCAGGCCCGTCGGTAAGCCGGATCATACGCCGTACGCGTGAGCTGCTTGCGCTTAGCCGTGGGCACACAGGTTGGTTTAAGAGCACAGTGCTGGCAGTCCTGATAGGCTGCCCAATAAAGCTTGAGCCAGTTACCATCGGCGCTGGTGTCAAACTTGCGAAACGGTAGCGGCTTGTCGGCTAAGCAGGTGTAGGTGTCCGTCACCGAATCATGGGTAAAGCCCTCGATCGTTACTTTGTACTTGCCGAATACCGGCATCCAGGACCTGATACCCCGCTCCTCCAGAAAGGCATAATTGAATCCATTGGCGTAGCCGGCATCGGCCAGTAGCTCGTGCCAGTACAGTCCCTGTGCCTGCAAGCGGGGCTGTAAACTGCCGACGATGCGGGGCAGGTGCACGCTGTCCCGACTGTCAGCGAAGTCGGCCTGCACGTGACTGATAACGCCGTGACCCGTATCGACCGCCAGGCTACAGAGGTAATTTAAGGCGCGGGCCTTGCCGGGTTTAACCGACACGCGGGCGTCTGGATCGGTTGTGCTGTAGTGCGTTTTATTGCTCAGTAAACGGGCTTTGCTGTGGGTCGCCCCCAACGCGCCCGGTGCTTTTTGGCGCTTCGCTTGGCGGGTGGCCTCCTGCAGTAGCTGGTGCGCCGGGGCGGTGAGCACCCCCGTGGACAGTGGGGTATCGGCGGTAGCGGCTTGCTTGGGCTGCATGCTTTCCAGCGCGGCATTCGCCTTTACAGGAGCCGAATCGATGGCTTGGATATTACCGGCGACAAATCCCTGCGCTACACATTGGGCAAAGACATGATCGAACAGGTGCTCGAAGACCGATGCGGGGAAGAGTTGACGTGTGCGGCTCACTGTGGAATGCCAGGGCAGTTCTTCGTCCAGCTCGTAGCCAAGAAAGTAGAGGATATCCAGCCGCAGAGCGCAGTGCTCGACGAGGCGCCGGTCGCTGACCAGATTCTCCAGTCGGCCCACGAGCACCAACGTAAAGAACACGACCGGGTCGAGCGACGGGTGGCCGGTATGACTATAAAGCGCGCGCGTTTGCTCGTAGAGAAACGTCCAGTCTACCAGCTCAGCGAGCCGGCGGTAGAGGTTATGGGGCGGGATCCGCTCGGAGAGCCGAAAGCGGGTCACTTCTTTGTCGAGGTACTGCTTCTTGCCTTGCATGCTTCTGCTACGAAACGTGCCCGAATCCGGTCATGGGTTCTGCAACAGCCACGAGCGTTTTCTGAACAAACAGCTTGTCATCTAAGGGTGCAACCGTTCAGCTTTTATACCAGTTGCCATTGCGCGAAACGCTGGTCGAGCAGCGTATGAAATTGCTCCCGTAGCTGTTCGGGCATAAAGCTGCTAGCAATGAACGCGTGCCAGGCCGGCTTGGCCTCTGCAAAGTGCGTGAACATGCGCGTTACCACTTTCTCGTCGATGCCCGCACGCTGGGTGGCCTGTCGAAAGTCGGCCTGCCGCAACCGCTTCTTTTTGCCGTTGAGCGTCAGGGCCAACTCCTCGGTATCCGCCGGGTTGACCAGCACGGTGGCCACCAGATCGTAGGCCGGGGCCAGGCCATAGCCCAGGCCGGGCGTGTGCAACAGCGAGAAGTTCTTTAAGTGCATATCGGCGTTGCCGGTCAGGAAACAGAAAAGCACCAGCTCATAGAAGTCAACCACGTCCAGGCCCGGATTGGCCGAGTATTTCAGCAAGGCTTTGGCCACCTGTTCGTGGGAGCCATCGTACTTGTTCTCGGTCAGCCGCTCGGTGAGCTGGCACATATCTTCCATGGCCAGCTTCCGCCCTTTCTGCCGGTCAATGCGCCGCGTGACGTAGGCCAGCGCGTCGCCTTCGAGGCGCAACAACCCATGGGGTACCGTCGCCAGGCCGGTGAGCCGGGCCAGGTGCATCGTCAGGTCTTCCACTTCCGGTAAGTGGGGGTAGTGGTTGGTCGGCGGCTTGAGAATGTACTCGCCTCCCAGCGCCCCAACGATGGTAAAGCGGCTGGGCTGGCCGGTGCTGGTAGCGGCGGGTGCCACACTTAGCGAGAGTTTGGGTTGTACGCCGGTAACCGTGATGTGCTGTCGTACCACCTCTTCGGCTAGTGAGAGCAGCTCGGCCTCGCTGTAAGGAAATGCGGGCGCAACCGTCCGGCCGAATAGCTTTCGGCTACAGGCCGGATGATAAGCGGACCCATCGCCAGCCGGCAGCAACTGGTAGCAGTACAGGCAGCGGCTCATCGCTCATCATTTGTTTCGAGTGGGTAGATACTAACATTGCCAATGCAGTCGCGGCAACAGGCCAGCAGCAGGCCCATCCGGTCGCGGGTCTGCAGTTTCCAGTTACGCTCAGCCACTTCCAGCAGCCAGCCCTCGGGAATTAGCCCGTCGAAAAAGGGGAACAGCACCCGTTCCACATACGGTGCCGGGCGCAAGGGCAGCGTCAGACTTACGGGCTCCATCAGGGGGGAGAGCAGGTAGACGGGCGAGTAGGTAAAGGTGTAGCCCTGCTCGTCCTGGGTAAGATGCCCCGCCAAGTGCTCCCGCACATATACTTCGGCCTTTCTCATAGCTGTTGCACAAGCAGGGTGCGGTCGAGGGGGGCGGGGGCCATTTCGTGGCCGAAAAGACGTAGTACTTGGTTGACTTTGTCTAGCCGGAGCGTAGGTTTACCCTGCTCCAATTCGCGCACAAAGCGCAGCCCGACGCCGGCTTTAGCCGCCATCTCGGGCTGGGACAAGTGCAACAGCTTACGCCGCTGCTTGACAAATGAGGCAAGGGAAGATAACATAATAGCACCCGATCGGGTGTACAAGTGGGCAGAGTAGTATATTTCATCCCCGATCGGGTACGAATATAGCCAGATATTTGTCAGCCGTACCTGAACGGGTATATGCTATGCGCCTAAATTAGAATCAGTCACCCTCCAATAGGTAGCCACCTATGCAGTTTAAGTAGCTACTCCCGTGCCTCCACCCACTTAAGCAAGCGTTGAACGGTCATCGTAATGCCCTCTATTGCTGGTGCGTGGGTCTGGTACGTTGAACACATGGGCAAGCTGCTGGCGCATGCGTCCCGGCCCTTGCGCCAAAGTAGGGCCTCTGGTGGTTGTGGGCGGTGGTCTGCTACCCTTCTCTTCACTACTGCTTTAGAGATGAGGCGGGCGAGTACGCGCAACTGGCAACCACGTGCTTCGAAGCTTTAGCGGGAAACAATGAGAGAAAACCTTAGGGTAGCTAATCAGCAGCATAACGCGCTGATAACTTCTAAGGGCAGAGGAAGGCCGATCTGTTTGACAGGTTAGCTCACTAACTGCGTTTCGGTAGCATTCTCAAAACCGGCCCTATTTCGTGAGTTGTCTGAGAAGCTACATTACCTTAAACGGTAGCCGGCTAAAAACGCGCGCTGCAAGGCCTTGATGACTAACTCTTCGGGCATGGTGGCCATCACGTGCTAGCCCACGGCGTGCTTGCTGCACGCGTCCTGAAAGGCGCATAAATAGGCCCAATTACCGTCGGCCAGCGGCAAATAAGTGATGTCCGAAACCCTCACGCGGTTGGCCTGGGTCGGCTTGGACTGGTCAAGCAGCCGGTTCGGGGCGCAGCGTAAGCCATGGGTCGAGTCGGTGGTCCGCGGCGTGTAGGCCTTGGGCTGCAGCGCGCGCAGGCCCCGCCTGCGCATGGCAGCGCGTAGGCACTGACGACCTACCTGATGCCCTTTTTGGCGCAAGGCCACCTGGAGCCGGTGGGTACCGTAGCGGCTTTTATGATGCCCAAAGGTTTTGACCAGCGCCGCTTCCCAGGCTGGTGCACCCTTCTGCCCCACAGCCTGGGCTACCTGCCAGGCGTAGTAACTGCTGGCCGGTACGCCCAACACCTGGCAGAGCCGCCGCACCGGGTAGTGGCCGCACTCGGCGGCGATGAAGCGGTAGCAGCTCATGGCGTCTCGGTCTGTGAGAGCCTGCGCTTAAAGCAGGCAACTGGCAATGGCTTTTTTTAAAATGGCCAGTTACTGCGCCTGCCGCCGGGCCAGTGCCCGCAACTGGCGCAACTAGGCGGCTGTAGCCGGGTCCAGGGTGTCACCCAAGGCGGCGGCCACCGGAGTTTGAGCGGCTTTTTGCCACTGGTAGAGGCGTTTGGGGGCGATGTTCAGCGCCCGCGCCGCAGCTTGGGTCGAGCGGCTTTGGGCGGCCAGGCGCAGGGCCTCGGCGCGGAAGGCCGCATCATACTTGCTTCGTTTGTAGGGTTTTGGTGTCTCGTTCATGACGAAGGAAAGATACCACCCTATTCTGTCCAGATTTACTAAACCACCTCATCTTTACTCTGCTGGCTCTGTCGTCGAGCATGCTGATTCGGGCGACGGGCCAGATTCGGCAGGCCATGTCGTTTTCGGCTGGGGCTGTTGTGGCTAATATGGTGTTGGCGGCGGTACTTGTACGAGGGCTGCACTGGGGCGTGCGCGGCGCGGCCCTGGGCGCGGGCTTGGCCATGCTGCTCTACTGCGCCCTGAACCTGTTTCATCTGCTACGGGGCCGCACGGCCTTGGTCCTGGGCCGGCCGCGCCTGTATTTCGACTGGCCGCTTACCCGCGAAATCATGGCCATCGGCTCCTCGGCCTTCCTGATGCAGGCTACCAGCTTCGTGCGGCAGGTGCTTATTTTCAAGTCGGTAGCTTCTTATGGCACGACGGCGGAGCTGGCCTTTTTTGGAGCTGTGTACCGAATCTATGGCTTTTCACTGCTCCCGGTGTTCGGGCTGTTGCAGGCCTTGCAGCCCACGGTGGGTATTAACCATGGGGCGGGTAATTATGAGCGGAGCCAGGAAGCAGTCCGGGTATTCCGGCGGGCCGGCGTCGGGCTGCTACTGTTGATTAGCTTACCCTCGCTGCTTTTTCCGGCGGTGGTGCTGCACCTGCTGCTACCGGCCGCCACCTTTGCCGCCGCCGACCTGGCTCACTTCTGGCTGCTGATGCTGGTGCTACTGGGTACCCCGCTGGCCTCCACGGGCTACGTCTACTTTCAAGCCACGGGGCAGGCACAGCTGGCGACTACGCTTTCGTTCGGACGCGAATTGCTGTTCGTACCACTGATTCTGCTATTACCCCGGCTGGCCGGTTTGGGCGGGGTGTACTACGGGCTAGCTGCCGAAAACGTGGGGTACGCGCTGGTCGTGCTGGCCGCCACCACCTGGTCGTTCCGGCGGACCGGGCCGCTGGTCGCACAGGCCAGCTAATTGGGGCAGTTGTGGGTGGCGGCAACCGGGTTCTTTTGATTTATATGCAATATAGTTGCAATAACAACCTGGTCACGTATCTTTGGGCTTTCGGTAACGGTATGGGCACGCGAAATCTACGTAATAAGCTGGTGGCATGGTGGCTATTACTGCTGCTTGGGCGCGTGATGGCCCCCGAAGCCGCCGTGCTGAGCCTTCACGCTCACCACCACACCGTAGACGCCGTAGAAACCCAGGCCGCCGGCCAGCATGATATTCGGCAGCACTGGTCCCAACAGCATCGGCACTGCCACACCGAGCAGTTGTACGACGCCGCTTTCCAGCCGGCCCTACCGCCCGGGCTACCAGTTGCGGCCGTCCAGCCCACTTTCCCCGCTTACCGGGTAGCCGCCCCCGGGCGGGCCAGCCGGCACCTGTTGCGCGGAGCGGCCCTGCGCGGCCCCCCGGTATCCTAGCCCACCGTGGTACGTTGGGCACCCACCGAGGCGCGCTAATTAGCGTAGCTCCTCGCGTTGTAGGTTAGGCAGCGTACCACGCTGCCGGGCGGCTCCCATTCATTTCATGGCTTTCTATCTGCCGCTACCCGCCTGGGGAAGAAGCGGTTGGGGCCTGGTGGCGCTCTTGGCGGGGCTGTTCAGTCAGCCGGCCGTTTACGGCCAGACTGCGGGAACAGCCGTGTCCGTAGCCCCGGCTGAATGCCCACTGGCTCTGACGGTGCGTGTTACTGATGCCGAAACCGGCCAGCCCTTACCAGGAGCCACAGTGCGGGTACTCGAAACCAGCGCGGCCCAGGCTACCGACGCCGCCGGCCACTGCCGCTTGCGGGCCTGCCCCGGCCACTACCAGGTGGTAGGCAGCCTGATAGGCTACCGCACCCAAACAGTGGAAGCCCGGCTGCGGCCGGTACAGCCCGCGAGCCTGCGCCTGGCGTTGCGGGCCACCGCCCAGGAGTCATCGGCTGTTCAAGTGCAGGGGCAATCTGAAGCAACTACGTTGCAGCAGAGTGCCCAGGCCGTGACCGTGCTCAATGTGCGGCCTTATTACGGGCAGGCCCTTGGGCTGACGGAGCTGGTGAACCAGGTGCCAAGCGTGCGCATTCGTCAGGATGGGGGCTTGGCCCCGCCCGGCGACACGCTCTTTCAGCCCAACCTGCTCTCCAAAGGCTACTCCGTCAACTCCCAGCTCAATACCCAGCGCCAGAAGCCCGTGGTGGACGCGTACCTGCGCGCCGTAGCCGCCCGCGAGGCCCTGGCAGGCCGCTTTAGCCTGTTCAATCCGGCCGTGAACACCCAAAACCTGCTCAGCCAGCTGGCCGGCACCGACCTGCCCAGCTACCTGCGCCTTTTCAACGCCCTGCCCGCCTTCCACCGCCAGATTGTGGGTTTCTACTTCCCGCGCCTGTTTCGCAACCAGCCCCTGACGGCGGCGGACTACGCGGCCCGGCCCATTTTTCAGGCCCCGATTCCCACTGGCACGGGCGTGGGTTTCGGGCTGCTGGAGCTACTGGCGGCCACGGCGGTGCTCTTTGGAATCGGCTACTGGAACCTGCCCCGCCGGCTGCGCGGCTGACAGGTGCGGCTTAATGCCACCGGGAATGCGCCCCTACCACGCACCGCCGAACAAATAGCTGAAATGACAGCGAACCGCCTCCCACAATTTTCCTTCCGTGTGCAATGATTCGACTACAAGCCCTGCAACTCAGCAAAGACTACAACGGCCAGCCGGCCCTGCGCCCCCTGAACCTGACGCTGCACGACGGCGACGTGTGCTGCCTGCTGGGCCAGAACGGGGCGGGTAAAACCACGACCCTCAACCTGTTTCTGGGCTTTATCGCGCCCACGGCGGGCAAAGCGCAACTGAACGGAGTGGACGTGCGCCTGAACGCGCCCGACACCAACCGCTTCGTGGCCTACATCCCGGAAGTAGTGATGCTCTACGGCAACTTGTCGGGCCTGGAAAACCTGCGCTACTTCAGCCGGCTGGCCGGGTTTCGCTACGCGCCGGCCGAGCTGGCGGACTGCCTTACGCGGGCCGGGCTGGACGCGGCGGCGCACCCCCGGCCGGTGCGCGGCTATAGCAAGGGCATGCGCCAGAAAGTGGGCATTGCCGTGGCCCTGGCCAAAAATGCCGACGTGCTGCTGATGGACGAGCCTACCTCGGGCCTCGACCCCAAAGCCACCCAGGAATTCACGGACCTGGTGCGCGGGCTGGGCCAGCAGGGCAAAACGGTGCTCATGGCCACCCACGACATTTTCAACGCCGTGCAGGTCGGCACCCAGGTCGGCATCATGCGCCAGGGTGAGTTGACAACGGTGCTGCCCACCGCCCAAATCACCGCTCCCGAACTCCAGGAGCTTTACCTCCAGACCATTTAACCTTAGTTCATGAAACTCGCTTTTACCCTTATTGGCTGCGTGTCGGCTACCTGCGCGGTAGCCCAAACCGGCACGGTGCGCGGCCGGATTACCGACGCCGCCCAAGCCCCGCAAATCGGGCTGGTGGTGCGGCTGGAAAACACCGCCTTGGGCACCGCTACCGATGTTGACGGCACCTTTTTCATGGACAAAATCGCGCCCGGTCAGTACACGCTTATCGTGTCGGGGGTGGGCTATACGGCTCAGAAGCAAAATATTGTGGTGCAGGGCGGGCTGACAACCCAGCTCCAGCTGGCCCTCGACAAGGAGCAGCAGGTGTTGCAGGAGGTGGTTGTAACCGAACGGCGGGCATTTGAAACCAGTGCCGGCGGCCTGACCCGCACCAACACGCCCATCAAGGATTTACCCCAGTCGGTGCAGGTTATCAACCAAAGCACCTTGCGCCAGCAGCAGGTATACCGCCTGGACGAGGCCCTGCGCAACGCGGCCGGCGTGAGCGAGACCTCGGCCACGGGCAACTACGGCTTTCGCGGATTCACGACGAATTCGCAGAGCTTTCTGACCAACGGCATCAAGGGCATCGGCAACCCGGAGGGCGTGATGCCCTTCCTGGCCAACGTGGAGCGGATTGAAGTGCTGCGCGGCTCGTCGGCCATTTTGTACGGCGAGGGAGCCGTGGGGGGCAATTTGAACCTGGTAACCAAGCAGCCCAAGAAAACCACGGCCGTAAATGCCGGCCTTTCGGGCGGCAGCTTCAATCTGTTTCGGGCGCAGGCCGACGTGGCCGGCAGCCTTACTTCGGACAAGCGCCTGTACGCCCTGGCCGGGGTCGGCTATGAGCGCGGGGGGCGTTTTACCCGCGACTTCGAGCACCGCACCGTGCAGCTGTTCAGCAGCCTGCGCTGGGAGCCGGGCGTGAACACCAGCTGGCAGGTAAACGCGACCTACAACCGCGACCGGTCAACGCAGCGGGGCGTG
The DNA here is from genome assembly GCF_003417065.2 of Hymenobacter lapidiphilus. GTDB lineage: Bacteria > Bacteroidota > Bacteroidia > Cytophagales > Hymenobacteraceae > Hymenobacter. The sequence goes on along the minus strand of NZ_QVLT01000026.1, from coordinate 35,430 downwards.
CCGGACCTGCCGCAGGCTGCCGGTCAGCTGTTTTCGGTGCCCGATAATTTCCGCGTCTCCGCCGCCGATGCCCGCTACGAAGGCGACTCCTACCAGTTACAGTCGCAGATGCAGCACCGCTTCTCCGACCGTTGGGCTGCCAACCTGTGGCTGGGCTACGCCAAAAGCCGCGCCGACGATATTTCCTACTCCATTCGCTCGACCCTCGACTCGACGGGCAGCTTTAGTCGCGGCCGCACCCAGCAGGTACGCAGCGCCCCGACCCGCACCCTGAACGCCTTTCTTACCGGCCAGATTGCGCTGGCCGGCACCGAGCACCGCCTGACGGGCGGCCTCGATTTGGCCTACGAAAACGCGGATTATCCCGAAGGTCTGCGCCTGTGGCGCGCCGCGCCGCTCAACGTGAACGCGCCCATCTACGCGGCTTTCAACCCCGCCGAAATCAACGACCCGGCCAAGGTCCGGTATGTTTCGGGCCGGGAGAAATTCACGAACAATACCTACGGGGTGTACGTGCAGGACCAGGTAACGCTCTCGCCCAAATTCAAGGCCCTGCTGGGGTTGCGCTACAATCACTACTATTTCCGCTACACCGCCGACGAGCTGACCTACGACTTGGTGGACTATCAGCAGCTCAAGGAAACGCCCGACAACACCACGGCCCTGCTGCCACGCATCGGCCTGGTGTATCAGCCCACGACCAGCAACTCGTTTTACGTGGATTATAACACGGGCTTCGTGCCGCAGTACTCCAACTCGGCCCTGTTCGGCGGGCCCTTCGACCCGGAGCTTACCCGGCAGGGGGAAATTGGCTGGAAAGGCGACTTTCTTAACCACCGCCTCGTGCCCACGGTGGCCGTGTACCAGATTCAAAAAAAGAACGTGCTGAATTTTGACAACGAGGCGTTCGACCTAACGGGCGACGTGCTGTTCCGCGCGCTGGGCGGCGTGCGCAGCCGGGGCATTGAAACCACGCTCACGGGCACGGTGCTGCCCGGCTGGCAGCTCATCGCCAACTACAGCTACAACCGCACGGAAGTGACCGACAGCAACGTGCCGGAGGAAATCGGGGGGGAGCTGGCCAACACGCCCCGCCACCTGAGCAGCTTCTGGACCACCTACGAATTCAGTCAGCCCGCCCTGAAAGGCCTGCTGCTGGGGAGCGGCTACCGCTATACCGGGGCCCGCTACAGCAGCACGCGCAACCCTGGTGACGCCGACGTGCTGACTTACCCCGGCTACGGCATCGTGGATGCCGTGGTGGGCTACCGCTACCGGCAGTTCTCGCTGCAAGCCAACGGCAACAACCTGCTGGGTAAGCGCTACGTGCGCAGCGGCCTATTCAACAGCTACTTCGCCGGTACCCCGCGCAACTTCCTGCTCACGCTGGGCTACGCGCTGTAAGCGCCCGGATGGTCTGCTTCAAAAACGCCCGCCCCCTACCGCCATGAACCCCGTCTTCCAAATTGCCGCCCACGAAATCCGGACCAGCCTGCGCACCCGCGCCGTGCGGGGCCTGGGCGTGTTTTTGCTGCTGCTGCTAGTCTTCTGCCTGGTGGCCGGCCGCGCCGACTACCAGAAAGCCGCCCATGAGCGGGCGGCGGCCCGGCAAGCCATGCGGGCTTTTTTCCTGGCTCAAGGGGCCACCAACCCCCACAACGCCACGCATTACGGCACGTTCGTCTTCAAGCCGACCTCGCTGCTGAGCGTGGTGGACCCTGGCATTGAGAAGTTCGTGGGCGTGACGCTGCGCATCGAAGGCCACTTTCAGAACGAGGTGCAGTTCGCGCCCGCTGAGCGCAATTCGTCGCTGGTGCGGTTCGGGCAGCTCTCGTTCACGGTGCTCTGGCAGGTGGTGCTGCCGCTGATGCTGATTTTCGTGGCCCACCGCGCCGTGGTGGCCGAGCGGCAGGCCGGCACCCTGAAGCTGCTCGTGGCGCAGGGCGTGTCGGTGCGGCGGCTGCTGTGGGGCAAGGTGCTGGGCTACTGCGGGCTGATGCTTGCGGTGCTGGCCGTGTCGGGGGCCGCGCTGCTGCTGCTGCGAAGCGGGCCGGCCGGGGCGGATGGCGGCCGGGACATAGGGGGACGGCTGGCCTTGCTGCTGAGCTGCTACGCGCTGTACTACGTGCTCATTATCACGGCCACGGTGTACGCGTCGGCCCGGCTGGCGGCCCCCAGCCAGGTGCTGGTGCTGATGCTGGCGGGCTGGTTTGGGCTGACCATCCTGCTGCCCAAGCTGGCGATGAGCGTGGGGGAGCAGTCGTTCCAGCTGCCCACCCGGCTGCAATTCGAGGAGCAGCTGGACGCCGCCTACAAGCAGGGCCTCAATGGCCACGACCCCAACGATGCCCGCGCTAAGCAATTTCAGGATTCGCTGCTGGCGCGCTACCAGGTCAAGGAATTGCAACAGCTGCCTCTCAACGCCGACGGTTTGCTGATGCAGGCCGACGACGTGTACCACGGCCGCGCCTACGACCGGCAGGCCGCCACCCTGCAGCGCACCCTGGCGCGGCAAAACCAGCTGGCGGGCCGCGTGGCCCTGCTCGACCCGCTGCTGGCCGTCAGCCGCCTCTCGCGGGGGCTGGCCGGAACCGACATTCACCACCACCTGCGCTTCCTGCAACAGGCCGAAACCTACCGGCGCGGGCTGGTGAAAACGCTCAACGAAAAAATGGCCTACGGCGGCTCCAAAACCGGCGACTGGGGCTGGAAAGTGGACGCGACCTACTGGCAGAGCATTGCCGATTTCACGTACCAGCCGCCCACCATTGGCGGCAGCCTGCGCCCCTACCGGGCCGAGCTGCTGGCCCTGCTGGCTTGGGTGCTGGGCACGCTGGGCTTGGTGCATTGGGCCGCCCGCCGCCTGTCGGCCGTGTAGGGCCGCGTTGTCAGCTATTTTTTTAGTCTTGAATTTTTATGTGGAAAACCGTCTTTGCTCACGAATGGCAGCTGTTTAGGCGCAGTAAGCTCCTGGTTGGCGGGCTGCTGTTTCTGCTGCTGACCGGGGCCTACGGCCTGTACGCCGGCCACGCCTTCGCGCAAACCCAACGCGCCGTGCTGCGCGGCATCGATGCCAGCCAGGCGGCCCGGCTGACCAAGCACCTGGCCCGCTTCCGGGCCGATACGCTCACCGACGCGGGCAAGCGCGACTGGCGCTGGGCGCACGATGCGGTGGTCACGGACCGGGAATTAAATAAAATCGTGTACCAGCCCCTGGCCCCGCTGGCGGGCCTCTCTATCGGGCAGCGCGACGTGTACCCGTACTACTACCCCGCCGTGCCCTGGGATAACGCCAACGAGGGCAAAACCACTGAAATCCGCAACCCCGACAAGCTGCTGGCCGGCAACTTCGACCTGGCTTTCGTGCTGATTTTCCTGGTGCCGCTCTTCCTCATCGCCTACGGCCACAACGTGCTGAGCGAAGAGCAGGAGCAGCACACGTACGCGCTGCTGCGGGTGCAGGCCGGCTCGGTGCGGGCGGTGGTGGGCTATAAGCTGCTGTTCCGGGTGGGGCTGACGCTGGCGGCCGTCTGGGCGCTGAGCGGGGCGGGCTTCCTGCTGAACCGGGTGCCCGGCGCGCAGCTGGCGCAAATGGTGGGTTGGCTGCTGGTGAGTTTGCTGTACGTGGGCTTCTGGGGCGCGGCCACGTACGCGGTGGCCGCGCTGGGCCGGGGCTCCGCTTTCAATGCCCTGACGCTGCTGAGCGTGTGGGTGCTGGTGCTGCTGCTCATTCCCTCAACGCTCAATTATGCGCTCAGCCAGCGCCAAACCGACCCGGAGTCTATGCGCCTGGTGTCGTTGAGCCGGAAGAAAGACGGCCCGTGGTACTGGCGCATGCCCCGGCTAACTCAGGCGTTTCAGCAGGCGGCCCCGCGCTTTGCCCAGGCCCGCTACGCCCCCGCCCGCGACACGTCGGAGTTTCGGTTCGTGGCCTACGTGGAGCTGGAGCAGCAGGAGAAAAACGCCGTCGGGGCCGTGCAGGCGCGGGAGCAGGCGGCCCTGTATGAGCAGACGCTGGGCTTCAACCTGCTCAACCCCGCCTACACCGCCCTGAACGCCTGCAACCAGCTGGCCCAAACCGAGCTGAACCACCACCAGGATTTCGTGCGGGCGGTGCTGGCCTACCAGCAGCAGCGGCGCTATTTCAGCTTCGACTACGATTTGAGCGGCAAGCCTTTCGGCCGGGCGGACCTGAACAAATTCCCGGAGTTTGATTACCAATCGGCTCCTACTTCGCTGGGGGCTGTGGGCTGGAGCGCCTGGCCGCTGCTGCTGTGGGCGGTGGGGCTGGCACTGTTTGGCTACCGCCGGCTGGCGCGGGTGAGGTAGCCGCCACTACCGCTGCTATCGGGTCCGAATAACCTTCTTCCTTCTTTCAATTCCTGCCATGAAACTCCTTTTTTCCTTCGTCTTTGCTTTGCCGCTGGTGAAGCTGGTAGCCCGCAAGCCCCGCTAATATTCATTGTCTGCTATGCGTCTTTTCAATCAGTATTGGTGGCTTTTTCTGAGTGGGCTCTGCTTTAGCTTGGCCACCAGCCCGGACGCCCGCGCCCAGGATGCCACCATCTTCGCGCCGCCGCCCGTGCCGCCCGTTATCCGCGCCGTGCGGGCCACCAGCCCCGTGAGCGTGGACGGCCGCCTCGATGAGGCCGCCTGGAAAGCCGCGCCGGTCGTTCGCAACTTCCGGCAGGTGGAGCCCAACCAGGGCCAGGCCGCCCGGCCCGACACCGACGTGCGCATCATCTTCGATGATAAGAACCTCTATATCGGCGCGTTCTGCCCCGATTCGCTGGGCCGCGCCGGGCTGCGGGCCCCGGATATGCGCCGCGACTTCGGCTTCTTCGACCACGACCTGTTCGGCGTGGGCTTTGACCCGTTCCTGACCCGGCGCAACGTAATGAGCTTTCAGACCAACCCCTACGGGGCCCAGCGCGACTTGCAGGCGTTCGACGACAACCTGTTCGACCGGGAATGGGACGCTCTCTGGAAGGTGCGCACCACCCGCACCGACTCGGGCTGGGTGGCCGAAATGCAGCTGCCCTGGGCTACGCTGCGTTACCCAACGGCGGGCAAGAATGCCAGCAAAGGCAGCGGCAAAAGCCCAGCGGACACCGTGGAATGGGGCATCAACTTCGTGCGGCTGGCCCGGCGCCGCAACCAGACGTCCGGTTTTCCCGGCTGGCCCCGCGCCTACACTAACGCCCGCATGAGCTACGCGGCCGTGGTCCGCGGCCTCCAGCCCCCGGCCGCCTCGGCCAATATCCGGGTGCAGCCTTACGTGGTGGTGCAGCAGGACCGCCGCCGCGACGGCCCCGACCAGCCTACTGACATCGACACGAAAGTGAAAGTAGGCGGCGACGTGAAGTGGGCCCTCAACCCCCACGCCGTGCTCGACCTGACCGTCAACACCGACTTCGCTCAGGCCGACGCCGACCGGCAGGTGATTAACCTGCGCCGCTTCAACGTATTCTTCCCGGAGCGGCGGCAGTTTTTTCTGGAGAATGCCGGGCTATTCGCGCCCAGCACCCCGCTGTTTCAGCCGTTTTTCTCGCGCACCATCGGCCTCGGCGACAACGGCCTGCCGCTGCCCCTCACCGGCGGGGCCCGCTACACCGACCGCACCGTGGGCCGGGGCATTGGTGGGCTCTACGTCCATCAAAAGGGCGAAGACTTTGCTGGCGGCCAAGCCCCGGCCCACTTCGGCGTGGGGCGTTTTCTGAAAAATTACGGGAAGCAGAACAACGTGGGCCTGCTCGTGACCTCGCGCTACGACCAGGCCGCGGACGAGGGCCGCGCCTACGGCCAGAATACCACCGTGAGCGTGGACGGCCTCATCCGGCCCAGCCAGCCGCTCACGCTCAATTACCTGCTGTCGGGCTCGCTCACGCGGGGCGGGGGGGGCGAGGGCGCGGCGGGCTATGTGCGGGCCAGCTACAGCACCAACCAGTTCTTCGTGTCCACCAGCCACAGCGTCATCACGCGCGCCTACCGGCCGGCCATGGGCTTCGTGGCGCGGCAGGACCTGGTGTACCACAACCCCTACGGCTACCTGATTTGGCGGCCGGCGTGGAAGCCAACATTCATCCGTTCTATCGAGCCCGATTTTTCGGTGGATGTGTACCAGGGGGCCAGCGACGGCAAGTTTCAGGAGGGATCCTTCGCGGTGAGCCCGCTGTTTTTTCTGCTGCAAAGCGGCGGCCAATTCTACCTGAAACTGGAGCATAACCGCCAGAATCTACCCGTGGATTTCGACCCGGTGGGGGTGCTGATTGGGGCCGGCCGCTACCGTTACAACCGCGTGGAGGTCCGCTTCGCCACCGACCCGTCGAGCAAACTCTACTTCGGCACCACGGCCAGCAGCGGCGGCTACTTCAACGGCACGCTGCGCCGCGCCGAAGCCAGCCTGCGCTATTCGCCCTCGGCCCACGCCGCCCTCAGCCTCGACGGCGAGTACAACCGCCTGCGCAATGTGGGCATCGAGAAACAAAACCAGGACGCCTGGCTGCTGGGCCCGGAACTGCGCCTGGCCCTGAATCCGCGGGTGCAGCTCACGGCCTTCTACCAGTACAGCTCGGCCGCCCGCCTGGCCCGCTGGAACGTGCGCGCCAGCTGGGAATTTCAGCCCCTGAGCTACGTGTACCTGGTTTTCAACGAGCTGGATAACTCCCGTCTCGACTCACGCCAGCAGCAAACTATCGGCAAGGTTAGCTACATCAAACAGTTTTGACGAGCGGATTATATGGGGTCTTCTTTTGACGGAATAACCACTTTCACAAGTGGCCAAGTAGCGTTTCCGCGTGAAAACCCAGCCTAATGCATTCGTGTCAGGACCCAAGCAGAACTTGTATTTGCATCTTTATTGCATAAAAGCAACTGTTATTTATCAAACTAGAATGCAAAATAAGTTGACAAAATATTGCTTTTCAAGTCATTTACCGCTTTTTATTAACATGACAAGCTATTAATCTACCTAGATGCAGCCAAGGCAGGAAGTGTGTCAAAGCATATTTAACGCATCATAGTTGCAAATTATGCTTTACCTTTGTCCCGACAATTTCTTTCTTCTTTTCAATCATGAGAAACATCCGACTCACTCATCGTACCCTTCAGCTGGCGCTGAGCTTGGCGGCGGCAACGCTTCTGGCATCTTGCGACAAAAACGACAAAAGCGAGGTAGCTCCCGACGTTAAAGAGTACCGCTACGTCCGGGTGCTCGTTACCGACGAACAGGACCTTAAGCTCACGCAGATTACCCCGCGCGATGCTTCCATTACTTCATTCGACACGGATTTTCCGTTGGGCACGCTATACCCAACGGCTTCGGGCCGGTTTGCCGGGGTGCTTTACGGCCCGCAGAACCTGGTCAAAATGTTTGACACGGGCTTGGAGTCGCATGGCGACCATATCGATGTAAAAGGCACGCCCAAGTGGGGTGCCATAACGTCCACGGCCCCCCGGCCGGCCCACTTCAAAAGCAGTGGAGCCGAAACGCTCATCTTCAACGACGGCGACGGTACGCTCAGCGTGAGCAACGAAACGAATTTTCACAATTCCGGTGCCCGTTTCACGGTTGTCAACGCGGGCCTGGTGCCCCACCACGGGGCCATGGCCCATTTCGGCAATGATACTTACGCCGTGACGACGGCCAGCGCCAGCGGCGCCAGTCCCACCCGCGTGCAGGTGATTGACAAGCGCGGTGCCCTGACCCACGCCTCCACGCTGCAGACCGGCGCGATTCACGGCAACGCCTCCGACGGTGAAAACGCCGTGTTCGGGGCCTGGACGTCCACTGCCAACACCAGCGCCGGGGTACTGGTGGTGAACAAGAACGGCCAGCAACGCCTGATTCCTAACCCCACGGACTTCGGGGCTTTCCGCCTGGGTACGGTTCTTTATGCCAAAGAGGCGCGTAAATTCATCGGGTTTTCGGGCGCTAAAGGCGCTTACCTGATTAATCTGGTCGACAACAAAATCACTCCGATTTACGCCGGTAACGATGCCTTCCAGTGCAAAACCGATTATGCCGGCAAAAACCTGCTGGTGCTGACGTTGGACGGTAAGCTACGAATCTATGACCTGGTCACCGGCACCCTCAAAAAGGAGGGCGACGTACTCGCGGCCACACCAGCTGCTGATACCTTTAAACCGGTTTTAGAAGCCACCGAAAAATTCGCGTACATCGCCGTGCCCACGCTGGGCGAGGTGCACCAAATCAAGCTGGACGATTTCAGTACGGTAGTCCGCCACAAAGTAACTGCCCGCCCGGTGCGCCTGACCGTGCTGGGTTTCGAATCGGACGCCGTTCACTAAACCACGCCGCAACCACACACAAAAAGCCTCCGCACAAGCCTTATGCGGAGGCTTTTTTGTGCGCGGGGAGTAAGGCCGCCCCGGACGGGTTCGGCGGAGGTGTCCGCCGGTCAGCTTAAGGTGGGCGGAGCCAAGCGTTCCTGCTGCCTCGGCCACGTAGACAACCCGCCGGCAGAGCGACTACAGAACCCTGTTTTTTCCAACGCTGGTGCGTTGCCGGCCACAGTTCATGGCGGTGCTGTTATGAGTAGTAAACGTGGGCTTGCGGATTGTAGTCGGCTTAGCTTGGCAGAGAGCTTGACAGTGAGCACACACTGGTCCATTTCTGACGGGTCCATCAGCTGAGAACATGTTGCTCCCACATCGAGCTAAGCGCGCCGGCATTATTGCCGTTGTTGCTGCCCACCACTAGCCGTGCTCACGCCCATGACGTACCCAGCTTCGCGCCGTCCGCCGGGCTGCTCCTGGTGCGGGCCGTGCGGGCTACGGGGCCGGTTAACGTGGACGGCCGCCTCAATAAGCCCGCCTTTCGCTCAACCCGCGGGTGCAGCTCACGGCCTTCTACCAGTACAGCTCGGCCGCCCGCCTGGCCCGCTGGAACGTGCGCGCCAGCTGGGAATTTCAGCCCCTGAGCTACGTGTACCTAGTGTTCAACGAGCTGGACAACAGCCAACTCGACTCACGTCAGCAGCAGACCATCGGCAAGGTTAGCTACATCAAACAGTTTTTAGACAAGTACTATGGCAGCTTCTGAAATAGATTTCATCATCGTCGGCGGCTCTTATGCCGGCCTGAGCGCCGCCCTGGCCCTGGGCCGGGCCCGCTGCCGGGTGCTGGTGCTCGATGCCGGCCAGCCGCGCAACCGCACCACCCCGCACGCCCACAATTTGCTGCTGCACGACGGCGACGCGCCCGCCGAGTTGGCAGCCCGCGCCCGCCAGCAGGTAGCCGCCTACCCCACGGTGCAGCTGCTGGAAGCCCGCGCCACCGCCGCCGAAAAGCTGCCCGATGGCACCTTACAAGTAACCACCGCCGCCCACGGCACCTTCGCGGCCCCCACGCTGCTGCTGGCCACCGGCCTGCGTGATGAGCTGCCGCCCCTGCCCGGCTTTGCCGAATGCTGGAGCACGTCCATTGTTCACTGCCCCTACTGCCACGGCTACGAGGTGGCCGACCAGCCCACCGGCCTGTGGATGAACGGCGAAATGGTGGCCCACATGGTGGCCATGCTCCTGAACTGGACCCGCGAGCTGACGGTGTTCACCAACGGCCCCGCCACGTTTGGGGCCGACGTGCGGGCGTTGCTGGCGCAGCACAGTGTGAGCCTGGAAGAAACGCCCGTAGCCGCCCTACTGCACACCGGTCCGCAACTCGATGGCCTGGGCCTGGCCGATGGCCGCGCCCTGCCGCTACGGGTGCTTTACGCCAAAGTGCCCTGGCAGCAGGGTTGCGACCTGCCCGCGCAACTGGGCTGCGAGCTGGATGAGCTGGGCTTGCTGCGCGTGGACGAGCTGAACCAGACCACCGTGCCCGGCGTGTACGCGCTGGGCGATAACTGCACCATGATGCACCAGCTGGCCAACGCCATCGGGGTGGGCAACCGGGTGGGCGGGCTGTTGAGCCGCGACCTGATTCTGGGGCGCACCCTGCCCATGCGCCCGTAAGGCCGCTGCTGTTTCACTACCTGAAAGCAGCTTTCCCTGGTACTCTTGACTTCAGCTTCTATGGTTATTGACCCGGTTCGACAGGCCCTGCGCCGCCACGCCCTGCGCCACACCCCCGTGCGCCGGGCCGTGCTGCTGCTGCTGTTAGAGTCACCCTGCGCGTTATCGGGCCGCGAAATAGAGCGCCAGCTCAGCGTGGCCTCCGACCGGATTACGCTCTTCCGCACCCTGCGCACCTTCGAGCAGAAGGGCCTTGTGCACCGGGTACTAGACAGCTGCGAAATCGTGCGCTACGCCATTTCCGGACCAGGGGGGCAGGCGCACGTGCATTTTAAATGCACCAATTGCCTGCGGCTTTACTGCCTGCGCGATATAGCCGTGCCCGCCGTAGAACTGCCCACACCACTGCGCGTAACCGCCGCCGATTACCTGCTCTCCGGCCTCTGCGCCAAGTGCCAGCCAAGCTAAACCGAGTTGCTTTTGAGTTCCCTTTACCCTTTGTGCCCATGTCTTTGGCCCCTGAATTTCCGCTGCCCCTGCCAATCCTGGCGACTTCCACAGTTGCCCCCGCTGCCGTAATACGACCCACCTTGCGCTGGACGGCGGAAATGGGGGAGTCCGTCCGCGCAATGGCCTGGCAGGCGACCACAATGCCGTGCTGGTCCTGACGATGAGCGGCCGGCTGCTACGCCTGTCCGCCGCCACCGGCTTCCAGGACTGGACCCGGACGGATGGAGCCCTGAGCCTGGCCTTGTGTCCCACCGCGCCCATTGTAGCCACTGGCAGCCCCGACGGCCAGCTCACGCTCCGCAACGCCTATACCGGCAAAGTAGCCGGCCGGCAGCTACTGGGGCAAGGGTGGATAGAGCAACTGAGCTGGTCTCCCAACGGCCGGATACTGGCCGCCGCCTGCAATTCGACGCTGCACCTGCTTGACGCGTTGGGTTTACCGCTAGGCTATTATCAGCACTCCACCACCATTACAAGTCTCCACTGGCAAGCTGATTCCAGGCAGCTGACCACCACAAGCGCCAACGCTATCCGCCAGTTTCACGGGCTGGAGGCGGCCGGCGTGCTGGAACCGCACCACGTCATACCGGGCGAATTTCCCCTGGGTGATGCTGCCTGGAACGCCCCAGCAAGCCGGTTGGCCACCAGCACGCCCGATGGCCGGCTCGTATGCTGGCGGCTGCCCGCCGACCGGCCCAGCAACCGGCAGCCGCCCCGCCGGCTCAGCGGTCCGGCCCGCCACCTGAGTTGGTGCAGCGGGGGCCGGCTACTGGCTTCCGCTCACGGCTCTCAGGTACTGGTCTGGCCGGCTACCCCAACCGGGCTGGGCGCTCAGCCCCTGCGTCTGGCTGGTCACGAAGCGGCCGTGCGGGCGCTAGCCGGACAGCACCAGGGCCCGCTGCTGGCCTCCGCCGACGTGGCCGGCCGCCTGGCTTTGTGGCACCCTGGCCAGCATCCGCACCCCGTGGCAATCTGCAATTTCGGCAGTGCCATCAGCGCCATACAATGGATGCCCAACGACTGCTGTTTGGCCATTAGCACGGTCGGGGGCCGGGTGGCGGTACTCAGCGTTTCAATGAGTGAATGAGCCGGGTAAAGACCGAACGCCGCGTTGCCCCTGTGGTGGCTGGCGGCGGTTAGTCTAATGCTCCCAGCCCAGTGGCTCCCGCCTCCTAACGGGCCGGCAAAAGCGAGGTGTTGGTAGCCTTTATGAAACGTTATTGCGTAATTGCACTCGTACCATTTTTTCTTTTTTACGCATGACCAACGCCCGTTCCTTTATTTCGCTCGCGCCGGCCGCCCTATTGGCCCTGGCCCTCACCGTTACCAGCTGTCAGCCGTCGGCCGAAACCGCCACGGCCACTACGGCCACTACGGCCACTACCGCCACCGGAGCCGTTACCCACGACCAGCTACTGGCCGATCATCAGAAGATGGAGGCCGACCACCGTACTATGGAAGAAGCCGACTCGGTGCTGGAAGCCGACCACGCCGCTGATTTGGCCGCTGCCATTGCTGCCAAGGTAGATGGAACGCCCGCTTTCAAAAAGTTGGAAGCCCGCCACTCGGCGCTCATTGCCAAACATAAGGAAGTGCTAGCCAAGCACACTGCCATTCTGGCCCGCCACGCCGAACTGGAGCAGAAGCACGGGGCCGGCTCTGTGGATGATGCCGCCATGCAAACTGACCACGCCAGCATGAAAGTCGAAGACGAGCAGATGCAGCAGGAGCACCGCCAACTGGTTGATGACCACAAAAAAATTCAGGCGGAGCACCAGCAACTGCTGGGGGAAGCCAAAAAATAACGGTTCATTCGCAGCGAAATAAGGCGGGGGATTCTTTTATGCAACTTAGTTGCATAAAAGAATCCCCCGCCTTATTTTTGTCGGCTGACCTACGACGGGCCAGCTGCTTTACAAACCGCATTATGACCACCTCTGCCGGCAACACGGCCCCTACGGCCCCCACAACAACAGCCCATCGATTGCCCGTTACCGTGCTGAGTGGCTTTCTGGGTGCGGGCAAAACCACGCTGCTCAACCACGTACTCCACAACCGCGAGGGCCTCAAAGTGGCCGTCATCGTCAACGACATGAGCGAGGTCAACATCGACGCCGCCCTCGTGGCCCGCGAGGGCGGCCTCTCACGCACCGAGGAAAAGCTGGTGGAGATGAGCAACGGCTGCATCTGCTGCACCCTGCGCGAAGACCTGATGCTGGAAGTGGAAAAGCTGGCCCTGGAAAACCGCTTCGACTACTTGCTCATCGAAAGCACCGGCATTTCGGAGCCGCTGCCGGTGGCCCAAACCTTCTCCTTCGTAAGCGAGGACGGGACCGTGGACCTAAGCCGCTTTTCGCGCCTCGACACGATGGTAACGGTGGTGGATGCCTTCAACTTCGCCAAGGACTTCGGCAGCCTCGACCGCCTGCCCGACCGCCTGCTCAACGAAGCGGACCCGCAGGACGTGCGGGCCATTGTGAACCTGCTCACCGAGCAAGTAGAGTTTGCCAACGTCATCGTTCTCAATAAGGCCGACCTCGTCACGGCCCACCATCTGGGCGAGCTGAAGGCCATTTTGCAGCAGCTAAATCCCAGTGCCCGCGTGGTCGAAGCTAGCTTCGGCAAGGTTGGTCTGGAGCATTTGCTCAACACGGGCCTGTTTGATTTTGAAGAAGCCGAACAAAGCCGGGGCTGGCAGGAGGAACTGAAGAAGGCCCACCACACCCCCGAAACCGAAGAATACGGCATCGGCAGCTTCGTCTTCCGCGACAGCCGCCCCTTCCACCCGCAGCGGTTGTGGGACTATGTTTCGGATGGCTGGCCGGGCGAAGTCATCCGTAGCAAGGGGCTGTTCTGGCTGGCTTCGCGCCCCGCCGATGCCCTGAACTGGGGCCAGGCTGGCGGCTCGCTGCGCACCGAAAGCGCGGGCTCGTGGTGGGCAGCCATCGAGCGCCCCGAGCTGAACCCGACCTTCCAGGAAAACCGGGACATTATCATGGCCCGCTGGGACGGCCGCTTTCAGGACCGTCAAAATGAACTGGTCTTCATTGGCCAGGACGTGCCCGAGGCGCGGGTGCGCCAGGAGCTGGAAGCCTGCCTCTGCACCGAAGCCGAAATCGGCCACTGGCAGCACGGTGGCTCTTTTCCGGACCCCTGGCCCGCGTTTTAAGCCGATGCGCACCTTTTCATTTCGCCGCGCCGCCGACTACGGTGGCGTGCTGAACGCCCTGCTCTGCGGGGTGCATTGCGCCGTGGGGCCGCTACTGCTGGCTTGGTGGGGCACCCGCAACCCCGGGGCCACGGCAGAGCGTTGGGAGCTGGCTTTTCTGGTGCTGAGTGGCGTACTGGTGGCCCTGGCTACCCGGCGGCACTCCTCCACCCGGCTGCGGCTGATGCTGTGGGGACTCTTTGCCGTGTTCGTGGTATCAGCCCTGCTGGCCGAACGCTGGCCACTGCTGCAACTGGTGCAATATGGCGCTTCGGCGGGCCTTATTGCCACCCATTGGCTCAATCAACGGCATTGCCGCCGCTGCATGACCAGTTCTCCTTCATCAGATGCCGGTAGAATTTCTCAGTAACGAGCAGTATGCCCGCTATGGTAGCTACCACGCCGGATATAAAGTATAGTCTCTTGCTCAAAATCAAAATCCTCGTTTCGGTGAACAGCAGGAATCAACCATACACTCGGTGGGCTGACTGCCCCATCAATGCGGGGCGAGTTTAAGAAACCCGTCTACGATTCAACGTTTACCAAACGCGTTGATGAAATGAGTATTGTAAACGCCCAAAATGGAGCCTGATTTCTCAGCAAAGTACCACGCGGGCCGCGTCCAACCAAGAGTGCTAAAACCGTCCTTATTTCGAGGACGGTCTGACAATACTTGTCAGGGGTAGCACTAGTAAGAATTGAAATTCCCGCTAAGAGTTTGCAATATATGTAGTGCTACCATAGAGGTAGAGCCCATCACAAGGTGAAAGGCACTTCGGAGGCTGGCTCGTAATCTGTTACTTTCGGGCCGCCCTGTCCGTATTTGTACCTGTTCTGTTGCGCATGCCCCCCGCTCCGGCTATTCCCGTCAAAGACAAGTTTCTGCCCGGCCTGGCCGTGCGCCTGACGCGCATGAAGGAGGTCATCAAGACCACCCGCCCGCACGGCCACAAGCGCTACTACGAGCTGATTTACCTGACCGCGGGCGCGGGCTGGCACTACATCGACTTCCAGCGCTACCCGGTGGTGCCCCATACCTACTACCTGATTTGTCCGGGCCAGGTGCACCACTGGGAGCTGAGCGAGGTGCCCCGCGGCTACGTGCTCATGGTGAAGGAAGAATTCCTGGAGCAGCACCCGGCCCCGGTGGCCCTGGACGAGCTGCCCGCCGCCCTGACGCTGGCCCCGGCCACCGACGCGCCAGCCGTGTGGGAATTGATGGCGCGCGAGTACCAGCAGCCCGACGCGCCCCACCTGGCGGCGACGTTGGCCGCGTACCTGCACGTGCTGCTGGTGCAGCTCTGGCGCGGGCACCCCAACCCGCAGGGCCGCAGCCGGCCGCTGCCCCCGCTGGTGCAGGCCTACAAGCAGCAGGTGGAAGAAAACTACCCGCGCCTGCACCTGGTGAAGCAGTACGCGGCCCGGTTGGGCGTGACGCCTCGCTACCTGAACATGCAGTGCCAGCAGGCGCTGGGTCAAACAGCCAGCCACGTCATCGCGCGCCGCATTGTATTGGAAGCCAAGCGGCAGCTGCTGTTTACCCAGCAAACGGTGGCGCAGATTGCGGCCGCTCTGGGCTTTGACGACCCCTCGTACTTCAACAAGTTCTACCGGCAGCAAACCGGCCAGTCGCCCGGCGAGTACCGGCAGAGCATTTCCTGATTTTACCCTAAATAGGCATAATTCTACCGCAGCCGGGTGCGCGGGCCTGCCGACCTTGCGGGCTGTTTCCCGACTTTTCGGGCTGTACCCTTTCCCGCGCCCATGCTCCGCCGCCTGCTGCGTACCGATTCCTCCGCCACTACCCTGCTGATTCGCCTGTCGGTGGGGCTGGTGTTCTTCACCGAAGGCCTCCAGAAATTCATTCTGCCCGCCGAGCGCGGCGCGGGCCGCTTTGCCAAGATTGGCCTGCCGGCCCCCGAGTTTCTCGGCGCGGTCGTGGGCGGTTTCGAAACGGTGTGCGGCCTGTTGGTGCTCATTGGCTTGCTCACGCGCCTGGCCTCGCTGCCGCTGCTCATCATCATGCTCGTGGCCCTGGCCACCACCAAGGTCGAGGTGTTTGTTAACGACGGCTTTTGGGAGCTGCTGCACGGCAGCCGCACCGACTGGGCCATGCTGCTGGGCAGTCTTTTTCTACTGATTGAAGGTGGGGGCCGCTGGTCGATGGACCACCGCTTGTATCACCCCGACCAACGGTAAAATGTCCCCCACCACGCCTACGTCCACGCCCACTTCCCTGGCCGAGCTGGCCCGGCTCTTCCTGCGCCTGGGTGCCACGGCCTTTGGCGGGCCGGCCGCGCACGTCGCCCTGATGGAAGAAGAGGTGGTGCGCCGCCGGGGCTGGCTCACCCAGCAGCAATTTCTGGACTTGCTCAGCGCGGCCAACCTCATTCCCGGCCCGAACTCCACGGAGCTGGCCATTCACATCGGCTACGAGCGGCGCGGCTGGAAGGGGCTGCTGGTGGCCGGCACCTGCTTTATCGTGCCGGCCATGCTTATTGTTATGGCCTTTGCCTGGGCCTACGTGCGCTTCGGCACGCTACCGGCCCTCACGGGAGTGCTCTACGGCGTGAAGCCCGTGATAGTGGCCGTGGTGGCGCAGGCGCTCTGGAGCCTGGGCAAATCGGCTTTAAGCACTTGGTCGTTACGGCTCGTGGCCGGGGCGGCCCTCGGGCTGGGTTTGCTGGGCGCGAACGAGCTGGTGCTCCTCTTCGCGGCGGGCTTAGCAACCAGTGCGCTAAGCTGGCCGACGCTGGCGCACAAAACCGTGCCGCCGGCCCTGCTCAAGCTGGTGGGGGCCGTGGCGGCGCTGGCGCTGCTGCCGCTACTCGTGGGCCTGGGGGCGGGCACCGCGCCGACCGGGGCGGCGGCCCCGCTGGGGCTGCTGCCGCTGGGGCTGGCCTTCGTTAAAATCGGCTCGGTGCTCTACGGCAGCGGCTACGTGCTGCTGGCCTTCCTCGACGCCGATTTGGTGCAGCGCTTCCACTGGCTCAGCCAGGGCCAATTGCTCGACGCCGTGGTAGTGGGGCAGGTAACGCCAGGGCCGGTGTTTACCACGGCCACCTTCGTGGGCTACGTGCTGCAGGGCTGGCAAGGGGCGCTGGTGGCTACGGTGGGCATTTTCCTGCCCGCGTTTGCTTTCGTGGGGCTCAGCATCAAGCTAGTGGCACAGCTGCGGCAATCACCGCTGGCCGGGGCCTTCCTCGACGGGCTGAACGCCGCCTCCTGGGCCCTGATGGCGGCCGTTTCGCTCACGTTGGCCCGCACGGCCCTGCTGGATGTGCCCACCGTGGTGCTGGCGCTGGTCAGCGCGGTGCTGCTGCTGCGCTATAAGGTCAACTCGGCCTGGCTGGTGCTGGGTGGCGCGGCGCTGGGATACGGGTTGCAACAACTGGGAATAGGATAAACATCGTAACCAATAGGGGACGCTAATCGGTTGCTCGGCAGGATGGCTTAACTCCTCTAACGAAAAAAGGGCGTATCCCTAAAAATCATTCTAAATCTAATGACCAATTCCCCCATTTCCCGCCGCGACGCCCTACGGGCCGCCGCGCTGTTAGGCACCACCACATTGCTTGGTGGTTCCGAAGCCCTGAGTGCCGCCCCGCAAACTCCTTTGCTGCCGGTCGGTAGTACTCCGGCTTTGAGTACCGCTAGCATTGCGGCCATTGAAAAAGCAATGGGCAAAAAGGGCACGTACGTGGCCGCGCAAGCCACGCACAGTACACCGCTGCCGCGCAATGATTTGAAAGTGAGCATCAAGGGGGAGCCAGTACCCATTGCCTTTGGCTTCGGCGGCTGGGTGGCCATTAAGCACACTTTGGATGGCAACTCGGCCATGCTCATGAGCGACACGGTGCTGTTGCAGGAAGAAGTAAACCCGCTCATATCGGCCGCGCTGGCCCAGGGGCTGGAAATCGGGGCCGTGCATAACCATTTTTTCTATGAGGAGCCCCGCATCTTCTACATGCACATCCACGGCATGGGCAGCCCGGCCGAGCTGGCGCAAAAGTTTGCCGCCGCGCTGAAAGACTCCAAGCTGCTGCCGGCTAACCAGCCCCAACCAGCCGGTGCGCCCGCGGCTGCGGCGGGCAACAACGCCACCCCCGCGGCCGGGCCGCCCACGGGCAAGGAGCTGTTCAACCTGCCGGCCCTGGATAAGATTACCGGTAAACAAGGCACCGTAAACGGCCCCACTTACAAGTACACCGTGGGCCGCGACGACCTGCAGTCGCTGATGATGGGTACGGAAATGACGGCCGCCATTGGCCTGAATTCCTGGGCCGCTTTCGCCGGTAAGCAGGCCGACGCCCACATTGCCGGTGACATCGCCATGCTCGAAGCGGAGGTGAATCCGGTTATCAAAGCGCTGCGCGCCCACAACCTGGAAGTGGTGGCCGTGCACAACCACATGCTCTTCGATGAGCCGCGCATGATGTTTCTGCACTACTACGGCCGTGGCCCGGCCGCGCAGCTAGCCACCGGCTTCCGCGCCGCCCTCGACCAGCTAGGCAAAGCAAAAGCTCCCGGCATGAAGGGTGCCATGAAGCACTAGTTGTATAGTCCCAGAGTGAGGTGGATCGGGTCTCGAGTAAGGTTGGTGAGTTTTTTTTTCCACTGGGCACAGACAAATTCGTGTGGTGTCAGCCCGCGCAAGGTCTTCAAACGCTTGGCGTGGTTGTAGGCGAGTAAAAAGGCTTGTAGGTGCTCGTTGAGCTCTTCGGTGGTCTGGTAGTGGAAGCGCTTGACCGTCGCTTCCTTGATGGTGCGGTTTAGGCGCTCGACCTGGCCGTTGGTCCACGGGTGAGCTGGTTTAGTGAGGCGGTGTTCCACGCCGTATTGCCGGCAGATGCGGTCAAAACTGTGCCCACCCGGCAGGAACTGATGTGCCTGCGGCGTAAACTGTACTCCATTGTCGGTCAGTACAGTGTGCACTTTATAGGGCAGCTTATCGAGCACACGCCGCAGAAATTCGGCCGCCACGACCCGTATGGCCCGCGGGTGGAGTTCGGCAAACGCCACATTACTGGCGGAAGTCAATGGCGACGAACAGGTACTGGCGCCCTTCCTCGGTCTGCACCTCGGCAAAATCGACGTGCAGGTAGCCAATCGGGTAATCTTTGAATTTCTTTTTCGCTGGGCTCTGCCCGTCTTCGTTCAGGGGCAGGCGGCTGACGCCGTGGCGTTGGAAACAGCGGTGCAGGGCCGAACGGGACAGGTGCGGAATCGTGGCCTGCAGCGCGTACAAGCAGTCATCGAGCGCCAGCAGGGTGTGGCGACGAAAGGCCACGGCAATGGCTTCCTGCTCGATGCTCAATACCGTGGAAACCGGCGCCGGGCCCATGCGCGCATCCAAGACGGTGGGGCGCTTGCGCCACTTGGCCACTGTTTTCGGATTGATACTGTAGCGCGTGGCTAGGCTTTGTAGGCTTTCCTGGCTGTGTTGGATAGCGCGCCGTATTGCCTACGTTGTGCGGGCGCTGCCGTGGAGTACTCGTCCCATAGGTGCGTGCGAAATTCCAGCCCGAAAAACACACCATCACACTTTGGGACTATACAGCTAAAGAACTCACAAGTTCTGTGAAGGCCGTAGACAGGGCTTTGCTGCTGTTGTCGAGTTTAAGAAACTCGTCTACCAATCAAAGTTTAGGAAACGCCGTTAGGAGATGAGTTTCG
Organism: Hymenobacter lapidiphilus; assembly: GCF_003417065.2. Classification (GTDB taxonomy): domain Bacteria; phylum Bacteroidota; class Bacteroidia; order Cytophagales; family Hymenobacteraceae; genus Hymenobacter. The sequence continues at coordinate 16,062 of NZ_QVLT01000026.1, read as the reverse complement.
TAAACTCCTCCGCATGAAGATTGGCTACGCCCACGTCTCGACCCGGGACCAGAATGTAGAACTCCAACTCGACGCCTTGACCCAGGCCGGCTGCGAGCTCATCTACCAGGAAAAAGCCTCCGGCGCCTTGGCCGCGCGGGTCGAACTCGACAAGCTCTTGCTCCAGGTGCGCCCGGGCGACACGGTCTACCTCTACAAGCTCGACCGGCTGGGCCGCTCCTTAAAGCACCTGCTCGACCTGGTGGCCGACCTGCAACGCCGGGACATTGGCCTGATTTCGCTGACCGACGCCATCAACACGTCCTCTGTTCAAGGACGGCTGGTGCTCAACCTGTTTGCCTCGCTCGCCGAGTTCGAACGCGAGCTCATCCGCGAGCATACCCTGGCCGGGCTGGCCGCGGCCGCGTGGGTGGGCGCAAGCCCGGCCTCTCGGAAGAAGCCCAGCGCACGGCCCGCGCGGCGGAACTGCTCTTACAACGCCCGCGCGCTGAGCGTCGACGACATGGCCCGGAGCCTGCGCATCTGCAAGGCCACGTTTTACACGTACCTCCACCACCGCGGCGTGACCCTGCGCGTCCAGCCCTTGCCCAGTCCCGTAGCCACCCCCACCACGTGAAAAAGCCGCCGAGGCGGGGGCGTGCGGCGAATAAGGGGTGTATTCACCGCAGATTATGCGGAGATTAGGCTCCTACATTCATCACCGGCCGGAGTGGCCGGCCTTTACCTGGGACCCGGCGGCCCTGGAAGCGCTGCTGGGCGCGGTGCGCCACCGGCAGGGGCGCCTGCTGGGCCGGCTCGAGGCCTTGGGCGTGGACCTGCGGGCCGAACCCACCCTGCGCACGCTCACGCTCGACGTGCTCAAGTCCAGTGAAATCGAGGGCGAGCTTTTACCCCCCGCGTCGGTGCGCTCGTCCATTGCCTGGCACCTGGGGCTCGAACAGGCCGCGCTGCCCCCCGCTGACCGGCGGGTGGAGGGCCTGGTAGCCATGCTGCTCGACGCCACCCAGCAGGCCACCGCGCGCTGAGCGCGGAACGCCTGTTCGGCTGGCACGCGGCCTTGTTTTCCACCGGCTACAACGGCCTGTACCCGGTGCAGGTGGTGGCGGGGCGCACGGGCCCCATGCAGGTCGTGTCCGGGCCGCTGGGCCGCGAGCGGGTGCACTACGATGCGCCCCCGGCCGCGGGCCTGGACGCGCAAATGCAGTAGTTCCTGGCGTGGTTCAACGCGGACCAGGGCCTAGACCCCGTGCTCAAAGCCGGCCTGGCCCATTTCTGGTTCGTGACGATTCACCCCTTCGACTACGGCAACGGCAGCATCGCCCGCGCCATTGCCGACCTGCAGCTGGCCCGGGCCGACGGCAGCGGCCAGCGCTGCTACAGCCTGTCGGCGCAGATCCAGGCCGAGCGCCAAGCGTACTACGACCTGCTCGAAACCAGCCAGCGCGGTTTCCTGGACGTCACGCCGTGGTTGACGTGGTTCCTGAAATGCCTGGGCCGGGCCCTGCACGCCGCCCAACACACCCTGGGCCAGGTGCTGGCCAAGGCACGGTTCTGGGAGCGCCACCAGCCGACGCCCTTCAGCGAACGACAACGGCAACTGCTCACGCGGTTGCTCGACGGCTTCGAGGGCAAGTTCACCACGGCCAAGTGGGCGCGTATGGCCCATTGTTCGCAGGACACGGCCGGCCGCGACATCGCCGACTTGCTGGCCAAGGGCGTGCTGGTGCACGAAGGCGCCGGCGGGCGCAGCACCAGCTACCGGTTGGCCGCCGAAGCGTAACCACCCCCGTGGGGCTCGTGGCGGCAACCAGAGAAGCAAATAAAAGGAACGGGAGCCCAAACGGTTCCGGGGCCTATCCCGCTACCTGGAATCCTTGCTACGGATGGATACCCATACTGCACGTAATACTGCGCGCTAGGGCGATCAACAATTGAGTGATGTGGTGCAGGAGACCTCGCATATTCTTAGCGGATGGATTTAGTTAGAAACAGTCCAGGAGCAATAGTAACGGATTGCTGGCAACTAGCGACGGCACTCTACTGGGACCGGAAAGCGAAAACGGCCCGCTGCGGGCGGGCTCCCTTCGCGGAGTCGGCGCTTAACGTAGCATCTGTTATTGGACGACTCTGGAAATATGCACGGGTTTTGGCCTAGCATTTCTACTACCTTTGTATAGCATATTTCCTAGTTAAAGGACGACCTAGGAGGCGGAAATTATTGCCTGTTTAGGGCCCTCACACATACCACTACCCACCCCGTTTTATGCGTATTTTAGTCCTTGCCCTGTTGACCATCGGGCTGCTTGGCCGCAGTGAACGGAGTTGGTCCCAGGCGGCTACTCCCTTGGCAATCACCGAGGTAAACGTGATTCCAATGAACCAAGACACCGTGCTACGCCGGCAGACGGTTCTCATCGAACGGGGACGAATCAAGGCTATCGGGGCGGCAAGCCAGGTTAAACTACCGGCTGGGGCTGTGCGGCTCGATGGCCGAGGCAAATACCTACTACCCGGCCTGATAGACATGCACGCGCATTTGCCGGGCAAGGAGGGCACCTTGCATCCGTTGAACACGTATTTTCGGCTTCAACTCGCGGCCGGTGTGGTGGGTTTGCGCAGTATGCGGGGCGATTCCAGCCACCTGCACTGGCGCGACAGCCTGCGCCGCACTGCCGCCTTGGCCCCCCGCCTTTACCTCGGTTCTCCCGTATTCAACCGCGACCAAAGCTATTCCGCCCGGAAAGGCCGGGTCTTGCTGGCGCGCTACCAAGCCAGCGGCTACGACTTTGCCAAATACTTGGGCGGCCTGACAGCCCCGCACTACGACTCGCTGCTGACGGATGCCCACCAGTTGGGGTTCAAAGTGGCCGGGCATGCGCCCCGCAGCGGGCTGCGCGGGGCCGTCGCCGCCCGCATGGCTTCCGTGGAGCACATTGAAGCCGTCGTAGAGGCCTTCCTGCAGGACTCGGTGCAGTTCCGGCAGCTGGCCCGGCAAATGGCGGCCGACCGCATCTTTACCTGCCCCGATTTATATTGGTACGAGGTCAGCTGGCTTCAGTATCCCCTCGACTATTTGCAGCGCCTGCCGGGCTTGGCCTACGTCAGTCCACCGGTACGCCAGGAGTGGCAGGAATGGTGGACGGCCGAAAACCAGCAGCTCAAGCCGGGCGGCTCCCCTACGGCGGCTTTCACCCAGCTCACGGCGGCGCTGCGGACGTACGGCCAAGCGTTTCGCATCCTGCATAAGGCCGGGGTCCAGTTTCTGATTAGCCCCGGTGATGGCCCGTTTGTGGTGCCTGGTTACAGCATGGCGCAAGAATTGGGCTTGCTCGTAAAACTGGGCCTGAGCCCCTACGAGGCGTTGCGGGCGGCGACCTACAATGCGGCCGTCTGGCTGGGCGAGCAAGACCAACGCGGTACCCTGGTACCCGGCAAAGCCGCTGACCTGGTGCTGCTTGATGCCAACCCCTTAGAAAACATTGCCAACATAGGCCGCGTGCGTGGGGTGGTGCTGAACGGGCGCTGGGTACCCGTGGCCCAATTGCTGCCCACCCAACCCTAATGGCTAAGGCTACTTTATCGAACCAACTTTGCTGGCGGCGTTCACCATTTTACATCTTGTGGACGACTAATCGCAGCACGTAAACTCCTCCTTATTTGCCGCACCCTGGCCCTACTCTGCGTCTGAAGTTGGGTAGCCACCAAGCCCTGTACATTGCACGGAAGAGGAGTCTACGAAACTCATCTCTTTGGCGCATTTCGTAAACTACGAATTGCAGACAAGTTTCTTAAACTCATCACGCGCTGCAGGGGCATCAGAGCATTAGAGATTCAGTCAGTTTCTCTCGTTCACGAAAAGGAGCGTTCTAATAGTCCAGGAGTACTTCTTCATACACCTGCACCCTGTTGTGGTCTGCCGAATCCATTAGCGGTGAGCCTATGTCTCCGCTGATTTGCAGCCATGCACGGATAATCGAGGCCTCGTCTGCACAGGGGGTGATGGGGGCCCTGAACGGTAAGGCTTCATGCAGCACGCTTATGAAGTTAAACCGCAGCTGCCCTGCCTGCGGGTCGTGCCAGAGGTAGTAGCGCAGCCCGCTGGGCTGCCCGCACTGGGCGAGTTGCTCGCGGCGGTTACGCTTGACGCGCTGCAAAAAGGCCTGGACCTCTTCGGGCGCAATCACCCCGGCCAGTTCCTCGCTCACGCCGATGGTCCACATGTTTTCGGCAATCTCTTTATCCAGTTCCTCCCGCGAGGCGGTCAAGTACACCTGGTCGGTTACGATGGACTCTAAGTCCTGGAAGTAGGCTTCTTTACTGTTCATAGGCACGGGTTAACCTTTTGCTGCAGGAAGCACCGGCACGAAAGGTATCGCTTCCTCGCGTTTACCGAAAGGGTCCGAAGCTAAACGCGCTCTGTTCAATTGAAGGAGGGTCTCGCTACATCGCGTTGCCTAACGCGGCACTTGGGCTACCTTTCCCTATGGAAAAGACTGCCTGCCCCGACTTGGCGGCGGTGGCCACGGCGGGCCTGCTGTGGCTGCTGGCCGGTTGCCAGCCGCACGAACCCGAAGCCCGTGCCCTCGCTCCCCTGAGCACTGACTTAATGGGACGGTGGCGCTATGATTCGGCTGGGGCCGCCTTTTACGACCGCCGGGGCCACTTTTCCCACCGCTTCATGGACCCGCTCCCACCGGGCGCGTGGCTGACCATCGGGCCGAAGCAGTGGACCTACTCGGGCAGCGTGCGAGAAGCGCATGCCTACATCCGGCAGGGAAATACGGTGCGGGTGCGCCGCGTGGTGGACACGGCCTTGGTGCGTGCGGGCCACGCTCGTCGGGAAGAGGTAGGTGCTTTCATTGGGTTGGCCGATACCCTCTTGCTGACCACCCTCACCCGTCATCGGCTCGTCCTCCGCGACAGTGCAACCGACCCTGATGGCGCGTTAACCCGGGTCTGGCGCTATTATTACTCCCGTTAAGGGGCAGCGACAACAAGGCGAGGAATAGGCGTCACACGTTCACTTTAACGGTCTTATCTTTCGACAGTCATGAAAGACAGCTCCTAACCCGCCAAACGTCGGCGTTATGACGCCTCCTTCCGCGCCGAGGTCCTGCGTCTGGCGTGCGAGAGCCGCTCGATCCAGGCCGCGGCCCGCGCCCTAAATATCAGCCCCAAGCTTCTCTACAAGTGGCAGAAAGAAGCCCTGATGCCCGTCGCGGCCGTAGCCGGGGCCGATTTGGACCCGGCTACGGCCGCCGAGTTGCGCCAGCTGCGGGCCTTATCCCGGCGGCAGGCTCAGGAACTAGCCATTTTAAAAAAAGCCATTGCCAGTTGCCTGCTTTAAGCGCAGGCTCTCGCAGACCGACACCCTATGCGCCGCTACCGTTTCATCAATAAGCAGCGGAGCCAGTATCCGGTGCGCCTGCTCTGCCAGGTAGTAGCCGTGCCAGCCAGCGGCTACTACGCTTGGCACCACGCGCAACAGCAGGCCGTAACGCAGCCGGAGCCGGCCTGGGAAACGGCGCTGGTAAAGGTCTTCGGGGCGCACAAGCGCTGTTATGGTACGCGCCGCCTGCAGGTAGCACTGCGCAAAAAGGGGCACCGGGTTGGCCACCAGCGTCTGCGAGCGACCATGCGCCGCCGGGGTCTGCGCGCGCTGCAGCCCAAGGCCTTTACCCCGCGCACCACGGATTCGACCCACGGGCTGCGCTGCGCCCTGAATCGGCTGCTCGGCCAGCCCAAACCCGGCCAGCCCAAACCCGTCCAGGCCAACCGGGTCTGGGTCAGCCGTGGCATCATGTATCTGCCCCTGGCTAACGGCGATTGGACTTATCTGTGCGCTTTTCAAGACATGGCCAGCAAGCAGGTCGTGGGCTGGCAGGTTGGGGCAACGATGCCCTGGCAACTGGTGACCAGCGCCTTGCAGCGCGCCTTTTGGTCCCAGCTGCCCGCGCTGGGCCTGCTCGTGCACTCCGACCGCGGCGGGCAGTACTGCGGCAAGGCCTATCGGCAACTGCTGCACGACCACCAGGCGCTACGCTCGCAGAGCCGCCGCGGCGACTGCTACGATAATGCCTAGGCCGAAAGTCTCTGGTCGCGCCTCAAAACCGAAGTACTCGAAGTCCGCGAGCGGCCTGTTTTTGCTGACCTAGCCGATGCCCAGCGCAGCGTCGCCGACTATTTCGACTACTATAATTACGAACGGCTGCACTCCAGCATCGACTACCAGACACCGTATCAAACTCATCAACAGCTCCTTCCACTTAACGCCCTAAACTGTCCAGCGTAACTAGACCACCTCAACCCTAATTAGGCCACGAGCTGAGCTACGCTGCACTTCTCAACGAAGTACATGGCTGCCTCACCTTTGCCCTTCGCCTGGACGTAGCCTCTGTATTCAAACGAAAAGCAGTCTTCGTCTTTGATGATCTGGTACAGCGTCTCGCTGATATTTACTTTCCCGACCATGCCGCTGCTCTCCATCCGGCTGGCCGTATTGACCGTGTCCCCCCATACGTCGTACTGGAACTTCCTCACCCCGACGATCCCGGCAACGATCGGCCCAATGTGGATGCCCAGTCTCATTTCAAAGGCGGGGCGATTTGTCCGGTGGGCCTCCAGGGCTCTATTCCTGATAAACGCCTGCATCTCAAGTCCTGCCAACACGATGTTTCTGGTTGAGTCCTTGTCCGCCTTAGAAATGCCCCCTGCCGCCATATAGGCGTCACCTATGGTTTTTATCTTCTCGATCTGGTATTTCTCTGTAATCAGGTCGAATGCTTTGAAGCATATATTTAGCTCCTCAACCAAGCTCTGGGGAGTCATCTTCTCGGCGGTCTGAGTGAATGACTTGAAGTCGGTGAACAGGATCGACACCAGATCATAATCCCGGGCACTCACCTTGCCCTTCTCCTTGAGTTCCTCCGCAATTTCTTCCGGAAGGATGTTTAGCAATAAAGTATCGGATCGGTCCTTCTCGGTTTGTAATGCCGACTTTGACTTCCTGGTATAGTTTAGCCGGTTCCACAAGCCAGCCGCAATCAGGAGCATAAAGCACAGCGAGATGACGATGATGTTTCTGCTCTTCTCTCTGCGCCGTACCTCCTCTTTGTGCTTGAGCTGAACGACGTATTCTTTTTTGACGTAGGCAATGCTATCGACCAACTGCTGCTGCTGGAACTCCATGCCCATCATCTTATTGGACGTTTCCGCTAAGTTCAAGCTGTCCCCGTACGCATTGGCTTGCTCATAATAGCGCAGTGCTTGCTGATTGTTACCTAATGACTTATGTGCCCGATACAGGCAATCACACCCCCCCTTCTTTTGGGACAGAGACCCCAGTTTTTCGGCCAATCTCAACCCCTCTTGGCATTTCACTAGTGAACTCCTGTTCTTTCCCAACATGTGCATAATGCCGCCAATGGCAATCTGCGATTCACTTTGGTACTGCAATCTGCCTACTTCGTTTGAATAGGCCAAGCAACGAGTGTAATAGGGCAAGGCTCGGTTGTAGTCTGACTTACTATAGAACAAATCACCTAAACTAGCGAGTGCTCTGATTTGCAATTGCTTATCCTTCTCCTCATCTGCAATTTGTAATGCTTTGGTAAGGTTCTCGAAAGCACTATCGTACCTTCCTTCTTTGGCATACACATTCCCTATTGGTATTAGGGTTTCGCAAATGTTTTTCTGATCGTTCAACTTTCTATGAAGAGCATACGATTTGCGAAAGTATTCCATCGCATTCTTGTAGTCCTTACCCTCCATGTAAATCAGCCCTATGTTTCGAATAGCTACACCCAGATTTTCCTTCTCTCCAACTTCCTCAAACATAACAATAGCTTGCTTGTAATAATCTAATGCTTTGAGATAGTTTCCAGAGGTATTATACACACTGCCTATGTTATTTAGAAGTGAGGCCACTCCTTTTTTATATCTAGCTTTTTTGTGTGACTCAATGCTCTTCTTGAAGAAGAGTATTGTTTTGGAATAGTCGCCTTGATAATAATGTATTACTGCAATGTAGTTGAAGCAATCTCCTGTTTTTTTGTGATTATCAGTGAGGCCATATAGTTCGATACTTTTTTGGAAAAGCGGCAGCGATTGCTCGTATTTTTGAGAATTCAAATATTTTTCGCCAAGACTAAAAAGACTATCGGCTTCGGTTTGGCTATTAGAGGAATTCGCCACTTTATTGACCTGTGTGGAGTCCGATTGCGCATATAGCAATTCTCCTGGTCCTTTCACCAGAACCAGGAGAATTAGTACTATATATATTCGAAATATTCTCATGGCTGTTGCACAAGCAGGGTGTGGTCAAGGGAAGCAGGGGCCATTCCGTGGCCGAAGAGGTAGAGTACTTGGTTGACTTTGTCTAGCCGGGGCGTGGGTTTACCCTGCTTGTGCAACAGTTCACGCACGAAGCGCAGCCCAACGCCGGCTTTAGCCGCCATTGTGGGCTCGGACAAGTGCAACAGTTCACGCTGCTGCTTGACAAATAAGGCAAGGGAAAACAGCATGGCAGCGCCCGAGCGGGTGTACAAATGGGCGGAGCAACAGATTTTATCCCCGATCGGGGACGAATATAACCAGCTATTTGTCAACCGTACCTGAACGTGTATAGGCTATGCGCCTAAATCAGAATCCTTTCGAAGAGTGGCTTAAAGGTTTCAACAAAGCTGCCTTTAGTGGATGTTGTGCTACCCCCACATTCTAGTATGCGGTGTTAACTACTGCTGCGCGCCGTTCACCAAAAGGAGGGTTAAACTTCTATGTTCCTTTCTTCACCAGCTTGCAAAAAACAGGCTTTCGCCCTCGACAAAGTTGTCAATAAAGTTCTGTCGGAAGTTCTGCTGCAACTGTTCTAACGTGCTGATGTGGTCAGCCTTGAGGTATGCATATGCCTTTTTCACACTGGCCAAGTCGAAATAAAGCTTATCATTCTGAAAGTCTTGATAAAACGCACTGTTCATGCCTTTCCGTTGGTACCCTTTGTCCTGGAAGTAGATACCCTTCGTATTCGCTTCTTCTTCGTCTACCGCCGCTAGAAGGGCGTGATGTTTTTCGACAAAGCCGGGCGAATCACCCAACTCCGCTACGGTAAAATAGTCGAGTACCTCGGTCGTCTTCGGACAAGGAACAACGTGGTATATGTCTAACCCCATGAGTGATAATAACGGAAGGTGTACTCGGTCGCTTGCCGCTAAAGCACAAGTTTAGCCAAACGGTCAATTTTCTAAAGGATGCCAGTTTGCCCCTAGGGCTTAGGGCACTAATCTTCCAGAATGCTGTACAACTCGCGGTTGACGTAGTAATGATTGCCGCCAATGGTCTGCTTTTCCAATACCTGCAGTTGCACCAGCTTGTTCAGGTAGTCCCGGGCTGTGTTCTCGGCATAGGTCCGGTCCTCGGTCAGGTGCTTGACGCGGGTAATGGGCTGGGTGAAGATTTTCTGCACCAACTGGTCGGGGCGGCGCAGGTTCTTCTGGCCCGCGACCACTTCCCCGATGGCGTCGCGGGCGGCCAGGATGCGGTTGATTTTGTCAAAGGTCAGGTTCGCCGTGACTTCCACGGCTTTGAGCATGTACAGCAGCCAGGCTTGCCAGTCTCCGCGCTGCGAGACGCCGGCCAGGGCCCCGTAGTACGCCTCCTTGTGGGCGACGATGTAGCGGCTCAGGTACAGAATCGGGTAGTCCAGCAGCCCTTTGTGCACCAGGTAGTGGATGTTGAAAATGCGCCCCGTGCGCCCGTTGCCGTCCCGGAACGGGTGGATAGCTTCGAACTGAAAGTGCCCAATGGCCATCTTGAGCAAGGGGTGCAGCGGGTAGGCGTGGTCGTCGTTGACAAAGGCCAGCAGGTTGTCCAGCTTGGCTTCCACCACGCCCGCGCCCCGGGGCGGGGTGTAGACGGCCTTTCCGGCGTTGTAGCCGCTGCCGCCCTGGCGGATGATGGTCGAAGAAAATGGGGGGCGGATGCCTTCCTCGACCTGCTTGATTTCGCGGAACATGCGCACGAAGTAGTCGCGGGTAAAGCCGGCTTGCGTTTGCAGGTACGCGTGGCCGCTCCACAGCGCCTCGCGGTAGCGCAACACTTCCTTGGCCGGTCCCTCGGCCTGCTCGGCCGCGGTTTCGCTGAAGGCGCGGTACAACTCGTCGTCGGTGGTGAAGATGTTCTCAATCGCGCTGGAGGCCTTTGCTTCCTGTAAGCTGATGGAATTCACCAGCAGCCCCTGGTTAGGAACGGCCACGCTGCGGCCGTGCAACCGCCCCAGGGCTTCGCGGGCATGGCCGAGTTGCTCGAGCACTTCGGGTGTGCGCCACAGTTCTTGGGCAAGGGGCAGATCCGGCAAGGCATTCCAGGGCACGTCCCGGCTGGGGTTAATAGCGTACAGGGGCTGTATTGGCATTAAAACGCGGAGTAAATAAGGTTAGCGGGCGTACCCGGCCGTAAATGTAGCCCAAACATCTATTTAAAACATTAAAAACAACCCTTTTTAATGTCAGCCCCTCATCTAGGCCTTAAAGCAGCTTCTTCTCCCCTTCGAAGATGAAAGTAGCGCTTGGGGACACACACGACCTTCTACAGTAGTTCACCGAAAGGAGCCATTCGGTGGCCCATAGTAGCTGAGTAGGAGTTGATGTGATCCGGCGATGGTCCTTTTCCGGTGGCTACACTATGTTGCGGCCGGTTTGCGTGATGGTCACGTCCCGGCCCACTACTTCCAGGCAATGCATGGCCTCAAGTTTGGCCAAGGCACTACTAATCTCTTCTTGCGAGAGAATACCGCTGTAATGCTGCACAAGCTGGTCAATCGTCTTCGGGCTGGGGATCGGGTAGTTCAGGTGACGTAGTAAGGAGTCATCGCGATAGCTAATCCCCCGCTTGAAGTAGATTTTGTAAATGGAACCGTCTGCTATGGCTCCTCGAGTCGTATCCCAGCCATCAAACAGGATTCTTATTTCGCGATGCCGCTCATGCCATTTGAGTTCTAACTCGTAGGTGACGCCCTGGTAGGCCATGTGCTCAAAGTGGTAGGAATGGCTCTTGCGACTCTCTTTTTCCGCCGGTTTGTAGCACGCTAGCTTCTTTTCCAGTGCTTCGGCCAAGTGGGCCTGGATTTCTACCAAAGCGTTATGCTCCAGCGTTATGACGTGAATTGTAGGCGGAGCAGCACCTAGTAATAAGGAGGGGTCGACGTAAGGTGCAATGGCAAAACTGTCGAACTGGCTCACGTATCCTACCGAACGGTACACCCCGTTATTGTACACATAAAGGTTAACGCCGTCGTCACACGGTTGCTCATGCTGGATGTGCGCCTTTTGCTCCCGTTTGAGGTGACAGGTATAGCAGATGTGCTTTGGCAGGTAGGGACTATCCGTGGGAAAGCCAAGCTTGCCACAATCATCACAGGCCCTCGCCTGCTCCCGCTCGGTCCAGCGGGGCCAATCGAGATCGGGTTCTTCCGACGGTAAGTAGAGGGTCAGGCCATACTTCGCCTGAGTTTGCTGCACAAACGTTTTGACCAATTCCGCCTCGGGTCAAGGGGGCACGTGGCCGTTGAAGAGGCGAATATCAGTACCCAGCACGACGGTGCCTAAGGCGTGGCATACGGTTTTCTTCAGGGGCCAAACACTCTTTTCCACATACACGCTCACGCATAAATACCAGCCCTGCGTGTCGCCATCCCACAGCGCTTCTAGGACCCTCGGCGTTCCGCCCACCTGTAGCAGAGCTTGTTCCAAGGATGCAAGTGACGTAATAGCGGCCATAGAGTGAACAAATATGATATGAGGTGCGAAAGGAAGGTAAGGTGACCGATATTACTCAATGTGTTCACGAAAAGGGTCCGATGGTAAACGGGGCCCACTCAGAAAAAGGAGGGTAACTAACCTTCGAAAGGCGGAACCTGCACCTGCGGCAAGTAGCGCCGGTTGAGGTACGCCAGGCGCTCGGATGTGAGGGCCACGGGAGCCACGCGCAGTTCGGTGCGAACCAGATCGAGAAAGGTTTGCTCTTGGGTCGACACCTCCGCGGGCGCTACGCCGTAATATGCCACGGTGCGGGGGGCATCGTAGGCCAATTGTTCAAGTTCAAACCAGCCCATTCGGCTCCCAATGCCCAAAAACTCCGCCAAGGTTTCGGCCACCACCACGTTCGTCTCCGCTATGGGCACAGTCATGACCACCGGGCCAGCGGCGGTTTCGTCGCGGGCGTTGAGCAGGCCAAAGTGGACACCATCGCCCCCCGTGCTCGCGAAGCTGAGCGTGTTCGTTGGCGTACAGGGATAGGCGCCGCTTTCCAAGGGTCGCAGGGGATGCAGCCCGCAGTAATCCACGTATCGGAAGGCGTTGCGCCCCCACCGAGTCTTTATTATATCGTCTAGGGCGAAAAACTCTTTAATTGTCAACATGGCAGCGCAATACGGTAGAGCACCAGAGCAAAGATGCCTAACCAGAGGTAGTGCAGAAGAGAAGGCCAGTCTGTGTTCATTTGAACGGTACTGTCTTAGACACACCGCAGTCGGTTCAAGGAAGGGTTTATTACACCCCGAACTGCCGCAAATGGTGGTCTAGGTGCTTCCAGGTGACCTCCCCAAACTCCTGGGCCGTCAGATGACCGAACACGGGATGCTCCACCCCCTGCGGGCCGTATTTTTCGCGCTCCAGTAAGCCCAACAATACGTCACGGTCCGCTTCGAAGGTGGTCGGCAGGGTCATGCCTGCCTCGGCATCCAGTTCTTTTAACGTGCGCATGCCCGGCTTGAAGGCCTTCAGGCGCGATACGACCAGCCACTTCACCAGTGGTTTAATAAAACCGGGCAGGCGCGTCGAGTTCACCGCTTTCTCCCCGCGACTGACGCGCAGTTGGTCGGTGCAGTGCACCACCATTTGGCCGGCCGTCATTTTGCCCCAGTGACGGACGCTATCCGGTCGCAGCTGTTGGATGCGTGCGCACAAGGCGTCATTGTCACTGGCGGTGAGAAAGTTAGAGCTCATGGGGCAAAAAAAGGATTGATGGAAAAGGGCGGCTCCTGGTGGCAAGTCTTGCACTGGGCGAAAGGTCTCATGGATTTGGCTTTGCGTTCATCGAAACGGTGGTGGCTTAAACGCGCTCCGTTCAAAAATAGGAGCCTCACTCTTCAATTTTTTGGTGCAGCGTGAGCAAGTGGCAAGCAACACTAGTCCCGACACTAGAAATCACGAAAGCGGATGTACACACCAAGCACCTGAACCTAGCTACAGTCTGCCGTAGAAGGCACTTCGATAGGCATCCCCGACGGGAATTACTCGGGCATCACTGCCGGCGACCTGGATGAGGATGCGGCTGCGCTCCACGGTGTGGATGTGGGCCAGCGACACGATGTACGACTTGTGCACGCGCACAAACGTTGATGCCGGCAGGCTCACCTCCAGGCTGTTGAGCGTTTGCCGGGCAATAATCTTCTCCGTCGCCGTGTGAATCACGACGTAGTTTTGCAAGCCTTCCAGGTAGCGCACCTCCGCCAAATCGACCCGCTGCATCCGGTGTTCGGTTTTGACAAACAGGTAGGGACGGGGCGCTTCGGCCGCCACCGGGCGCAGCCGCCGGTGCGCCTTTTGCACGGCTTGGTAGAACCGCTCGAAGGAAATGGGCTTAAGCAGATAGTCCACCACGTCGTGCTCGAACCCGTGGAGCGCGTAATCGGCGTAGGCGGTCGTGAGCACCACCTGCGCCCGCCGGTCCAACGCCTGCAGGAACTGCAGGCCGGTGAGTTGCGGCATCTGGATGTCGAGAAAAATCAGCTCGACGCGCCGTTCCCCGACCCAGTTCAGGGCCTCCACCGGACTTTCGCTGCGGCCTGCCAGCTGCAGCGCCGGCACCTGCGCCACGTAGTCGGTCAGCAGGTCGAGGGCCAGCGGTTTGTCGTCCACCAGCAGGCACGGAATCGGGTCGGTCATAAGTCGAGGCGGAGGGTCACTTGAAAATCAGCGGGCGATTCGGTCACGGTCAGCGTGTGCCGGGCGGGGTAGAGCAGCGCCAGCCGCCGCCGCACGTTGGGCAGCCCGATGCCCCCCAGCTGGTCTTTCTGGTGCGCGTTCTTGGCGTTGCGCAAGCAAAATTCCAGGGCCGTCGCCGTCAGATCGAGGTGGAGCGTAACGGGCCGCGCGGCGTCGGTCAGCACCCCGTGCTTGAACGCGTTTTCTACGAACGACACCAGCAGCAGCGGGGCGATGGTTTGCCCGTTGAGCGTGCCCCGCACCTGGTAGTCGAGGTGCAGGTTGCCCTTGGCGCCGAGGCGTTGCAGCTCAATCAACCCGTCCAGGTAGTCCAACTCGCGGCGCAGCGGCACCCGGTCGTGGCGGGATTCGTGCAGCATGTAGCGCAACAATTCGGAGAGCTTGAGCAAGGCCCCCGGCGCGGCGTCCGACTTCTGGTACACCAGCGCGTAGATGTCGTTGATGGTGTTGAACAGAAAGTGCGGGTTCAGCTGCGAGCGCAGAAAGGTCAGCTCGGCGGTGGTGTTGGCTTGCTGGGTTTCGCGCCGCCGCCGTTCCGCCAGTAAATGATGCCGGACAAAGGCGTACAGCAACCCGTAGAGCACGTAGTCAAAGTAATACCGGACGCTGTTTTCCACATACCATTGCGCGGTAAAGGCGGTGTTCTGGCCGTAGTTGTCGAAGCCGAGCAGGGGTTTGAACACGTGAAATTCGAGCCCGTACCGCACGCCGGTGATGAGTAGCAGGGCCAGCAGCAACCCACCCGCCGCCCAAGCCAGGGGCCGCCAGCCCCACGGTTGCGCCAGCAACGGCCGGGCGGCCAGCCAGCTCGACGAGTAGAATGCTGTCGCGTTGATGAGCGAGTAACCCAGTCCTATCAGCCAGTACGTGAGCACCGCCGTTTTGGGAACCGGGTAGGCTGGCGCATCCAGCATTGCCACCACGTCCTGGACGAGCAGCAAGGCCCAGACCACTAGGTGCACGGGCCATTCCGGAAAGAGGCACGGTCGGACAGCCATCATTGATTCGGTGAGGCGGCGGTGGGGAATGTCTGGCTCAAGTACGTGAGGATTTCGGGAAAGAACTGCTTAAAATTCGGTTGGGTACGCCGGCCGCTGTACTTCGCCGCGATTACGTCGGCAATGTCGCTCGCGTAAGGGAAATCGCCGACCGTTTTCTTAAACTCAGCTCACCGGCCTCCTGCCAATGGGGCCAGAGTCAGACGAGCTACGGCGCAGCCGTCAGGGGCCGCGCCGCGCCCACCGCGGGACTAGTACCGCTTGCTTGGTTTTACGGTGGTGCTCCGCAGCGCCTGCCGCAGCAGCGCGAGCCCCTCGGGGCGGTACAAAAAGCCGTGGCCGCCTTTGTCTTTGGGCACGGTCTGAAGAACCCAATTAGGCCGGCCGGCGCGGTTGGCGTCGTAGGCGGCACGCACGGCAGCGTAAGCGTAGATGTCGTCGTCCTGGGCACTTACCATCAACACGGGCTTGGTTTTGCCGAGCGGGCCATAGCTTGACTGGGCCAGTAGCAGTTTAGGGGCGGGCGCCAGGGCCACGTAGCGGCTGAAGGGCGCGGCCGGCTGCGCGGCAAACCAGAGGGCCGCCGAGCCGCCGTTGCTTATGCCCACGAGCGTGGTCCGGGCCGGGTCAGTGCGGTAGCGGGCGCGCACGGCCGTGACGATGCGCAGCACCTGGGCAAAAGCGGCCGGCTGGTCCACCCAGCCAAAGCTCGTCCGACCGAACGGATACACCACCAGCGCATCGGCCGGCGCGGCGGCAAAAATAGGCTCCGGCGTGACCGCGTCGGGGTTGGTGTGCTGGAACTGCGGCGTGCTGACCACCCCGCCGTGCAGAAATACCACCACCGGCGCCGGCCGGGCGGGGTCGTAGCCGGCGGGTACCCGCACCAGGTAAGGCATCCGCACCGTGTCGCCGGGCACTGGGCTGAAGTAGAGCGCGAAGCCCGCCAGCGCCGGGGCCACGCGGCCCTGCTTGCGGTCGGCGCTCGAGGGCAACGGCAGGGCTCGGGCCTGCGTTTCGCTCAGCCAACGGGCGCGGCGGGCCTGTTCGGCCACCGCCTGCTC
>NZ_QVLT01000025.1 GCF_003417065.2 Hymenobacter lapidiphilus | reverse complement strand
GTGAACAGGCACCGGCCGAAATGATGCCCCTTATCGCGCTTCTTGCTCAAGCAGAAAAAGCAGAGATGTTGCACCACGTGGTTGACATAGATCCAGCTCGGCTACTGGGACTGGATAGCGCCTTTTTGATTCAGTGGCTTTTACTGTTAGAAGAAGGGGCGCGCCTTGACATACAGCCGCATTTGGTGCAAAGTCGCCGAAATGACCTGTTACTTGAATTATGGATAGGTGGCCACAGCGAATATTTTGATTTTGCTCGCTACTACCTGTTAGTTGCTACTCTAGCAAGAGAAGAGCAGTTTTTATTCCTGCGCAAAGTATTCGGGCTGATGGCATCAGGGGCTGTCCAACTAACCGTTGAGGATTTGGACTCGATACCCCGCCATTCCCTGGACGATGACAACCCGTTGGATCGGCGGCTGGACTACAGTATTGATTTGGTTCTGCGCGTGCTCACCAAGCTAAAGCGTAACTCAGCTTATCCAGGCGAAAACGATATTGTAGACTGCCTTATCGACTACGCAGGAAATTCAACCAAAGAGCTACTGCAATTCAGCCACCTGTTTGCGCACTGCCCCGGGCGCACTACTTTCAAATACGGCCGGCCCCAGGACATAGAGCACGTGTTTGCCATCATCGGTTCTAAAACTTATCCGGCGGCTTCTGACAAGTCTTACATCCTAGCCGGTGAGGAGCAGTTCCCGGTAGTACAGAATGCCATCATTTTTGACGGTAAGCGCTACCCCATTAAATGGCAGATCAAAGAGGAGACAATCTGGCCATGGAGCTATATCAAAGAAGCTTCCAACGGTAGCCGGAACGTCACCTGCTGCGAAGGGAAGAAAGCGTTGGTGATGGACAAGGTTACTGAAAATCCCTTCTGGTGGTGTTTTGGCCGCCCATGCCATAGAGCCAATCAGACGGATTCTTTACCAGCACAATGGCAACACTATGTGTTGAAGGATTTTATTCAGATTGCGGGGCTGCGATTTGAAGAGGAACCTTACTACCGGGTTATCGGGCTGATTAACCGAATCAATGAGTTACTGACCAAGCTGTACTGCACAGAGTGTGGCACGATGCTGCGTCCATCCGTAACTTCTGAATTCAATTTTTATCGTGTCACTAAATTCAACTGCACGGTTAACGAATGCTCGTTGCGCGGGAGGGTTATTTACTTAAACCGCTGCTTAAATGGCAACTGCGGCTCTATTATAGACAGTCGGATATCGGCACGGTGCAACTACGACGATCTGGGACATCTCAACTGGTCCGGTATGTATATATGTGATAACTGTGGAGGCTGTTGCTCAAAAAATAAGCTTCAGCAGCAGATAGACAAGTTGAAGCAGATATATGGTCCAGCAGTAAAGCACAACAGACAATACAGCTCACTGGTTAGGCAGATAGAATTGAAGTTATACCATGCCGATCATTTTAAGTCGTACTGTCATAAGTGCCTCACTCCGATGAAAAAGAATTATCAAAAATCCGACTATTATTGTCCTACGTGCGACAAGGTAAAATATGCTTATCCAGTTGCTTACCTGACCGTGTATAATAAGAACAGGGCAGTTGTTGTAGACGAGGAGCAGTAGGAGGGATAAAGCTCAGTCGGAGTGTTCGCAGCAAATAGCAGTTGCTTGGCCTACTTAGTATGCCGTAGACTTAAGGCTTAGTAATAATGAAGAATACCTATAGCCCCAAGGATTGAGCAGCATTGTAAGATACTACGTTGTTAAGCTGAGTGTAGCGCTCAATCATGGCATCCGTCTTCTGCTTGGTCTGGTTCTTAATGGCCTTGTGGGATTGCCCGTTGAGCACGGCCACAGTTACGAAAGACACGCGTAACGAGTGAGCCGAGTAGCCCGCCCCGAGGCGCTTTTGCACCAGCTTGTTGATGGAAATGTCGGAAAGCCGCTTGTCGGAGGGAATGGCCATCTGTCCGGGAGCCGCCCGGGGTATCTTGACAAATAGCGGCCCCGTAGTGCGCCCCAGCAGATTGAGCCAAGCCCGCAGGCAGCGCACGGGGCAGAAGTCCATGGTAGGCGCATAGAAAATGGCTTTATCCTCCACCGCGCCGTACTGGTTGGTTTTGCTTTTGGCCAGGTGTACCAGCAGGGCCCGCTCCGTAAATTCCAGCTGTTCGATGTTGAGCTCTACCAGCTCGGAGCGGCGGAAGGCTCCCGCGAAGCCGAGCAGCAACAGCGCCCGGTCGCGCAGGCCGGCTGACGTTTCCAGGTCGATGCGGCGAATAGCTTGCTTTAGCTCCTCCACAGTAAAGGCCTGCGCTTGATCCTGGCGCTTGCCCAGGGTCCGGGCAATGCCTTCCATGACCACGTTGAGCGCATCGAGCGTGGCCGGTAGCCGGTGGCCAGCGAGCTGGTGGGCTTTGCGGATGGCGGCCAGGTGCCGCTTGATGGTGGCCAGCGAATGGGGCCGGGTAAGGGGCTGCTGGCCTTTGCGCTTCTTGTTTTCCCCACGGCCCCCGTCGCCGGGTTCCGGAGCTGGCTTCTCCGTCGCCAGGTACGCCACATACTCGGTCAGCGTTTCCACGTCGGCCGGCAGCGCCCGCAGCCCGTGCCGCTCGCAGAAGGTGACGTAGCTTTTCAGGTCCGAGGTATAGGCGCGCTCCGTGTTGGCCGCGCCCTGCAGGCCGACTTCCAGGAAGCCGGCGACTTTGGCCGAGGCCCGGGCCAGCTGGGTGCTGACCGTGGGGGGAACAGTGGACGCGGGAACAATCGAAAGGTCTTCGCGCATGGAGTGTGTGTGCCGGGGTCCGTGGAGACTACTGAAGTTGGGAGTTCAATCCGTCCGTTGGGGCACACCTTATATATAAGTGTCGGAACTAGGTCAAACGGCCACTCTTTTCACGGGTAAATATAAGTTATGATAAGTAAGCATTATCATAAGTTAAAAACGACTGCGCATCAATGGCGGATAATCTTCCTCAGTAAGCGTTGGATGCCTAAGCTGAAGCGGTGAGGTGCGCTTCAGTTTATCATGCAGTCAATCTCTGAGTAAATTCTTGTCCAAACCCAGGTGCTCGCGTTAGAACGCATCGTAGTCGCGCAGCAGTCGGGCGATTCGCTGCATGGTGCGTAGTACTTGGTCAAACGCGGGAAGTGGGCTATGCAGCAGGCTTGGCAACTCCTGCTCGTAGGGCTGCTGGAGTTGCTGGAGGTTAGCCGCATCCTCGGCGTAGGCCCAGCAGGTCGATAATGGGTTCGTTTTCCATCCTCCGGTCGGGCCGGTTACCCCCGCCCGCGCATCGTCGCGCTGTACCGCGGTCAGTTGTTGCGCTAGGTTTGACCCGGTCAACAGTGCGATGATTTCAGGTTGACTAGCCAACTGGTGCAAGTCGTAGAGGTGACGGACTTTACGGCTGGCCTCCGCGACCGGGTCCTCTTCATAGGAAGCGCGCACCAGGGCCATAATTTTTTCGGCAAACGTGCGCGCGAGGCTCAGCACGTTGAAATCAAACGCGTCCAAACCATACTCCCGCACGGCTTCCGGCTGGCCCTGGTCCAGCAGATACTGCCCCAGATAGGAAATTAAGCGGCGTTTGCTGTGCGGTTCCGGCTCCCCGAATGCCGTTATCTCCAACAAGATGTGTTCCGTAGCAGTCGGCACCGGGTCGGTAAACAGGTGCGGGTACTGGTGGTACACCAGCCGGTTGTGGCCGCGCTTGCTCGTGGAGTCCGGCACGGCTATTTCCGGTAAGTTGCCCGCGGCGGTTTTATGGATTTCGCGGATGAGCTTTCTCAGCGCGCCGTCGCTCTGCTGGGCTGATCGGATAACAGCCAGGTCCACATCTTCCGAAAACCGATCGATCAATCCGTAACCTTTGGAAAGCGATGTGCCCCCTTTGAACACGACCTGCTCCGCCAGAGCCGAATCGGCCAGGTTGCGCAGCACCCAGGTCACCCAATAGTCTTTCTCGATAAAGCTTTGTCGCATTCCCCGCGCCGTGGCGGTGATGGTAATCAGGTTGCGAAAGTCCTGCTCGTGCACATGCAGGGTCATCGGATTTTCCATTGCGCGCGGTTCGATAGTGCCTGCTCGGATAGGCCAAGCTTGTAGGTCGTCAGTGGATTTAAACTGGCTTTAAGCTTGGCCGCCAACTTGTTTTCGCCTAGCCCTTCCAGTAGCGCGCCCAGTAGGGCGCGCGTTGCCGGATTGTAGTCCTGCGCCAGGCGGGCTAAGGTGGTCTTTTCAGCCAGCGGCAGTTGCTTCACCTGCTCCCGTAAGCGAGGCAGGGCCGCGGCCGGCGAGGTATCGGGCAGGCGTTTGATGTGCCGCAGGGCATCCAGCAGTTGGCGCAGCTTTACCTGCTCCGGCTTCATATCGCCCCGGCTGCGTACGAAGCGCACGCGCACGTTGCCGACTTTCTTCGGGCGTCCCGGCCGGGGTGTCGCAATTTGGATTTCCTGGGCTACCTGCGTTGTCAGGCCCAGGCGATTAAAGGCTGTTACACCAGTGGGATAGCCTCGCAGTTTCTTGTTGGGCATCTGCAGGAGCATCTGCAGCACCTGCTGCTCGGAAACCGGTACCGGGCCGAATCGG
Organism: Hymenobacter lapidiphilus; assembly: GCF_003417065.2. GTDB lineage: Bacteria > Bacteroidota > Bacteroidia > Cytophagales > Hymenobacteraceae > Hymenobacter. The sequence goes on along the minus strand of NZ_QVLT01000025.1, from coordinate 63,425 downwards.
CTTTGCTTAGGGAGGCGATAGGTGCCCTTGGCCACCTGTTGCACTACACCTTGCTGACGCAGCCGGCTCAGGTTCACAGCCACCGTGCCCGGCGCGATGCCGAGGCTGGCAAAGTCGCTATAGCGCACGAGCGCGCCCGGCTCCAGCTTTTGCAAGCGGTTGAGCATTTTCTGGCGGGCGGTTGTCGATTGGGCGGTTTTTTTCATTGGTTGCCTCCTGCAAAGATAGTCATACTGTAAAGTTTTTCTACTGCAAAACATTACAAACTGTTCGAGGCGTTCCTAGATGGGGGCCTATTAAAAAGCGGAATAAATAGCACGTTAAGGAATCTGACCGGCCAGTAAGTCCGACAGTCAATCGGTTGGCTTGTCTACTATCCCCTTCCGATACGCATGGATGACCACACCTAGATGGCGCAGGTATTTGTAGAGCGTGACTTTAAAATACGTAGCTGCTGAGCAATCTCGTTGACGCCTAACTATTGCTCTTTGTAGAGTATCTCGGCTACGATAGCCGTGTGCTACGCCTGCTCCAATAACCTCTTCGGGCGACCACCCACCCTGCCCCGCTCGGGCGGTGGCTAGGCCGGCGTGAGTCAGCTCCCGAATCAACATACGTTCGAACTCGGCCAGCGAGGCAAATAGAACCCCAAAGAGATTGAACAAGAACTAGCCTTGCGTCGGAGCGCTGTTAATGGCATTGGTGAGCTAGGATCACCCCCACCCCTGAGGTGGTCTAGTATTGGCGGACAGAAGAGGGGCACATTTTTCTAGTACAAGCGGAAGTTGGAATGCGGCTGCCGGTGCTATTCTAGATTAAGGTGTCATCAACAAAGGCCATAACTACCTGATTTCCATGTACTGAGAACAATTGGCATACGAGCCCACTATCTCTGAAGCCTACATAATACACCTTCTTACTCAATAAATTGAGAGTCAGAAGAATGCCATTATACCCTGTTAAACAAACTTAAGATTCCTGAAGAAGTCAAACTTCCTGAAGAAGCTTAACTTCTTCAGGAATCTTAGGAAGAAGTAATTCTTAAAGAATTTTGTATTCCTCGACTTCTTGGGTATGTTTAAGAATCTAAAGAAGTATTACTTCTTCAACATATTAAAGAAGCATGAGAAGTTTCAATACTTTATCACTGCTTTCAGATCAGCCAAAGCTGTACCATGAAGATTATTGTATTCGCCAATCATAAAGGCGGAGTGGGGAAGACAACCTCCACTCTGAGTGTAGCACAGACACTAGCACGTGACGGCCATCGCGTATTGCTTATCGACTGCGATGCCCAGCGTAATCTCTCACTGGCTTTCCGCTTGCCGGCTGGCCATCCAGACTTAGGGCTGGTACTGGAGAAGAAGGCGCAATTAGCCGATATCATACTGGTAGTAGAGGAAAACCTTCACTTAGTCGCAGCTACCCCGGACCTAGACTATTTAGAGAAGATGGTTGGGCAACAACTCGGTTACGAGAGCATTCTACGCAAGGGCTTAGCCCCCTTACAGGACCACTACGACTATTGTGTAATTGATACACCACCTTCCTTATCCGCCCTCACTTACATGGCCCTAGTGGCATGTAACGCGGTCTTCATTCCTTGTCAGCCAGAGTATTTTGCTTACGAGGGGTTGAACAAGCTCATTCAGGCCTGTGAGCGGGTAAAGGAACTGTATAATCCCAACTTGACTATCGGCGGCATCTTCTTCACCAAGTACAGCAGCCGTTACCGCAAGAAGCTCCATCACGACGTGGTGGCCTTGATTGGTTCCAAGTATTCCGAAGCGCAGCTGATGATGGAAACAACCATCCGCGAAAACGTCTCACTGGCAGAAGCCCAGATCAAGAAGCAAAGTATCTACCGGTGGGCGCCAGAGAGTAATGGCGCCACAGATTATGAATCGCTCACCCAAGAAATCATTACCCGAGTATGAGTAAGCAAACCAAGAAGCCAAACTTCGGAGACGACCTCGATGCGCCAGCACTATCGTTAAATAACGATGCCCGTCTGTACGGAGTGAGGCGTGACATTACTCCGGCACCATCAACTGCAGCTACTGGGGGGGCATCAGAAGAGCCTGCTGCCCCCCCAGTAGCTGCTTCTTCTTTAATCTCTGAGGAAGAGTGGCTTAAGTTCAGCACCTTTTTGCGGCGTAGCACCTACGTGCGGTTAAAGCAGAGCGAGTACTGGGATCGGCTTGTATTGAAAAAGGCTGTCGATTCAGCACTTTGTGCGTTCTTAGATACAATGGAGGGATCAGACCGATCTCTGCCAGAGGGCGAGCAATACCGTCTTAATGGAAAGAAGCTCAAATAGTTAAAGTATAAATTAGTAAAAAAATTGCGGCGAAAAATCTCCAGTTTTTTACTAATTTATACTTGTACAAGAAGGTATTTATTAATGCCTACAAAATCGCCCTAAACAAGCTAGCTATTTACTTATACTATATTAGTTATTATAGAGGCCATAACTATCTGATTTTTTGTAAGATGCGAATACATATGCCTACAAAATCGCCCTTTCATACCTACAAAATCGACGTTTGATGCCTACAAAATCGACGTTTGATGCCTACAAAATCGCCCTTTCCTGGTTCATATGCCTACAAAATCGCCCTTAGTTCCGACTGTTGATAAAACGGTAGCGCAACACAATGCGCTGATTAATGCGCGGTTCAGTTTTGTGCCTCTGGAGATGCGATTATTCATCTCTTTGCTGACTCGCATTGAGCTAACGGATGAGCATTTCTGCGAACATTTCGTGCCAATGGCCGAGATTATCCATGAGCGTACTGGGGGCTCAGCCTACGAAGAGGTAAAGCAAATGTGTGATAACATCACCTCCCGCCGCCTTTACATTGAGAAGCTGGTCGACACGCAGCAGGGTACTCGTAAGCGCAGTAAAAAGCCAGACTTTGAGTTCATCCCACTCATGGCAAAGGCTGCTTACGAGAGCGATCGGGGAGGGGTAGTAGCATCCTTTAATCCATTGATTATGCCCTACCTACTGCAGCTGCGGGAAAGCGGTAATTTCACTCTAGCGCAGTTGGAGCAGCTGAATAAGCTCAAGAGCTTTTACTCCTATCGCATCTACTGGCTGCTGAAGGAATATGCTACGTTTAAAAAGCGTACGATCACTATCGCTCAACTGCGTTTCCTTCTGGATCTGCAGGACGGACAGTACCCACGCTTCAATAACCTGCGCACCCGCATTCTGGACAAAGCTCAGAGTGAAATGCAGCTAACCGATATGCCCTTTACCTATGAACTGCAGAAGCAAGGCAAGGTCGTATCGGAGGTAAAGTTCCTATTGACTGATCCCAATGATTCGGAACTCATACCTGCAAAATCGCCATCGAGCGAAACACCTGTGTGGGAACAAACGCTGGCACAAATAGGGGTAGGTAAGCAGAGCCTAGCGCTAGTAAGCCAACAGTTGGAAGCCGGCGAGTACGAGGTAGACTATATCGCCTATGTAGTGAGAATTGTAGAAGGTCAGTTTCGCAAAGGCAAGATTAAAAAACCTGCTGGTGCCATCTATAAAGCACTGATTGAGAAATACCTGTTCGCTGATTATCAACAGGCCAAAAAGGCTAGTGGCACGAAAAAGAAGCAGGTGACCGAATTAGCCATTAAGACCAACGAAGTTGCTTACCGACTGCGAGAGGTGCGGGAGATATATGACAACCCAGGACCTTATGCCCAGCGCCAGAAACGCGCTGATAGCTTCGAGCAACACCTTCAGCAAGTCTACCTACAGGACGGGTTTACACTAGAGCAGCGAGGAGGGGAGGATTGGATCATAAAGCAGGCTTGAGTGAGGGGGTCTAATAAATCTGGAAAGAATAGAAAGGTAGAACAGTGGCGTGCCCGGTGGAAGAAGACAGGCCAGGGTAGCGTAGTTTTGGATAGAACCGGCGAAGGGGAAGCAGAGGAAATTATCGGCGGCGGAAAAACAGCATCTGGCAGAAATCTGGGTCAGGGAAGAAATGGGCCAGCGTCAGAAATGCGGTGTAGCTCAAAACTAGGCCTAGCTAAAAATGCGGCGGGGGTAGTAGGCCTTCTTATTTAGTTGACGCCAAGGCGCGGAATCATGTACATACATGATTCCGCGCCTTGGGCCTGGATTAAAAGTTTAGTCTAAAAGTCGCATTTGGCGCGCAAGGGCTATGCAGGCCCTTGCTGTACAGCAAAGAGTTGGGCAAGTAGCGGGGAAGCAGTCAGCGACTGGTCGGGCTGGTGAAGTACCGGCACCTGGGATTCAGAGCCGAGCAGGCCAAACCAGTTGAGTCCCCGCTCAAACGTGCGCACCCCGTAGCAGTAGGTAAGCTGTTCCAACGGCGTCCGATAGGCCGGGTCGGTGAACTCGGCCAGCACAAACGGAAACGCCCGCTGGTAGTGCGCGGCGTAAAAGGAGACGGGGTGCGGCTGCTCTCCGAAGCGGGCGAGTAAGTACACCGAATACGCCCAGCCGGTTTGCCCCACCGTCTGCGAGGGGTAGCCGTCGTGCGAGGCCCAGAGAAAACGGTTGGTGAAGGTGTCCAACACGAGCGCCCACAGGGCCGGGCGATGAGCAGGGTCGAGTAGTTGGGCGCCTTTTTTGGTCAGCAGCAACTCGCCCCGTACCAGGCGGGCCAGCCCCGCCAGCCGGGTGGTCTGGTGCAAGGTGGTGATGGCCAGCGAATCGATTTCCCGGCTCAGCGTAAACAGCCCCGTTTCCAGCCCTTCTTCTAAGATGAAGCCGGAAGCGTAGAGTTCACGAAGATACTTGCGCGGCAGGGCCCCCAAGGGCGTCAGGCGCAGGGGTGTTTCCCGCTGCAGCAGGCGCAAGAAGGCTTCTGTCAGCCGCAGAAACGGGATCTGGTCTAGCACATCGTTTGGCAAATCGGCGTGCAATTGTACCACGCTGGCTGGTCCCAGCGGCTGGTAGAGCAGCGCGTGCATCTGCCTCGGGCTCAAGGCGCATAAGTCCGGCTGCGGCGTCTCGTTGTAGCGGTGCAGCGCCGCGGGCAGATCGGGCTGGGAAGGGAGACCCATACTACTTGACTTTAAGGGGAGGGGGACTTTTCGCTAATCTGGCAGCCGGCGGATCGCAGGATTTTGTAGAGTGTGTGGTAAGAGTCGATCTGAAGGTAGGCCATGAGCTGGCGCGTGGACTGCTGGCCCGCTTCGTAAAGTTCCTTGACTGCGGGTACTATCTTCTGGTAGCGTGGGACCCGGCCCGGCGCTGGCGTGCACGAGCGCAGCGTGCTCGTGCAGCGCCAGGGCGCAGAAAATCTGGAACACGAGCTGGTCGCCAGGCAAGGGGGTATCGATGGGGTCCTGTAAAGATACAGGGCTTACGCATCAAACATTTTAGCCTTCTCTTCTATCCCGTAAGGGCACATTGGATCCGAAAATCTGACGGCTACAACTGGTTGTAAAACGGTTCCAGAGGCAGCAAAGGCACTCAGCTAATTTTGATGCGTAAGCCCTGACCTGCAAAGGGAGTTCGATTTCTCCGACGAGGCGCTGAGCGATGCGCTACGCTTCGACTTGGGTGCGTTGCTCACCGTCGAATGGGAAGCCTCTGAAGGCTGAGAAACTATCACTCTAAATGCGACTCTTGGATCAAACTTTTAATCCAGCCCCAAAATCCAGCCGTTGATAAAAAAGACGACGAGTACCAAAAGTGGTTGGCTGAGGAACCAGCTATCAGCGACTGTAAAAATTTAGTGGAACACGCCAATTGGGTAAACCGGGAACCCAAAAGAAAAATAAAATTTGATACGGGAGGGGATAGGACGCCGGGTATGAGCGAGGAGGAGGCAGGATGGGGGCCGAAGGGGTTGGAGCATTTCTACGCTGAGCAAAAAGCACGACCGGAAAACCCAACAACAAAAATTAGACGGCCAGTGGGAGCGAAGAACAAGCCCAAATCGGATAATCTCGCTGGCCTTGAACCCGTGCTAAGAAAACCAAGGGCCGCCACGAGAAGCACACCGGAAGAAAAAGCCGTAACGATAAAACCAACCAAAACTGGAAAGGCAAAAACCAATGAGGCCTGATAAAACCCAAAACCGTAGCACACAAAAAAAGGCTAGTCAATGATGACTGGCCTTTTTCTTTTGGGAGTGATTAGCGATTTCTCTATTGCTGGAAATGCGCTATTCTTCGGTTCGGGAGGTGCTCGGTATCAGGTCCAGTTCGGAAAGCTCGGCCAGCATCTTGTTAGGAAATTCTATGCCGCGCTTGGTCTGGTAAAATGCCAGGTGACGGGCGACAGCATCTTTGATAAAGTCGGTGGTGCTGATTTCGTGCTTTGTGTCCTCTAACATAAAACTTACGAATCGAACCGCACGGAATTGCACAGGATTCTTATAATTCTTGGCGGGCCTGGATGCAGTCATGGGTAGGGGCGAGCAGATGCTGAGTGGAGCTGATAAGGAAGAAAATGGTTAAGCGCAGTAGTTGGCTCTTGGGGTAAATTGTGGTTTGGGTGGTGATGCGGTTTTGCGGCGGAGAGCTGTTTCAGTGAGTTGAGAATTTGGCGATGGTGGCCGGGGCTAATCCAGTTGATATGGTGCCGGCTTGAGGTACTGAGAAAGAAGGCCCGGCTTGTGTACTTATCTTTTCCCCACTGCCTTATTTTTAACATCGAGAGGCCAGGGGTTTTCAGGTACCAGTGAGGAATTGGTTTATAGCTTTTGGGGATAGATGAATTTTCAAGCCAAGTGATAAAGGCGAGCTTTGGGTTGCTGCTGTAAGGAGGCGGGGTGAAAGAGTCCTTGGATAAGCAGGGATGGGAGGAGCCGGGCAGCTTTGACAGGCAGGGGCAGGCTAGGGGCGGGGCTCAGTAATACTAGAAATGAAGCGGTGAAATTCGATAGGCCAGCTTTACCCAAACTTTTGGGAGCTGGCCTGATGTGTTTTTTTACTTAGTAGCTACTGGCTAAGATGAGTGCTTTTGATAATTCCTGGGAATCGAAGCCGGCCAGGGAGCAGCAGACTGATGCTCATAGATTCAGTAGCTCCTAAGGCGGGTCGGGTTTTTATAGTTACCAGTAAATCGAAAGAACTTTGAAAAGGGGCGGGGGCGGAGGGGCGCAAAAAAAGGGTTGACTTGGTTTGGGCCAGGTTGGGTTATTGATGCGTGAGAGGATGCAGCACGATTAGATGGGGGCGAGTAGTCCGGGAGCGATAGGTTCGCCAGAGTAGCAGAAAATTGACGCCTGGGAGAAGGCCAGTGATTGGAAGTAGCCAGTAATGGTTAGAGCTACCGGAGAAGCGTAGTGAGGCCAATGAGTAGCTCAGAGCCATAGTCGGCAGTGTAAGCGAATGGAATAGGAAGTAGAGCCGGCGTAGTGTAGATTGGGGACGACATAGGGTTTCTAAACAGAGCCATAGTCATTAGTTAGCGAGAGGAGGACCTGAAATCATCGCTACCGCGCTGATAATCAGGGACAAACATAGTTTGCCTTGGTAAAATAAATGCTACCGCATTGATAGTCAGGATTAAAAGCAGGTAATTAAAATGTTTTAAGCCCCTTTTAAAACGTAGCTGTTTATGTAAGTTACGAAGGAAGTGGTCATTTTTAATCTAACTCTTTGATTATCTGAAGCAAAACCAGGTAATAATAATTAATAAATACGAATCAGCTCATGGAACCAACCCCAAAGAAAAGAGGCCGGCCCCCCGGTAAAAAGACGGCCGAACAAATGGGCCCCACGGTTCACTTGGTACCGGAAGTGGACTTACTATTCACGGCTCACGCGAAGAAGCTCAAGCTGAGCAAAACCAAATACGCCAGCGCGGCGATTGCCTATTTTGCTGAGAATAGGCTCGACCCGACCAAGGCGGCGGCGCAGAGTTTTGCCCACGTCACCAAGACGGTGGCGCAGGAGGCGCGCTCGATTCGGGTGCAGAACGTGGACATTGGCAACCGGCTGATTTCGATACTGCGCAACTGGGAGAAGTCGCTCTACGGGTTCTTGCAGCAGCAGCAGGGCGGGACGCTCAATTACCTGGAGCAGATTGAAAGCGACATTCTCCGCCACCAGGTTTCTGTCGAAACCAACTACCTCGCCCCGATGGTAGAAATGCTGGTCAAGAGTAATATTGAAACCTACATCGCCCGCGTGCTCGTGGAACGAACCAACCTTCGGGTGCAGAACAAAGAGCAGACGGAATGGGCGGGGGTCAACAAGGGATTGAATGACGACCGCGACCAGCAGGTAGTAGTGCAGATGCGCGAGTTCATCAAAACCAACAACGTGCCCGCGCCAAGTCTGGCGGCCAAACCCCAGGTGCCGGTGCTGCCGCCCAAAGCGCCGGCAACCCCAGCGGCGGCAACGCCGGATGCAGCTGTCCCCCCCCAGTAGGGCGGCTCATCCCAGCGGCCCAGCGTCCGGTTGCAGCGGCCCGCGCTCCCAGCCGGCCGGAGCGCCCCGCCCGTTTTGCCGCTGCAACCGGCGCTACAACCCGGGAGGCAACAGCAACTTTTTGGCCTTACAACCGGGGGTGCAACCGCGCTTTTTTCTTCCGCTTTCTTCTCCCACCTGCCGATGTATGCCAAGGTAATCAACCCCAAAACCAACGGGCAAAAAGTGTATAACAACGCCGGCAGCTCCCAGCGGTGCGCCAACTATTTGGTGAAGGAAGCCAAGGAGGCCGGCGGCGAAGCCACCTTCTTTGGGGCCCCCGGCACCGAGGCAAAGACGGCCGCCGAGGTGGTAGCCATGCTCGACGGCAACGTGAAAGGGCTGGGAAAAGACGACCCCAAGTTCCACTCGCTCGTGCTGAGTCCGAGTTCCGACGAGCTGCTGCTGATTGGCAACAACCCCCAGGCGCTGGAGGAATACACCCGGAACGTGATGGACCTTTATGCCAAAAACTTCCAGCTCAAAAACGGGCGGGAGTTGGGCGAAGCCAACCTGGTGTGGGCAGCCACCATCCACCAGGAACGGAAAAACCGAGGCACTGACGAAGGGGTGCAGGGCGAGAAAAAGGACGGGCTGCAAACCCACGTTCACATCATGGTATCGGCCCGCGACGCCGACCAGAAAATTACGCTCAACCCGCTGGGCAGGGCTGACCGTTTCAACCGGGTGCAGTTCCAGGCCGAGGCCGTCACCCAGATGCAGGTGCAGTTTGGGCGGGTGGTGCCGCTGGGTATTGCGGCCAAGGAGCCGACGCGCCGGCAGCTGGTAGCGGAGAAAGTGGAGGAAATAACGAGCAAGGCGGCGGCCAACCGGAAAGAGAAAAAGCCACTGACCCCGGAGCAGATAGCCGCCAAGGATGCACGGCTCGACGGGCAGGTGGCGCGGGTAAACTCCAAGCTCATGGCCCACGAGCAGCTCGACCCAGCCCGGGTGAAAGACATTGCCAAGGAGCGCAAGTACGACAATGTATTCTATGCCACGCTGGGGCAAATCGAGCGCAACGCCGAGAAGGGGAAGGACACGCCCGACCCGTATGCCTACCTCACAACCGGGCGGGTAACCCGCGAACCGCAGCTCCGCATCGACCGCAACCGGGAGCCAAACACGGAGTTTGCCACCCGCCTGCCCAAGCGCCAGCAGGAGCCGGCCGAGTTGCCCGGCATTGCGGCATTGCAGCGCTCGGTCAACAAGCTGGGCAAGGCCCTGGCCGTCGAAGGCCGGACGCAGGACGTGCGCAGCGACGCAGAAAAAGAGCAGGAAAGGGTTACGGTGCCGGAGCGAGAAATGGAGTGGTAGAAGGAATGGATCCAGTCTTCCGGCTTTAAAAAAGGGATAGTGAGCGACTGGTGGGCCGGAGTTGGAGAGGTATCCCATCGGTTGACGTACTTCGACGATCGCGCATCCGTTCGCGTGGAGCGATCATCCGTCGCCAAACGTTAAAGGGCAGCTGTCGGGGTGGCCGGGCCTGGGGGCGCTGTGTTCCTATTAGTCTGGTTTACGGTCAGTATTTGCGCCGTTGATCGGACCAGTCCCCTAAGCGTGGTAGCTGGGCGTGGTTGGTTGAATCACAACTGGCTGGGCGGCTCGACCTCAAGCGCGTCATGGGCCACCGCTTTGGATTTGGTTTCCCGCAGTACACGCTCCACGACGCTATTGCCAATCGCCAGCCTTTCGATTAACGACACGAGCCGCCGGTTTGGAATTTGGGCACCATCTTTCAGTTCAGCGAGTAAGTCAGTGGCCGCCCGGTGATAGTAGTCTAATACGTCGGCCAGATAGTACGCATCAGCGCAGTAGATGGGTGGGGCTAGATCCGGCACCAGCGGTGAGCGGGCCACTCGCTGGGTCAGCCGGACCAGGTCCGCGTAGTCGAGCCATAGACCATTGCCGTCTTCCCACAAATCGGGCTCAAACGCGTGGAAGGCCTGCGCAAATGCTGCCACGGGCAAGGTGGGGAAGTGGTCGTGGAGCTGCTCGGCGACCCAGAGCACGGCCTGCGCGTGTTGGCCGGGCGTGGCCCAGCGGTAAGGGATGGTACGACTTTCGGGGCATGCCAGGGTCAGATTGGTGGATTGCATAAGAATGTAGTGAAGTAAGGAGGGCACAGGAGGGGAATGAACGGTGTTTGCCAGCACTCTACCGGGTGTTTTTGGCTTGGAGTCGCGCTTGTTGCCTGGCTGCCAGGGTATCTTCCAGGAACTTACTCACCACATCCAGTTGGCCTTCGAAGCCACCGGGCGTGGGGGTTTCGACGTACACGGCCCGAGCCCGGTACCCCTCCCAGACAAGCCGGTGCGGGCCCTGCGCCTGACCGGGGCCGAACAGCTCGATAGACTCGGGCCGCAGCACGGCCCCGTCGGCGACGGTCCGGAAGCGGTAGAATTGGCTGTCCAGAAAGTAACAGTGAAGACCACGTATCTGCGCTCGATGCTGACCGTACCAGCGGGTGGGTCCCGCCAACACGTAGCCTTTTGTCAAATTGCCCGGCGTCGGCGGAATTGGGCGCATCTTGGGGAAGGAATCCAGCGGCTCTCCGAAAGAATGGCCCGGTAAGCCGTTATGACAATCCACTAGGACGCCAAACGGAAACCGGGAAGGTAGGGGAGAGAAGGTTTCCGCGGTATCGTCAGCTAGTGAAATGGTCGGGTCCGGCGACGAGCAACCGGGAAGGAGCCATCCATTGGCGAGAAACAGGAGCGCGAAAGGGGTAAGGAGACGGCGCGAAGAGAGTCGCATGGGCGAGGAAAGACTAGGCGAGGGAAAATTGGTTTACTGGGCTCGGCGGCCGCCGGGGGAGCGGTCATCAGTCGGCTCGTCGTGGACCTCGCCAAGCGCTGGCAACCGCCCGGGGGCGGCGACGCAGGCTGGCTCTCGGTCCAGGATGCGGGCCCGGTTCCGTGGCCCGGTAAGACCCCTAGGGCCACCTTGTTGCTCATCGCTAGAAAGGCGGAAGGCTTCTCGAAAGAAAAAGGGCGTGAGGATAGGAGGGAAGGGTCTGGCTGGTTGACCACGCGGGGTTCTAGGTGGCGTCCGGCCCGCCGCGTGCGCGGCCCAGCGCTTCTACCCGCGCAAGGAGGGCGGGGCGGGCTTGATCCGGGTCTGCGCCATCTGCCTCGCGCGGGTCCGGGACCTTGGCCCAGTAGAACTCTTCGGCCTCGTCGTGGCGCCGAACCATCCCTGTGACCAGTTGGAAGACCGCCGGGCCGCCAGCCCGCGGGTTGGCTTCGAGTTGGCCTAGGGCGCGCAGGATCTCGCCCGGGCAGTTCATCGGCTGCCGGATATAATAGAGCTTGCGCGGTCCGTATCCCGCTCGGGCATCGATGACGGCCGGCAGGGCGTCCAGGTGGTGCGCGTCGAGGGAGATGGTGTCCAGCGTTACCCACAGGTCGGGTTGCAAGGTCCGAAATACGTTGCCTGCTGACGCTGATTTGCGCTGCGGTTGGGAACGTATTGTTTCTTCTCTCTAAGGGGCTATGGTAGCGAATGGGCACGGCGCAAACATACGAAGCTTCTTCGATAATGTGGACTTATATGTCCACATCTGATATCGGGTTTCACCGGAGCTTGCAGGTGTGAAAAAACCAGCCAGTGGGCAAGCTTTTGGGCTTCATTTGCGGCATTTACGCGAGCGCCGTGGCTGGAGCCAGCAGGCGCTTGCGGACGTTGCCGACATCACCAAGAAAACGGTTTACCGCATCGAAACGGCTCAGACGTCGCCCACTCTGGACGTATTAACCTGCCTGGCAGAAGGCCTGGAGATTTCCCTGCCGGAATTGCTCCACTTTGCTCCGCCGACTTCCCTGAACCGCTCGTAACCGCACCGGTCGCTCGGGATGGGCATCACTGAATTTTTGGATGTGCGTCCGAACGTGCACCCTCCATGAGCGACTGCTGGCTATACCTCATAGCCGTCCAATGAAACGGGGGAGCTAGCGCTGACACACTGGTGCTTGACGAGGGTAGTAGGGACGGTGTACCAGCGGTCCAGTTACATGCGGGCGATGGCATCGGCCAGGGCCTGCCGCTCGGCAGGCGGGGCCTGGAACAACTGCCGGTTCAGGTACAAGCAGTTCTAACACACAAGCACGTTTTGCACGAGCCGTCTGTAAGCATCGGCGACCTGTTGTTCTTGCTTGCCGGCGTAGCGAAATTGCCCGTTTTGCCCATAGAACACGGCGCGAGCGAACTGGTGAGTACTTTCGAGCTTGTTCAGTTGGTCGTCGACGCGCTTGCGCAGGTCTTGGTCGTCCATGTAAGGTGTTGTTAAACAACTAGGGGAAAACCTCCGAGCTAGGAGCGCAGCCGCCTACTTTACAAATACAAAGCGCTGTAGATTAAATAAAAGTCGATATAACCGCGTGAGTGATGGTGTAAACGTTCGTTTTCACTAGCTTCTTCCGATTGAATGAAGGAGTATGTAAGGCTATCGGTTTTTCGATGGCTTTGCGCCGCGTTTGCACCTTATCACGAACATCCCACCCAGTTGACCACGGACTCGGAGGTTTTCCCTAGCTGTTTAACAACACCCGGTAATCGCTAACCGAATCTAAAAATGCGGGTTAACTTTGGATCCTCCCGTTTCAGTGAGTAGAAGTCCGGGTGTATCAGCACCCACTTCAGGCCCCCCGGTTGTTCCACCAGCCGGGGGTTCTTTATAAGGTTGATTGTTTACATCACCCGCTTCTGAACCATCGCGCCTTGGGCAGCTCACGCCATGACAAAGTCAACCAAAAAGCGTCTTCGGGCCGTTCGTATAGAAAGGAAACAGGCGCCTGACGCAGGTTCGCCGGCTGGTTCATCTCCCCCTTTTCAGCACCCGATATTCGCCTCAGAAGCCGAGTATGACTAATCGGTTGAAAGCGTAGTGGCGCGCATCCGAAGCGGGCGGGTGAAGGCCCGCCTGCCCGACGGATAGCTGCTCGGCTCGTGCTCATGAGCCGATTCAGCGCTGGGGGTATGCAGGAATTGAGTAGCCGGCGGATTTCGGCGAGGCTACGGTTCTTCTTCTCGGGATTGTTGCCGCTTGGGGGATAGCGGCAATCCATTGCGCGGGCCCGCACTTCGTTGCTTGCTCTGGGCAATGAAATGTGAAATTTCCTGCCACTCCTTCTCCGTTGGCGGCTTGGATTGCATCAGGCCTGCGTCTGTTGGTTCTTCGTTTGGAAGCTGGGTCATCTAAGTAGCCTGTCTTAAAAGGGTTGCTTAACGTAATCTAGCTTCCCGGACATCCCCTAAAGGGGAATTGACGAGGGAAACCACAGCTGAAACGCGCTGCCCGCCCCCTCTACGGAATGGACCTGAATGCTGCCCTGGTGCAATTGCATGATTTGCTTAGCCAGGCTTAGCCCAATCCCGGAGCCGTTGGGACGGGTAGTGAAAAAAGGAACGAAGATGCTCTCCAGCACGTCGGCGGGAATACCGGTTCCGTTGTCTTTTACCTCCACAACCACCCGCTGCTGTTCAGCGCACCAGGCCCGCAGGCTGATGCGGGGATTGGGCGTTTGCGCAACTGCCTGCGCCGCATTGAGGACCAGATTGATGAGCACTTGCTCCAGCAGGTGGCCGTCGGCGTGCAGGGTGAGGTGCGCGGGTCGGACGCTAAGGGTGAGTTCGATGCCTTGCGCCGCCAGCTGCTCCGCCAGGAGTTGCCGGGTGGCCTGCAGCAATTCCTGCACGTAAAGGGTGGTGCGCTGCGGCGAGGCCAGGGAGCTAAAGTCGCGGTACACCTGGGCGAAGCGCAGCAGCCCTTCGCTGCGCTGCTGGATGATGCGAATGCCCGTGCCTACATCATCGAGCAACTCGGCGGCCGAATCTTCCTGCTGGGCTACCCGCACGTGGCGGCCCAACGAATCAGCCAGCGAAGCAATGGGGGCGACGGAGTTCATGATTTCGTGCGTCATGACCCGGAGCAATTGCTGCCAGGCAGCCGTTTCGGTATCTGCCAAGGCTTGGCTCACGTTCTTGAAGGCCAGGAGGGTAAACGCTTCGCCCCGGAGCGTAAACCGGGTGGCGGACACGAGCAGCTGCACCGCTTGCGGGCCTACCGTCAGCTTGACTACTACGGGCTGGCCGGGCACCGCTCGGCAGATGGCCTCGTACAACACGGGCTGCCGGGATTGCAGCGCCTGGATGTTTTTCAGGTAAGGCAGGTGCAGCGTCTGCTTAAATGCTTCGTTCACCCAGCCCACGGTGCCCGCCGCGTCGTAGGACACGATGCCGGTATCAAGCAGGGCCAGGATGGTTTGCAGGTACTGAAACTGCCCTTCCTGCTCGGCCCGCAACTCCCGAAACGTGGCGTTGACTTGGTTGAAGGCTTCGTGCAGGGGCCGTAGAGACGTCGGGCCGGACTGCGCCGGGTACTGCCGCGTAAAATCGCGGTATTGCAGAGCCAGGGTGAAATCGGCCAAGGCCTGCTGGCCGCGTGTCAGGTAGCGGGTCAGGTCCAGCACCAGGATTAGCAGCAGCACCAAGGCCCCCAAGGCTAACCCGTAGCCATGGTGCAGCATGGCGTAGCCGCCCCCAGCCAGCGCGGCCACCAGCAGTAGCAACCGCCCCAGCAGGCGCACGTCCAGGCGGTTAAATAGCATGCTTGTCGAGCCGGCGGTAGAGGGCGGTGCGGGTGAGACCCAGCTCCTTGGCCGCTTTGGTGAGGTTGCCCTGATGGCGCGCAATGGCCTGTTGAATGGCGTTTTTTTCTACTTCCAGCAACGGCAGCGGCTGCTCCGCCATGGCCGTAACCGGCGCGGAAGCAGCCGATTCGGGACTCCGAAACGAGAAATCAGCCGGAAGCAGCACGGGTCCGGTCGCCAGAATAACGGCCCGCTCCACGGCGTGTTGCAGTTCCCGCACGTTGCCGGGCCAGGGGTGCTCCTGGAGCTTGCGCAGGGCGGCGGCACTGAATTCCGGCACGGGTTGCCGGTTGCGGACCGCGTAGACCTGCGCAAAGTGTTGAGCCAATAGCTGTACGTCGTCGGCCCGCTCGCGCAGGGGCGGCAGCGTAATTTCAACCGTGTTGAGGCGGTACATCAAATCCTGGCGAAAGGCCCCGCGGGCGACCAGCGCGTGCAACGGGGCGTTGGTGGCCGACAACAGGCGAATGTTCACCGGTATGGGCGCGTTGCTCCCCACCGGCACCACCTGGCGGTTTTGCAGGGCCGTGAGCAGCTTGGCTTGCTGGGGCAGGCCAATGTTACCAATCTCATCCAGAAACAACGTGCCCCCGGTGGCCGCCTCAAACCGGCCCACGCGGCTGGCCTGGGCATCCGTAAACGCGCCCTTGAGGTGCCCGAACAACTCGCTTTCAAACAACCCCTCGCTGAGCGCGGCCACGTCGGCGGCCACGAAGGGCCGGGCAGCGCGCCGCGACTGCTCGTGCAGGGCTTTGGCGACCAACTCCTTGCCGGTGCCGTTCTCACCGAGAAGCAGCACGTTGGCTTCGGTCGGGGCAACCTTTTCAATGATGGCGCGCACTTCCTGCATGGCGACTGACTCGCCCAGCAGCACGGTATCAGTGGCCGAATCGGCTGGTTTTTTGGGACTGCTTTTGCTGCCGGGTTTAGGTTGGAGGGCGGCGGCCAGCGTTTGCAGCAGCTGGTCGTTGTGCCAGGGCTTGAGCAGAAAGTCGGTGGCCCCGGCCTTGAGGGCGCGCACCGCCGTGCGCACGTCGCCGTAGGCCGTTAGTAGGATAACGGCCGTGGCAGGGGCGTGCTCCCGGATACGGCCCAGCCAGTAGAAGCCCTCGTTGCCGGTCGCCTGGCCGCTGCGGTAGTTCATGTCGAGTAGCACGGCGTCGAAGGGCTGCTGGCCAAGCAGGGAGAGCAGCCGTTCCGGATTTTTCTCCGTCACCACTTCCCGCACCTCCGTTTTGAGCAGCAGCTTGAGGGCAAACAGCACATCGGGCTCGTCGTCTACCACCAGAATGCAGGCGTGCTTCAGATTCATGAAAAGGGGCTTGGTAAAACGTAAAAGTCGGGGATGGCAGGCGTCTGTGCCAATGCCGGCCACATAAACCGTGCAGGCCCTGGAAAATACTGGTTTTCAATCTGCCAGGCCGTGCTCCGCCCAGCGGCTCATTCAGAATGTATCGGAACCGAACGGTCAACTGTATCGAAACCGGACGTTTGGCAACAGTGGGCTGGTGGGTTATCGGCTCATGCGCTTGATTCACAGTTGCTTTCGCGTAAGGCACCGTTCTTGGCACCTTGGGACAATAGCTACTTGCTGCTACTTGCTGCGCCGAACTGAATGGATGTCCTGATACCGAAGAAGAAATGGTGGTTTGTTGCCCGCTGGTGGTGGGTGGGAATCCTGGTGCTGGCGGCCACGGGCGCGGCCGGTATCTACTGGCCCCGGCCGGGCCAGCGGCTGCACGTCGCAGCCAGCCGGCTAACTATCAGCCCCGTAATCCGGGGCAACTTTCAGGAATTCACGGCCATTGATGGGGTCGTTCAGCCGCTGCGCACCGTGTACCTGGACGCGGCGGAGGCCGGCACCGTGCAGCAGGTACTGGTGGAAGAAGGCGCGACCCTGACGGCGGGCCAGCCCCTACTCCAGCTGGCCAACCCCGACCTGCAGCTGGAAATGGTGAACCGCGAAACGGCCGTGTACGAGTTGATGAACAACCTGCGCAATACCCGCAACCAACTGCTGCAAAACCGCATCCTGCGCCAGAATCAGCTGGCCGAAATCGACTTCCAACTGGCCGAGGCCCGGCGGGTGTTCGACTCCAACCAACAGCTCTACGACCAGCAGGTGATTGCGCGGCAGGACTACCTGCAAAGCCAGAACGCCTACCACTACCAGCGGCGCCGGCGGCAGCTCACGCAGCAGACCCTGCGCCAGGATTCGGTAGCCATGCTGCAGCAGCTGGGCACGATGCAGGAATCGGTGCGGCGCATGAGCAGCAACCTGGCCCTGATGCGGCGCAAACTGGACGATTTGCTGCTGCGGGCCCCGGTCGGCGGCCGGCTCAGCTCGCTGGCCGCGGAAGTGGGCGAGGCCAAAACCCGGGGCCAGCGCCTGGGCCAGATTGACGCATTGGTAGGCGTGAAATTACACGCCACGGTGGACGAGTTTTACATTGCCCGCATCGAAACCGGTCAGGTGGGCGAAGTGATAATTGAGGGCCAGGCGTATGCCTTGCGGGTGACCAAAGTCTTCGCCCAGGTGGCCAAAGGCCTGCAAATTGACCTGGCCTTCACCGGCGCGCCCCCACCGAGCCTGCGGCGGGGCCAGACCCTGCCCATCCGGCTGGCGCTGAGTGCGAAGGCCCCGGCGGTGCTGCTGCCCAAAGGCGGCTTTTATCAGCAAACCGTGGGCAACTGGGCGTTCAAGCTGGGGGCCGACGGCACCCGGGCCCAGCGGGTGGCCATCCGGCTGGGCCGGCAGAACCCCGACTACTACGAGGTGCTGGCAGGCCTGCGTCCTGGTGACCGGGTCGTAACGTCCAGTTACGAAGGCTACGCTGACCACCAGGAGTTGGTTCTGGATGGCACCAACCATAATCAATCAGTAAACAATTAACCGCCCAAACTCCATGATTAAGACCGAAAATCTGGAAAAGTTCTACCGCACCGAGGAGGTGCAAACCAAGGCGCTCAACCACGTCTCGCTGACGGTGGAACAGGGGGAGTTTGTGGCCATCATGGGCCCCTCGGGCTGCGGCAAATCAACGCTGCTCAACCTGCTAGGTTTGCTCGATGAGCCCGATGGCGGCAGCTTGCAATTGCTGGGCACCGAGACCAGCCGCTACTCGGAGCGGCAGCGGGCCGAGCTGCGCAAGCGCAGCCTGGGCTTCGTGTTTCAGAGCTTCAACCTGATTGACGAGCTGACGGTGTTTGAGAACGTGGAGTTGCCCCTGCGCTACCTCGGCGTGGGGGCAGCCGAGCGGCGGCAGCGGGTGGAACAGGTACTGGAGAAAATGCAGCTGCTGCACCGGCGCAACCACTTTCCGCTGCAACTCTCGGGCGGCCAGCAGCAGCGCGTGGCCGTGGCCCGCGCCGTGGTCAACGCCCCGCCGCTGCTGCTCTGCGACGAGCCCACCGGCAACCTCGACTCGGCCAGCGGCCACGACGTGCTGGGGCTGCTGACTGAATTGAACGAGGCGGGCACCACTGTGCTCATGGTCACGCACTCCGAGCACGATGCCCGCTACGCCCGGCGCGTCATCCGCCTGCTCGACGGGCAGGTGGTGCTGGAAAACAGCCGCCCCCAGTTCTAACCGATTCCTCTTCCTGCGGCCATGCTTCCCTACCCCTTGCTGCTTATTTACCGCAACTTCAAGCGGTTCAAAGGCACGTTCTTTCTCAACCTGATTGGCCTCTCCACCGGCCTGGCCGGCGCGCTGCTCATCTACCTGTGGATAAGCGACGAGCGCAGCTTCGACCGCTACCACGCCCTGGACGGCCGGCTCTACCAGGTGCTGGAAAACCGCCGCACGGCCGCCGGCATCGAGACCCAAACCGGCACCGTGCCGCTGCTGGCCGAGGCCCTGCGGCGGGAAATGCCGGAGATTGAGTTTGTGGCCACCACCACGCCGGTTCCGTTCTTCCCCGCCTTCACGCTTACGGCGGGCGGGCAGCACCTGACTGCCGTCCCCAAATATGCGGACCCGGATTTCTTCCAGCTGTTTTCCTACCCCCTGCTGGTGGGCACCCCCGCCACGGTGCTGCGGGATAAACACGCGATTGTGCTCTCCGAAGCCCTGGCTACGAAGCTCTTTGGGTCGCCGCAGAACAGCCTGGGCAAAGCCGTGCAATGGCAACTGGCCGCCGATAGCACGCAGACCAGCCTGGTGGCTGGGGTGTTTGCCGGGGTGCCCCGCAACTCGTCCGAGCAGTTTGACTTCGTGCTGCCTTTTGCCTCGTTCAAAGACCGGATGCAGATGAGCGAGACCATCAAATGGGACGACGACGGCCCCTTCAACACTTACCTGGCCTTGAAGCAGGGGGCCGACCCCGCGCAGTTTCAGGCCAAGCTGGCGGGGTTGCTAAAAACCAAAAGCGCGCAGGCCCAGGGGCGCACGCTGTTTGTGCGACCGTTCGCGGCGGGGTACCTGCACAGCACCTACGAAAACGGCGTCGCCACCGGCGGGCGCATTGCCTACGTGCGGCTGCTGGCCCTGATTGCCGGGCTCATTCTGGTGATTGCCAGCATCAACTTCATGAACCTGTTCACCGCCAAGGCCTCGCGGCGGGTCAAGGAAGTGGGCATTCGCAAGGCCCTGGGGGCGAGCCGCGCCGCGCTGGTGGGCCAGTACCTGACCGAGTCCGTGGTGATGGCCCTGCTGGCCCTGATCGTGGCCGTGGGGCTGGTACAGCTCGTGCTGCCGCAGTTCAGCGCGCTGACGGGTAAGCCGCTAGCCTTGCACTGGGAGTGGCCGCTGGTGGGGGTCGGCTTGGCCCTGGCGCTGGGCACGGGGCTGCTGGCGGGCAGCTACCCCGCCTTCTACCTGTCGGGGTTCCAGCCGGCGGCCGTGCTCAAAGGCAAGCTGCCGACCCGGGCCGGCGACGTGTGGACGCGGCAGGGCCTGGTCGTGCTGCAGTTCACGCTCTCGGTGCTGTTCATCGTGGCCGTGGTGGTCGTTAACGCGCAGCTGGCGTTTGTGCAGCGCCAGCCGCTGGGCTACGATAAGGCCCACGTGCTGCGCTTCGATACGGGCGGCAAGGCGGCACGTGAGCAGGCGGCGTTTCTGGCCGAGGTGAAGAAACTGCCCGGTGTCGTGCAGGCGTCCAGCGTTTTGGGCGGCTTCCTGGGCGGGCGCTACGTGGCGGAGAGGAGCTGGCGGGGGAAGCGCCTACCCGTAGCGACGATGCTGGTCAATTATGACCTGGTGGAAACGATGGGCCTGCACCTGGTCGCCGGCCACAGCTTTGCGCCGCAGTACCGCGCCGACAGCGCCGCCATCCTCGTCAACCAGGCCCTGGTAACCGGCCTGGGGATGACCGACCCCGTGGGCCAACAACTCGACGGCGCCCGCATCGTGGGCGTGGTCGGCGACTTTCACTACGAGTCGCTGCACGAGAAAATCAAACCCCTTGTTCTCCAACTTGACCCCCAGGTGAACACGGTGCTCGTGAAGCTCCAGCCCAACGCGGAGCAGGCCACCATTGCGCGGCTGCAGCAGCTATACGCCGCCTACAACCCCGGCTTTGCGCTCGACTACACGTTTCTGGATACTGACTACCAGGCCCAGTATGCGGCCGAGCGGCGGGTGGCGGTGCTCGCCCGCTACTTCGCCGGGCTGGCCATCCTCATTTCCGCCCTGGGCCTGCTGGGGCTGGCGGCCTTCACCGCCGAGCGACGGCGCAAGGAAATCGGCATCCGTAAGGCCTTGGGCGCAAGCGAGCTGAGCATCGTCTGGCTGTTGACCAGCAGCCTGACCCAACTGGTCGTCGTGGCCATCGTGCTGGCGCTGCCCCTGAGCTACCTGCTGATGCAGCGCTGGCTGGAGGGTTTTGCCTACCGCGTGGCGTGGCAGTGGTGGTACTTCGCGGCGGCCGGGATGGGGGCCTTGCTCATTGCCTGGCTCACCGTAAGCGTGCAGGCCTGGCGGGCCGCCCGCCGCAACCCCGTGCTGAGCCTGCAGGCCGAGTGATGAGAGGCGAATAGGTTGGGAACGGTGATTTGAGTAGGCTGGGTAGTTCTTATAGCGTTTTACAGATGACCGTTTGCAACCCTCCAGTCATCAAACGGAGCCCGTTTAGCTTGCCACCGTTCTGCTGGACATCTTTGCTGACCGACTCCGACTCCGACTGCGGAATGTAGGGCATTACTCGGCAGTTGCTGCGTACAGACTTTGCGTTACCTTCCCTGCTCATTTGCGCTGGTACTAGCCTATGTCTGCTTTAGCCCCCGTTTCTCAACCTGCGTTTTTGCACCAGCAGATTCAAGCCGCCCTACGTCAGCCTGACCCAGTGCTGGCTAACCTGCTCATTACCCGGTGTCACTACTTACTCTCGCAGGCCCTGCAAGCGGCCTTGGGAGAAGGAGCCGGAGCCAATTTCCACAGCTGGGCAGTGTGGGGCTCGCGCAAAGCCGGGGTCACGATTCGGCAGGAAGACCTGGATGATGCCCGCCGCGATGGGTCTATTGCAGGCAGCCTTGTAGGCGGCCTGGTGGGCATCGGGTGCGGCAGGCTCCTGGGGTGGGCAGCCGGGTGGCTGCCTCTGGCTGCCCTGTTGGGTGCAGGCTGTGGGCTGACGGCCGGACATTTGATTATCCGTCGTAGCCGGCGCCGGTCCGCTAGCTTGGTGCTGGCCGGCAACCGCACAGTCCTCGAAGACATTGGCCTGCAAACAGTCCGGTTCTTAGAGTGGCTCCCCAAAGCGGCTGCCATGCAACCAGCGGACATTGCCTTATTTTTGCATGAGTTGCACCCAGGACCGGTGGGCGAACAGAACCAGGAACTCTTACGGCAAGCATTTTCGCAGTACTATATTGCTTATCACGCGAGCAATATTGGACAAAAACAGCGGGCTACTTATCTAGGCAACTGCTTTGCCGTGTGGCACGAGCATGTGCGGCTGGAGCCTTATATTCAGGGCGCTATGCCCCTCATTATCCGTCGGTGCGTGACGGGCCGCTTACTTCAATTCGATATCGGGACCCATCGCTTGGCGGTGGCGCACGACGTACCGGCACCCATCCAGCCCCTAGAGGCGGACAGCGACCCGTCTGTTCAGGCGGCCTTAGCCCTGTTGCGCCTGGGAAGTGGCACCGCGCAGGCGGGAGGTTCGTCGGTAGCTCACACCGCTGCCAAAGACTGGGCGCGCATTAAGGAACGCATGCGCTACATCTTCGCCCTGTTTCAGGCGTTTCATACCGACCCGCAGGTGTTTACTATACCTTACACTGCGGACCAGCTAGTAGCGCTGGCAGCAGGCCAACGGCCGGCAGGAACCTTATAGCGAGGGCGTGTAAGTCGCTCCTCATCTAGCTATCCGTTTCGCGCTTTCGACCGTTTGCTTGAACACATTGTGGCATGTTGCTGGCATTTTTGATTTAGGAAAACAATCCTAATTAGACTTGGCGCTTTTCTGTTCACCCCCAGCCTTATACTTGGAAGTAGGTGTTGGGAATGCCTAACGAGGTGACACCTTTGCTTTATTTCTCATTTTCCCTTCTTGCCTGTTGTGTACCATGAAGCCAACACATAAAAAAGCAGTTTGCCTTGCTATCGCCATACTCGGCATTTTCTTAAGTGGTATGGGAATTGGCTTAGTATACGGAGTCGACCACCCACGTCCGAACGATAAGCGGACCCCGGAGGCGCAAGCCGCACGCCGGTCGATGGGCACCACCCTTACTTGGACAGGTCTGGCCGTGACATTCGGCTCGCTTGGCTTGCTCATGATGGCGCGAAACAGCGAAAAGAAAGCCTGAAACCTGCGACGCCCCAATGGCTGCTTCAACTAAACGGCCGCGTTTACCTTCGGACCGTTTCACTGAATCAGTGCAGGCGAAGCTTCGCCTTTTTATGCTTTTTCCAGCCGCTCACGGCCTTGTTTCATGTCTATTCCTTCTTTTCCTTCCTTGCGGTTGATTGAAACAGCAATTCGTAGTTACTGGGGGCTACTTGTTCTGCTTGCCGCCAACGGCATTCTCATAAAAATCAGTGTATTTTATAAGTTTCATCCGGGCCACATCGGGCCGTACAATATTCCTTTCCTCGACGCTGAACTTCTAGCCTTGGGGTATATGCTGCTACCTTTTGTAGGAACGGTGCTCGCGGCATTGGCGGCCTTTAGGCGCCGCCCGCTGGCCTACGCAGGCATCTTGTTTTTACACCTGCTTTTCTGGGTTGTTCCCGTTATCTCCTTGGTTATTCGTACGCACAGGCCGCGGGCTCTGGTGATCGAGAATTGGCTCAACATCGCGATGATGACAGCGGCTTTGTATTTGCTGACGACCCCAGCGGTGCGTACGTATTTTGCTTTGTCTAACGAGCGTAGCGTGAGGTTATACCAGTACACGGCCTTGACTGCGTTCGTGTACGCGGTCCTGGGGTTTATATTATTCTAAGCTTCACAGATAAGCTCGTTATTCTATTCGGACCGTTTATGTGAACTGTTGTAAGTTGCCCCTCCTCACTGTCAGCTGCCTTCGCGTACGATGATGACCAAATGCGCTTGTGTAGTGATGCTCGTTCTTCTTGGACACGCCTTCCCCTCTTTTGGGCAAGCGCCAAGCCCCCAAGAGACGGAAGTCGCACAGGCCTGGCACCGGCTGCTCAAGCAGCTGGAAACCGGCTCACTTGCTACGAGCAAGGGACTCATGACCGATACCGCCTTTGCCTCGCTGATGCAGGGAGTCAAGCCAACGGCGTACGCCGAAGCGCTACGCCGCTTCGCCGTGTTGTATCAACAGGAGCCGCTGAGAGTCCGGCTCCTGAGCCCGACCCAAGCAGCGCTGGAAGTGGGCCGACTAGACCTAGAGGCCGGGTACTACCCCTCAGGATTCCGCATCGAGTACCGAGCAGGCAAGTGGCAGCTAGTGGCCTACTACCCTAGCAAATGAGGAAATAACGCTCCTTCAACTGAATAGAGCGCGTTTACCTTCGGACCGTTTCAATGAACTTCGCGTAGGAATTGTCCATCAACTCTCGCTACTCACGAGCCGACACCAGTACTGCCGATTTATTGGCCGTGTTCTCTTGGCGTTCCACAGCTTCTTCGGAACGAAGCCGGACCACGTTCCGGTAGCGACCTGCTATGCTGTCGCGCCACGAGATAAACTGTTCATTGGGAGTGCTTTTTACGGCACTGGATGCGTGGAGCCGGTGGTTTGGAAATAGCCCAACACCCCGATGACACTGACGGATTTATCGGGATTGAATACCATGTATCCATCCAAGGACGAACCGTATTCGTGGTAGTCCACCGAGACGTCGGCCGTGGCGGACCTGGCGGAAGTGCCCCAGTAGAAGTAGCTGTGCCCCGGTTCGTCCACGCGGGTGATGCAAATGTCGCCGTAGCGATAAGAGGACTGGTGTCGACTTGAGCAGCCAAAAAGGGCCAAAAAGGCCAACAGGGGCAACTGGCTTAATTTCATTAAAGTAAAGAAACCCTTCTTTGAACGAACAGAGCGCGTTTACCTTCGGACCGTTTCGCTAAACGGCTGGTACTGGTCCTAAATAGCCTCTTGGCGAAAGCAAATGCCTTCCATGTGTAGGGTATCAGACCTAAAAGTGACCTCGTAGGCCGCATCATAGCGGCAGTCCAGCACGGCGGCATTCCAAGGGGCGCTTTTGTCCACGGCGTACAGCGCGGCCTGGGGCAACAGGGACGCGGGCAAGGTCAGCGTAGCGTCGAAGAAGCACATCCAGCCCCGTAACGGCAACAGCGTTCGCGTGTCAGGATTGACCGAGAACCGGACTCCCCGCCAAGGCAGGGCGGCTGATTCTTCGGCGGTAATGACTTCCGCCACCACCAGTTCCGTTGCGTCGGCCGACCGGAACAAGGCAAAATTGCCGGTCTCCGTGTTGAAAAAGTGGTGTTGCGTGTCGAACCGAAACAGCAGGTCTTGTCCTATTGCTTCGACCACCTCCCAATACCGAGTCTCGTCGTGTTCAGCACCCTGCCAAACCTGCGCGCTGGCCAGGGAGCAGACGCACAAAGGCGCACTTTCTGTTTCGCCGTAGGCGACAAACTCGCACACTTGGGTTGTCATGTCAGTTTCGATTTCGGCTAAGTCAAGCAGTTAAGCCCTAAGTATGTTACTACGCTCCTTGTATGATTGCATTGCCTTTCGGTCGAAAGGTAGCCAGAAAAGGAAACGGGGACACCCAACGCTCCGAACGGCGGCCCCTCGGGGCTGACCGTGTGTGAAAGAGTCGGTGCCCCGTTTTCCGTTTTTGCCTGAAGACTGCACAGTATGGAGGGAGCCCGGCCGGACCAGCGCATCCCGCATTTGTACAAGGATAGTTGCGGTAGAAACCTGACTGGCTGCGTTTTTCTCTCTTTATTTTCTTGTGTATGGCTCCTGCACGCACCGTCCCCGCTCCCCTCAAATACGTGGTGGGGATTGACATCGCCAAAGACACCTTTGTGGCCTGTTTCGGCCGCATCGACCTCCACCAGCACATGTCTTTTGGCAAAGAAATCACGTTTGCCAACACCCTGGCGGGCTTTGCCGCGCTGCTGGCCTGGGCCAGCAAGCAGCAGGGGGTTGACGCTCCCTGCTGGTTTGTGGTGGAGGCCACCGGGGTGTACTACGAAGAACTGGCCTACTTTTTAGCCGACCAAGCGCAAGCGCTAAGCGTCTTGCTGCCCAATAAGGTCAAGCACTTTGCCCAGAGCACGGAGCAGAAGAGTAAAACGGACCAACTCGATGCCCGCCTGCTGTGCCGCTTCGGCCTGGAACGTGCCTTGCCGGCCTGGCAGCCGCCCACGCCCGCCCTGCGCCAGCTGCGCGCCCTTTCCCGCGAACGGCAGAGCCTCACCCAGCAGGCCGCCCGGCTCAAAACCCAGCGCCACGCCTACGAGCACAGTTATCAGCCCGATGCGCGCACGCTGGACCGGCTCAACAACCGCCTGCACTTGCTGGAGCAGCAACTCCACGCGGTGGACCACGACCTGGCCGCGCTGCTGGCGACGGAACCGGAACTGGCCCGCAAGCTGGCCCACCTGACAAGTGTGCCGGGCATTGGCCTGACGACGGCCCTCGTCGTGGTGGCCGAAACCAACGGCTTCGTGCTGATGGAAAACGAGCGCCAACTCGCCTCCTACGCCGGGCTGGACGTGGTGCAGCGCCAAAGCGGCCTCTCGGCGGGGGCCACGCGCATCTCCCGCCGCGGCAACGTGCGCCTGCGCACTGCCCTCTACCTGCCTGCCGTCAGCAGCCTGCGCTATAACCCGCAGCAAATCGCCTTTTACGCCCGGCTGCGGGCCCGCCAGCCCAGCGGCAAGCCCGGCGTGATTGCCGTCATGCGCAAACTACTGCTGCTCTGCTACTCGCTGTGGAAAAACGACTGCGCCTACGACCCGCACTACCACCCGGCCCGGTGCCCGGAAAAAGAAGTAGCCCCGGCCAGTTAACCGGCCGAGGCTACGCAGGATGAACCCAAAGGCCCTCCTTAAGGAGGCCTAAATGTAAAAAACCTCGCCCAATCCCTTGCTTTTTATCACAGTATCTTTCAGTGAAAGGCCGCGTTCAAGGCACGACCTTTTCGATGAACTGTATGGTGTTGTTCGCCAAAAATGCTCAGGTGCGTCGAAGTGGTGCTTACCTTGAGCACGGTTTACTACTGTTTCTAGCCGAATCAGCGTCCTTTTCTAGCTGTTTTAATTCGACCGCCCCGTACTTGGTTGCTTTTCATCTTAAAGCCTCCATCTTGGGCCGCTCCGGCATCAGACTAAATCAAGGGCTAATCCGACGCAGGAGCGGCAACCAGCCGATAGCCGACCCCTCGCACGTTAAGAATAGTAAGCCGCGGGTCGTGACGTAGGTATTTGCGCAAGCGGGAGATAAACACGTCCATCGAGCGGGCGTGAAAAAAGGAATCATCGCCCCAGAGCTGCAGTAACGCTGTTTTGCGGTCTAGCAACGGGTGCTGCACCAGCAAGCGCAGTAGTTCACTCTCCCGATGCGAGAGCTGCGCGTGGCACTGCTGGTCCAGCCACAACTGCTGGGTGTGGGGCACAAAGACGTAGCAGCCCAGTGGCACGGACGCCCCCAACTCCGGAACGGCCGCTACCCGGCGCAGCAGCTCGCGCAGCCGCACCAGCAGTTCTTCCAGGCTAAAGGGCTTTTTTAGGTAGTCGTTGCCGCCTACCCCAAAGCCGCGCACCACGTCCGCCGGCTGCACTTTGGCGGTAAGAAACAGCACTGGCACCAGTGGGTGGGAACGCCGAAGTTCGGCCACGAACGAGAGGCCGTCGAGTTGGGGCAGCATGATGTCGACCACGCACACATCAAACGGCTCGCGGCGAAAGGCCGCGAGGCCCAGCACTCCATTGGGGGCGTGGTGCACCCGGAAGCCCTCGCGCTCGAGGCTCTCGCGCACGACGCGGGCCAGGGGCAGTTCATCTTCTAGGAGCAGCAACCGGGGCATGGGTGGCATGGGCGGCAAGGGGTAAGGTGAGCACGAAGGTGGTGCGGGTGCCGCGGCATTCTAGCGTCAGCCTTCCGCCGTGGCGGGCGGCCATCTGCCGGGCGTAGTGCAGCCCCAGCCCGTAGCCGGGCACGTCATGGCGGTTGCCCGTGGGCACGCGGAAAAACTTCTCGAACACCCGCGGTTGGTGGTGCGTCGGGATGGGCGCGCCGTGCGAGGTGAGACGGACCACGGCCGCGCCGTCGCTTACGTTGCACCCCAACACTATCTCGCTGGCAGGGTCGGCGTACTTATAGGCGTTGTCCAGCAGCGTGGCCAGGACATTGGCCAAGTGCAGCGGGTCGCCGGCAACGAACACGGGGCGGGGAGTGGGGGGCAGATGCAGATTAAGATGCTGCCTTCGTTCCGCCAGCTGCGGCAGCGCCTGCTGCGCCGCCTGCGCCACTAAGGCAGCCAAATCCAGCAGCTGCGGGTCCAGCGCCGGGCGGGCAGATTCCAGCACGGCACTTTCCAGCACTTTGTCCAGCAACCGGCCCAGCCGGCTTGCCTGGGCCCGGATGATAGCCAGGTACTCGGCCGTATCGACGGGGTTCAGCGCATAGGCGTTCAGCGCCTCAGCCGTAACGGCAATAGTGGCGACCGGCGTCTTCAGCTCATGGGTCATGTTGTTGACGAAGTCGTTCTTCAACTCCGCCAACTGCTCCTGACTGCGCAAGGCCCGCACCGCGTAGGCAAAGCAGCCTACTACGATGCCCACCAGGCCCAGTGAGCTCAGCAACACCCACTTCATCTGGTCCAGGTACACCAGGTCCGGGTCGGGCAAGCCGGCCCGCACCACCACGCCCGCTTTGTTGACCGCACTCACGTTGACCGCCCGGGTGACAAGGCCTGTCGCCGCGGGCGATGCCAACGGCGAACCGGCAAAATCCAGCCGGAAGGGCGTATCGATGCCCCTCCGGTGCAGTGCCTGGGCGTAGAGGCGCCGCAACCGCATTGAATCCACCCGGTCGGCTTGGTAGGCGGCGTGGAGGCGGTCGCCCAAGCTTCGGGTATAGTAGTACACCAGTCCCTGGCGTACGTCGCTGGCCACGAGGCCCGCAGTAAAACGGCGCAGAAAAAACGCCCGCGCGGCCGGGTCCAGCCGCCGGACCGGGCCCGGAAAATCCGCGAAACCGATGTCGTATGGGGCCCGGCGTTCCCCAGGCCAGGGGTGCTTGTCAGCAATCACAAAAACGGGCGACCCGTCCAGGGGCAGGGCTCTCAGCTGCAGGCGAATGGAGTTAGTGTCGGCCAGCCACTCCCGATAACGGTGCAGCAGAGCGTGTTGGCGCAAGCGGATTTCCTGCCCCGCCGCGTCCGTCAACGCCTCCTGCACCTCGCGGCGGAAGGCACGGGTGGTATTGCGATAGGCTTGCCCGTTCCAGTAAGCCTGCAAACCAACCAGAACCCCCGTGCAGGCGGCCATCAGCACCACTAACAGGCCTATACGTCGCTTCATAGGCCCCGAAAGTAACGGGTTTGCTCGCAGCACGGCCTGGGTTTAACACTCTTTAACACTGCTTAACGCGCGTTAACCTATCCCGCGTGGCGCCGCGGCGTGCTTTGCATCACACTTTTTATCACCCCCATGAAAACTATTCTCCTGGCTTGCTGCGCCGTGCTGGCTACCCCACCTGTTTATGTTTATGCCCAATCCGCCGACGCACGTCCGGACAGCGTCCGCGTGGCCCTCCGCCAGGGCGCGGATGACGCGGAGTTAAACCAACTCCTGTCCCATGTACTCGGGGTGGAGCGGTTGCGCGTGGAAGTAACCGAGGCCCGCCTGGCCGGCAAGCATTTGCTCTTAACCTACCAGGAGTATCGCCAGGGGGTGGCAAGCCCGGAGAAGGAAGTAGTAGCCGCGGAGAGCCGCTTGTCCCGCTTCGACTCCCGGGGGCATTTTGGACTGGAGGTGTATGCCCGGCAAGCCACGGATTCACGCCTGGATAACGTGTTCGTATTTGCCGCAGGCCGTAACACGAAGTCGTTCCAAGCGATGGGCACAAAAGGAAGTCTCTACAGTATGCGGGCGGATATCTGGCCTTACCAACTCCGCAAGTCCCCCGCAGCTGACTCCGGCCAACGGCCCACACTGGAGCACCATTTTCCAGTGGGCAAAAAAGTGCCCTTTCTGGTCTACACCCTGCCTTACGAAGCCGACGGCTACCTTCAGTATTGCAGCTTGGCCCAAAGCAAGGTCGCCCCCGCCGAGTGGTACACTAAGTTCAAGGTCGAGCATTTTGTCGTCTATTACTTGCTTATCCATTAATAGTAACAAATGGATTTAGCTGGTACGTGGAACCAGCTGTATGAGCCCGACGCACCAAGCTATAGATTTCACCGTTTCGCTGAACTCCTGCCTAGTTGCTTTAGCTAGCAGACCAATCGGCCAGTAAAAACGACTTTACGGCTCCTATGCGGATGTATTCGTCCCCATATAACCGAAATAGAATGTGTGCT
This sequence comes from Hymenobacter lapidiphilus, assembly GCF_003417065.2. Classification (GTDB taxonomy): domain Bacteria; phylum Bacteroidota; class Bacteroidia; order Cytophagales; family Hymenobacteraceae; genus Hymenobacter. The sequence continues at coordinate 33,451 of NZ_QVLT01000025.1, read as the reverse complement.
TCGGGCACTTCGAGCTGTCCCATGAGCCAGTCCAAATCCGGATCTTCAGGCTCTTTGAAGCCAATTTCTTCGATGCCTGTGGGAAGCAGTGTTCCTTGGCTTCGTTCAAAGTAGTCTATCTGCTCAAACACCAAGGCGAGATGGTCAGGGTCGGTTGCTTTTACCCAATCTGCCGTTCGTTTGACAAAGTGGAGGTATGCCCGGCTGCCCTCGCACAGCGCACTGACCAAGTCATAGTCGTTATGCAAATCAACCCATCGCCCATCAGTGTGTAACTCAATAGACTGTTCAATTGTGTAGGCCAGTTCCATGGCAGTAAATCTATAGTGCTACGCTTACTTTTGGGACCCTTTGCGTGAACCCAAATTATCTTCCGACTACTTAAATGGTATTTGTATGGGAGCCAAACACGCTTGTTTTACGTGCTGCCACGCGTTTAACGCCCCATATGGCTCAATAGGTCCGGCTAAGTGCCCGACCTGCGGTGCCGCCGTCGTGATTATGACACAGCGCTTCCGACCGCCTAAAAAGCGCGAAACAGCAAAGTGGGCAGTGGCTCAGTTCCTGGCAGACCACGGATTCTACTACCAGCCCGTTTACGAGCACCCGTGGGGAGGCCAGTTTATGAAGTACCCCACCACGATGCCAGAAGCAAAGGAGTTTGTCAAAACCTATCAGGCACAAGCTGCTAAAAGGGGGGTGTTTACAAACGTCCCGGTGGCAACACTACACAAGTAGGCGCTTTCCACTGACGGCGCGCGTTCACTGACCTACCGTTTTCCTGAACAGCTATTTCTAACATGAACGCCCACAGTGATTACTGTGGACTGGATGTACCCTCGCTTGGCACTTCGAATCTGAGCAGTAGTCCTACCTTCAGCAAATGAGCGAAGCTGGCGCAAACACGGTTGCCGAGTGGTTGAAGTCCTTGCCCCAAGAAGTGGCCTTAGCGGACGTGTCGGAGGTGGATACCTTGGACGAGCGTATCGCCGCCGCGGGCGTGCTTCATGCCAACACCATTGGCGTGGCAGAAGGCTGTATACAGTTTTGTCCCGATAATGAACCGCCGTTATTGGATGAACAGCTCATGTGGCTGTGGACCTTCCAACCGCAGTTGGGCATCCACATTCTTGCTTTCCCCATCTCTGAAGATTGTAAATTTCTGTTGAATGCTTTCCTCAAAAACGAAATGCATTCGTTTTGGGACTATTGGACTCAGCCTGGGTGATTTCACTTTTGCTACTAGGGAAGTCAATAATCCCTCGTTTACCTTGCCACCGTTTCAATGAACGCAAGCACTTCACCTTATTCTGGGTGCGAGCGCCCCATACTTCTCCACAAACTCCTTCGCCTCTCTTAAATTTTCTGGGTACTGCACATAGTTTCCAAACTTGGTGGTGGCCCATTCCGGAAAATGACCCGGGGCGAGGTGTTCGTAACAATAGCCGTGCTCTACCAAGTAACGAGCGGTTGCCCATTTGTCCTCTTCGCGTTTTTTAGGAGGACGAAAGCGGTGGGGCAACGCCACTAATTCAGCCCCACAGTCCGTGCATCGTACTGGACCAGTGGCGCCATAAGGCGCATTAACTGCTTTGCGGCAATCGAAGCATACGTGTTTAGCGCCCATACACGAAAGTAATCCTCCTTCAACTGAATTGCCGCGTTTACCTTCGGACCCTTTTCGTGAACCCACTTTTTAGGCATGTTCCCTCAATTAACCGCGCGGCATATCGGTTATTCGTTGAATCACCCACCATGCCACTGGCATGACGGTCAAAAGGAAGTACAGCCAGAAAACATAGAAGTCTCGGTGCCGGATGTACTCGCCCTGATGCGAAAGGCGGACAAAATAATCGTGGTGCTTATTGCGGTGGTACACCAGCCCGTAGTTGAGAACCGCCAACCCCAGCAGCAGTGGGATTACCAATATGGCGTGTTCAAATGTGCCGGTTAAGACCCTGCCTCCCAAAACCAGTTCACGGAAGGACACGCCGGAAATACCGGTTATAACCAACAGGATTTCGAGAATATTGAAAAAGAAGAGTAGCACCGTCACCAGACACGCCTGAAAAACTGGGTCTGGTGCCGATTTCGCGTAAAATGTGTGAACGTAGCTATTAATGAGCAGCAGCAGTCGAAACAAATGAGGGAAGGCAGGGGCCGTACGGAGTAAAAGTCTAGATGAGTTCGTAAACTAACGCTCCTTTCCCTGAACTCATCGCAGCTGCCCACACTTGGTGCTGGTGGCCCATTGCTGAGCCGGTCGAGTTTAAGAAACTCGTCTGCGAATCAAAGTTTACGAAACGCACCAAGGAGATGAGTTTCGTAAACTCAAACCCAGGTGCTTTCCTGGGCCTGGGCGAACAGGATTTTGGGAGCCGCATGACCGCAAAGGCTGGGGAAGGCTTAAAGTAATTTTATCCCCCCGCTGCTATAAGAAGGCCTAGATGAATTGGTCCAGCAGGCCCGTTTAAGCTCGCGAGCATCGCGTATTTAGAAGGCTTTCAGAAAACGAAAATACAGTACGCCAAAGCGCGGTAACGCCTCTCGTAGCCGGGATTTACGTGCTGTAAACGACCGTTTACAACACGTAAAAGGGCTTGCGCCTTATCTAAACCACCCTTTGGCTAAATAGAAGCAATGTTCGCACGGGCGTTCTTATCCTTCGACATTGTGCTCGAACTGGTAGAAGGTGCGCGTCGTCAAATCGTAAAAAATGGACCAATAGGCAGACCCACCATCATGGGTAATCATCGGTGTCCGTAGCCAGCGCGGTACGTAGCCCGCCGGTTCATCGAGGCGCTCGACAAAAAAATTAATGAAAAAGCACCGGTGGCCCTGCGGGGAATAAAACCCGAAATACTGTCGTTGGTAGTCGGGTAGGTGCTGTTTAATAAGGGCGGCGTACCCAGCATAGTACCCCGTTTCTGGGCGTTCGTTCACCCGTTCCAAGGAGAGCCCTTGCAAGGCTTTCTCAACGGCTCGTACTTGGCCGCGGGAGGGAGTGAATCGCTTGGTCGGTAAGGGAGCTGTTGGGTTCCAGGGTGGAAGGGCGGCCTTGGCCGGAAACAGGGCACAATCCGCTCCGGGCAGTGGGAAGTGCACCGCTATCGTGTCCACTACCGGCCTTCGCTGCTGGGCCGCAACGGGCGCTTCTACCTGCCCGAAGGAAAGGAGTAAAACGAAGAAAAGCCAGTGAGTTCTGCGCATAGAGTTGGTGAAAGCGGGAAGGTACTGCGCAGCCTGTGCGATAGTTTAAACAAAGGCTCCTTTCCGTGAACGGCAGAAATCAGCCCGGCACCTGGTGGCCAGCTGGCCCCAATCGGGCAGGGCGAGTTTAAGAAACTCGTCTACGATTCAAAGTTTACGAAATGCTCCGAAGGGATGAGTTTCGTAAACGCCCAAACCGGAGCCTGGTCCCCCGGCAAAGTACCACGCCGGCAGCAGCCCACACAAGGAGGCTAAAATCACCACTTTTCCGAGGTAGGGGGGGGTATATAACTCGCATTATGTTAATGACCTATTCCTATACCATAAGGTCTTACAGGCAATCCCAAGTATTTACATTTCGTTTACTTTCTCTAGCTTCCAGCCTCTTAATAACTGGCTATTTACAAGGCTGTATTATGGCTCTTTCCAGCAAAGTATGGGTAGGTCTAGGTTCTTCGCTCATTGGAGTAGTGCTCGGCATGACTCTTAGTAAGGCGATGACTAAAGTGCAGACCTCCAGTGAACGGAACGGAAGCCATCTGGTCGAGTATGAGGACGCTTTTGTCAACGCAATAGTGTTTCGCAGGGAATTGCGACAGGTAGCAAACGTAGATTCACTCTTTGCACAGGACCCGTACTTCAACCGGTACATCCGTATTATACACCATGATTCGGTGAGTATGGAAGCCTTGTCTGTTCCTCGCGCTGGTGAACGCGGAAACTACTATTGAGGTGGTCTAGCTAAGCCGGACACAATTGGGACGTTGTTTGAAGCTGGGTTTCGAAGTGATTGGGCGATTGATAGCCGAGAGCAGAATGCCGGCGTTCGGCGTTGTAATAGGCAATGTGATGGCTGATTTCGAGCTTGGCTTCGGCCAGGCCGGGGAAGGAGCCGCCGTCAAGTAGCTCGGCTTTGAAGCGGCTCCAAAACGATTCGGCGTGGGCGTTGTCGTAGCAGTTGCCGCGCCGGCTCATGCTCTGCTGGGCGCCGTGTTTAGCGACCAAGTCTTTGAATCGGGTGGCCGTGTACTGGCTGCCCTGGTCGGAATGAATAATGAGCCCCGCCGGGGGGCGACGCACGGCCAAGGCCCGGCGCAGGGCCTCGCTGACCAGGTCTTCGGGCATGGATTCGCGCACGTCCCAGCCGACGACCTTGCGCGAACAGCGGTCCAGCCACACGGCCAGGTAGAGCCAGCCGCCGCCTTGGCGGGGCAAATACGTGATGTCGCCCACCCAGACCCGGTTGGGGGCCGTGGGGGCTGGCTGGCCCAGCAAGCGGTTGGGGGCGGCGCGCACGGCTGGGTCCGAGTCGGTAGTGCGGGGGACAAACGAGCGGGGCTGTTGGGCGCGCAGGCCATGCTCGCGGAGCACGCGGCGGATGCGCCAGCGGCCCGCCGCATGGCCCTGGGCCTGCACTTCCGCGCGCAGCCGGCGGGTGCCATAACGCTGACTGTGGTCTGCAAACGCCTCGCGCACGGCCACTTGCCAGGCCGGTTCGACCGCCGGCACCTGCTGGCAGCGCTGCCAGCCGTAGTAGGCGGCCGGGGCCACGCGCAGCACGTGGCAGAGCTGGCGCACGGGTACCTGAGCGGCCCGCTGGGCGATGTAACGGTACGTGCTCACGGGGTCGGCTGGCCAAAGATGACCAAGGCTTTTTTTAAAATATCGAGCTCCTGCGCGAGCCGTTTATTGGCTGCACGCAGGGCGCGCACTTCCGGGTCGCGGGCCACTTCCACACTACCCACTTCGGCCACGAGTTGGGCCTGCTGCCAGCGGTAGAGCAGCTTGGGGCTGATGCCTAGCTGCCGGGCCGCGGCCTGGGTGCTACGGCTCTCCGAGGCCAGGCGCAGGGCCTCGGCCTTGAACGCCTCGTCGTATTTACGTCGTTTGTCGGGCGACGTCCCGCTGGTTTTGGTTGCCATAACAGAAGAAATATACGTCCTTCTTCTGTCCGCCTTGCCTAGACCACCTCAAAACGCAGCGTTTGCTGAAAGGAGCCAATTAGCGAACCCCAATTGGGCACTACGCTACTTGCTGCCCATCATCCGGTGCGGCTCTTACTGCTTAGCGCAGAAAAATTGTCCCGGGGGGGTATTTGCTGGTATCTGGTTTCGGCGGCAACACCAACCAGATATCCACCCGCGTGTGCGGGGCGTCTGTGGTCGGGCGCACGAGGTGAATTTGGCCAATGGCGGCGGGCGCAATCCGCAAGGTGGCTACAGCCGGTGGGTCGAGCGGGTGTCCGTTGAGCGCAAAGACGGCGGGGCCCCGCAGACCGAGTTGTCGACCCAGCTGGGGGAAGGACCGGCTGGCTACGCGCTTCGGAGAAGTGATGTCGATAACGCCCGCGGCGCTAATACTGCGCAGGTGAGGCGGTATGTTGTGGGCATCAAGGGTGTCTGCCCGTTTGTACACCCATACTTTCTGGATGTCAGTGCCGGCATAATCCGCAATGATGCCGTTGATAATGACCGTGGAATTGAGCACGAATACCGGGTCGCCGATGGGGCCTTGCGGCCGGCTATAGGTCGTGGTTTCCTGCGCGTGGCTGACGCGGGTGACGAGGCATAAACCCAGGAGGAAGAGGAAGCGAAGGCTGGAACGAGTCATGGTAAATACCGAAACAAGGTTGTGCCGCTCTGGAGGGTGCGGGGCCGGCCAACTGCCCCTCAGCAGAACGTGATACCTAGATGGCAGATGCTCCAGCCGTCGTTATTGCACAGCGCCATGCAGCAAACAGCAAGAAAGGAGGACTACCACACAGTGTTCAAGAAAACGGTCCAAACGACAAAAGGCGCCTTAGATTGTGTAATAGCAAATGCAGCGAGGTCTCCATAGGGCCTTAGCTGCCGCTCGCCAACCCCCTCGCGCCATTCTCCGTTTGCCCAGGGCCCGCCCGTTGTTCTGACTTTCCTCGCTGCTCCCTACCCCATGCGCCGCCAGCCTTTCACCCTGCATTTCACCCCCGCGCTCAGTTTCAACGCCGCGAAGAAACACGTGCGCGATGGCCTCTCCTCCGTGCTGCTCACCGACGACAACCTGTGGGTGAGCTGCGACGAACGCACCAGCCTGGAGCGGTTGCGGCGCACGGGCCCGCACACGTTCGGCGAGCATTGCTCTTACCAACTGGCCGATTTGCTGGACTTGCCCAGCGGCGAAGACGCCGAAATTGATATCGAAGGCATGGCCACCGACGGCCATTACCTCTGGCTGGTCGGCTCGCACAGCCTCAACCGGAAAAAACCCGAAAAAGAAGGGGCCGACACCGCCGAGCAGCTTGCGCGCCTGGCCAAGGTGAAAGCAGCGCCCAACCGCAACCTGCTGGCCCGCATCCCGCTGCTGCGCAACCCCGCCACCGGCAATTTTGAGCTGCACAAAAAAGCCCCGCACCCCACCGACCCCACCCAGACGCTACACGCCGCCCAGCTGCGCGGCACCGATGAAAGCAACGAACTGCTCGACGCCCTGGCCCACGACCCACACCTGAAGCTGTTTCTATCCATCCCCGGCAAAGACAACGGGTTCGACATTGAAGGCCTGTCGGTATCGTCGGGCAGCCACGTGTTTGTGGGCTTGCGCGGGCCCGTGCTCCGCGGTTGGGCCGTGGTGCTGGAGCTGCGCGTGGAAGAAGACAAGCCCGGTCGCCTGCGCCTGCACGCCGTGCCCGGCGCGGCCGAAAAGCACTACCGCAAGCACTTTTTGGACTTGGGCGGCATGGGCGTGCGCGAACTGCGCCTGTGCGGGGCCGACCTGTTGGTGCTGGCCGGCCCCACCATGGACCTCGACGGCACCATTGCCGTGTACCGCTGGCCCAACGCCACGCGGCAAGCGGCCGACAGCCTGAGTGACGCCAAACGAGTGCGCCGCCTTTTCGACGTGCCCCACGGCCATGGCCCCACCGCCGGCCAGGACAAGGCCGAAGGCATGGCCTTGCTCGACGACCAGCACCTGCTCGTGGTCTTCGACAGCCCTGCCGATGCGCGCAAGCCCGCCCCCCATCAAGTGCTTATCGACCGCTACCCACTGGCCGAAGCGCCCGCCGCCGCTGAAAAGGACCGGCCCGTGAAAAGCCCACCGAGGAGCAAGTAAATAGATGGTCCGAGGGTAAACGCACGTTGTTCAAACAAACGAGCCTTAATTTACCGTTAGTCGCCGTGGGAGATGCCTATGACCGTGCTGTCAGGGCCCACGGCCAAGTAGATGGCGTCCGAGGCGAAAGGCGGCGGCGTGTAGACGTAAATGGTGCGTCCGTCGCCGGGGTTCGACGAGGACGTGGTCCGTTCGGCCGGCCCCATGATGGCCCGGGCCTGACTCGAGCGCATGCCGGGCCGCACTCGGTGCGCATTGCGCTCGTTGCGTCCGCCCGAAATCGCCTCCGGACTCCACCACGCGATGTACCCGTACGCCAGAAGCACGAGGACCAAAAACCCGAGCAGTACGCTTGCAACGGGGCGCAAAACAGTAAAGAAAGAGGTTATGTACCCTTGTGCGGCGTGGCGCTTCATTGATGTCGAAGTATCAAGGTGTAGACTACTGTTCACGAAAACGGTCCGAAGCTAAACGCGCTCTGTTTGGTGAAAGGAGGGATTAATACGCTCCGTAATCGTTGTTGAGGCAGCGAAGGGATTTGACCGGCACCTCCACCAAGTGGCCCTGTGCGCTGACTCCCCAGGCGCGCAGCGGATAGGGCAGGTAACGTTTCTCAGCGGCAGGCACCCGTTTGTACAGCACGAAGTACTGGCGGGGCTTGCCTGTGGCCGCCGAGCAGTACGTGATGTCTACTTGACGCCGGGGCGCGGCCACGCGCAGGTGCACCGTGTCCGCGATTTCAAACCGAGCCCGGGCCGTGCGGGGGGAAAGGCGCCGTTCAAACGCCAAGACGAGTTGGCCGTTTTGGCACGCGGCCTGGGTCTTGGCGTAGCATGAGAGCCCGTTGCCGCTTTCCAGCATGAGGGCCCCGCGGCAGGTAAAATACCCTGGCAGCACGATGCGGGGCGAGCGGGGCGTACCGGATGTAAGGAAAAAGAGCGGCAGCAGCAACCAAGAGCGCATGGGCAGGGGAAAAGTAAACGCCGACCGACAACCGGCTCCGGCAGGGACGCGCAAGGTAGGGGGCTCCTTGCCCAATCGGATGAAGCGTCAAATGCAGCAGCAGCGTGTTCACGAAAACGGTCGGATTTGCCAAAACGAAGATTCAACCTACGACTTAGTGGCTTCTCCCTGCGCCCTGGACTATGTCCTCGTAATGAATGCTTCTGCCATTCACGCGTATAAAGACCTGGGCGTCATGAATGGCCTCCTCCGTCATCACCACTTGTTTACCGAGTGTTAGGGAAACCGCAACCAGGTACTGCATAAGCCTTTCGTGGTCTGCCAAGCATTGTATTTCGCTCGGGCAAATATCGTTCTCCAGTTCGAAATCTCCGAAAAAATAACACTGCACATGAATATGGGCCAGGAAGATCGTTGCGGACGTGGACGTACGCTCTTCATCATCCCACCAACGGGCGATAAAGCTCGCGTCAATTGCGCAAGCGGGCGCCTGATCGTTGTACTCTTCCACCGTCCACTGCACCGGGTAGTCCCGGTTAACCAAGGCAATCCACGCGGCCCAGTCGGCCCGGCTTGCATCGCGGACATAGATGTCGCGCAATCCCCCGTCGCGGCGATATACGGTTTGTTTTAGTTGCTCCCATTCCATCTTACTAACGCCTTGGAGAGATATGCGGTGCAACGAATCTTACATTCAATGGAGGAAAATACACGTTACTCTTAATTATAATTTGACGTTCACCTAAACGGTCCGAAGCTAAACGCGCTCTGTTTGAAGAAAGGAGGGAATAATTAGCAGCAACCGCAAGCACCTTTGCCCTGCTCTTGGATGGGCGGGCACGGCACGGAGCCGTACGAGCAGTACACGCAGCAATCGCCGGCCAGGGGCTTGAGAAGGGTGTGGCAGCGGGTGCATTCGTAGAACCACTGGCAGGCGTCGGTGGGCATCTGCTCAGCCTGCGCGTGCTGGCAGACGGGGCAAGTGAGCACGGAGGTCAGGGTAACGGGTTGGGTCGGGGTCATGGGGCGGCGGTCATGGGGCGGCGGTCAGCGGGCGGCGGTTAGCGGGTGGGATTCTGGACATGGTAGCCGGTGCTGTTGATGGCGCTTTCGACCTGTGCCGCCTGCGCGTGGGCGGCATCGAAGCGCACCTGGGCGGTGGCCTGGTCGTAGGAAACGGCCACGGTTTGCACGCCGGGCACTTGCTGCACGGCGCTTTCGACGTGGCGGGCGCAGGCCTCGCAGGTCATGCCGCTGATGCGGTAGGTTTTGGTCTGCCACACGGGGGCAGGGTTGTTGACGGCAACGGCTGGGGCGCTGGGCTTGGCCGTGGGATGGAGCGCCGCCCCGTAATAAGGGAAAGCCAGCAGCAGGGCGGCCAGCCCCGTGACGGCGCCGAGAAAAGCAGTGGTCTGCATCAAGGGCTTTTTCTCGGGCACGGCGCAGCAGTCGGCGGCTGCGGCAGCGGGACGCAGCTGCCGATACCAGGCGAAGCCGAGCACAGCTACCGTGAGGGCCACGAAGTAAAGGCGGTACGGTTCAAGCCAGGCGAATGAACTGGCCGCGCCGCCAAGCCCGCCGACCACGGCCAGCAGCGGCGTGATGCAGCAGAGCGAAGCGGCCAGCGCCGCCAGCAGGCCGGCGCCGAACAAGGACTTGGAGGGCTGGGTGGGGGCGCTGGTCATGGAGTCGGTTCGGGTTGGGTCGTGGTAAGGCGGGCGAGCAGGGGCTCCAGCACCGGCAGGTGCTCGGCATTAAGGGTGTAGAACACGGTTTGGCCCACTTTGCGGGCCGCGACTACGCCGCCATCTTTCAGCTTGCGTAGGTGTTGCGACACGGCGGAGACGGTCATCTGCAGCACGTCGGCTAGGTCGCACACGCACAGCTGCTCGTCGGCGAGCAGAAAGAGCATTTGCAGGCGTACTTCGTTGCCAGCCAGGGCCAGTACACTGGCCAGCGAGCTAAGGGCGGGGGCCACCTGGGTCAGGCGCTGCCGGCACTGCTGAATGTGGTCGGTGTCGGCAAAAACCCGAATGCAGGGGGGGGGATTCACTAGGAGGCGAAACGTGCGTCGTTGTATTTAAGCGAATGCTAAAGTACACAAAAACGGTGGCAAGGTAAACGCGTGCCGTTTGCTGAAAGGAGGGTTCGTTTAAGAAGTGCCACAAGCCATGCACCATAGATTTGCCCTTATGAACCGGTCCGGCAAGAACACAAAAAAAGCCCCAACCGTGAAGGGTCGGGGCTGAAACAGGGGAACATAAAGAGTGACCACTTACGGTAATCTTTACGCTTATTATACCACTCCTAAGTACTTAATCATGTCTGAATATCCACTCTTTGCACTTGCCTCGTCAGGGTAAGTAAATGTTGTTGCCACTGAGCATGTATATGCGATGACAACGACATGATCGTAACGATCAGGCGTCTGTTGGTTTACTTCTCGTTTGATGCTCACCACATTGTCAAGATTAATGATGTGTTGGTTTTGGGGATTTTGAGGGTCTTTGATGGAAATAAAAGCCATTGGGTAAAAGGGGTTATGTGGAGTGAGCCAACAAGTTACAGCTTACCAAAATACATCGATTTCCGCTATTAAGTATATGGGGACTTTCCTTCACAGGCACTCTATATGTCGTTCAAAGAAACGGTCCGAATAGCGAAACGAGAATTATAGTTCAGGTAGAATAAGGCTTGGACTGGTTGGATAGACCCCGTTTTCTAGGAAGTAGCAGTAACGCCGTAGGTCCATCTCGGCTTCCCCATTGAGGTAGTCAATGTACAGCTGCGCTTGTCCGTCATTCATCTTTACAAGCTCCTCATTGGCCAAGCTGCTTAACAGGTGCTCTCTGTTGCGCCACCACGTTCTGCATTCCTGAACCGTCCAGTGGTCATTTCCATTGGAAGAAAAACTGTCAAATACTTCTACAGCTGCCGCATTCACCACACAGAGGAATTCATAATAGGTGGTCGGTTGCTTGAAAACATACTCACAGCAATGCTCATCATTCATCACGTTGCTGGGAGCCTGGCAAACACCTGTGCCGCAGGTATCGGACTCTCCCGAATAGAATGGCCCGGGGAAGTTGAACGAATGCTTTTCTGGCCAGTGGTCGTTGTCTAAAAAGGCCAGGTATTCTCCTGATGGGTCCCAGAAGAACAGCACCTCTTTTCTCAAAAAATGGTCAAATTCTGGTCGATAAAGGAAGTCAGCAAAGTCTCCATAATGCGCCAAGAACTTCTTGCTATCAAGTTCTGCTTTTACAAAATCTTCGGCTAAACGTGCTGCAAAGGGAGCCATATAGGCCTCTAGATCAAATGAGGGGTCGCTGAAATCTGTCATGATAGGAGGTATTACTGAGGTGGTCCGATTACGCTGGACAGTTTAGGGCATTAAGTTGAAGGAGCTGTTGATGAGTGTGATACGGCGTCTGGTAGTCGATGCTGGAGTGCAGCCGCTCGTGATTATAGTAGTCAAAATACTCGGCGACGCTGCGTTGCGCGTCAGCCAAATCCGCAAAAACGGGCCGCTCGCGGACTTCGAGGACCTCTGTTTTGAGGCGTGACCACAGACTTTCGGCCTGTGCATTATCGTAGCAGTCGCGGCGGCGGCTCTGCGAGCGCAGGGCGTGGTGGTCGTGGAGCAATTGCCGATAGGCGTTGCCACAGTATTGCCCGCCGCGGTCGGAGTGCACGAGCAGGCCCGGGGTGGGCGGTTGGGACCATAAGGCGCGCTGTAAAGCACTGGTCACCAGTTCCTCGGGCATGGCAGCCCCGGCCTGCCAGCCAACTACTTGCTTGCTGGCCATGTCCTGAAAAGCGCACAGGTAGGCCCAGTCGCCGTTAGCCAGGGGCAGATACGTGATGTCGCTGACCCAAACCCGGTTGGCCTGAGCGGGCTTGGGCTGGTCCAGCAGCCGGTTCGGGGCGCAGCGCAGCCCGTGCGTGGAGTCGGTGGTGCGCGGGGTAAATGCTTTCGGCTGGAGTGCGTGCAGGCCCCGGCGGCGCATAGCCGCCCGCAGGCGCTGACGACCCACCCAGTGGCCCTTTTTGCGCAGCGCGACTTGGAGGCGGCGCGTACCATAGCAGCGCTTGTGCACCCCAAAGACCTTGACCAACGCCGTTTCCCAGGCCGGCTCCGGCTGAGTTACGGCCTGTTGCTGACCCCGTTGCCACGCATAGTAGCCGCTGGCGGGCACCTGCACCAACTGGCAGAGCAGCCGCACGGGATAGTGGCCGCGTTGCGCTTCGATGAAACGGTAGCGGCTCATTGGTCCGGTGTCTGCGAGAGCCTGCGCTTAAAGCAGGCAACTGGCGATGGCTTTTTTTAAAATTTCTAACTCCTGCGCCTGCCGCCGATTGGCGGCCCGCAACTGGCGCAATTCGGCGGCGGTGGCCGGGTCGAGTTCCGCTCCACGGGCAGCAGCCACCGGGGTAAGGGCTTCCTTTTGCCACTTGTAGATGCGTTTAGGGTCGATGTTCAGGGCGCGTGCCGCGGCCTGGGTCGAGCGGCTTTCATCAGCCAGGCGCAGGGCTTCGGCCCGGAAGGCGGCGTCGTAGTGCCGGCGTTTAGTAGGTTTGGGGCTGTCTTTCATGACATTCGAAAGATAAGACCCTATTCTGTCCACATTTACCCTACCACCTCAAAATACCAGCCCTGCGTGTCGCCATCCCAGAGCGCTTCTAGTACGGTAGGTTTGCCGCTCACCTGCTGCAGGGCATAGTCTAGGGAGTCAAACGAGGTAATATCGGGCATGGAGGGAACAGGCGCAGTACGCGTACAGAAAGAAAAAGAATAGGAAGGCGTATGTCGGTCTCAGATGTGTTCAGCCAAACGGTGGTTTCTAAAGGCTGTGGTAAGGACGCACTGTATCGTGCAACGCGCATAGTGCATAACTGACGACACAAAATAGAAGCATTTGCCCACAAAGTTGGGGGTGTTGGCCACGCGGCGTTGCGGGGGCGGCTAGGCGGGGGTTGTTTTGGAGCATCAATCACTGCTTAGCCCCCTTCGTGTATGCCACGCATCTTACTTGTATTGCTCCTGCTGCTGAGCCGGGCGGCCGTAAGCCAAACGGCGGTAGACTCGACCCAGGTGGCTGCTGCCCCGGCCGCCATCATCCTACCCAAAAGTGATTACAGATTTAGCGTTATAGTCGAAGGGGGGTACATGATGGCCCTGACCAACATGGCCAATATGAACTCGTTTTTTCGCCAGTACGCGATCAAGCGGGAAGCTACGGGCGACCCGTTCGTACACTACCACGGGGGGGGGCGCTATAAGCGGTTCAAATTCCTGGGACAATTCGGATACGGCGTCAATGCTTACGGTCCGAATGAGCGCGATGCCCTCGTAGTGCGGCGCACCTACGCCAACAATTCGGGCGCCATGCTGGGGTACGATGTGCTCAACGACCGGAATATGCGCTTGTATCTCAACTTCGGCGCGGGTAATCTCAGCTACGACTACGCCGTTATCAACCGCTTCAATCAAACCGTGGCTTATACGGGCAGCTTGGCGCGTTACAGCCATAATGGTGACATTTCGTCTTTGAAGCTGGACAACCCGTACTGGGACCTTAACGTGGAGCTTTCGCAGCGGGAGAAGCGCCGCGCAAACGTTGGTAGCGTCCTTCGCCTGGGCTACCGGCGGGGGTGGCAGCCGAGCAAGTGGAAGTCGGGGCCGTTTGTAGTAGATGGGTTTCCCGCCGACCGGATCAGTCAGCTCTACCTGCAGGTCGGCTTCTATGTGTCGAGTAACTTCCGCCCTGGCAAATGAGGACGTCCGTACTCCTGGCGACGTGGCTGCTGCTGAGTGGCTGGGTCGAGGCGCCCCCCGCGCCGCAGAGCACCCCGGCGCGGCTAGTAATTTACCGGCAGCGCGAGTTCTACGGTACTTCCTACGCCATCAAAATCAACGACAAACAATGGGGTAGCTTGCCCACCAATCGGTACCTGCAGCTGGAGGTGGCACCGGGGCGGGTAAAGATTGAGTCGGTGAGCTATCCATCCGACAACCAAATCACGCGGCTGGAGGTCCAAGCTGGCCGCACATACTATATTAAAGCCGTGGAAGAAGTGGATTTTCTAACTCGTACGCTGCTGATGGCGCCCGTGAGCGAGGAGCAGGGGCAGCGCGAAACCCAGCGTCTCAAGCTAACCGTGCCCCGCGCCAAGTAACTGCCCGCTTATGCCTCGTCTCCGGCCGGCTCCGGCCCTACTTTTTGCCCTGGTCCTCACCGGCCTGCTCGCCTACTGGGGCCGGCTGCTATACGTGGCCATGTGGCAAAACGAGGCCGATGCGCCCGCCGTGGGGGGACTGGCGCGCTACCTGCTCGGCATCGCGCTGCTGCTGGCCGCTTTGGGGGCCGTGGCCCACCTTAACTACCGGCTGGCGTTCCAGCGCTGGCTGCTGGGCCCCGGCCGAGCCGGCTGGTTGTACGGTAACTGGCTGTGCGCCCTGGGCTGGGGGCTGTTCGAACTGCTGCAGATCCGCACGGCACGTGCCCGAATTCATCGATGAGAACCTGCTGCTGACGGCGGTGCTGCTGGCTTTCATCGGGGCTTATGGGTACGTAGCCGACTCGTTTCGGGCCCGTCGGGCGCAGGGCCACCTACTCCGGCAGAAAGTAGAGGCCGAGCTGACGGCGCTCAAGGCCCGCGTAAACCCGCATTTTCTGTTCAACGCCCTCAACACCATCTACAACGAGGCCCAGCGCGCCGACAACGAAACGGTGGCCGACCTAATTCAGCAGCTGGCGGGCATCATGCGCTTCACCCTGCAGGAGTCGACCCAGCCACTGACTTCTGTCGAGCACGAGTTTTCGTTTCTGGAAAAGTACCTGGCCCTACAGCGCGCCCGCCTTCCCCAGCGCGAAGGCCTGCAGGTGGCCACTCAGCTGGAATGGGACGGCCAGCGCGCCGACATTGCCCCGCTGCTGCTGATTCCGTTCATCGAAAACGCCTACCAGTACGGCATTAGCTTTGTGCAGCCCGCCTTCATCGAGTTGGAGGTAGTGGTGGAAAACCGGCGCCTGCGGATGCGGGTAGCCAACAGCATTGCCCCGGCAGCAGCCGACCGGCCTGGTCCGGGGACCGGTATTGCCACGCCCGGCAGCGGCTGGCCCTCATGTATGCCGGGCGGCACGAGCTGCACATTCAGCAAACCGCCGATTCGTTCATCGTCCTTCTCACCCTCGACCTATAGGTGCTCATGTTACACGCCATCGCCCTCGATGATGAGCCTGCCGCGCTGGAGGTATTGCAGCGCTACGCGGCCAAGGTGCCGTTTATGCAGCTCACCCATACCTTTCTGAGCACCAGTGAGGCCCTGGCCTGCCTGCACACCCAACGCGTCGATTTGCTGTTTCTCGACATCGAGATGCCCGATGTGCGCGGGGTGGATTTTGCCCGGCTGATTGCGCCCCTGCAAAAGCCTATCGTGTTTACGACGGCCTATGCCGAGCATGCGGTGGAGGGGTTTTCGCTGCAAGCGCTCGACTACTTGCTCAAGCCCATCGAGTTTGGCCGGTTTCTGCAGGCCTGCAACCGGGCCTACGCCCACGTAATGCCCGCGCCGGAGGGCCCACCCAGCATTTTCGTGAAGGATGGCTACGACTGGATTCGCGTCAACGTGGAGCAGGTGCTCTACATTCAGTCGGATACCAATTTGCTATTCATTCAGGAGCAGGATCGACAGGTGAGCACTCGCATGACGATCACCGACATGCTGGCCACCCTGCCGGCCCAGGAGTTCATCCGGGTGCATAAGTCGTATATAGTGGCCTTGAAGGCTATTCGCAAAATTGAGCGCCATCAGGTAACCGTCGGAACAGTCCCTATTCCGCTGGCCGAGAGCTACCGGGAGGCGCTGCAAAACCGCTTGTTAAAGAAACCCGTCCGCTAAAAGCAGCATCCCCTCCTGGGGTTGGGGAACCAGCATCGGCTACTGCCGGTCAGATAGTCAATGGGGCGCACCTAAGCAGGTAAAATGGCTGCGCGTAGCATCGCTTCGCCAGCGTATATAAATTTTGGGGCACGGTAATCGGCACGTGCTAACCAGACAGGTACCCGAAAAGAGAGGCTAATTGGCAGATGTGAACCAGCGTGTGAAAACTGAGCTAGTATGGTAATGGGGGAGCCTAAAGCTTTAGCGAGTACGCAATAGGGTAAGCGGAATTACATCTCCTCACCCTATGTCCAGATTGCCCAGTGCCAATTGGCGGCGATAACGCTTGACACTAGACTCGCTTACGCCCGTGGCGGCTACCGTCTGGTGCACCGACATGCCGGCGGCCAGACACGCCTGCACCTTACCCAACTTGCCAGCATCCACGCCCGGGCGACGGCCCAAGTGCTTGCCCTGTGCTTTGGCCAGGGCAATGCCTGCGGCAGACCGCTCCCGAATACTCTCGCGGTCGTACTCGGCCAGCGCAGCGAAGATGCCCAGCACGAGCCGGCCAGCGGGCGTGGCCGTGTCGATACCCAGGTCCAGAGCCACGAAGCGCACCTGGCGCGCGTGCAGCTCGGCCACCAGCTGCATGATGTGGGTACTGTTGCGGCCCAGCCGGTTCAGGCGGGCCACGGTCACCGTATCGCCAGCCCGCAAGGTGGCCAGTAGCTCAGTGAGTACGGGCCGCTGGGTAATGGCGCCGCTGATCTTTTCCTGAAACACGCGGTCAACGCTGGCGGCGCTTAATAGGTCAAGCTGGGTATCGAGATGCTGGTCTTTGGCCGAGACGCGGGCGTAGCCGAAGTTCATGGAAAATAGGTCAAAAAGGTGGGGCCACGAAGATACATGGCTGGCCCCACTTTCTGGCCCCTCATTTCCGGGAATAGCTGCTATTGATTGGTGGGGGCCAGTATGGTGTACCTTGTTGAACAATAACGAGGTAACGCTAGCGGGCGGTGGCACGCCCGCCGAGTGACTGCCCCTTTAACCTCTGTGCAAAACTTTTAACCAAGGCCGTTTTTGTGGCAGTTTGCCTCAGCGGCCGATGGGGCCCGTGCCGACAGCCGCCTGCAGCTGCGCCGTGAGCTGGCTTAAGCTGGCTACGGCCGCGGGCGTGGGCGGCCGGCCATCGTACTTGATGGCATGGCGGCTGCTGACCACCTGCTGGACCAGGGCGGGCGGGGCCAGCTGCCCACAAACCCGGCTTAACACCTGGTGGGGCTGGTGGTTGCTGAGCACGTAGCCACGGGCCAGCAGCCACAGGCTCACGTAGCGAAACAATACATCGTAGTCCTGCAGAAACGTGCGGCGGGGGTTGGCCAGCAGCCGCAGTAGACTCTGCTGCTCTTGGCGGCGGTAGTGCTCATCGGCCAAAGGGCGCAGGTGGCCAGAGTGGCAGAGTGAGGCCAGGAGTAGTTCGTGGTTCATAGAAAGGACTAGAAGCAGAAGTGGAGTGGTAGGCGGAGCTAACCTACTCGGGCCGGAGGAGGAGCGGCTGGCCCGGGCAGCGGAAGCATCAGCGCAGAACTGGGGAGGCGCGCACCGTATCCCAGTCGGGGTAGAGTTGCAGAATGCGCAGGCGGGTCTGGCCGGCCGGAATTTGCACTTCCACTTCCGAGCCCGGCAGCAGCTCGTAGAGGGCGGCCCCGATGGGGGAGGTGTAGCTGATGAGTTGGCGAGCCAGGTCTGATTCGCCGTGCCCGCCAATCTCGTAGGTTACTTCCCGGGCGCTACGGTCACGGGTGGCCTGCATGGAAAAGCGCACGATTGAGTTAATCTGCACCTGTTCCGTATTGCGGTCGGGCCTCAGCCACAGCACGCCCTGGGCCAGTTGCTGCTCTAGGTTCTTGAGTTCGGTGATGGCACGCTCCTCAAGCTGGATAAGCTGGTTGTAGCCGGGATTGTCGTGCCAGCCGTCGCCGCTGGCGGTGTAGGCAATGCTTTTCTCGGCCTGGATGGTCCGAATTTTCCGGTTCTGCGCGCTGATGCGGGTTTCGAGGAGTTGGCGGCCGGCTTCGGTGATGTAGTGCTTCATTACTAAGGGGTTTGTTTTTACAAGGGGAGTAAAAGCCGGCCCGGTGGCCGGCAGAGGGGGCAAGGGGCAGACAGGAGTCAGCTCTAGGCTGGTGCGCCAGCGAAAGCCCCGGGGGCCAAGCGAGTCATTAGCGCCTGCCAGTCGTGGAAGACGGCTGCGGGCTCCTGGCCGGCATCGAGCACGTGCCACTGAGTGTGGCGCAGGCGGGGGATGCCGAAGCGCCGGATTTGCTCGTAGGCCTCGCGGGCCTGCCGGAGCCGGGGCAGCGTTTCGTCGCATTGCCCGTAGGTGCGCTGGCGGGCCTGGGCGCGCTCCCAAGCCTGTCCGGGGTCGAGGTCGAGCAGGATAATGTGGTCGGGGGCGGGCAGGTGGGCTTCGAGCGTATTGACCCGGCTTACGCACTGGTGCGGGTCGGCCCACTTGTGCCAGCGGGTCGCGTAGCTGGTCACGATGCTGCGGTCGCCGAGCACCAGCGGGCGCTGCCACTGGCCGGCTTCGGTGGCGTAGCGCGAGCGGTCGGCGTACAGGCGTTCATTCCAGGCATCGAGCCGCCGCAGGCAGGGCGCCCAAGCTGACATTCGCTCGGTCCAGCTGCGCTCCAATGGAGCTGAGCTGGTGGGAGCCACCAGGTCGAAGGAAACCTGGCGGGTGGTGAGCAGCTGGCGGGCGCGGCCGAGCAAGGTGGATTTTCCGCAGCCTTTCAGGCCTTCGAGGCAGATATACATAACGCAAGCAGTAAAGAGGAAACTGAGTGAAGCAGCGGGATTAGCCGGGTTTAAGCAGCCAGGGCCGGCTGGCAGGTGGTGCGCAGCAGCGCCCGGAGCTCGTGCTGAATCTCGGCGCGGGAGAAGGGGACGTTCTGCTTGTCCTGCTCGGGGATGGAGTGCTCGGCGTAGAGCTTGCAGTGGTCCAAAACGGGAGTGGCCGTGAGCATCAGGGTGATGGTTTCGCCCTGGCCCGGGTCGGTTACCTGGTGCAGGGTGCTAGCCGGCATGTAGTACAGGTCGCCGGCCTGCAACTGGTGGGTGGCCCGCTGGCGCAGCCGCACCTGGCCGTTTTCGCGCACCCCGTAGTGGCCATTGCCCTGGGCTGGGGTGTAGGTGCAGTCGAGGCGGGTCTCGGGGCCGGTGGGGTCTTCTTCCCACACTACGGTCTGGAAGCGACCGGCCAGCAGGCAGGAAGCGAAGTTCCAGCGGTGGTCGTGGATATTTTCGTGGTGCCGCTCGCTGTTGGCTTCCCACAGGTGCAGGCGCAGCTTGAATGCCGCGTTCTGCAGCAGTACCAGCTTACGGAAGCCATTGTGGTGGTAGTAGGAGCGGTCCTGCACACCGGTTAGGGCCGGCTCGCTGGCCAGCAGCTGGGCCAGCAGCAGCCGCAGGGTGTCGGGCTGGCATAGCTCGCCAATGATGCTGGCCAATACTGGGCACGAACCCCGACCTTGGCCGGTGGTAGCCAGCAGCTCGGTAACGGTGGCCTCCAGCGCTTCGATGCCCTGGCTCAGAGCAGCCCGCACCCGCTGCTGGAGCCCGGCCTGCAGGTCAGCACCAGTGCAGAGTTGCAGGGTTTCGGCGGACGAAGTGGCAGCGGCGGCGGAGTAGGCGAGGTGCATGGGGCAGCGAATTGGCCGCAGCTACGTTGCCGGCGGTATTAACTCTATTTGCGAAGTCTGTGCCACTGCGCTAAAACCCCTTTAATAGGTTTTAAAGGGGTTTTATGAATTATGTGTATGTCATATTGTGCTAGCATCTATATCATTTTATGATATTAATTAAAGCATCGTAAAGTTATAGGCAGGCTGCCGTGCGTTGCCGACGCCAGATTCCATGCAAAACGCCGGCCCGGCTGGTGACGAACGGTATCGTTCATCACCAGCCAGGCGGCGTCCAATAGGCCGGGGAAGGACGGCTGCCCGTTTTGCCCCAGTAAGATTAGTTCACGAGCTGCAGCAGACGGTTATTGCAGTTGCCGTAGAGCAGATTAGTGGCCATTAGCCCGCCAAGTTGCTCGTTATGCAGGCGCAGGGCGGCGGCTGACTGCAACTCCAGCACCATACTGCGCCAGGGGACGTCGCTGTAAGGAGTGCGGGCGTCCCGGAAAGCCCCTTGCACCCGGATATCGTTGTGCGCCTTTACCCGGCCCTGCTCATCGAAGCAGACAAAGCCCCGGTCGCTGCTGCCGAAGTGGTAATTGCTTACCCAAGCGCGGCGGTGGAATCGCCGGTCCTGACCCCCATGGGTGAGCAGGCCCAGCAACAGCGGGTAAGGGCGGTTAAGGTGGGTGCGAATCTGGTCGAACAAATCGGCCAGCACAGCGGGGCTTAGTACGTTGCGGGGGTTGGTCGTAACCAGCAGCAGATGAAACTCAACGTCGAGCCTTGGGGGTAGCAGGCCGTCGAGCAGACTCAGCAAGTTTTTACGGCCCTCGTGCAGGTTGGTGAATAGGTAGTTGTCAACAAGCAGCAGCGAGTTCATGGGCAGCCGGCCCATTGGTGCCAGCAAGGCCGGCCAACCCTGGCGGGCCGATGTTGCCGGGATATCGGTCGGGGAGGAGCCGGTAGGCGAAGACTCAGTGAACGAGTCCTGGTGGGCCATCTGGCGGTAATAGTGGTGAGTGAGAGTGTGCGAAGGGGCCGGGTCGCGCAGCGAAAGCACGCAGGCCCCATACCGGGTCGACAGGTCGGCGCAGACGGCCGGACTCTCGTCGAGAATGAACAGGCCCCCTGCCGTGCAGGCCATGAATTCTTCGGGCAGGCACTCGTAGAAATTGGTTTCGCCAGCTAGCTGGTACACGCCCCGCTTGCAAAGGGTGCGCAGGTACTGGTTTTGGAGTATTTCCAGTTCCAGGTCTTCCTCGGGCAAGTTGAGCACTACGTCGTGGTAGTCGCGCAGGATATGGTAGAGGTCGGCGTGCGTGACGGGGTCGTCAAATATTTCTTCGAGTGCTTCGAGAGTACAGTAAGCTTTGCGAGCCATAATGAATAGCGAAAGAGTAACGATTTAAACTCAGGAGAGGCGGTCTGCAGCTTGGCGGGCTGCTTTTTTCTGGAGGCGGTAGAGTTCCATGGCATGCTCATCGGCCTCGTCGAAAAACCCTTCACCGAAGGCTTCGCTTAACTTGCCATCGGGCAAAATCGTGATGCGGCGGGCCACGGCTACCAACTTTTCTGGCTCGTCCGAAGTAGGCTCCAGACGCTGGTCCATGTAGTAGATGACGGCTCCGGGGAGCGGGGGTAGCCCATCGTTCACGGGGCGGGTGGCCACCAGCAGTTGGAGCTTGCGGACCACATACTCGGAGTGGGTTTCTACCAGCAGCCGGATGTGGTAGCGCTGGGTTACCTCTTCGAACAGCACGGCCAGCAATGATTGCAGACGCGGGTGCAGGTTAGCTTCGGGCTCCTCAATTAGTAAAAGCACGGGTGGCGAGTCAGTGGACTTGACGGCTTTGCGGCGCTCTTCCTGTTGTTGTACCACGGAAGCAATCTGCAGCAGAATGGTTAAAATCTGACCGGCTCCAAAACCTAAATCGGCCAAGTTGATGGGGTTACCGCGGCGGCTGGTGGGGTTAATGGTAATTTTGAAGGCCATGCCTTCCACTGGCGTTACATTAACTGAGTCGCCGACATTAAAGCGTGGCAGCCAATGGCGTAGGAATTGGTCGGCCTCGCTACCCGGGCGGATGCCGCGGTGCATGAAGGCTTCCACAATGGCCATGATTTCACTGCTGCCCTGGTGGCTGAAGTATAGCCGCGACTGGTAGGTGCGGTTGGGCCCGAGGTGCACTAAAGGGAAGCGTAGCGCAAGCTGCAGACCCTGGTAGAAACGGACCAGCGTGTGGCGCTCCTGCTCGGCCCGATACTTGAAAAACTGCACCGGGCGGGTAGCGTCGTCATCGAGGTAGCTGAGTAGGCCCGCCTGAATGAGCCGGGGCAGACTTGCCGAGCCGGGCTCCAACTCGTCGGGGGTAACGTTGGCGCTGTAGGTAATGCCCTTGTCGCGGGTCCGGCTGCTTTCAGCCGATGCCTTGAGCTCGTCAATCTGAGCCAGCAGCTTACCACGGCGGCCGTTAAGCTGCTCGAATGCTGAAGCCACAGCCAGGAATTTCAGCATTTCGGGCGACTTCTCGAACTGGGCTGTTTTGCTCTCAATTTCTTTGTCGAGGTTGTCTAGCTTTTCGCGCACTTTATTGGCTTCCGCCAAATACCCTAAGCTCTGTGCGGCTAGATAAGCGTCTTCCTTGATAAGAAAGTCAATCAACGCCTGCCGTACGGAAAGTTTGTAGGTGGTGTGCTCAGTCCCAATTAAGCGCAGCTCCAAGTACTCATTGAGAGCGGGCGCTACGACCCGAAAGCGCAGCAGTCGGGCCATGACGGGCTCTTGGTGGCGGCCGAACTCATACTCAAGCCGGATGCCTCCTACCGTATAGCTCAGGCTCACCGTATCGGCGGCCGTCTCCCAGTTTTTTAGGTTGTTGAATTGGCTGATTTTGTGGCGTCGGGCCCGGGGGCCGTCAAGACGTAGTACCGTCTGGTCATCTTGCTCCAGGTAGTCGGCCAGTAGTAGCAGCGACTTGATGAGCGAGGACTTGCCAGCGTTGTTACGGCCGGTAAGAATGGTAATGGGAGAAAGCTCGAAGTTCGCTGGGGACGCGAAGACCCGGAAATTATCAACGGCAAGCTGTTGCATAACGAAATAACCAGCTGAATAGCGGGCCGATAAGAGAGGCCCAATTTCAAATGTAGTACTTACCCCTCAGGATTGCACTACCTCCCGGTGGTTTATAGTTGGGGGCCGACCAGCGGAAGAATTTGGGGGACAAAGCGATGGAGAGCGGCAGCCTGCAGTATCATGGCCGGGAAACAAATTAGCTGTTGAAACTGCCGGAGTTCCTGTATCTATGTGGTCTGGTGGTTGCTCCCAGGTTATGGCTGTGAAGAAGATACTTCTGTGCTACCCGTTCTGCAGTTTGCTTCATCCTCTGGCGCCGTTCGCCCCTTGAGGCATAGAATGTAACGGGAAGTTGGAAGCCTGCTTTTGTGCTGTTAATCTATTTGCACTGACCTAGCATCGGGTAATGCTATTGCCGCCCATTTTTTACAGTTTATCCATAATGCCAGAAGAACTATCCAACGAGCAACACGCGATGCAGGAAGCCAAGCGCCTTTCGCCAGCGCTGCAAAATTCCAAGAACGAGCAAATCACCGAGCTGCGCAGCATACTTGACCGTTTAGACACCGTTTTTGTGCAAGAGACGGTGTTAAACATGATTCGCCTACAGCCGACTGAATCCACGGATGCCTGGTACGCGGGTGCAGGGCACAAAAACTTCGTGCTTAACTATCACATCTGGCGCCAGATTCGCGGTCACGGACACGACTTGATAGCAGAATTTAAAACTGCGGCCCAACAGGCTTTTGGCGGTATCGAGGCAGATTTTGCCACTTCCGGCCAAGTGCAGCAGCCCGCTACTGCCGTGCGCACCGACTTTGCCCCCGTGCGGCAACTTTATCTTGTTTACCCGGAGGAAGTAAGCGAGCCAGACCGTAACGGCGAACCAATCAACTACGGCGTATTGACGCGCTTTTACGAGGAGCTACTCGGCTTGATTCCTGTCGATATCGAGGTGGTGCTGCAAGTGAAAACGCGCCAAATAGCCAACCGGCTCCGTAGCGTCGGCCTGCATCCGCGCTTACGTGTAGTGGTCAATAACGAGCTACGGGGTGTCTGGCTGCGCGACTACGCCGGCTTCAATATGGGCACCCACCTGGTGAAGCCCAAGTTTGAGCCCAAGGTTTACTGGGGGGGCATGGCGGTTGCGCGGCAGATAAGCGACAACATGAAAATGCTGCACTCGCTGCTAGACCTCGACCTGGAGTTGCTGGACCTAGTATGGGACGGGGGCAATCTGGTAACCAATGGTCAGTATGCTTTCGTCAGTGAGCAATTGGCCAAGGATAACGCCAAGCACTATTCAAAGCCGGAAATTGAGGCGCTTATCCGCCAGAAGCTAGGCTTGCAGACGGAGTGGGTGAAACTGCCTAAAGCCGATAAACTCGCTCATACGGACGGCTACATCACGTTTATATCGCCAACCACGGCCCTCGTAAGCACTTATCCACCTCACTGGGCCGATTCGGAGGACCAGCAGTGCGTAACTGCCCTGGCCCGCCGCGTGCAGGCCCTGGGGCTGGAAGTAGAGCGTATTATGGAATATCCAGTGGAGGAACAGGCCGGAACCGAAATTGATAGCGCTGTGGGGCTTTACGTGAACCTGCTGCAACTCAACGATACGTGGCTAGTGCCTACCTACGACCTGCCGAGCGACACGGAAACGCTAGCCCAGCTCCAGCGGCTCAACCCCAACGGCAGCATCGTGCCGATTAACTGCACGGAGCTGGCCAAGCTGGGCGGCGTGCTGCACTGCATCAGCTTTTGTAACTAACCTTCTAACTCACTCAAACACTTCTATGACGAATAATTACACCCACTGGAATGAGTGGGATTTGCCTAACGATGAGCAGTTAAAGGCTTTTGTGAAGCTGGTGACGCCGTACATCAAATGGCTTTCCCCAGACATCGTAAAAAGCATTGCCGATTTTAATGAGCAACACCGTACTGTGTGGTCTGCTCAATTAAATTCTGTTGGGGTACCCATGGAATCTTATCTGTGGGAGCGTAGTCCGTGTGTTTTTCCAGGCGTAAGGCGGCATGGCAGTGGTGATAAGCCATCTGCTTTCAAAGATGCAAAGCGCAAGCCAACTGGAGTATCGGCATTAGAGAAAGACCCGCATTGGACTCCAAGCCTGCCGCAACATTTGCGGGAGATGTATAGGCAGAAAGCATCTTTAGCTACCGATGACAATTCTTATCCCTACGAGCTATGGCGCTATGTGGTAAGAGGAGTTAAATCGGGACCTGACCCGCGCAACGTGGGTTTCCATCTGGCGCACTTGTTTCCACATAACGATTACACGCTAAAGCAACTGCGTGATTCCTCAGAGAAAAGCGGTGACCATTGGCTGGGCGGTTGGCCGGAAGTATTACCTGAGTACAGTTTTTCAGGCTTATATACTAGTGCCGCAAACCTGTGCTTCATTCCCGCTGAACTGATGCGGCCAACGGACTTGAATGGACCTTTGCGACGCCTGATGCTTCAAAAAGCGCACTCCCTTTATGGAGATGTATGCAACATGTTCCCTCATGGGCTGCAGGCACTGCTGCACAAGGAAGATGAAAAGCAATGGCATCATACGGAATTCAGCTGGGATGAAAGATTCACTGGTGATATAGGCCGCATGGATGCTTTTAATAGCTATCGAGCCGGAGAGTTTACTAACCTGATTGCCCAAAAACAAATAGTTCTCGCGGGAGAATCAGTGAGTGAATAAGACATCGGCTCATATACCACGCCTTACCTTTAATGTCCGCCTTTTACCGGCGGCATTTCATCACCCCCCCCTTTCTAATGCTAACCGGAGACCTTCGCAATAAGGTGGACCGGGTGTGGGAGGCCTTCTGGACCGGAGGCATTGCCAACCCGCTCACCGTCATCGAACAGATTACCTATCTGCTGTTTATCCGCCGCCTCGACGAGCTGCAGACCGCCCGCGAGAGTCAGGCCCAGTGGACCGGGCAGCCCATCGAGAACCCCATTTTTGGGGCCGACCAGCAGGGGCTGCGCTGGACCAACTTCAAGGAAGCCGACGCCGACACTATGTACCGGGTGATTAGCCAGGACGTGTTTCCGTTTATGAAAGAAGCCGGCGGCACCGAGGGCGTGTTTGCCGAGCAGATGAAGGGCGCCACCTTCATGATACCCACGCCCAACCTGCTGGAGCGGGTGGTGACCATGCTCTCGGCCATCGACATGAGCGACCGGGACACCAAGGGCGACCTATATGAGTACCTGCTGAGCAAGGTGGCTACGGCCGGCACCAACGGGCAGTTCCGCACGCCGCGCCACATCATCCGGATGATGGTGGAGCTGATGCGGCCCACGCCCCAGGATACCATCTGCGACCCTTCGGCCGGCTCGTGCGGCTTTCTGGTGGGAGCCGGCGAGTACCTGCGCGAGCATTTCCCGGAGGTGCTTAATGATGCCGCCGCCGCCGACCACTTCCAGAACAAGGCCTTCAACGGCATCGAGTTCGATGCGACCATGATTCGCATCGGGGCCATGAACCTGCTGCTGCACGGCATTGAGAACCCCGGCCTGCACTACCGCGACGCGCTGAGCGAGGCCAATGCTGGCATCCGGGAGGCGTACACGCTGGTGCTGGCCAACCCACCCTTCAAAGGCTCGCTCGACAAGGAAACCGTGGAGAAGGGCCTGAGCAAGGTCGTGGACACCAAGAAAACCGAGCTGCTCTTCCTGGCTCTGATGCTGCGCATGCTGAAAACCGGTGGCCGCGCCGCCGTGATTGTGCCCGACGGGGTGCTCTTCGGCAGCAGCAAGGCCCACGTAGCGGTGCGCAAAATGCTGATTGACGGGCACCGGCTGGAAGGCGTGGTATCCATGCCCAGCGGGGTGTTTAAACCCTACGCGGGGGTGAGCACGGCGGTGCTCATCTTCACCAAAACCAACTCGGGCGGCACCGACCAGGTGTGGTTCTACGACATGCGCGCCGATGGCTACTCCCTCGACGACAAGCGCACCCCGCTCGATGCGGCCAAGCCCGGCACCAACGACATTCCCGACCTGGTGGCCCGCTGGCACCTGCGCCACGAGGCCGGTGAGCAGCAACGCGCCCGCACCGAGCAGAGCTTCCTGGTGCCCGTGGCCGACATCCGCGCCCAGGGCTACGACCTGAGCATCAACCGCTACAAGGAAACCGTGCACGCCGAGGTGAGCTACGAAACCCCGCAGGCCATCCTGGCCGCCATCCGCACCCTGGACTCGGAGCGCCAGCAGTCGCTCCTGCAACTTGAAGAGTTACTGGGATGAGTGCTCTAAAACCTACTCAGATGAAGGTGCAAAAACTCAGTGCCGTAACGAATAACCTCGATAATAGAAGAAAACCGTTAAACTCAACGCAGCGCGAAGTCATCACGCAAAAAGGACTCTACCCATACATCGGCGCTAATAATATTATGGGCTTGGTTGATGAATACCTTTTTGACGAAGAAATTCTATGTGTAGCTGAGGACGGTGGCAGTTGGGGCAAAGGGGAAAAATGCGCCGTTATCTACAATGAGAAGTGCTGGGTGAATAATCATGCTCACGTACTTACTGCAAAAAGCGGTACCCATCTTAAGTACTTGATGTATTACCTTAATCAAGAAGATTTAACGCAATATGTGACTGGCTCAACACGCGGCAAATTAACTAAAGGCGCGCTAGATAGTATTCCAATCCCCCTCCCGCCCCTAGCCGAGCAAATCCAGATTGCCCAAGTGCTGGATCAGGCTGACCGCCTGCGCCAGCAGGACCGGCAGCTGCTGGCTCACTACGACCAGTTGGTGCAGGCCGTGTTCGTGGATATGTTCGGCGACCCGGTGCGCAATGAGAAGGGGTGGCCGATGGGAACAATAAGGGACATCATTACGGAGGCGAAGTATGGAACGAGCAAACCCGCTGAAGACGCTGGTACTTATCCATACCTACGCATGAATAACCTTACTTATGAGGGCTCGATGGATTTCAAATCACTGAAGTACATCAACCTAGATGAGAAGGAAGAGCCCAAATACTTAGTCCATAAAGGTGACCTTTTATTCAACCGTACAAACAGCAAGGAGCTTGTTGGAAAGACTGCTGTGTATCGAATGGAAAAGGAGATGGCAATTGCTGGCTATCTAATCCGAGTTCGGTCTAATGAACGGAGTAATACCGAGTACATTTCTGCCTTCCTGAACTCGAAATATGGAAAGCTGACCCTACTTAATATGTGTAAAAGCATTGTGGGTATGGCGAACATAAACGCGCAGGAGTTGCAGAATATTTCCATTCCAATTCCACCTGTTGACTTACAAAATCAATTCGCTGAAATTGTAGCTCAAATTGAAGTTCAAAAAGCCACTACGCAGCAGCTTCAGCTTCAGTCCGAAGCCCTGTTCAATAGCCTGCTACAGCAAGCCTTTCGCGGCGAGTTGGGGCAGCCGAAACCGGCCGGCAAGGTGGTAGCAGGGCAGTTGCACTTGGCGCTGTAAATACATTCTCATCCATTATCTCCATTTCTAGTGAACGCCCATCTAAATCTATTCCGGCACTACTCCGCCAGCGAAGACCAGCAAGTGCTCGAAAACAACCTGACGCGTGCCCTGGCCCTGTGCCTGCAACACGACACGCTTTTCCTATACAGCCTGCTGGGCACCATCGTGGGGGAAGAAGAACTGCGCCGCCACCTCGACCTCACCGATAACCAGGAGCGGCTGGAAATAGACGTGCAGCAGTCGGTGCGCGACCTGGGGCCCTACGCCGCCATCTATGCGGTGGCAATCACCGGGGCCAGCCTGAATGCCGCCACTTACGAAACGGTCCGGGCCTGGCGCAACGAGTCGCCCATCACCGACCTCACCATTCGCTATAAGGATGTGCTGGTACTGGTAGAAGTGAAGCGCACCGGCGAAGATTGCCTGGCCCAGCTGAAAGGCCAGGTCGAAGCCTACCAGGAAGCCCAGGGCGAGGACCATGCCGCTACCGTGCAGGCTAAAGCCTTGAGCTGGGCGCAGGTAGTACGCCTGGCTACCAACACCCGCAACCTGCACCAGCTCACCGGCCACGCCAGCCCCTACACCACCGATTTCGTGCAATACATCCAGTATCATTATCCCCACTGGGATGAGGTGCTGCCCTTCCGTTCCATTCCGTTTGAGCGCGCCGGCGCTATCAACGAATCGGCGCTTTACAAGCGCCTGCACTACATTCAGCAGCAGGCCTTCGGCGACAAGCTGAAGTGGTATAACAGCCGGGTAGCTATGCCCATCAATGTAAAATGGGCCAGCGAAGTAATCACGAATTTAAGGCTGCACGATGGCAAGCCCTACATCGTGGCAAGTGTGTGGCCCGCCAACACCAAGCAGCAGGGATGGCCCATCTTCAGCAAGTCGTTGGCCTGGGTCAATACTACCGAACTCACGGTGGATGGCCAAGTCTATGGAGTAGAAGTGGAAGAGTACATAAAATTCTCGCACTTCAACCGCTACCTGTTCGAGATTCCCGTCTACAACGACTTCATGAGCCGGAGCGCTTTCGATAAGTACGCCGGCAAATGGAACCGGGATTCCTGGCCGGAGTTGGAAGCCTTGCTCGACCAGGACACGAAAAAGGAATGGCGCCGCCTAGAGCCCGCCTGGAAAAAGCACTTCGTCGATACAGACCGGAATTATGCGGCCGTGGCCCTGGGCTTTGCTGTTTCGGTTTACCTGCCCTACAGCGAGTTCCAGCAGCTCGATACCAGCACGGAGAACTGGCAGCCCGTCGCCCAAAAACTCGAAGCCGTAACCCGGGCGCTGGTCGAAATGATTGACGGCCCCACCAACGCCTGAACAGATGAACAACACCGTCCGGGAGCACCTGATTGATTTGGCCCACGCCAGCAAAACTATCTCCTACCAGGAGTTGGCTAACGCTTGTGGGCTGGGCCTCGATATGGGCCTGGCCCACCACCGGAATGCCATTGCAGTTATCCTGGGCGACATTGGTACCCATGAGTATCAAGCTGGGCGGCCGGTGCTAAGTGCGGTGGCCGTATTCAAAAACACATTTGAGCATGGCAAAGGCTTTTATGCGTTGTGCGAGCAGCTAGGTATTGGTAATGCGAAAAAGCTGGAGCGTGACATATTTGGCGTTCAGCAAATAACTGCCTGCCATGAGTTCTGGAAGGAGCCACAGCACTATCAGCAGTTTAAGTAACCGGTCAGTCTGCTTCTCTCAGTCCTAAAGTAGCTGGATGATTCCTAACTAATCGACAAAGCAAAGGCTCCGCTTCAGCGGAGCCTTTGCTTTGTAATAGGGACTGACTTACCAAATCCCAAAGCGCTTTTTATCTCGCGGCGAAATCTTAGGGCTCGTCCGGAGGGCCGCCTGTAAAACTGCCAGCTCGGCCGGTTCTAAAATGCCTCGCACAAAGGCTGGCTCGTCGGCCAGCTGCTGCTGAATGGCGGCGGTACTCTTACGTTTTAGCTCCGTGCAATCCGCGTAGCAGTCATAGTCCACCAGGTTGCGGGCATCATGGCGCACCGGCATCTGCAAAGCGGCCAGCACCGGATTACGCTGAATAAAGGCATTGGGCTGCGTATTCAGGTACACTACGCCCATTTCGGCGCCCTCATCAGCAAACCCGATGATGACCCAGAACTTGAATTTTGGCGGCGTGGTATCCGGCACCGGCGAGCGTACCAGCGTCCCGACCACCAAGGCCCGCAGACTATGTGCCGCCCGTTGTTCTTCCGAGAAAAAATCGCCGAGGTTTGCCAAAATGCCGCAGGTGGAAATGGCGCGCTTAGGCCGCGTAGTAGCTGCTATCCATCAGCCCCTCTTCCAGGTACTTCAAGGCTACCTCATCGGCCCCACCAGCTGCTGCAATCTTTAGCGTATCCATAAAGCTGCTCATCGACGCCGCGTCCCAGGCCGTATCGTGCGAAATATCCTTTAGGTCCTGGTAGCTCCTGTTACGGCAAAACTCAATAGCGGCATCCAAACATTCCCGGTCCGTATCGGATAGAAAATCCAGGTCAGGCGTCATTAGGGCTTGCAAGCGGTGCGGTGCTACGGCCCTCAAGTGCTGCCGAACGGTTTGGATATATCCCTCACTTAGGCGATTGTCCTGGTTGCGGCCATCGGCAATTTTCACCATGTTGTAGATTTCGGATGGCACCGGGCCGGCCTCCATCTTCACAAATCCGTCGCCCACAATAGCGCTACCATACGTAGCCAGGCTACGCTGCTCGGCAAAGTATAAAGTCTTAAACGTCTGGTGATACCCAGGCATACCAAGCTGGTCTACCACATACAGCAGTACGTTGAGCGCTTTCTCGTAGTCGAAGGCATCAGTCAGCATGGGTTGGAAAAGCAATGACGTGAATCTTGCTAAATGGGACGCAAAGGTAACGCTAATCGGGTTAGTTAAGTGCGCCGGTTTAGCAAAGTAGTTATTTTACGGTGATTCCCGGCAGTTGTTAAACCTGACTCCGCAAAACTGACGAGCTTTTGCCAGCTCAATTGATACCTTGCGACTAGGCCCTCCGCTGCTCAGCAACTCACCGCCGCATTGCCTGCTACCACTATACCTTGTTACTTACTGATAATGTACCAATCTATCGACCTCGAACAGCTCCGCCGCGACAATCCCCAGGCTATTTCCAAAACTCCCTTCGAGCATCAGAAGGATGCGTTTGTGAAGCTCAGCAAGCTGTTCACGTTTGCCGATAAGGAGCATAAGGCCGGTATTCTGGTGCTGCCTACCGGGGCCGGCAAAACCTTCACGTCGGTGAACTGGATTTGCCGGAACGTGCTACCCAAAGGGGCCAAAGTGCTGTGGCTGGCCCACACCGGCCACCTACTGGAGCAGGCCTACGACACGTTCAAGAGCAACCTGCTGCAAGTGCCGCCGTCGCGCCGCAGCATCAACATGCGCCTGGTATCGAGTGACCCCGAGCACTCCAACGCCTCGCAGATTGACCCCAGCGACGACATCCTTATCATCACCACCCAGACAGCTATATCCAACACCGAGCCGGCGGCGCTGGACGAAACGGGCCGGCCCCGCAAAACTGCTTTCGAGCGGTTCCTGGACCACTCCCGCCAGACGGGGCTGTTTGTGGTGCTCGATGAGGCCCACCACGCGCCCGCCTACGGCTGCCGCAACCTGCTCATCGGGGGCAGCCGCTTCGCCGAGGGTATCCGCCAGAAGGTGCCCGGCTGCTACTTTCTGGGCCTCACGGCTACGCCGAGCTACTCCGATGCCCGCCGCCGGGGCTGGCTCTGGGATATTTTCCAGGACGGTATCATCGACCAGGTAGATAAAGCCGACCTGATAAGCCAGAATATCCTAGCCGTGCCGCACTACGTGCAGAAGAACACGGGTCAGGAAATTGCCGTCGATGACAGCTTGTTTGACCGCTTGGTGCGCCAGCACAAAGACCTGCCCGAAGACCTCATTGAGCGCCTAGCGCGAGACAGTGGCCGCAACGACTACATCGTAGACGACTACCTGGCTAACCGCAAAACCTACGGCAAAACCATCATCTTCGCTGACCGTTGGTTTCAGTGCGTTTACATCAAGGAAAAGCTGATGCAGCGGGCCCAGGAGCAGGGTATTGAGCTGAATGTGGATGCGGTGTACTCACACGTCGACGCCCGCGCTAACACCGTGGCCGAGCGCAACCAGCGCAACACGGCCGAGAATACCCGCATCCTGCACCAGTTCCGTAACAACGAGTTGGATGTGCTGCTGAACGTGCGCATGCTCTCGGAAGGCACCGACGTGCCCAACGTCAACACCGTCTTCATCACCCGCCAGACTACCAGCGCCATCCTTCTCACCCAGATGATTGGCCGGGCCCTACGCGGTAAAGCCGCTGGTGGTGGCCCCGATAAGGAAGTGGCTAACATCGTCTTCTTCGTCGATAACTGGAAGAAGGTCATCAACTTCGCCACGCCCGAAGGCCAGGGCGGCCGCGAGGAAATGGAGCCGCGCACCCGCGGGGCCTATCCCATCGAGTTCATCTCCATTGCGCTGGTCGAGGAGTTGTCGCGGCAGATAGACAGCGGCCGGGTTTTCGCCGACCAGCCCTACCTCGATAGTCTGCCGGTTGGCTGGTACGAAACCGAAGTGCTGGCCACCACGGCCGAAGACACCGAAACCTACCGCGAATTTGTAGTGGTATCGGCGCAGGCGCAGCCCAAGTTCGAACGCTTCCTAGAGCACCTTAAAACCAATTTGCCCCCGCAGTGGGAAGACGACAACCTCGATGAAGCCGTGATGCAGCAGCAAGCCGCGCGGTGGATTGCCGAGTTCTTTGACCCGAGCGACAACACCAGCAACCTGCTCGATGCGGACCTGATTAAGCTGTCGCGCCATTATGCCCAAACCAAGCAGGCCCCGCCGTTCTACTCCTTCACTGAGCGCAACGGCCATGACCTAGATGTATAGTCCCAGCGTGAGGTGGGTCGGGTCCTGGGTAAAGTTAACGGGGTTTTTCTGCCACTCGGCACAGACAAATTCATGTGGCGTGAGGCCGCGCAAGGTCTTAAGCCGTTTGGCG
>NZ_QVLT01000024.1 GCF_003417065.2 Hymenobacter lapidiphilus | reverse complement strand
ACCCCGCGCCGCAGCGGCCCGTTTGCCTGGCGCGGCGCGGCCACGGCCTCGGGCGTGCAGGTAGAAGTGCGGCTGGTTTCGCCCGCCGAGTTTACCAACCAGTTGCTGCTCACTTCGGCCACCGATGCCCATCTGAGCGGCGCCCTGACCGACGACGAGTTACTGCCCGGCCAGCCGGCCAGTCTGCGCCAGTGGCTAGGGCGCGAGCAGTTCGCCACCGAACCCGACCTCTACCAGCGCGCCGGCCTGCAATACGTGGAGCCCGAGCTGCGCGAGGGCCTGTGGGAGCTGCCGCTGGCCCGCCAGCACCAGCTGCCCCAGCTGCTGGAGCCCGGCGACCTGCGCGGCTCACTGCACAACCACAGCACCTACTCCGACGGCACCCACAGCCTGCGCGAAATGGCCACTTTCCTGCGCGACGGCGGCTACGAGTACTTGGGAATATGCGACCACTCGCAGGCCGCCCACTACGCCAACGGCCTGCCGGTGGAGCGGGTGCGCCAGCAGCACCAGGAAATAGACCAGCTCAACCAGGAGCTGGCTCCGTTCCGCATCTTCAAGGGTATCGAGTCGGATATTCTGTCGGATGGCGGGTTGGATTATGCGCCGTCCGTGCTCGAAACCTTCGATTTCATTGTGGCCTCGGTGCATTCCAACCTCAAAATGGACGAGCGCAAGGCCACCACGCGGGTGCTGCGGGCCATCGAAAACCCCTACACCACCATGCTCGGCCACCCCACCGGCCGGCTGCTGCTACGCCGCGAAGGCTACCCGCTCGATCATAAGGCCATCATCGACGCCTGCGCGAAACACAACGTCATCATCGAAATCAACGCCAACCCCTGGCGCCTCGACCTCGACTGGCGTTGGGTGCATTACGCGCTGGAGCAGGGCGTGCAGCTCAGCATCAACCCCGACGCCCACCACACCAGCGGCTACGCCGATATGCGCTACGGCGTGCTGATGGGCCGCAAAGGCGGTCTCACTAAAGCCACCACCTTCAACACAAAAACGGTGCAGGAGGCCGCCGACTACTTCGCTCAGCGCAAAGCCAACATCAAGCCCCCGCTGGAATTTCAGGATTCGTTGTTTGGGTAAGGGCTCGTTGTTCGAATAAAAAGAACGGTGTCATGCTGAGCGTAGCGAAGCGGAGTCGAAGCATCCCTACTGCAATGCTAATCCTGTTGTTGAGTTTACTATTGCGGTAGAGATGCTTCGACTCCGCTTCGCTGCACTCAGCATGACACCGTTCTTTCACGCGTAACTCAATGAAGATTCTGATTCTGCGGTTTTCCTCCATCGGCGACATCGTGCTGACTACACCTGTTATCCGCGCCGTGAAGCAGCAGGTGGCGGGGGCCGTGCTGCACTTTGCCACTAAACCGGCTTTCCGCGGAATCGTGGAAAACAACCCCTACGTCGACCAGGTGCATTGCCTGACGGGTAGTTTGGGTGAGTTGGTGGCTGAACTCAGGGCCGAGCAGTTCGACTTCATCATCGACCTGCACCACAACCTGCGCACGGCTCTTATCAAGGCCCGGCTGGGCGTGAAAGCCAGTAGCTTCGACAAGCTCAACGCTCGCAAGTGGTTGCTGGTGAACTGGAAGATTAACACCCTGCCCCGGGTGCACATCGTGGACCGTTACCTGGCCGCCGCCGCGCCGCTGGGCGTGCGGAACGATAACCAGGGACTCGATTATTTCATCCCGGAAGAAGACGAGGTGGAGGTGGCCGAGGTGCTGCCGCCCGCTTTCCAACGCGGCTACGTGGCCTTTGCCATCGGAGCCCAGCACGCCACTAAGCGCCTGCCCGTCGAGCGGATTATTGAGCTGTGCGGGCTGTTGCGCCAGCCGGTGGTGCTGCTGGGCGGCCCCACCGACGAAAGCACCGGCCACATTATCGAGTTGGCTTTTGATGAGGGCGCGGCCGCCTCGCCGCCCCAGGCACCCCGGATTCCGGAGAGCCCCTACTACTTCCCCAAAAACGCGAGCCCGCCAGCCCCCCAAACCATCATCTACAACGCCTGCGGGAAGTTCAACCTCAACCAATCGGCCTCGCTGGTGCGGCAGGCGCGGCTGGTCGTCAGCCACGACACCGGGCTGATGCACATAGCGGCAGCGTTTCAGAAGGAGATTTTCAGCGTGTGGGGCAACACGGTGCCCGAGTTTGGCATGTACCCCTACCGCACCGATTTCCGGCTCTTGCAGGTGGAAGGGCTGGCCTGCCGGCCCTGCTCGAAAATTGGCTTCGCCGAGTGTCCGCAGGGCCATTTCAAGTGTATGCGCGACATCGTCTTCAACCTCGACCTGCCCCCGGCCCGCGACGGGCGCTAGGAGGGAGAGAGGCCGCCGGAGCCCGCCCAGCCCGAATAAAGCACAACGGTTGGCAAGTGGTTGCGTACCGCTGATAGGGCCTTTCCCTAACCAGCTATGAAAACATACGACACGCTCAGCGGGGCTATCCGCGACCTGCAGCAACACGGCTACGACCATGATTTCAACCTGGCCGATGACCACCTGCACTGTCCCGGTCTGGATTTGAAGCTGCACCCCGCCAATTTCCAGGTGCGCGAGTTCTACCGCTTCGAAGGCGATACTGACCCCGGCGACGAAAGCATCCTCTACGCCATCGAGTCGGATAAGGGCGTGTGCGGGCTGCTGGTGAGTGCCTACGGCGCCTACTCGTCGCCGGCCAACGACGCGCTGATGCAGAAACTAACCATGCCCATTGTCTGAACTATGACGGATACGCCCGCCAATAACTATACAGTACTGGTAAAAGTCGGCCCCGAGGCCCTGACAGCTGATGTGCAGGCCGGCCGCCATACCTGGTTCGCCGATGAGCCCGTAAGCGTAGGCGGCCTCGATAAAGGCCCTACGCCCTACGACCTGCTGCTTTCGGCCCTTGGATCCTGCACGGCCATCACGCTACGCCTCTACGCCAGCCGCAAGCAGTGGCCGCTCGAAGGCGTGGAAGTACGCCTGCGCCACGGCCGCGTACACGAGCAGGACTGCGAAAAGTGCGAGGAAACCGGCCAACTGCTCGAACAGGTGGATAAGGAGCTACGCCTGCTTGGCCCTCTCACGCCCGAGCAGCGCCAGCGCCTGGAAACTGTTTCTTCCAAGTGCCCCGTGCAGAAAACGCTGCAAGCCAGCCTGCGCATTGTTACCACGCTAAAAGAGGAATAAACGAGTGCAGCCTTCGCAAGCGCAAAGCCCCTGACATCCGCACGGACATCAGGGGCTTTGCGCTGAATAACAGCTCGTTCATTCGGCGAGTTACCCGCCAATCGTCTCGAACCCGCAATACGAGTGCAGCGCTTTGGGCAGGCGGATGCCTTCGGGCGTCTGGTTGTTTTCGAGCAAGGCCGCCACAATGCGGGGCAGGGCCAGCGCCGAGCCGTTGAGCGTGTGCAGCAGCTGTGTTTTGGTGCCCTCGGGGCGGTAGCGGAGCTTGAGGCGGTTGGCTTGGTAGGTTTCGAAGTTGGAGGCCGAGCTCACTTCGAGCCAGCGCTGCTGGGCACCGCTCCACACCTCCAAATCGAAGGTGAGGGCCGAGGTGAAGCCCATATCGCCGCCGCACAGGCGCAGCACGCGGTAGGGGAGCTCCAGCTTTTGCAGCAGGCCTTCAATGTGGGCCACCATACCGTCGAGGGCCGCGTAGCTGTTTTCGGGCTGCGTGATGTGTACTATTTCCACCTTATCGAACTGGTGCAGGCGGTTGAGGCCCCGCACGTGCGCGCCCCACGAGCCGGCCTCGCGGCGGAAGCAGGGCGTGTAGCCGGTGTTGCGGATGGGCAGCCGCTCAGTGGCAATAATATCGTCGCGGTAGAGGTTGGTAATGGGCACCTCGGCCGTCGGAATCAGGTACAGGTCGTCGGCGGTGGCGTGGTACATCTGGCCCTCCTTGTCGGGCAGGTTGCCGGTGCCGTAGCCGCTGGCCTCGTTTACCAGAATCGGGACCTGTACTTCGACGTAGCCGGCGGCGCGGGCTTCATCCAGGAAAAAGTTGATGAGCGCCCGCTGCAGCCGGGCGCCTTTATCCTTATAGACCGGAAAGCCAGCTCCGGTAATCTTGTTGCCCAGCGCGAAATCGATGATATCGTACTGCTCAATCAGCTCCCAATGAGGCTTGGCGTCGGCCGCCAGCTCGGGCTTCGTGCCCCACTCGCGCACCACCTCGTTGTCGTCGGCCGCGCGGCGGCGGGTACGCTTTCGTGGGGCAGATTGGGTAGCTTGTACAGCAGCTGCTGGAGCTGTTTCTCGGTGTCGGCCAGCTCGTCGGAATGCGCTTTGGTTTGCTGCTTAAGCTCGCCGGTGCGGACCTTGAGGGCTTCGGCCTCGGCTTTCTGGCCGGTTTTCATCAGGCCGCCAATCTGGCGGGCCAGCTCGTTGGCTTCGGCCTGGGCTTGGTCGTGGCTGGTTTGCAGCTCGCGGCGGCGCTGGTCGAGGTCGAGCACGGCCTGCACGTCGGCTTCGGCGGTGGGGTAGTGGCGCTTGGCCAGGGCAGCCAGCACGGCCGCAGTATTTTCTTTCAGGACGGCAACTTGCAGCATATTGGTGGGGCAGAAAAAGCGAATTCGGAAGCCCAAAAATAGCCGTTTGATTCCGACCGCCAAGCGTGGGCCATTTCCGGGGCGGCAAAGCGGCCGGCCGCATCCTTTCAGCGCAGCCCGCCGTATAGGCTGCGAGCAGTTGCCCAGAGCAAGCCGGTGGGTTCTTCGGGGCTGCTGCCGCCTGTTTCGCGGCCGCCGGGCCACTCGTACCAGCCTGAGTGGCCGGATTGAAAGCCCGATTTGGCAGTTCCCGCATATTCCGTTAACATTGCACATACAAGTCGGCCTTAGCCGGCGGGCCCGTTAGCTGATTTATTCTTTACGCCCCGCCCGTCTTCGCCCCGCGCCAGCCGGTTTCACTTACCCATTTCCTGCTTTTCCCTGCATCAGGCACCGCCCCGCGGTTGCTACTGATGTCCGGAATGCCCCTTGCCTCGCTTGTGCGGTGCGCGCGCGGCCCCGAATTCCCTTTTTTGCCCCCCACATCAGTATATGTACACCATCGACGAGCTAAAGGACCGTTTGTTGTCCGAGTTGAAGGAGATTGCCGAAACCATTGAGGTGGGTAATTTCAAGAAGCTGAGTAAGCAAGACCTGATTTACAAGATTTTAGACCACCAGGCGAAGGGCCCCGCACCCCGACCCGCCGCCCGACCAGCCGCGGAACCTGTTGCTGCCGTCGCCGCGGTAGCCGCCGAAGCAGCGCCTAAAAAGCCTGCCGCCCGCGCTTCGCAGGCCGCAGCCCCGAAAAAAGCGGCGGCACGCCCGGCCGTTAGCCGCACCAAAGCTGCGGCCGAGCAGGCGGCTCAGCAGGCCCCCGCACCATTGGCCCCCGCCGAAATGGCTGCTGTCGCCCCCGAAGCAGCTCCCAGCCCTATGGCTCCGGAAGCGTCGGCTCCTTCGCCTACCTATTCTGATGTAACCCTGACGGCCACGCCCGCCGAGCCGGCTGCCGCAGCCGTAGCCGCAGACGCAATAGAGGAGCCCGGCAGCGCCGACCGCCCGGTAAAGCTCTACCAGCGCCCCGAGCGCCGTATCCGCACCGACCGCGCCGGCCGCCCCATCACGGCCTCCGATGCCGCCCTGGCCGATGTCGCCCTGGCCGACGTCGCGCTTTCTGATGATCTGGCCGGTGCTACCGTAGCCGCCGCAGTAGCCGACGAAACGGCCGGTGCCCCGCGCGCCGACCAGCCCCGCAACTTCCGCGACGACCGCGCTGACAGCTACAGTGGCCGTGATGGCCGGGAGAACCGGGAAGGGCGGGAGGGCCGCGAAAACCGGGAGGGCCGCGAAAACCGGAACGACCAGCCACGCGAAGGCCGTAACCAGCGCGACGGCAACCGCCCTGATGGCCGGGAACAGCGCGAGCAGCGCCGCGAGGAGCGGTTTGCCGCCCGCGAGCTTGCCCGCCAGCAGCGCCAGACCGAGCGCCAGAGCGGCGGTGGTGCCGAAGCCGGCCGCTCTGATCAGGGCCGCCAGGAGCAACGCCAGGACCAGCCGCGCAACGACCGGCAGGATCAGCAGCGCGACCAGCAGCAGCGCGGCAACAAGCTGCCGGAAATGGACCTTGTGATTCCCGGCGACGGCACTTTGGAAATGATGCCCGATGGCGGCTACGGCTTCCTGCGCAGTCCCTTCTACAACTACCTCACCTCGCCCGACGACATTTACGTGTCGCCCCAGCAGGTCAAGCAGTTCGCTCTCAAGGCCGGCGACTCGGTAAAAGCTACTATCCGTCCGCCCCGCGAAGGCGAGAAGTACTTTGCCCTCGTGAGTGTGGAGAGCGTGAACGGCCGCTCGGTAGAGGAAGCCCGCGACCGAATTCCGTTCACCAATCTCACCCCGCTCTTCGCCGAGGAACGCCTCAAGCTGACCACCAAATCGGCCCAGTACAGCACCCGGATTCTCGACCTGTTCGCCCCCATTGGCAAGGGCCAGCGGGGCCTGATTGTGGCCCAGCCCAAAACCGGCAAAACGGTGCTGCTGCAGGAAATTGCCAACGCCATTTCGGAAAACCATCCCGAGGTGTACCTCATGATTCTGCTCATTGACGAACGGCCGGAGGAAGTGACCGACATGGCCCGCACCGTGAAGGCCGAAGTGCTCAGCTCGACCTTCGACGAAACGGCCGACCGCCACGTGAAAATTGCCACCATCGCGCTGGAAAAGGCCAAGCGCCTCGTCGAGTGCGGCCATGATGTGGTTATTCTGCTTGATTCGATTACCCGCCTGGCCCGCGCCTACAACGCGGTGCAGCCGGCCTCGGGTAAGATTCTGTCGGGTGGTGTCGATGCCAACGCCTTGCACAAGCCCAAGCGCTTTTTCGGCGCGGCCCGCAACGTGGAAGACGGCGGTTCGCTTACTATTATTGCCACGGCCCTCATCGAAACCGGCTCCAAAATGGACGAGGTGATTTTCGAGGAATTCAAGGGTACCGGCAACATGGAACTGCAGCTCGACCGGAAGTTGGCCAATAAGCGCATCTTCCCGGCCATCGACGTGCCCGCTTCCGGTACCCGCCGCGAAGACCTGCTCATGAGCAAGGACGAGCTCAACCGCATCTGGGTGCTTCGCAAGTTCATGTCCGACATGACGGCTTCCGAAGCTATGGAGTTCCTCAAAGACCGCATGAAAGGCACCAAGGACAACGAAGAGTTCCTGCTGGCCATGAACGGCTAGACAAAGCTGCATCAACGCAGAAGCCCGTTTCGCATAGTGCGGAACGGGCCTTCTGGCGTTGATGCAGCTGGCCGATGGACGGACTTAGCAAGTGTTGGGGAATCGTCAGGCTGAGGGTGTGGCAGCAGCTCTACCGCTTCGCTGAATTACTGCTACAACGAAGCGGCAGAGCTGCTGCCACACCCTCAGCCTGACAAAAACAGCGTTTTCCAGGAATTCCCGATATGCGCTCAGTGCCGCACGAAACGCTGAACGTGACGCTGGCCGCCGGTAACGAGTTCTATTAGGTAGAGGCCGGCCGGAATCTGTTGCACACCGAACGAAGTACCGCCTGCCGTGCGGCCCGCAAGAACGGTGCGGCCGGTGATGGTGTAAATCCGGTAATCGACGGGCTGGCCTGTGCCAGCGGGCAGCATAATTGTTGTGGTGCCGGGGTTGGGGTAAATGAGGGCTTCAAGCTGCTGTGGGCCGGTAGCCACTACCACCGCAGAAAACGCCTCGCTACCGTCCCGGTCTACTTGGCGCAGGCGGTAATAGCCCGAGCCGGCCAGCGGGGCCGTATCGGTAAAGCTGTACGTAGCTCCCGAGTTGGTAGTGCCGGAGCCAGGTACTTGGCTAATTGGCGCAAAGGCCTGTCCACTAGCGCTACGCTGCACCTCAAAGTAGTCGTTGTTGAGTTCGGTAGCAGTTACCCAGTCGAGTTTCACGCCGGAAGGGCGGGCCTGGGCTGTAAAGCTAACGAGCGTGACGGGCAGGGGCCTGCAGTTGCTGCCACTTTGTGGGGTTTGCTTGGGGCCGGTGGCAGGGCAGGCGAGCCCCGGAACCTCATCAACGCACCAGCGCAAATTGCCGCTGAACACGTTGTGAGTGCCTCCGTTGACCCCCGTGACAATGCCGATAACGTGTGCGCCAGCTGGTCGCGAGCTTAAGCTGGGGCCTTCAATAGAGCCGTTGCCGTTTGAAACATCAAGGTTGCCTGTCACATTAAGCTGGGCATCTGTGGCGAGGTCAATGCCACCCTGAATGCCTAACATCAGGCATCCAACAGTTACAGTTGAGTTAGCTCCGATACTGACTCTGGCATCAAATCTACCCCGTTGGGTGTAACTAACGTCGAGAATTGATACAGCCAGGCGCGGGACACTGCGGTTAGCCGCAGCCTGCACTTCCAGGCTGCCGTGGCTGATGGAAAGGGTACGAGGCGTGGCGTCCTCCATCAGCGAGCCGGCAGCACTAATGACTATACTGCCACCTGCTTTGTTGTTGGACGGCCCCGTTATGGCAAAATCCTGATCGAGCGTAACTTGGTGGTTGATAATGATGTGGTCGAGCGAACCGGGTAGGTTAGGGCAGCTCGGGCTGCTCTTCGTCCAGGTAGTAGCTAGGCTAAATTTGCCATCCTGAGAGGTAGTGTAGGTGCACTGGCCCAGCGCGGTTTCGATACCTGCCAGTAGCACAGCCACCAGTAGCATCAGAGAGGTAGAGAGGGTTTTCATGATACATCATCCGCTTAGCGAGGTTAAATGGCAGAAAGAGGGCGTACCAGTGGTAAGGCCCTGGCTTAACTAATATACTATTAAAATATCAATAAGTATAATTTATAATTTAAATAGTTATATAAAATGAGAATAAGACAGCACTATTTTGTCCAATAGCCTTCCATCGGGCTTACCCTGATTTGGACAAGCTGATTTTGCGCCGGTACTTTGCCCCTTATGCAACCCACTCCCGCCTCCGACCTTCCCGAGCTACTCTACCTCTACGACGCCTACTGCGGCTGGTGCTATGGCATGAGCCCGGTAATGCAGCGCGTACAAACTGATTTTGCGGGTCGCCTGACCATCTCCGTGCTTAGCGGCGGTATGCTGGCCGGCGAGCAGGCCGAGCCCATCGGGGCTGGTTGGGGCTACATTGAAGGGGCCATGCCCCAGGTAGAGCAGACCACCGGCGTGCAGTTTGGGGAAGCCTACAAGCAGTTGGGCGCGGCCGGTACCTATTTCCAGGATTCGGAGGCTCCGGCCCGGGCGCTGTACATCGTGCGTCAGCTCGATGCCCACGGCCGGGTGCTGGATTTTGCCCATGTCGTGCAGCAGGCCCTGTTCAGCCGGGGCGAGAATTTAAACGATGTGCACACGTACCAACCATTGGTGCAGGCGCTCGATCTGGATTTCGAGGAGTTTGCGCGCCGGTTTGCGCTGCCCGAAACCGGGGCGGCCGTACGCCGCGAATTCGAGGCTGTGGCCCGCATCGGCGTGCAGGGCTTTCCGACCATAATTCTGCGGGCGGGTTCGCAGGGCTACGTGCTCAGCCGCGGCTTCCAGCCCTACGAAGTATTCGCCCGCAACCTCACCGATGCCTTGGCTCAGGCTGAAGAAGAAGCAGCCGGCAGTTAGGCTAAGCAGGTTCGTTGGTTGTGCCGTGCAAAAGCAAAAATTGCCGGCTGAGAAGCCGCGTTAATCAACGGACTGACTGAAGGCCGACGAAACTATCGGGTGAGGCGCGAAGCGTACGTGAAACCTCCCGCTCCGACTCTGGTGGACGCCAAGTGCTACCCTGCCCGCCGGATTGCTGAACAGAGATAAACAGCCCTGGGCTACCGGCTAATATCAGGGCAGGTGCACGACCTGCTTGCTGAGCGGCGACCAAACCAGATGGCGGCGGTCTTCTTTGCCCACCAGGTAATCGAAGCGCACGGCGTCGGGGCGCTGGCGCAGGTCGTTCCAGGTGGCGCGGTCGGGGCTGGTGGGGCTGGGGTAGGTGGCGTTGGCGGGCAGGGCCGGGCGCCGAAAGTTGGTTTCGGTGAAGAACTCCCGCACCCGTCGGCGCACGTAGCTCGCGCTCGGCCTGGGTCACCGTGGGCGTTTTCATTTCGTACACCAGCGCCGCTTCCAGCTCCGGCGCGGTCAGGATTTCGCGGAAAATTACCTCGCCCGTGGCCGTAGTAATGGTAAAAGTAGCCTCGCCACTGAGTAGGGCCGGGCCGCGAAGTACCAGCGAAAACACATCGGGGGCGGCCTGATTGGAGAACACGTGGCGGCTGCGGTTCACCAGCAGCGTATCGGACTGGGCCGTAAGGGTAGCGGCGCGGACGGTGTCGAGCGGTTC
Organism: Hymenobacter lapidiphilus; assembly: GCF_003417065.2. Lineage (GTDB taxonomy): Bacteria > Bacteroidota > Bacteroidia > Cytophagales > Hymenobacteraceae > Hymenobacter. The sequence continues at coordinate 57,980 of NZ_QVLT01000024.1, read as the reverse complement.
CGGAAAGGCGGCGCGGGCTGTGTCGGGTATCTCAGAAGCGGGGCCCGAGTTGCTGGCTTGGTCGGTGGTAGGGCCAGAGCAGGCCGCAGCCAATAGAGCCAGGGGCAGGGCGGGCAACAGCAGGTGTAGGCGCATAGCAGAAAATGTGAGTCACTTGGGGCGTTCTACGCAAGCATGAAGCCGGTTGTTAGAGGGCTTGCTGCCATCAGGAAGCACTCTTATGATTGACCACTGCTGCCGGGGGTGCGCAGTGCTACCCGCCGGCTACCCCACAATCTTTTCTGAGGCCTGGTTGGTACGTTTGCCCTTTTGTCGCCTAAAAAAGCAGCATCAGCGCAAAGGCCAGGCTCGTGCACAGCGAGGAAACCTGGTTCATGCGCATGGTGCGGTCGAAGTCGGCGGCGGCTTCGTTCTGCCACACGGCCCAGGCCCAGCGCCCGAACAGCCACACCACCGGGCCGTGGCCACCAGAAACAGCAGCAGATGGGTGGGCTCGTGGCGGCGCAGGTAGGTGTAGGCCAGCAGCCCGGCCCCGGTGGCCAGGGCCAGCCCGGCAAACACAAACGTGCCCCGGATGCCCAGCCGCAAGCTCAGCGTCCGGTCGCCGCGGCGCGCGTCTTCGGCGTGCTGGTACACCTGCGTAAGCGGATAGGAGCCGGCCAGAAACAGGCTGCTTACCAAAGCCAGCAGCAGATTATCGGGGGTCAGCAACTGGCCCTGGTCGGCCCCTACGCCCACCTGGGTCATCAGAAACGTGTAGGCTCCCTGGAACACCACCACTACGGCCGTGCTCAATAGCGGATACTTTTTAAGGCGGATGCCCTCGTAGCTGTATGCCTTCGATACCAGCAGATACACCGCCACCAGTCCCGCAAAAATCGGGCTCAGCAGCCAGCCACCCGCCACCGCCAGCGCATCGAACAGCCACACCAGGTGCAACAGCTCGGGCGACACTTTGGGCGGAGTGCGCAGGCCGCCAATACTGCCCTCGTCGCGGTCGTAATAGCTGTTGTAGCCGTTGGAAGCAGGGTAGGCCAGCAGGTGCAGCACCACGAACACGCCTACTGCCCTCCCGATGCTGAATGGCCCCGGCAGCGCGCTCAGCCCAAACCAGAACACCGGCATCAGGTACACCGAAAATGGTATCCGCAGCAGCGGCAGGGCCTTTTTGTACTTGGTAAGTAGCAAGGAGTATTGATTGACGGGCGTGAGCGGAGGCGGAAAGGTAAAGCTACAGGAGTTGGGATGGATAGGACGTCATTCAGAGCGCAGCGAAGAATCTCGCGTGCTGAAATTGGAATTACTTCGGCACGTGAGATTCTTCGCTGCGCTCTGAATGACGTCCTATCTATCCACTCGCTCCTCTGCCCGGGGCACGCCAATCAGGTACGTTACCTGCGGCCCCCACCAATGGCGCACTTTGCCGGCCTGCCAGGCGAATGTTCCTTCCGGGTCGGCGCGATGGGCCAGGGCCAGCAGTTGTTCGGGCGGATACATGCGCAGAATGCTCACGCAGCCGTCCCAGATGGTGAAGAGCGGGATGAGCGGTACGACGTAGGTGAAAAACAGCCGGCTGAAACGGAACGGACGGATAAAGGGCGTGATAAGCAGCTGGGCCGCCGGCAGCACCGTGAGGGCCAGCAGCAACTCCAGCCAGTGCTTGCCCGCGCCCTCAAACACGCCAATACCGGTGCGCTGCCGCACCGCATCGGCCAGAAGGGCCTCGGCGGCGGCGGGCGGGAAGTGGTGGAACGCCGAGAAGATGGTGCGGAAGCCCGGCAGCCCGGCCGGTACAGCCAGCGCGTTTACCGGGGCCGGCTCGAACTCCAGGCCGGGGGTGGCGGCCTGCAGCGGCTGCCAGGCGGCGGGTTGGGGGTAAAGGTCGGTGAGGCAGACGCGGGCATCGGGCAGGCCACCGGCCCGCAGGCCGCGCAGTACGCCGGCCGTGCCGCCGCCCGCCCCGGCACCCAGCTCCAGCACCCGCGTTTGGCCGGTGTGGCGCAGGGCCGCCAGCAGCAGCGGCACAATGGGCCGATAGGTACCCAGGGCCGAAATCATAAACCGCAGGTAGTCCATCATCCCGGACCGAATAACCTTCGGAAACCAGGGCAAATCCTCGAACTCGAACAGGTGCAGGCGCAGCTTCATGCCGTGGGCTTACGGGCAGAGCAGGCGTTGCGTTGGCCGGCCCCGCCCGCGCAGGCGGGTCGCTAGGCCGGGTGCTGCGAAGGCGCGGCTACGTGCCGGGCAGGACCATAGAGCCACAACACGCCCAGCACCGCTGCCAGACCATACGGTAGTGAAAACGGCAACAGCTCGGCCAGCGAATTCATCGGAATGAGGTCGAGCAGCAGCAAATTGATGAGCAGAAAAAACAGAATAATACCCGTTAAAGCCATTGTGCGGCGTGGCCAGTTAGCCTGCAGACGGCTCATGAGCAGGAAAAAGGGAACTACCAGCGGCACGATGGCCAGCGACGCCAGTGCCGCCGTCAGGCCTACCATCAGGGCAATCGAATAATCATCGAGCCGCTCGTAGGAAAAATCCAGCAGCAGCCAGAGGGTCCCGCCGAGGTTGCTCAGCAGCCACAGAATAAGTGTGCGGGTAATAGTAGAATAATTGGCCGAAGTATAAGTGTGCGTCATAGGATTGGTGGTTAGAGAAATGGGAGGATACATTTATGGCCGAAAACCGGGTAGACAGACGGCCGGCGACAGTAGCGTTGCTGCCAGAACTTACGGTCTCAAAGTTCCCACTGGTTTGATTTAAAGCAGGTTTTTAATGGGAAAGGGCTGTTTCAAAATGGGGCGTCCGCAGGAGGTCCACCCTGCGGCCGTAGTCTGGTTTTGGCCATGTCCGGCACCGCCTTCGTCTGGTCATCCACTCATTTTGGGACGAATTCGGACCTCGATCTGGCCAGACTGCCCGTTTCCAAATGGGGTATGTCGAAAAAAAACAAGCAGCGGCAGGGGAATAATTGGCAAAATAGTCGTTGCTTTGTAGTGCAAAGTTCTTTTTGAAGCTATGGCCCAGCCTACTCCCGACCCACTTGCCCAACTCACCGAGATTCGCGCCATCATGGAGCGGTCGTCGCGCTTTATTTCGCTGAGCGGACTGGCCGGGGTAGGGGCGGGGCTGGTGGCGCTGGCCGGAGCCGGGCTGGGGCACTGGTACCTGAAAGGGCTGTACCCCCACGCCGGCTACCTGGGGCTGCTGGAAAGTTCGGCCGCCGAACGGCGGGCGGTGCTGCCGTTTCTGCTGGGGCTGGCGGCGGGTATCATAGCAATAGCACTATTGGTGGCCACGTTCTTCACGTTGCGCCGGGCCCGCCGCAATGGGCAGCCACTCTGGAGCGCGCTGGGCCGGCGGCTGGCCATCAGCCTGGCCATTCCGCTGGTGGCGGGCGGGCTGTTTTGCATCGCGCTGTACCTGGATGGCGCGGTGGCGCTGGTGGTGCCGGGCATGCTGCTGTTCTATGGCCTGGCCCTGCTCAACGCCAGCAAGTACACCCTCGACGAAATCCGCTGGTTGGGCCTCACCGTAATCGGCCTCGGGCTGGTCGCCATGTTGATTCCCGGTCTCGGCCTGCTGTTCTTTGCGCTCGGTTTCGGCTTGGGCCACATCGGCTACGGCCTGCTGATGTATAACCGGTACGAGCGGTGAAAAACGGTTGTCATGCTGAGCGAAGGCGGAGCCGAAGTTGAAGCATCTCTACCGCAACACTAATTTTACCATTTGATTGCTATTGCAACGAAGCAGTAGAGATGCTTCGGCTCCGCCTTCGCTCAGCATGACATCGTTATATCTGCTCTCTTTCCTTCAGAAGACTGCCCCCATCATTTTACTATCTCACCGCATTGAAGCACCTGATTCACACGCTCAATAAAGCTTTCGACAACCGGGTGCGGTTGGGCGTGATGGCGGTGCTCATGGCCAACGAGGTGGTCAGCTTCACCGAACTCAAGGAAGCCCTCGACCTGACCGACGGCAACCTCGCCAGCCACGTCGCGGCCCTTGAGAAAGTGGGGTACGTGAGCGTCAGCAAGCAATTCGTCGGCAAAAAGCCCAACACTACCTACTCGGCTTCCAAGGAAGGCAAAACAGCTTTCCAGGAGCATCTGGCGGTGCTCGAAAAACTACTGCGCGGATAGTGGGGCTCTTTTTTTGTCGTTAAACTTTGAAATACAAAGTTCTTTTAAAATAAACCATATGTCTGCATTCACTTTGAATCCTGCTGCCGCTGGCTCTACTGCTGCGGCTACGGCCCGCCGAGTCCCGCTGCCGCTCACGGCCCTCCAGAAACTGCTGCTGCCGCTGGGCGCGGTACTGTTCGACGTGCTGTTCTACCGGCAGGGCGTGGGCCTGAATCTGGCGCTGTACACGCTGTTTGTGGTGGTGGCCACGCTGGTGGGGCTGCCCCGGCACGCGGCGGTCTGGCGCTCGGGCTACTTCCGGCTGCTACTGACTGGTACCCTCTTGAGCGCGGGCGCTGTGCTCTGGTACGGCTCGGCGGCGGCCTGGCTGGCCTGCGTGGCCTCGCTCGTGATGCTGCTTGGCTTCGTGAACCAGCCCCACCTGCGGCTGCTGGCCTTCGCGCTGCTCACGGCTTTGGGCGGCGCGGCGCGGGTGCTGCCGGGGCTGCTGCCGTACCTGCGGCTGCCCAGCGCCGGGGCCGGCAAGTGGGGACGTACCCGTTTCTACGGCCGTTTGCTGCTGGCGCCGCTGGCGGTGCTGGTCGTTTTCCATTTCCTGTTCGTGCTGGCCAATCCGCGCTACGCCGCTCTGGCCGGGCAAGTATTCGATTGGCTAGGCGATTGGCTGCTGGCGCTTCTGCCCGCTATTTCCATCCCGCACCTGCTGTTTTTTCTGGTCGGATTCGCCCTCACCGGCATGGCGCTGGTCGTCGTGCCGTTCCACTTTTTCCAGGACCAGGAGTCGCGGCTGGGCGAGTTTGTGCGGCGGCAGCGCGACCGGGTGGCCTCATTCGGGGTCCGCCGGCCCGATTTCCGGCCCCTAACCCGTAAGGCCCTCGATCTGCGCAAGGAATACCTGGCGGCCCTGGCCGTATTCGGCCTCGTGAACGTGCTGCTGCTGGTCGTTAACGTCATCGACATCCGCTGGATTTGGTTCGGCTTCGTGCCGGCCGCCGGTTTCGACCTGACCCAGTTCGTGCACGAAGGTACCTACGTGCTCATTTTCAGCATTCTGGTGGCTATGGGCATCGTGCTGTGGTTCTTCCGGCGCAACCTCAACTTCTACCAGCCCGGTTTGGCGGCCCTGCGCTGGGGCGCTACTATTTGGGTGGTGCAGAACGCGGTGCTGATGATATCGGTGGGCCTGCGCAACTATTATTACATCCAGTACACGGGCCTGGCATACAAGCGCATCGGGGTGTACGGGTTTCTGCTGCTGACTTTCTTCGGGCTCGTTACGGTGCTGCTCAAAATCTGGCAGCGCCGCTCGGCCTTTGCGCTGTTGCGCCTCAACTCGCTGGCCGCCTACAGCCTGCTGCTGCTGCTGGCGCTGGGCAACTGGGAAATCTGGATTGCCCGCTACAACCTCAACGCTCGCTTCGGCACCCTCGACCTCGGCTTCCTGCTCGAAATGCCCGCCCGCGTGCTACCCGAGCTGGCCGTCCGCCAGCAAGTGCTCTACGGCGTGAGCCGCATCATCATCAGCCCGCCCGGTAGCTACACCGAGCAAACGGCCCTGCCCGCCGAGGCCCGCGCCCTCATCCAGCGCCGCGTCGCCGCCTGGCAGCGCAGCTACCAGCGCCAGCGCGCCTGGCAAAGCTGGACCGGCGCCGAATCGGCCGCTTATTACTCAGCTGTTAGCCATTAGCTGCTAGCTGTCAGCTTGCGTTGTATCCGCCCGACTGCCGATTAATCTCTTCCCAAAAGCTGTCAGCTAACAGCTGATAGTTAAAAGCTCAAAACAATGACTTTCTTCCTCACTTTCCTCGGCCTGTTCTGGTGTACAGCCAGCATCGTCGCTCTGGCCACCCTGCTTACCTGGCGCGAGCGGGCTGCCACGCCCCCCGAACGAAGCCGGCGCCTGCTGGCCGTGGTGCTACCCGCCGCGGCCCTGCTGCTGGGTTCCGTCCTCTGGACGCTGCTACACGTGATGCTGCTCTGGGGCCCGGGCGCGGCAGCAGTGGCCGCTCAATGAGCGAGCAAATGGACATGAGAACCGTTTTATCTTCTCCCGGCCGCTGCCTGGCGGTGCTCCTGACGAGCTGCGCTCTACTTTGGACGTCGTGGCAGATACCCGCCTGGTACCGCTTGGGCTCGGCCGACGCGGCCACCCTCGCTATGCTGGTGCAACTCTGGCAGCAGCCGATTCTGGTGGTGGGGCTGCTGGTCGTGGCTAACGCCGTGGTACTATACCATGCCACCCTGCTGTTGGCGCTGCCCGCCGCCCCAGCTTCATTGCTCGACCGGCCCAGTTACCTGGCCGATTTTGTGTTCTGGCTCTGCATAGTTTTTCACCTCAGCAGCCTGTTGCTGCTGCTGCTACTTGGGGGCGGCTGGCTGCGGCTAAATCCGTTGGCCCCATGAAAAAGACCGAATCGTACCCGGAACAACTGTGTCAGTTTACCCTGCATGTGCTGTTGCCGGCCGTGCCGCGCCTGACGTGGTGGGTGCTGGGGCTTATAGGTTTTAGCGGGCTGAACCTGCTGTTTTCAAAGGAGCTGTGGCCGCACTTCCCACGGGCGGCAAACTGGTTTTGGTTTTCTATGATGCCCTGTTTGGCGGTGCTGCCCTGGCTGGGGGCCTACACCGCAAAGCAGCTACGACAACGGGTGCGGCAGTGGTGGTGGCGCGGGCTATGGCAGCTGGCAACTATTGGAGCCTACTTAGTGGCAATTATTGGGTCATTGGGGCTGATTATTTTCTCGCTGATTGGGATGGTAATTTAGTCCTGCTGATGTAGCTGCCGCAATTTCGCTAGCTTACCCGCCATTGCCCCGGCACCTCTGCCGGCCTGTAAACCCCGCCCAATGGCCCGTACCGCCCTGTTGATTCTACTCATTCTATCCCTGGTCTTCGAGCTGATACTGACCGTCGGCGGCTTCTTCGCTCCCGAAATGCTGCTGGCAAAATTTGGCGTCGGTGTTACGCCCGACACCCGTTTTCTGGCTTTTGTGCTGGCCTGGCTGCTGCTGTTCGTGAGCCTAGCCATTGTGCTGGCCCTGGTTTGGGTGTGGCGGCGCGATGGAGGCTACCCGGCCCTGTGCTACCTGTTGGGCTTTTGGTGGATAGGCATCGGGCTGGGCCTGTATCTCGGCTACGGGCGCTTCGATAACCTGCTGCTCGACGGGCTGAAGGGCGTGCTACTGGTGCTGGCGACCTGGGCTGCCCGGCGGGAAGTGGCTCAGGGCCGGCCCTTCAGCAGCTGACCCATTGTCGGTGGCCCGGCCGCAACTGGTATATTTGCGGTTCCGCTGCCGGCCTGCCTGGCCGCGCCCTTCCTTCCGCGCCCTGCATGTCTGCCTCCCAAGCCCCTCAATCAACCGATTCTGCTGCTACTGCCCGGCCCGGGCGCCGCTGGCCCAACCGCCTTTCCCGGCTGCTGTGGGCCTGCTTTGTGGTGGGGCTGGGCGTGTTTCTGCTCTATCCGATTCTGGTGAGCATGAACTTTATGTACCTGTTTGGCAAGTCGCCGAGCCTGGAGGAGCTGGAGAACCCGCGCGTCGAGCAGCCCTCGCAGGTATTCACCGCCGATGGGGTGCTGCTGGGCCGCTACTTCCGCGAAAACCGCAGCCCGGTGCCGCTCAGCAAAATGTCGCCCTGGCTGATTAAGGCCCTCGTTGCTACGGAAGATGTGCGTTACCAGGATCATTCGGGTATCGACGCCATCGCCATTGCGCGGGCTGTGGCAGGCGTGGCTACCGGCGGCAGCGGGGGCGGGGGGTCCACCATCACCAGCAGCTGGCCAAAAACCTGTACAAAACCCGGCGCAAAGAAAACACCGGCGCGCTGGGCCGGATACCGCTGCTGGGCACCGTCATCAGCAAAACCAAGGAGTGGCTCACGGCCGTGGAGTTGGAGCGCCGCTATACCAAAAACGAAATTCTGGCCCTGTATTTCAACACCGTCGAGTACGGCTCGCAGGCTTATGGGGTGAAGGTAGCCGCCAAAACGTTCTACAGCACCTCGCCCGATTCGCTCAGCATCGAGCAGGCCGCCATGCTCGTGGGCATGCTCAACAACCCCACGGCCTACAACCCCCAGTTCCATCCCGAAGCCGCTAAGCGCCGCCGCGACCTGGTGCTCACGCGCATGGGCCAGGCCGGCGTGCTCACGGCGGCTGAAGTGGCTGTGCAGCAGGCCACGCCTATCGTGCTGCAGTACCAGGTGGAAAAGCACGTGGACGGCCCCGAAACCTACTACCGCAGCGCCATCAGCCAGCGGGCCAACGAGTGGTGCCGCCAGAACGGCTACGACCTTTACCGCGACGGCCTGAAGGTGTACACCACCATCGACTCGCGCATGCAGGGCCACGCCGAGGAATCGGTGGACAAGAAAATGAAGAGCCTGCAGCAGGCTTTCGACCGATTCTGGCGCAACCGCGGCACCGACCCCTGGGTGGACGAGGACGGCAACGTGATTCCCAACTTCATCGAAACCCAGATGAAGCGCACCCAGCAGTACAAGCGCCTGGCCGCCCGCTATGCCGGTCAGCCCGCCCGCCTCGATTCGGCCCTAAACGCCAAGCGGCCCATGAAGGTGTTTACCTGGAAGGGCGACCGGGACACCACGCTGCTGCTTTCGCCGCTCGATTCGCTGGCTTACTACAAGCATTTCCTGCACGCCGGCCTGATGACGATGGACCCCTATACCGGCCAGATTAAGGCCTGGGTGGGCGGCATCGACTACCGCTTCTTCCAATATGACCATGTGAAGCAGGGCAAGCGCCAGGCCGGCTCCACCTTCAAGCCCTTCGTGTACCTGACGGCCCTCGACAACGGCTACGCTCCCTGCGACCGAATCCGTGATGAGCGCGTGACCATCAATTACGTGGAAAACGGCCAGCCCATGGAGTGGAAACCCGACAACGTGACCCGCGAGTACACCGGCATGAACATGACCCTGCGCTACGCCATGGCCCGCTCGGTGAACTCGGTGACGGCCCAACTCACCGAGAAAGTCGGCTGGGACAACGTGGCCAAGTACGCCCACAAAGTGGGCATCAAGAGCAAGCTGCTGGGCGTGCCCAGCATCGGCCTGGGCTCAGGCGGTGATGTGAGCGTGTATGAGATGGTGAATGCCTACAGCACGTTCGTCAACCAGGGTTTCCGGCCCGAACCGATGCTCATTACGCGCATCGAAGATCAGAACGGCAACGTGTTGGTGCAGTTCGACCCGCGCCAGAAGCGCGTAATTCCGGCCGAAACGGCCTGGCTGATGACCTACATGCTGCGCGGCGGCATGGAGGAGCCCGGCGGTACCTCGCAGGCCCTCTGGGATTATGAACTGTGGAAGAAGAACAACCAGATTGGCGGCAAAACCGGCACCACCAGCAACTACTCCGACGGCTGGTACATGGGCATCACCAAAGACCTGGTAACCGGCGTGTGGGTGGGCGGCGAAGACCGCAGCATCCACTTCGTGGGCTCGCAGCAGGGCGAGGGCGGCCGCACGGCGCTGCCCATCTTCGGTACCTACATGGAGAAGCTCTACCAAGACCCCGAACTGGACCTCAAAATGGGGCCCTTGCCCCAGCCGACAGTTAAAATCAACAAGAAATACATGTGCGTTACGGCCGAGCCCCGCCGTCGCCCCGAACCCGTGGATAGTCTCGTAATGGACGATTTACTGGAGAAGATAAATAGCGGCCTGGCCATCCCCGACAGCATCAAACTATAGCTGCCGTTAGGCGGTCGGCCGCTGCAAGCCGGCAACTCCCAGCTAGTTGCGCCGACGGGGCCGGAGCGCTACCACCGCGGCCAGCAGCCCAGCTGCCACCAGCACCGAAAGCAGCTGGAAATGCCCGCGCCAGCCCGTCGCGCCCCGTATTTCGCGGGTGGCCTCTATTGAATTGGCCCAGGCAATGAAGGCATCGGCAATGGGCAGCTGTCCGAACAGATAGCGTTTGCCAGCTGAAGTAGTCAGGGCGGCGCCAAAGCCCTCTATGCTGTTGCGCAGGCCCACGGCCGTGGTGCTGTCGGCGTAGCGCTGCATGGTGCGGCGGCCCACCAGCGAGGCCGCACCACCCACGTCCCAGATAACCGGCCCCGAGTCTACGTCGTCGGCTGGAGGCGCACCGAGGGCGGCTTCGCGGATGCCCGGCAGGCCCAAGCGGGTCGTCAGGAAATGGCGGCGGTAGCGGCGGAACTGCTGTTGGGCGAAAGCCGGGTCGACTTCAAGCAGGAAATTGAGCAACTGGCTTTGCGAGGAGCCCCGCGCAGCTTCCAGGCTTTGGCCGCTGCCGGCCGCCGTGCGGTGCGGAATCAGCCCCCGCGAGTCGAGGCAGCCCTTTACCTGCTGCACCCACTGCCGGAGCAGGGGCTGGTAGCGGGCAGGGTACAGCCGGTCGTGCTCAGCCAAAGCGGCCACGCCCACCACGCCATCGGCGGGCCAGGCCGCCCCGGAGTACGATTCGAGGTAGGGCGACGGGCTGCCCATCAGCGCCCGGGCAATCAGGGCGCACTGCCGCCGGAACTGGCCCACATCGGCCGTGTCGCGGCGGGCAGCGGGCTGGGCGGCCAAGTAGCGCCCCAGCACGTAGGCCGACCAACCCTGGTAAAAGGCGCCGTTAGGCAGAGACAAATCGGGGTTGATAAACTGCGCGGAGCCGTTCGGCGACTGAATTTCGCGCACCGCCCAACCCGCTTCTACCAGCCCTTCCTGGTACAGCGGCGCCTGCGGAGGCAAGTGCGGCAGCAGCTCTAACCAGGCCAGCGCGTACAACGCATTCAGATATACAAATCCCTCGGGATAGATGCTTTGCATCTGCTGGCCGGCCCCGGCGTGCATCGGCCCGCGCAGAAACCGCAGCTGGGCCACTACATCACGGTTGATTGGCCGACCGTTTTCGGGGCTGAAATCAGGACGATGGTAGAGCCGGACATTCAGATAGCCTACCACCAACAGCAGCCCCAGCAAAATCCCTTGCCCTAAGCGGCGCATGACTTCGGCCGTTACTCCTCCCCGTAAAACGACTCCAGGGCCGGCTTCAGGGTCGGATACTCGAAATTAAAGCTCTGGCCCAGCACTTTCTCGGCGCTGACCCGCTGCGAGGCCAGCACGATTTCGCTCATCTCGCCCATCATCAGCTTCAGGCCGAACTCGGGCACTTTGGGCAGCACCAGCGGGCGGTGCAGCACCTCGGCCAGGGTTTCGGTGAACTTCTTGTTGGTAACCGGGTTGGGGGCCACGGCATTGTACACGCCGCGCCACTGCTCGTCTTCGATGGCCCTAATGAAGAGCCGGCACAAGTCATCGAGGTGAATCCAGGACATATACTGCTTGCCCGAGCCCAGTGGGGCGCCGGCCAGCATCTTCACGGTGCGGGCCAGTGGCACCAGCGCCCCGCCCTCGGGACTGAGCACGATGCCGATGCGCAAAATGGCCGTCCGGATGCCGTCCTGCTCCACGTACTCGGCCGCCTGCTCCCACTGTCGGCACACGTTGGCCAGGAAGTCGTCGGGGGTAGATGCGGTTTCTTCCGTCAGGAGCCGGTCGCCCTGGTCGCCATAGATGCCGATGGCCGAAGCCGAAATAAAGCCGCGCACATGGTGGCCGGGTTTGCGCAACTCCTTGGCCAGCAGCTGCGTGCCCGCCACCCGGCTCGACAGAATCTGCCGCTTGCGCTCCGGCGTCCATTTGCCATCCGACACACTGCTGCCAGCCAGATTGACGATGTAGTCGGCGTAGGGCACAGCCGCTTCGTCGATGGTACCAGCCAGCGGGTCCCAGCGGAAGCTGAAGTAGCGGTTGTTGCCGGGCGTACGGCTCAGCAGGGCCACTTCGTAGCCGCCGTCAATCAGCATTTCAGCCAGCCGCGTACCAATCATTCCGGTGCCTCCCGTAATCAGAACCTTACGCGACATAGCAATTCTTAAGCTGCTAGCTAGCAGCTATTAGCTGTTAGCTGATGTTTTGAAGTGAAAAATCGTAATCGAGGCTGCAAGCTACTACGGAGTTCCGTACCATTAGCTAGCAGCTCATTTCCCTATCAGGCGCAGGAACTCCTGGCGCAGGGCAGCATCCTGGCCGAAGGCCCCGCCGTACTCGGCCGTGAGGGTGCTGCTACTGGTATCGTTTACGCCGCGGCTCATTACGCACAGGTGGTCGGCCTCAATAAGCACAGCCACGTCGTCGGTCCCCAAGCTCTGCTTGAGTTCCTCGGCAATCTGGCGCGTCAAACGTTCCTGCACCTGGGGGCGACGGGCAAAGTACTGCACCACCCGGTTCAGCTTGCTCAGGCCCACCACGTGCTCACCGGGCAGGTACGCCACGTGCGCCTTACCAATAATAGGTACAAAGTGATGCTCGCAACACGAGAACAACGTAATGTCGCGCTCCACCAGCATCTGCCGGTACTGGTAGCGGTTCTCAAACAAACGTACCTCGGGGCGGTAAGCCGGGTTGAGGCCCCGAAACCACTCCTGCACGTACATTTTGGCCACCCGGCGGGGAGTGCCAGCCAGGCTATCGTCGCTCATATCGAGGCCCAATACCTGCATAATCTCGCGAAAATGACCGGAAATAGCTTCAATTTTGGCATCATCATCCAGCTCAAAAGCATCGGGCCGGAGGGGCGTGCGCAAGTCGACGGGAAGTTGGGTGTCGGCGGCGGCAACGGTGGCAGAATTGCCGGCTACTGCTGCTGCCGACAGCGGCAGGTTATCCATGGTATTCTACAAAGTTGCGTTCGGTCTCGTACAACGTAACCGACAAAGCCAGATTCCCGGCCAGGTGGGGCCGTAGCCGGTTCCAGCTTACGACGGCAATATTTTCGGCCGTGGGGTTGAGGGTATGGAAATCGGCCACATCCAGGTTCAGATTTCGATGGTCAAAGGTATCGAGAATCTCCCGCTTAATGAGGTCGCTCAGCTTCTTCATGTCATACACGTAGCCCGTTTCCGGGTCGATTTCACCCGTGAGACGCACGATAAGCTGGTAATTGTGGCCGTGGTAATTGGGGTTATTGCACTTGCCGAACACCTCTTGGTTGCGCTCGTCAGACCAGGCGGGGTTGTGCAGGCGGTGGGCAGCATTGAAGTGCTCCTGGCGGCAGATGGTTATCGTCATAGTGAGCACGCAACCCCCGCCGGGAGGCTTTTGTTCAGGTCCCGGGAGGTATCCATAAGTTTATCATATAAATAAGTTAATATATAAATCTTCCCCTAAAAGTCTAATTTCCTGAAAAAAAACAATCGGGGGTGTAGCAACATGCAGACAGGCTGGTTAAATTTGGTCAGTCGGAAAGCCATTTTCCAATCTTAATTCCTGTTGCGCAAGCTTTTCTTTTTCAATCAATTGTTCTCCTTATGAAACGAAGCATACTTTTTCCGCTGCTGCTGGTGCTGGTATCGTCGGTAACCGGCTTCGCACAGACTGCCCAGGTTGACGAAACCGAGATGGCCATCAAAGGCATTCCCCGCAAAGGCCAGCGGATTTCCATGCAGCTCGACAGCAAGAGAGTAGAGGATTCCTGGAAGAAACAGCTGGATGAGCAGTTTGGTAGCAAGGTAAAGTCCGACAAAGGCATTTACACCATGGACGGCGTAGTAATCGACGCGCTGTCTAAAACGCCGGTGCGCGTTATCAGCAAGGTTGATGCCGTGCCAACCGGTACCACCATCTGGTGGTCGATTGACCTGGGCAACGCCTACTTGAGCAAGGATGCCACGCCCGTGCAGTGGAAATCGGCCGAAGGCTACCTGAAAGACTTTTCCACTAAGCTCTACCGCGAAGATATGGCCGTGCAGGTAATGTCGGCTGAAAAGTCGCTGGAGCAGGCCCAGAACCAGCACATTGCGGTTATTGCCAAAGCCGACGCCTACAAGAAGGACATCGAGAAGAACAAGCAGAAGAAAATGGAGATTCAGCAGCAGCTGGCCCAAAATGCTTCCGAACTGCTTCAGCTCAACAACCAGGTTGATACCAACCTGAAAGAGCAGGAAGGTGCCCGCGCCGACATCGTGAACATGCGCGTTGCGCTGGAGGCCGTAAAAGAGCGCCTCAACAAGATCCAGTAAGCCGTCCGGAGCCGCCAACTTTCCAGTTGCGGCCCCTCACGTAGCGTCTACAGCAGAAAGCGCGCCGGTTTAACCGGCGGGGCGGCTTTCTGCTGTAGACGCTACGTACCTGCCAGCTCAGCTACCGCATCCACCGGCGAATCAGTTGGCTGGCAGCTTTTTTCGTCTTTCCAGCCTACGATGCGCGTGTTGGGGGGCGCAGTTACGAAACCACAGGTCGAGGAAGGGCCTGACCGCGGGGTGCGTGCGCTGGAGGCTGGCCCAGTCGGTAGCCTGAGGCAGGATGCGCTGGCTGGGCCGGGCCGGCACGGTTACCACCACTGGCCGTAGCAGTCCATCTATGTCGAGCGTGAGCAGGGCAATAGGCAGCACCTCAAGCACGGTGCCGGTGGGCTGGCTTTCGGCCAGCAGCAGAGCCGGCAGTGGCTGGCCCTGGGCCGCATCGGGCGGGCTGGTACCGGGTATGAAGCCCAGGTTGCCGGGCGCGGGCAGAAACTCCACCACCGCTGCCAGCCCCGCCAGCCTCCGCGGCTCAAAAGCATCGGTAGTTGGGTTGTAACGCTGCTCGTGGTTGGTGCCGGCCGGCGTCTCTACTACTAGCTGTAGCAGCCTACGATCGGCTGAGAAAGTGGGTATATCGGAGTAGCGCGGGCCACAGCCGCATAGTAGCAGCAACAGGGCCGGGGTAAGGAGTCGTCGTCGCAAACGCATGGTGGAAAAGTACTGGCAAAGGGGCGCAACCGCAACCGGGTGCCCCAACTTGGGCGACTTAATGCGCCGAAAGCTGCTCCGATACTGGAAGCTGCTGTTCGGAGCGCCAGCGTTGACCCTTCAGACAACAACGCTTGGCCCCGGCCGTGTAGTGCGGGTCGGGGCCGGGTGTCGGGCGTAAAGTATGTTTATTCTACTGGGCCAGCCGCTGGTTTATGATGCGGAAGGGACTCAGCTCTTCGAGGTGGAAAACAAATCGAATCTGGTCGGTGAATTCCTTGCGGCTACCGGGTAACCCGTTGCCGTACTGGCTGCCGGCCAGGGGCACGTAAAGGCGCAGGATATTATTGGGTATGGGCACCAGTATTCTGGATACGGGCACTACCAGACCGGCATCGTAGTAGCCATATGTACGGCCCGAATTTGACTGGCCGGCCCGATTTACCAAGCCGAAATCAGCAAAAACCACCAGCGGAACAATGGGCAGGTCGGCTTCGAGCCCCACGGTAGTAAGCCACTTCTGAGTAGCCACGGGCAGATACGCCTTGAATCCGCCGTCCCGGTCGTCGGTCTGGTGACGCTGGGCGGTATAGGTGTGGGAAGTCTGCTGGCGGTCCAGGAACATCGTCTGGCGGCGGTAATCAAAGCTGCCGCTCAGGCCCATGGCAAACGGACTATCAGTACCCGAATTCAGGAAAGCGCCGCCGAAGAAGCGGGCACGCACCTGTTTGGTGGCGTTGTAGTAGCGGCCATAGGTGGCGGTGGCCCGCAGCAGGGTCGCGTTCTGGCTGGTGTTGTCCGATTCTGCGTCGGGGCTGAGCTGGTTGAGCTCTACGTGGGCCGACCAGTTCCGCAGGGCATTGCCGTCGCGCATCAGGTACTCCAGGGTCTGAATGCTGGTAGTCTGGCGGCGGTCCTGGTCGCGGACGTTGGTGTTGGCAAACCGCACCAGATGCTGGGCCTGGTTGAAGGCCGAGTGGGGCAGGAGCAGCGTCAGGCTGGGCTCAATCTTGCGGTAGCGCTCGAAGCGGGTTAGCTGCACGCTGGTCAGCAGCTGGCGGGCCCGGGCCTGAGGCAGCACGTTCAGGGTTAGGCTCCCAATGCCGTTGAGTTCCCGGCGGTTGAAGCTGTATAGGGGCATGGCCAGGTAATTCAGCCGTTTAGGGGTCAACAGGTTGTTGTAGAAGGCGGCCCCAAGCATGAACTTGTCGGAGGTGTTGACGCCCACCACCGGCACCCAGTTGATAACCTGCCGGTCCCAGCGTTCCACGCTGGCCAGGGGGCGCAACTGCAGTGGTTCCCAGCGGCGGAAGGAGCCATTGACCTTCATCCGGTCGTCGCGGCGGTTGAGTTGCGGGGTGAGGTAGCCCGCGTCGATTACCACAGCCGCCACGCCGGCGGCGCGGAAGTTGAGCTGGGTTTCGTCTTTAGTATCGTCATTGGTGCCTCCGAAAGCGGGCGTCCACTTGGTTTCCAGCACTTGGCCCCGGGCATCGAGGGTGGAAACGGGCACGGCAAACGGGGCGGGCGAGTCATTGCGGACCAGCACCTTCAGGGTTTCGCCCTGCACCAGCATATCAGACAGGGCCGCCTCGTAGTGATTCTGGGTGGTGAGCATCTGCTGGAAAAACCAACCCAGTTTCTGGCCGGTTGCCTGCTCGAACGCAGCCTGCATATCCTCGGGGTAAGGGTGGCGGAACTGCCACTGCTGATAATACGCTTGCATGGCCGCATCAAACTGCTCCTGCCCGAGGTAACCGGCCAGGTATTTCAGCAGCAGCGGTGCTTCCGAATACAAGCTGAGACGATAGTTCAAACTGCTGTAATCGGCCGAGGTGACCCCACTCACGGGCTGGTCGAGGCCGCGGGACGTCAGGGCGGAAATGGGCAACCGCTCCAGGGCAACGGCCGGCAGGTCGGCGATGCCCGCGGCGGATGTCAGCATGGGCCACCTGGACAGGAAGCCCAGCGCGCTGCCCGCTGCCGTGTCGCGCTCGGCCACGCGCTTGTCCATATAGGAGTTCACGCCCTCATCCATCCAGGCGAAGTCCCGCTCGTTGGAACCCAGGATGCCATAGAACCAGTTGTGGCCTACCTCGTGCACAATGGCTGCGGGCTGGGTCACGGTTACCATCGGGTACTCCATGCTACCTCCGCCCACCAGTACGCTGGCTACAGCCGTGGCGGAGGCGTAGGGGTACTCGCCCACCCAGCGCGAGTAGTAAGTAAGGGCGTCGTTCACGTTCTGAAGCCCTTTTATCCACTGCGGAGCGTCGCGGTTGGTGAACATCACCCAGGAGGTCACCGTGCGGCCCGAAGGTAGCGTGACGCCGCTTTTGAGCACATTGAAGCGCTTGTCGGCAAACCAGGCGAAGTCATGAACGCGGTCCTGGACGTAGCGCAGCGTCTTTGTTTCGCTGGCCGAAGCCGGAAAGCTGAGGTCGGAGCCGAAGTCTTCGGCCGTTTTCTTGGCGGCTCCGGCGGCGGCCAGCGCATCCAGGCGCGCCAATTCCGCGGGGTTTTGCAGCACGCCGGTGGCCCCCACTACATAGTTGGCCGGCAGCGTAATGCGCACGTCAAACGAGCCAAATTCGGAGTAGAACTCGCCTTGGTTGAGGTAGGGCATGGGGTGCCAGCCGCGCTGGTCGTACACGGCCGGTTTGGGGTACCACTGCGTTATCTGATAGTTCTGGCCCACGTGCCCGAACCGGGAAAACAAATCCGGAATTTTCACCCGAAAGGGTGTCGTGATGGTAATGCTGGCCCCGGCAGCTAGGGGTCGGGGCAGCACGAGCCGAGCCATATCGGGGTTGGTGGCGTCGTAGTCGAGACGGGCGGGCTGGCCGTTCACCCGAAATTCGAGCCCATCGACAAAGCCGCGCTGGGCCGGCGTGGCAAACTCGAACTCGCGGTTGCCGTTGCGCAGCTGCTGGCGGGCAAAGGCCGTATTGTTGTCGCGGTAGGCGTTGGGCCAGAGGTGGAACCAGAGGTAAGGCAGCACATCGGGCGAGTTGTTCGTGTACACTATTTCCTCGCGGCCGTTGAGCTCGTGGCGCTGGTCATCGAGCGTCACATCAATGGAATAATTGGCCTCCTGCTGCCAGCCAGCGGCCGGCTTCTGGGCCAGGGCAGGCAGCGCGAGCAGACTGAGCAGGTAAAGGATTGTTTTCATGCAGAAACTGGGCGGAACAGCAAAGGAGGGAGAAAAAGAGAACGAAAGTAGCCTCTCGGGCCGCAAGATGCACTACAACCTTTACCCGTTGCCTGCGTTTGCACGGATACTATTTTTCATCTCCGCCGCCCCGGCGGCCCCAAACACCTTTCACATGGCCTTCCACAAGATTCCAAAAGACGATACCCAGCATCAGGTTCACCTCGACGGCGCTGTTACGCTGCTCAGCAATGACCTGCAAGAAGAAGCCAGCCGCGCTGGCCTCGACAACCACTTCCAGCGCTGGATTGAGGACCTCAAGGACGTTAACAACCCCCAGTTGCATCAGATTGTGGTGGACCTGCAGGACCTGAAAGCGCATTTCGGGGGTGGAACAGTGAACGAGGAGACGGTTACCCGCCTCATGTCGCGGTTGGGCACTAATACCCTGGCCGCCGCCGCTTTCGCCGATAATCCCAACACGGCCGAGCGCGTCACCAAGCTCGGTGAGGCCCTCAGTGCTGCTGCCCAGCAGCTACGCGGCAGCCAAAACACGCCTGCCCAAGACCTGAAGAAGGATTCGGCCAAGAACTAATCAATGTCATCTTGACGAAGGAAGGACCTTGTACAGAAGCTAACATGAAACAATAGCTTTTGAATGAGGTCCTTCCTTCGTCAGGATGACAGATGGTCAAACGAAAAAGCCGGCTTCCCGTAAGGGAAACCGGCTTTTTCTATGCTGAGAAGCAACGCTGCTTACGCGGCGGCTACAACCTTAGGGGCGTTCAAACGGCGCTCCTTGATACGAGCTGCTTTGCCCGACAGGCCACGCAGGTAGTACAGACGGGCGCGACGCACCTTACCGCGACGGATAACTTCAATCTTGTCGATGTTCGGCGAGAGAAGGGGGAAAATCCGCTCGGTACCAATCTGGTTCGAGATTTTACGCACGGTGAAGGTTTCGCCGTTGGTGCTGGTGTTCTTGCGCTGAAGCACAACGCCTTGGAACTGCTGCACGCGCTCCTTGTTGCCCTCACGAATTTTTACGTGAACGTTAACGGTGTCGCCGGCGGCAAAACGGGGGAAGCTGGCGCGGCGCTCCTGGGACTCTTGCTCAATAAAATCGAGTAGTACGCTCATGGTTGAAAAGACTATAAAGGACGGTCGCGCCGCCCCGAGGGTTTCTGGTAAAGAGGCGCAAATATAGCGCTCTGTTTTTGGATTGTGAAATGGTGAGGTGGTGAAATGCTGACAGTTGCCCGCAGTTTCCTTCGCTCACTATTCCAGTAGGTCCGGCCGGCGCTGTTGGGTGCGGGCCAGGGCTTGTTCGTGGCGCCAGACGTCAATTTTCGGGGTGTTGCCCGAAAGCAGAATATCCGGCACCGGTTGGCCCCGCCATTCGGCGGGCCGGGTATAGATGGGCGGCGAGAGCAGGTTATCCTGAAACGAGTCGCTCAGGGCCGATTCTTCGTTGCCCAGCACGCCGGGCAACAGCCGAACTACGGCATCAACCAGCACCGCCGCGCCCAGCTCACCTCCGCTCAGTACGTAGTCGCCTACACTGATTTCGTGGGTGATGTAGGCCTGCCTAATCCGCTCATCGACGCCCTTGTAGTGGCCACACAGTACCAGTATGTTACTGCAAAGCGACAAACGGTTAACCAGCGGCTGGCGCATGGTTTCGCCGTCGGGCGTGAGGTAAATGATGGCATCGTAGGTCCGTTGGGCCAGTAGCTCGTCGAAACAGGCTGCAATTGGCTCCACGCGTAACACCATGCCCGCACCACCTCCGAATACGTAATCGTCAATCTGGCCATGCTTGTTGATGGCATAGCGGCGCAGATCGTGCAAATGGATTTCGGCCAGACCTTTTTCCTGGGCGCGTTTCACGATGGAATGCGCAAAGGGGCTGACCAGCAAATCCGGCTGGCACGTGACGATGTCAATCCGCATGAACTGAACGGTTACGCAGCCGGCTCGTCGTCGTCTGACTCCTGCTCGTCGTTGGGCGAGGAAGGCGTCAGGTACACGTCGAGCAGGCCGTCGGGCAACTTCACCAGCAGGCGGCGGGCCGCCTGATCGGCGCGGAGGATTAGCTCATCCACCACCGGAATCAGGACTTCCTGCCCCTGATAGCGCATGCCCAACACATCCTGCCGGGGCAGCTCGTAGAAAGCCTCCACGACACCCAGCTCGCCCAATTCCTCATCCACTACGAGGTAACCTACCACGTCATGAAAGTAGAACTGGTCGTCGGCCAAAGCAGGTAGCTCGGCCAGAGGGCGCCACAGCTTGGCATTGCGCAGCGGCTCGGCATCCTCAATCCGGTCGATGCCTTTCAGCTTGAACAGTACCTTATTATCGGTCTGGGGCTGAAACTTCTCGACTTCGTAGGCTACCAGCTTGCCGGGCGCAGTGGGCATTTCCAGCCACACTGTTTGGAGTTTGCGGTAGTCGTTGAGGTCGTCCACGTCGAAGAAGGCCACCACAAACCCTTTCAGGCCGTGGGGCTTCCCGAGGGAGCCCAGCTGGTAGCAATCGTCGATTTTCATGGAGGAGTGGAGCTTGTAGCTATAGAAATCGAGCAGTTGAAAAGTTGAAAGGCCATTACAGCAATTCTGCTTTCCAACTGCTCAACTCACAAACTATTCGGCGGCGGCTTCGGTGGTTTCTTCGGCTGGAGCAGCAGCTTCAGTCGTTTCGCCTTCAGCTTCCGAAGTAGCTTCGGTAGCTTCCTCGGCTACGGGAGCCGGGGCGTTAGCGGCATCGATGGCGGCCTGCTTGGCGCGCTGAGCTTCCGAACGGGCTTCCTTCACCTTGGTTTCGGCGGCCAGACGCTGCTGACGAGCATCATCCTTGGCGGTGCCGAGGCTGGTGCGCTTGCTCTCAATCTTGGTTTCCTTGTCTTCCTTCCAGGCGGTGTAACGCTCATCGGCAGTTTCCTGCGAAATAGCGCCTTTGATAACACCCAGCTGCAGGTGCTTGCGGTAGAGCACACCACGGTACGAGAGCATGGCCCGTACGGTATCGGTGGGCTGGGCACCTTTCATAATCCAGTCGAACGCCTTCTCACCATCGAAGTTGATGGTAGCGGGGTTGGTCTGGGGGTTGTAGGTACCGATTTTCTCGATGAAGCGACCATCACGCGGAGCGCGCGAGTCAGCAATAACGATGTCGAACATTGCGGCCTTCTTGCGGCCGCGGCGGGCGAGGCGGATTTTAACTGCCATAAACCGGTTGGGTTAAGCGACGCATCCCGTGCGTCTGGTTGAAAATGAGGTGCAAAGGTACTCACAGATTGCGCGGATTAAAAGGATTGCCCGGATTCAAATCTGACCCCCACCTCTTCGGACGGCTCGATAAGCATGCAAAAGGGCTTCCCCTAGTGGAGAAGCCCTTTTGCTTGGTGAGCCAGGTGACTGTAGTTCGCAAAAACCTACGCGGCCATCTGCACGTCTTCCTGCCACTTGCGCTTGATTTTGACCACTTTTACCTTGTCGAGGGCCCAGATGAAGGCGTAGGTCGGGTCAAGCTCCCACTTCTTCACGGCAAAGTTGACGCGCATGGGGAGCTTGTGGTGGTTGTTCTGGAATAGCTCACCGAAGGCCAGGAAATCGAAGGGCAGCGTGTTCTTGGAGTGGTCGTGGTTGTCGAAGTTCTGGTAGCCGTACTTGTGGCCGCCCCAGTTCACGATGGCACCATGAATCGGACCCATCAGAAAGTGCAGCGGCAGCAGCAGGAACTGCCACCAAGCCGTAGCGAAGTTGACGTAAAACAACACATACATCGTTCCCCAGGCCAGACGCGAGTACCACTTGTCGCCCAGATTCTCGATGAGGCTCCACTCGGGGTAGTCGCCTTCGAAACGCTCGGCGGCGGCGTAGTCGCGGTTGAGCACAGCGTTGTAGATGTTCTTGGTCTTCCACATCATCGTGAAGGCGTTCGACGAGTACAGCGGCGAGTGCGGGTCGAGCTCGGTGTCGGAGTAGGCGTGGTGCATGCGGTGCAGCAGCGCATAGGCCCGCGGCGACAGGAATGAGGAACCCTGGCAGATGTAGGTGAACAGGAAGAAGAATTTCTCCCAGAACTTGTTCATGGTAAACATCTTATGCGCCGCATAGCGGTGCAGGTAAAACGTCTGCGTGAACAGCGACAGGTAATAGTGAGCGACGAAGAAAACGAGTATTGCCATCGGGGCAGAGAAAAATGGAGGAAATCGGAGGGAGAGGCTGCTGGAACCGTCGCGCTCAAAAGCGCGGAACCCTTATATAAGTTCAGCAACCATACCGCAAAACTACGGCTACCCCTACCGTCAGTGCAATTTCCCTGCCCAAAAGGCCATAATGTTATTGAGGCTGGTCGGGTCCGAAGCCAAAATTGCCTTTTAAAGCAGCGCGTCATCCTGAACGAAACAGAACGTCATTCAAAGCGCAAACCAGAACGTCATCCAGAGCATAACGAAGAATCTCGCGTGCCAGAGCAACTCCTGAAAGTAGGGTTGCTCTGGCACGCGAGATTCTTCGTTATGCTCTGGATGACGTTCTGTTTCTAGTAATAAGCCTCGGCGGCCTGCCAGTGGGCAATGTCGGGGAGAGGGGCTACAATGCGCATGTCTTCCTTGGTGACGGGGTGCTTGAACTGCAGCTCGCGGGCGTGCAGGGCGATGCTTACGTCCGGCAAAGGAGCTAGGAAACCATACTTTACGTCGCCGACGATGGGGGTGCCCAAGCCGGTGCTCAGCTGCACCCGAATCTGATGGGGGCGGCCAGTAATGGGGTTTACCTGCACCAGAAAGCGGTGGCCGGCCTCTCCCAGCACCTGATAGTCCAAGTCCGACTTCTGGCCCTGACCGTGACGCTCGGGGTAGGCCTTGGTAACGTTGCGGATAGGATCTTTCACCAGCCAGTGCGTGAGGTGGCCCGAAACGGGGGCGGGGCATTTACCGGTGAGGGCCCAGTAGGTTTTGCTGATTTTGTTGTCGCGGAACAGCTCGTTCATGCGGCTCAGGGCCTTGCTGGTTTTGGCCAGCACCACCACGCCACTCACCGGCCGGTCGAGGCGGTGTACTACGCCGATGAAGGCCGCGCCGGGCTTCTTGTACTTGAAGCGCAGATACTCCTCGGCCTTGTTAGACAGCGGTTCGTCGCCGGTGGCGTCGCCCTGCACGAGCAGGCCGGCGGGCTTGTTGATGATGAGCAGATGGTTGTCTTCGAACAGAATTTCTTTCCGCTCCGACCACAAATTCGGACGATTCACTGAGGGGGAATTAAAAATTAAAAGTGAAAAATTAAAAATTGACTCGGGCGATACCAAGTGGTACAAAAAGCCTGTTCTGAGAGTCGAAAGAATAACTTTTAACTTTTAACTTCTATTTTTAATTAAATTAATATGCTTCGTCCTGAGTGGGGAAGTCGTGGGATTTTACGTCCTGGATGTAGCGCTGCACGGCGTCGTGCATGGCGTCGCCGAGGTCGGCGTAGCGGCGCAGGAAGCGCGGTTTGAACTCCTTGGTGATGCCCAGCATATCGTGCACGACCAGCACCTGCCCATCCACATCGGGGCCGGCGCCGATGCCGATGACCGGAATGGTGAGCTGCTCGGCCACGCGCTTGGCCAGGCCCGATGGAATTTTCTCCAGCACAAGGGCAAAACAGCCTATTTCCTGCAGCAGCAGCGCATCTTCAATCAGCTTCTGCGCCTCTACCTCTTCCTTGGCCCGCACCGAATACGTGCCAAATTTATAAATACTTTGCGGAGTGAGCCCCAGATGGCCCATCACCGGGATGCCGGCCGTGAGGATGCGGGTGATGCTGTCCTTGATTTCGGCGCCGCCTTCCAGCTTGATGCCGTGCCCGCCCGATTCCTTCATGATGCGGATGGCCGAGCGCAGGGCCTCCGACGAGTTGCCCTGGTAGGAGCCAAACGGCATATCGACGACTACAAACGCGCGTTTCACGGCGCGCACCACACTCTGGGCGTGGTAAATCATCTGGTCGAGGGTGATGGGCAGCGTGGTTTCATGGCCGGCCATCACGTTGGAGGCCGAGTCGCCGACGAGCAGCACGTCGATGCCCGCGCCGTCCAGAATCTGAGCCATCGAGAAGTCGTAGGCCGTGAGCATGGAGATTTTCTCGCCGCGCTCCTTCATGGCCAGCAGCTGATGCGTGGTCACGAGTTTCACTTCCTTGTGTTGAGACATGTTTTTTAGCTGTTAGCTAGTAGCTGATGGCCGTTAGCTTAGGTTCTGAATAGTGGTTCCGGTCTGCTGTAGCGCCGCGCAACCTGCCTGTGCTCACGACCAAGTAGCAGGGCCATTGCGAGGCTGCAAAGTAATCGGCCGGCTTCAAGCTTACCGGGCCTTGTCGGAGCGGGAAAGCAAAGCTGCAGTTTTTTTCAGAAGATGCGAACAAAGCTACTAGCTAATAGCTGTCAGCCAGCGGCTAAAAAAGCTACAGGTTGTTGAGGAAGGTGCGGTTGCGGCTCAGCTTGAGGCTTTGCAGCAGCGCCGATTTGGCGGCAATGGTCACGAAATAGCCGCGGGCCGGGCCGAAGGGCGTCCAGGTGCCGTTGATCTGCCAGCAGTGCAGGTCCTTGGTCAGGTCGAGGCGGGTGAAGGCGGGCGTTTTGTTGACGAAATCGTAGTTGGAACTGAATCCGAAGCGCAGGGACTCGGTGAGCTTTACCGAGCCGTTGAGGTTGAGCGAGGCCGCCGTGTAGGGGCCTTTGCGCACCCGGCCGAAACGCGCCGGCAACGGACCCTGGTTCTGGTAGGTAAGGGCGAAAGCCGTATTCAACTCCCAGGGAATCTCGAAATTCACGTAATCCTCGTAAGGGTTGAGAGGCGTAACGGCGCCCAGCTGCGGATCGTTGACGGGGGCTACATCGCGCTTTACAGCCGACTTGCGGGTGCCCTGGCTAGGATTAAACTGGTAGGCCAGGTTCATGCTGGCTCCGGTCAGGCGCGCCAGCCGCACCTTCGACTGCTGCCACAGATACTTGTCGCGCAGCCGCCCCAGCGAGTCCTGCTGGTAGGGGCTGAGCTGGCCGTTGATGAACACCGTGAGCTTGCGGGCAACCTCCGTATTGAAGGCGAAGGATATGGGGTCGAGATTAAAACCACCCACTCTTTCAAAGTCGTAGCCACCCGAAAACGTGAGGTCGCGGATGAGGGTCACCTTATTAAACGGTGTGGTGCCAGTGGTGTCGTCGGAGTTGCGCACCTTTAATTCCACCGAGTTCTGCAGCTGGAAAGACAGCCGGTTGTTGGAACTGTTGAGCGGTACGCCGTAGATGAAGTTGTTGAACTGCGGAAACGGTACCCCGTTTCTGTAAAGCGGGTTAGAGGAGTATAGCTGGCCGGTGGCTGGGTCGCGCAGGTCATCCAGCTGCAGGTTCTGGAAAGCCTGCGCGCCCGGCAGGTTCTTGGGCGCATAGCTGTAGCCGATGCTGGGCGTAACCTTGTGGCGCAACGCCTGCAGCTTGCGGTTGCCCTTGCGGATAATCGTGCCGTAGAACGACGTGTTGAGGTTAAGGTTGGCCGAGCCCGTGGGCAGGCGGTTGAAGCTGACCACCGTATCAATTTGTACGGCCCGGGCTACAGAGTTGTACTCATAGTCGAGCTTCTTGAAGTACCAAACCTCGTTGTAGGTGATGCCAGGGCTGATATTGAATTTGCTGACGGTGTAGCTGCCCAGCGTGATGTTGAAGTCGTGCTTCATGCCCGTTTGGGAGTTGCGCAGCAACTGGTTCAGGTTGCCCAGCTTGATGGGCGTAATGTAGGGGTCGCGCGAGCCGCCCAGCAGCGGAATGGTGCCACTGTTGAGCAGCCGGGCCGGCACGTTGTTGGTCAGGCTGTTCCGGAAGGTGAGGTTGTAGGAAAACGCCAGCTGCTCGTAGGCCTTGCGGGGGCGCAGCTTCAGAATATCGTACACGTACTGCCGGGCCAGGCCCACCGTCAGGTCGGGCAGATTGGCCGTCATCGTGCCCAGGCGGGTGTCCTGGGTCTGGCTGAGCTGCAGCGCGTAGTTGATGGGGGCGTTGCGCAGCTGCTTGGAGTAGCTGATGTTCGACTGGAACGCGGCGCTCAGGTAGTTGCGCGTGTTGAACGTGGAGCTGCGCTGGTACGCGCCGTTAGCCGATTGCAGGTTTACGCTGGCCGAAAACCGTCCGCCGCCCGGCCGCGGCACCGGCGTGTGTCGCCAGCTGAGGGCGAAGGATTTGGCCGAACTCGGCGGCGTGTACGTGGGGTTGGTGTTGGCGTCGGTGCTGTTGAAGATGGGTTCAAGCGGCTGCGAGTTGAAGCTGAACGTGAACAGACCGTCGTACTTGTAGCGCGTGATGTACTGCATCTCGGCCGTACCCCGCCAGCCCCCGAACCGGTCGCTGTTGCCGGCATAGATGTCGCCCGTCAGGCGCACGCCGATGTGTTCGTTGGCGGCCCAGTAGTAGCCGCCGTTGCGCAGGAAGAATCCCCGGTCGGCGGCCTGCCCGAAAGTGGGGATGATGAGGCCCGAGGCCCGCTTGTTGTTTTTGGGCGTGGGAAAGTAGCCGAACAAAAAGCCCAGCGGCGTTGGAATATCCCCGATAACCAGGTTGAACGGCCCGGTGATGACCTGCTCCCCGGGAATGAGCTTCATCTTGGACGCGTTGATGTAGAAGTGCGGGTGCTCGAGGTTGCAGGTGGTGTAGCTGCCGCGCAGGCCGTTGATGTCGCCGTTGGGCTGGCGCTTGATTTTCTCGGCATGAATGAAGCCCTCGCCCTGCTTGGTCACTACATCGGTAATGCGGCCGCGCTTGCTCTTGATGTTGTAGTCGATGCGACCCGCCTGGTAAGTTTCGGCACCCTGCGTGAACAGCGGCCGGTCTTGCACTTTGCCCGTCGAGTCGGCCGCGCCTTCGGCCGTCACCAGGTTGCGTTCGTAGTCAATCGTAATCAGGGCCGCCTTCAGGTTCACGTCACCATAGGTTACGTCGGCCTTGTCGTAGAGAATGGCGCGCTTGTTCTGCACCTCGAACCGGATAGAGTCCTGAGCCTTGTAGACCACGGTGGTTTCCACGGCGCCTTTGCGGCCCGGGTTAGCGCCCAGCAGCACCGAATCGGGGGTGCCGCCCACCTGCAGGCCGGTAGTACCGGTGCGCACGCGGCCGTCGGGCTTGGGCGGGTTCACGATGGTGGGCAGCGGGCGTACGTCGCCCGGCGCGTTGGTGCTCGGCGACACCTGCGTGCCCGGTGGTGGCGTCGGGTTGGGCACCTGCTGATCGGGCAGCGGCTTTTGCCGGGTAGGGGTTGGCATTTGCTGCGCCCGGGCCGCGGTGGTTAGCAACCCCAGGCACAGCAGCAGCGTAAGGACCACAGCCGGCGCCGGCAGGCGCCCGAATAAGCGTGTTAAGAGATGAAACACAGGCGCGAATAGGGCCACGTAGTTATTTATCGTTTATTTTGTGGCGGTTTGCAAAGGTAGCCGGTAGCTGCCTCAACTAACGAACTCCGTGCGGAATATTGTCGCTCTGGGCACGGCGGCCCTTCTTCTTTTCGCCGAATTCACTTCTCCCCTCACACCGGCTCCGCAGTCGGCGGCCCCGCCACCCGTGCGCTACAAGCTCCGGACGGTGGTGCTCGATGCCGGCCACGGGGGTAAAGACCGGGGCTGCGCCGGCGTATCGGCCCGCGAAGCCGATGTGGCCCTGAAGCTGGTGCTGGCCCTGGGCAAGGAAATTGAGGGGAAAATGCCCGACGTGAAGGTGGTGTACACCCGCAAAACCGACGTGTTTGTGGAGCTGGCCGACCGCGCCAACATCGCCAATAGCCACAGCGCCGACCTGTTCATCTCCATCCACTGCAACGCCGCCTCGCCCGCCGCCCACGGTACCGAGGTCTGGACGATGGGTCCGCACAAAACCGACGCCAACCTGGCCGTGGCCAAGCGCGAAAACTCGGTTATTCTGCAGGAGGATAACTACAAGGAGCAGTACAATGGCTTCGACCCTACCTCGCCCCAGAGCCACATCCTGTTCAGCCTGTTTCAGAGCGCTTATATGGTGAACAGCCTGCGCTTTGCCCAGAAGGTTGACCGGCATTTCCGCACCACGCTCAAGCGCCCCTCGCGGGGCGTAAAGCAGGCGGGTTTCCTGGTACTCTGGAAATCGGCCATGCCCGCAGTGCTGATTGAGTCCGGCTTTCTGACCAACCGGCAGGAGGAGATCTATCTGAACGATAAAACCAATCAGGCGTATATGGCTTCGGGCATCTACCAGGCCTTCCGCGAATACAAGCAGGAACTGGAAACCGGCTCGGGCGACTAGCCGGGCCGTGCAACCGCGGGCCCGCCTGCCGACTCTCTCCTCTCATATAACCGCGACCTCCCGTGTCCAAAGAAATAAAAGTGGCCCTGCTGGGCATAGTGGCCGTGGCGCTGCTTATTTTTGGCTTCAACTTCCTGAAGGGCAGCAACATTCTGTCGTCGGACCGCACGTACTTCGCCAAATACGATAACGTGGACGGGCTGGCCATCGGCAACCCCGTGATTCTGAACGGCATTAAGGTAGGCCAAGTGAAGCAGATGGAGCTGCTGCCCGAAGAAGGCAACCGCGTGAAAGTTTCGGTGGAGCTTCAGAAAGGCGTAACGGTGGGCGACTCGACGGTGGCCAGCCTGAGCGGTTCGCTGCTGGGCTCGAAAACCATTACCCTATTTCTGGGCCGCAACTCGAAGGTGTTCGCCGGGGGCGAGGAGCTGAAGTCGTACACCGTGGCCAGCCTCACCGATGCCTTCCAGGCCAAGGCCCTGCCAGTGCTCGGTACCGTCGATTCGACGCTGACCAAGGTGAATGCCTTTCTCAACAAGGATGCCCGTTTGAGCCTGCAGGCCACGCTGCTCAACAGCCAAGCGGCCACCGAGGCCCTCAAAAACCTGCTGCTGCTTAACCAGCGCAACATCAACCAGATTACCACCAATATGGCCCAACTTACTTCTGATCTGAACAAGACCAGCAAGAAGTTCGACCGCGTGGCCTCCAACTTCGCCGTGCTCAGCGACTCGCTCAAGGACGCCCCCGTGGGCCCGGCTATGCGCAAGCTCAACGCCACCATGACCGAGGCGCAAAGCGCGGTAACGGCTCTCAACCGCTCGCTCACCGACCAGCAGGGTTCGCTCGGCAAGCTGCTCAACGACAGCACGCTCTACCGCAACCTCAACGCCACCGCGGCCAGCTCCAACGCCCTGATTTCCGACCTGCAGGCCAACCCCAAGAAATACGTGCATTTCTCGGTGTTTGGTGGCGGCAAGGATAAGACCAAGAAGGAGGTCGAAACCACCGTTACTAAGCCCAACGGCACGGTTATCGAAACCGAAAAGGAAACCAAAACGGTGAAGTAGCCCGGCTGGCTTCCGCCAATCTGCTTACCTTTGAAATCCGCCCACTCAGGCGGATTTCTTTGGTTTTAACTGGTATCTGAAATGGTCGGAACTGATAAAAAGAACCGTCATGCTGAGCATGTGGCGCATAGAGCCAGGGTCGCAGCATAGTCGAAGCATCTCCACCGCAATGGTAACCCTGTTGACTGCCACGAAGCGGTAGAGATGCTTCGACAGGCGGACGCCAGATGGAGCATGACGTTCTTTCAGCGGTTTCCATCCCGACCAAGTTTCCCACTACCCAATTCTACCCAACCACTTCCCATCCCACCCGCAATGAACCTCGAATTCAACAAGAACGAAGACAGCCTTAAGCAACTCATCTTTCAACTCAGCCAGCGGAGCAAGCGCGTGGCGTTGGGCGGCGGCGAGAAAAGCATGGCCAAGCACAAAGCCAAGGGCAAGCTCACGGCCCGCGAGCGAATTGCCTACCTGCTTGATAAGGGTGCGGACAGCGTAGAAATTGGGGCGTTTGCCGGCGAGGGAATGTACCAGGCCGAAGGCGGCTGCCCCGGCGGCGGCGTGGTGGTGATGGTGGGCTGGGTGCAGGGCCGCCAGTGCGTGGTGGTGGCCAACGACGCCACCGTGAAGGCCGGCGCCTGGTTTCCGATTACGGCCAAGAAAAACCTGCGGGCCCAGGAAATCAGCATGGAAAACAAGCTGCCCATCATCTACCTCGTTGATTCGGCGGGCGTGTACCTGCCCATGCAGGACGAGATTTTCCCTGACAAGGAGCACTTCGGCCGCATCTTTCGCAACAACGCGGTGATGAGCTCGATGGGCATCGTGCAGATGGCCGCCATTATGGGCCCCTGCGTGGCCGGCGGCGCCTACCTGCCCATTATGAGCGACGAGGCCATGATTGTGGACGGCACCGGCTCGGTATTCCTGGCGGGCTCCTATCTGGTGAAGTCGGCCATCGGCGAATCCATCGATAACGAAACGCTGGGCGGCGCTTCCACTCACTCCGAAATTTCGGGCGTGACCGATTACAAGTTTGCCACCGACGAGGAGTGCCTCGACCACCTGCGTAACATCTTCGATAAGCTCGGGGGCCAGGCCACGGCCGGTTTCTCGCGCAATGAGCCCGTGGCGCCCAAGGCTAACCCCGAGGAAATCCTGGGCGTGCTGCCGGCCGACCGTGCCAAGCCCTACGACATGATGGACATCATCAACCGGCTGGTCGATAACTCGGAGTTCGAGCCCTACAAGGACCTCTACGGCCAGACGCTGCTGTGCGGCCTGGCCCGCATCGACGGTTGGGCGGTGGGCATCGTGGCCAACCAGCGCAAAATCGTGAAGACCAAGAAGGGCGCCATGCAGATGGGCGGCGTCATCTACTCTGACTCGGCCGATAAGGCCGCCCGGTTTATTATGAACTGCAACCAGAAGAAGATTCCGCTGCTATTCCTGCACGACGTGTCGGGCTTCATGGTGGGCTCGCAGAGTGAGCACGGCGGCATCATCAAGGACGGGGCGAAGATGGTGAATGCCATGGCCAACTCCGTGGTGCCCAAGTTCTCGGTGATTGTGGGCAACAGCTACGGCGCCGGCAACTACGCCATGTGCGGCAAGGCCTACGACCCGCGCCTCATCGTGGCTTGGCCCACGGCCCAACTGGCCGTGATGAGCGGCGCGGCGGCGGCCAATACGCTGCTCCAGATTCAGGTGGCCTCGCTCAAGTCCAAGGGTCAGGAAATCACGCCCGAAGCCGAAAAAGAGCTGCTCGACACCATCAAGGCCCGCTATGAGGAGCAACTCTCGCCTTACTACGCCGCGGCTCGCCTCTGGGTCGACGCCATCATCGACCCCCGCGAAACCCGCAAGGTTATTTCCCAGGGCATCAGCATGGCCAACCACGCGCCGATTGAAAAGGCGTACAACGTGGGCGTGATTCAGGTGTAAGGTAAAGACGAAATAATATGCGGCTGATTTCAATTTGGATAACAAGTAGTCTTCTGCTGGCCACGCTGACCGTTACTGGCCAACAGCGCAAGCTCACGGATAAGGAATTGAATAATTCTGGAGTTATTCAATTAGCCTACAGTGCTGAATGTGCTGAAGCAACTTCCTTGGCAGAGCTGGACATTGCGAAGCAGATGCCTTTTCTGGTATTGAAAAGCGGTCCTGCTCCTCAATCTTTCGCATCTGATGTGACCTTTGAAGAAACTTACGGGGTCTTTTATTGGGAAGAAGGATGCACTGGTCCGGCACAGGAATGTATGGTTTCATACAATCAACGAGTCTTCAAATACTTGACAGCCACGCATGGCAATCGTTGGATGAAAACCATCCGCAAAGATGTAGTTGGCTTTAAAGAGTGGAGGAAAAAGCGCAAATGATGTAATTACCAGCGGCCCGCCAGCTCCACCCGGAGCGGCGGGCCGCTGACGTTTCGGCGACACGTATTTAGGACCTTAGTGATTCCAGTGTTAGCTCTGTAGAAAGAGGTGCGGGCGGCGGCTCCCCTTTGCTCAGCCCGCCTGTTCATAGTTGTCATATTCCGTCGCCGTCCGAACAAAACGGGCCGGCCAACGTGTTATCTATCGGCAACCTGCGCAGGAAAACCGCGTCGGTTGTGTTTATTCGCTTATTTTGTCTGCTCCTGTTTTAGTTGCCGCCCGCTTACGTCCATGACCAACCGCGAAATCAAGGCCCTCATTTCCCTGCTCGACGACCCGGAAATTGCCCCCCATGCGGAGGACAAAATCCAGACGCTGGGCGAAACCATTATTCCGTTTCTGGAGGAGAGCTGGGAGGAAAGCCTCGACCCGCGCCAGCAGCAGCGCCTCGAAGACCTGATTCATCACCTACAGTTCGAAGGTCTGCAGCAGCGCTTCCGGGTGTGGCGCGAAACCGGGGCCGAAAACCTGCTGGAAGGCATGTGGCTGCTGAACTCTTATCAGTACCCCGACGCCGATTTCCAGAGCCTGAACCGGGCCATCGAGCAGCTGCGTTTCGAGGTATGGACGCTGCTGCAGCCCGAAATGCACCCCGCCGACCAGGTGCAGACGCTCAACCACGTGTTCTTCCGGGCCCATAAGTTCGCGGCCAACACCCAGAATTTCCACTCGCCGGCCAACTCCATGCTGCACCGGGTGCTGGAGACCAAGCGCGGCAACCCGCTCTCGCTCTGCGTGATTTACCTGCTGGTGGCCCAGCGCCTCAAAATGCCGGTGTTTGGTGTGAACCTACCCAACCTGTTCGTGCTCACCTACCAGCTCGAACCGCCCCTGGAGCCCTTCTACATCAACTGCTACAACCGCGGCCTGGTGCTCTCGCGCACCGATATCGAGCACTACGTGCAGCAGCTCAACCTCACGCCCAACGACATCTTCTTCCAGCCCTGCACCCACCTCGACATTGTGCGCCGGGCCCTGCGCAACCTGCAGCTCAGCTTCGAGAAGCTGCAGGAGCCCGCTAAGGCCGTGGAAGTCGGCCAGCTGCTGTCCATCCTCACCGACGACCCGCAGCCCTCCGACACTGACCCCAACGAATAAGTAGCAAAGCTGTAAACGGCCACGGCCGGCCCGCACATTGGTGCGGACCGGCCGTGGCTTTTTGCTGGGGAAGAGGTTTAGAACCGCTTAATCAGGCAGCCGGCGGCGCGTTTGTCGGTTACACCGGCGGCGCGGCCGGCCAGCAGATTGTCGAGCACCTGGGCCAGGTATTTTTCCTTCACGTAGTTCTCCACCTGCGGATTGTCGTCGATGGCGCCCTTGTAGCGCACCGCAAAACCGCCGCTGACGGGCTGCAGTACAATTACTTCGGGGGTTTTGGTGGCGCCGAGCAGCGTGCTCACGTTCTGGCCTTCGTCGGTGAGCAGTGGGAGGGCCGCGCCGCCGCTGGCCTTCACTTTCACCTTCTCGTTGGCATCAATGGCCGCCTCCACGTTAATGGGCGTGTCGATGAACAGGAACTGCACGCCCTTGCCGCCGTAGTCGGCGCTGAGGGCCGCCAGTCGGTTCTGGTAGAGCGTCGAGAAAGGGCAGGTCTGGTTGATGAACACCACGACCACGGCCTTACTGCCGGCGTAGCTTTTCAGGCTGACTTCCGTGTTGTTCTGCTTAAGGTTGAAATCGGCCACCGAGCGGCTGCCCTGGGCGCGGGCCGAGCTAACGGCGAAGATGCCGAACAATAGCGTGGCGGCGGCGAGCAGGGAAATGCGGCGGAAAGACATAGGGAGGTGGTAAGGTGGTGAGCGAGTTCACTTATGCAGCATCTACGCAATAAGTGAGGACGTAATCGGGGGTAGGCTGAAAGTAATGAATCTGGTGTTGGCGGCGGGAGTTTTCTAACAGCAGGTGTCCCGTCAATACACCAGCCTCCCGCCGCTCAAACGGATTGAGCAACAATTGCTCTTTAAACACCAGCCCCCGGCGACTATGCAGCTTGTAGAGCGTTTCCTTGGCACTCCAGTACAGGCAGTGCTTGGCTGCATCGTTGCCGGCATCGGCCTGTTCGGTTTCCGATAGAAACCGCCGGGCCAGCTGTTGGGCTTTTGGGCGGATGAGTTCAATATCTGTGCCAACGGCTGCGGCACCCCGGGCAACCACCGCCGCCACCCACTCGCCCGAGTGCGACAACGACACCCCGAAGGTGGGCAAACCACTGAAATAGGGCCGGCCGTTCGGGTCGTTTTCGAGCGGAGTAGGCGCATCAGTCAGCTCGCGCAGCAGCTGCCCGGCCAGCACGCGGGCCGCCAGCCACTGCCGGGCCCGCAGCTCGTCGCGGCCGTCGGGGAAGCGGGCCAGGTAGTGCGCCGGACTCGGCAGCAGCTCCCAGAGTTTGTCTGCCGGTTCCGTCAGGTGCCACAGCCCCAGCAGGGCAGTAGTGGAAACAGGGGAAAGGGAATGCAGCGGCATCGGCGGGTGAATGACTCAGTGAATGAGCAAAGATACTGTCATCCTGAGCGGAGCGAAAGACCTGCAGAGATGGTATTTAATGACGTTACCTTCTCTATAGGTCCTTCGCTCGCTCAGGATGACAGTATCTTTGCTCGCTAACTCACTCACCTGCCCGTGCGTCCTACTATCCAGAAAATCGCCACCCTCGCTGGCCACCGCGACTGCGTGTACGCCCTCACTGGCACGGTGGGGGAGGACGTGGTGTATTCGGCCGGGCCTGATGGGCTGGTGGTGGCCTGGAACACGGCCGCGCCGGAGCAGGATGGCGAGCTGGTGGCGAAGGTGGAGAATTCGGTGTACGCGCTGTGCCGGCTGCCGGAGCGCGATTTACTGGTGCTGGGCCACAATTTCCAGGGCGTGCAGGTGATTGATCTAGCCAACAAAGAGCTGATTTTCGCCACCGCGCTGCCGCCCGTGGCCATCTTCGATATCTGTTATTCTGAAGCCCGGCAGCGCCTGTATGTGGCTCTGGCCGATGGCACGCTGGCAGTATTGCGTACCACCGATTTCCGGCTCGAAACCCTGCACCGCGTCTCCGATAAAAGCCTGCGTTGCCTGGCCCTACACGAAGAGCGCAACGAGTTGGCCGTGGGCGGCTCCGACTGGCAGGTGCATATCCTCGACGCCGATACGTTGGCCTCTAAGCACACCATTGCCGAGGCCACCAACTCGGTGTTCACCTGCGTCTACTCGCCCGATGGCAGCCAACTGCTGGCCGCCGGCCGCGACGCTCACCTGCGCACCTACGATGTGGCCGCCGGCTACGCGCCCCTGCGCACCGTGGTAGCCCACATGTTCACCATCAATCACCTCATCTTCTCGCCTGATGCCCGCCTGCTGGCCACCTGCAGCATGGACAAGAGCATCAAGCTCTGGGACGCCGCCACCGGACAGTTGCTGCGTGTGGTAGACAAGGCCCGCCACGCCGGCCACGGCACCTCTGTGAACAAGTTATTTTGGCCGGGGAGCCAGAATAGGCTAGTTTCGTGTAGCGACGACCGTAGTCTGGCGGTCTGGCAG
The DNA here is from genome assembly GCF_003417065.2 of Hymenobacter lapidiphilus. Taxonomy (GTDB): domain Bacteria; phylum Bacteroidota; class Bacteroidia; order Cytophagales; family Hymenobacteraceae; genus Hymenobacter. The sequence goes on along the minus strand of NZ_QVLT01000024.1, from coordinate 22,571 downwards.
GTGGAGGAAGGGAGGAGTTAGGAGTTAGAAGCGAGGAGCTAGAATGGATGTTGAGAGGAACTGATTTGGCCCTCTCAACCCATATATGATTCCGACATATCTTCCTTCTGGATATCCATATTTCCCTTCTAACTCCTAGCTCCTAACTCCTAGCTTCTCAAAATGAAAATTACCGCCCTCGATATCCGGCAGCAAACCTTTGGAAAAGCCCTTCGTGGGCTGGATAAGGACGAAGTGCAGGCCTTTTTACAGACCGTTTCGCAGCAGTGGGAGCGGATGGGCGACGAAAACCGGGAACTGCGCCTCAAGCTGGAGCACGCCACCCAGGACGTGAGCAAGATGCGCGAGGTGGAAACCAGCCTCTACCGCACCCTCAAAACGGCCGAGGATACCAGCAACAGCATCACCGAGCAGGCCCAGCGCGACGCCGACCTGCGCATCCGGGAGGCCCAACTGCAGGCCGAGGAGCTGCTAGCCGGTGCCCGCCAGAAGGCCCGCGCCGTGGTGGAGGACGCCTACCAGCAGGCCGAGCGCACGGTGGCCGACATGAAAAAGGAGGCCAACGCGCTGGGCCAGGAGTGCCAACGACTCGAAAACCTGCTCGACGGCCTCACCCGCGACCTGCACCATTTGGCTTCCGATGCGCTGGATAAAGTGGAAAAAGCCCGCACCCGGCCCAAATCCGGCGCGGCGGCCATCCTTTCGAGGGCGGCCAGCGTAAAGGTGAACCGGCCGCCCGCGGCCGACGAACCTTCCACTTCTGACGCTTCTGCCATGTACGTTTCCACCGCCGCTACCGCTTCGGCCGCTGCTATTGCCGCCCCGGCCGCGGCCCGCTTTGAACCAGCCGCCACCAACGGGTCGGCCGAAAGCCGCGCCACCCAGCCTGCCACTACTGGCTACAACCCCAAGCCCGGCCAGCAGCCCGACCCCAGCCAGGAGCCCGAGCGCCCCACCGGTCCCACCGGCCCCGACCAGCAGCCCGGCCCCGAGATTGAGCGCCCCGGAGCCCCAGCCGAAACCCCGGCATCTCGCCCGCGCCCCGCATCGACCCGCCCGGCCCCATGCGGGTGCCCGATCCAGCGCCGCCACGCGTTGAGCCCCCGGCCCCCGATATCCAGCCCATCGGCCCCAGTCACCCCGAAATCGTCCAGCCGGCGCCCTCCATTCATCCCGGCCAGCCGGGCATGGCGGCCGCTCCGGCCGCGTTGGGCGAACGGTCGTTCTTCGACGACATTTAATCACAGATGTTGCAGATAAAGCTGATTTCGCAGATTGCGGATACAGTTTTTCTGCCCTCTGATTGAAGCCTGCCTCTTGGGGCGGGCTTCGTTGTTTTTAAATGCCTGACTGCGGCTGCTCACCGGAGTATCCAACGCATCATCTCACTACTTCACCACCTCACCACATGGGCCAGATTGCACTTGAAGGCATGGAGTTTTTCGCCTTCCACGGATATTATGATGAGGAGCAGAAAATTGGCAATAAGTATGGTATCGACCTGTTTATCGATACCGACCTGCACGCGGCCGGGACCTCCGACCAGCTGCGCGAAACCGTGAACTACGAGGTGCTGTACCGGGTAGTGACCGAGGAGATGCAGGCGCCGGCCCGCCTGCTCGAACACCTCGGCCACCGCGTACTCGATAGGGTGTTAGCCGAGTTTCCCTACGTGAATAGCGTGCGCGTCAGCGTTTCGAAGTTCAACCCGCCGCTGGGCGGTATCTGCCACCGGGCCCGCATTACGCTGGAGCGGCGGCGGGACTAGGGGCGAAAGGTAGTATACGTTGGATTAGGGGCGGGGCTTGTCCTCGCTCGCCATTGAACGAGGCTGTTGAACAACAAAGCGCTTCCGGAAGGCGTGTTTTTATTCAACGGTTTGGTGCAGCGGCGGGCGGGGGCGAGCCCCGCCCCTACGTCGTTCAAAAAAAAGTTGCGGCCCGCTGTAACGAACAGCCGCCGGGCCGGTACTCCTTGCAACTCACCCGCTAAAACCTGCCCCTAGCCGTGCTCCACATCAGCGACGAAACCTTGATGGAGCAAGTCCGCGGCGACGACCTGGACCAGCTCACGCCGCTGTTCGAGCGCTACCATGGGCTGCTGTTCAACTTTTTGTGCCGGCTTTGCGGCTGCCGCGAAACCAGCCAGGATTTGGTGCAAAACGTGTTTTTGCGGGTGCTGAAATACCGGACCAGTTACCAGCCGGGCCAACCCTTCCGGGCCTGGGTATACCAGCTGGCTCGCCACGTCCATCACGACCACTGGCAGAAAACCCGTCGGCTGCCGGACGATGTGGAAGGCTTCGAGCACACCGCCACTCACCGGCGTGCCGCCCTGGCCGGCATGGCTGCCTCCCAAGACCACGCCGCTTTACAGGAGGCGCTGGGCTTGCTGCCCGTCGCGCAGCGCGAAATTCTGGTGTTGCACCGCTTTCAGGGCTTCAGCTACGCCGAAATCGGGCAGTTGCTGGCTTGCTCCGAAGGGGCCGCCCGGGTAAAGGCCCACCGCGCCCTGGAGGCCCTGCGGCAGGTGTATTTCCAATAAGACTTCTTACTAAAATGCTACCCGAAGAAATCGACGCCCAATTACCGCTGCTACCCGACTGCGCTGCCCTGCTGCCGCTGCTGGCCGACTACGCCGCCCAGGATTTGCCGCCTGCCGAAGTGGCGCGGGTGGCGGCCCACCTGCCAGGCTGCCCCGACTGCCAGGCGCATCTGGCCGCGTATCAGACGCTGCTCCCGCTGCTGGCTGATGTTGCGCCCGAACTGCCCCCGCTGGCCCTGCGCGACGACTTCTTGGCTATGCTGGCCGCCGAGAAGCAAGCGTTGCGAGAGGCGAAAGTTTCAGCCAGCTTACCAGTGGCGGTAGTGCGGCCGTTGCGGCCGGCGGGGGCGCTGGACGCGGCTACGGCCGGCTGGCTGCGCATCGCGGCCAGCGTGGCGCTGCTGGTTGTGGGAGCAACGCTTGGCTGGCTGCTGGCCCGGCCCGGCTTGCCTGCCGAGGCTACGCTGGCGGCCAACCAGGCCGAATCGGCCCAACTATTGGCCCGCCAGTTAACGGCCTCTAACGGCCAGCCCCCAATGGCCAGCAGCCGGATTCAGTTGGTGCATGAGGCGGTGGGCGAAAACGTGCGCCCCGGCGACCCCACGGTGCTCGTGCTCATCAATACGCTCAACGCCGACCCCAACCCCAATGTGCGCCTGGCCGCAGCCGAGGCCCTCTACCGCCTGCGGGCCGACTCGCTCGTGGGGCCGGCCCTGGCCCAGTCGCTGGCCGTGCAAACCGACCCCAACGTGCAGATTACGCTGATTGAAATGCTCGTGAGTCTGCGCCGCAAGCAGGCCGTGCCCCAACTCCAGCGCCTGGCCCAGCGCCCCGACGCGCTGCCCGTGGTGCGCCAGCAGGCCACCCAGGGCATTGGGGTGCTGCTCTGAAAGAGCTATTAGCTAATAGCCGTTAGCTGTTAGCCTCGTTCCAGCGGGCTAAACAAAACCTGGTATTTTACCTGTTTCGCGGCCTGTTATTGACCCCGATTTTTCTCCACGCATTTTCGCTTTTCACTCATGAAAAAGACTTTTTTACTAACCCTGCTGGCGCTGCTGAGTGCCGCCGGCCTGCGGGCCCAGGAATATAAAATGAAGCTCAATGGCGCTCAAATCGTAATTCTGATGCGCAACTCGGAAGTAACCGTTGAGGGCTATGACGGCGACGAAATAGTGATTAGAGGTAACAGTAACAAAGAACCTGACAAGCGAGCCGAGGGCTTACATTCCGTGTACAATACTGCCGTAGACAATACTAAAATAGGCCTGGAAATCCGGCGCACTGGGAATACGGTAAGCATCGTGCAGGCCTCACGTTGGACCAACCGCTACACGATCCAGGTGCCTCGTGCGGCCGACGTAGTATATCGGTCCATGAATTGGGGCGATGAAGACCTGGTAATGCAGAACCTGCGTGGCCGCTTGCAGGTGGAAATGAAAAGTGCTAGTGCCAAATTGCTCAACGTAACCGGGCCGGTGGTGGCCAGCAGCACCAGCGGTGACATTACGGTGCGCTACGCCACGCTCACGCCCGCGCCCAGCGCCATCAGCAACATCAGCGGGGCTATTGATGTGGCCCTGCCTACCGCCACCAAGGCCACTCTCACCATGCGCACCATTTCGGGCGAGGTGTACACCGATTTCGACCTGACCCCACCCAAAACCACCGATACCGGTGGCCTGACCCGCATTGGCGGCCAGGCCACCGGCGGACACTTAAACGGCGGCGGCACATCTATCTCGCTGAAAAACATCAGCGGCAACGTGTACGTGCGGAAGACAAAGTAGCAGCATAGTGCGAGCCAGACATTTTTACACCTAAATCTTACCTCCTATGCTACGCTTTCTCCTGAATTTGTGCGCCGTAGCGGGCTTTGTTCTAGCCGTTGCGCCGGTAGCCCGGGCCCAGAAAACCATCGACAAAGCGGCGGCCGTGGCGGCCGGCCAGACGGTGGTGCTGGACCTCAAATACGGCACGATTATCCGGCTGCGACCGGCCGCCGACAACCAGTTGCGGCTGCGAGCCACGGTGAGAATCAACCAAAACAAGCTAAACGACGCGCTCCAGCTCGACCTGCGCGAAACCCCGGCCGCCGTAACTGTTACGGCGGCCCTCGATAAGCAGGTGCTGGCCCAGGCCCAACCCGGCGACTGTCCGGCCCAGGGCTCTGGCATTACTTATTACGGCTCCTGGACCGATGGGCGCGACGGCCAGGACAGCCGGGCGGCCGTGTGCGCCACCATCACCTACGACATTACGCTGCCCGCCACCGCCACCGTGCGCCTCAACACCATCAGCGGCAACGTGGACGTAGTGGGCCTGACCGGGCCGCTGGAGTTGAAAAGTATTAGTGGCTTCGTGGATGTGAGCTGGCCGGCCAGCCGCGGGGCCGAGGTAGCCTTTAAATCAATTTCAGGCGAGGTGTTCACCAACCAGGAAGTGACTTTCAGCAACCGCAAAGAGAATCCGTTGGTGGGCTACGAGGTGCGGGGTACGCTGGCTGGCGGTGGCCCCCGCGTTCGGCTCGAATCCATCAGCGGCAACGTGTTTTTTCGCAAAAGCCAGTAGTCAGTTGCCAGTTGATTGTTGTCAGGCCGTGCAACGACTGGCAACTGCATTATTTGCTGCTAATCAGGCAACCCCGGCCCGGTTCACGGACTCTTCCCGTCGCTACTTTTCTACTCCTTCAGTCATGCGCCACTTCTACACCTGGAGATTGATTGGCCTGCTACCGCTGCTGAGCGGCCTGCTGTACGCCGCCCCTGCCCGGGCCCAGCAGGCTCCGGCGGCTCCGGCCGCTGCCGCGACTGGCCGCCTCACGGGCATGGTGCTCGACTCGCTTAAGGGCCTGCCGGTACCCTACGCCACGGTGGTATTGCTGCCGGCTGACGCGGCCAACAACAAGCCCGTAACTGGCGCGGCCACCGATGAGCGGGGCCGTTTTGTGCTTGATAAGCTAACGCCCGGTAACTACCGCCTGCAAGCCAGTTTCGTGGGCTACGCGACCCGTACGCGGGCCATAGCCATAACAGCCGGTACTGTTGAGGCAGGCAGCTTCCGGCTGCCGACGGCCGGCACCACCCTGGGCGAAGTAGTGGTAACGGGCACCAAGCCAATAATTGACGTGCGCCCCGACCGCCTCGTGTACAACGCCGACCAGGACCTGAGCAACGCCGGCGGCACGGCGGCCGACGTACTGCGCAAGGCCCCGCTACTGGCCGTTGATGGCGACGGCAACGTGAAGATGCGCGGCTCGGGTAACTTCCGGGTGCTTGTCAACAACAAACCTTCGCCCACGCTGGCCAAAAACCTGGCCGAGGCCCTGAAGAGTATCCCAGCCGAGCAGATTCAGAGCGTGGAGATAATTACGACCCCGCCCGCCAGATACGACGGTGAGGGTACGGCCGGCATCATCAACATCGTGCTCAAGAAAGGTGTCCAGCAGAAGCCCAACGGCCGGCTGAGCGCCAGCACCGGCAACCGCAACAGCGGCCTCAACTCCTCGTTCAACTTCCGCACCGGCAAGCTGGGTTTCACTTCGTCGTTGGGTGGCGGGCTGTGGTACAACCCCGGTGAGAGCCTGCGCGAGCGGACGAGCTTCGATGAAAGCGGCACAGCTACCAGCCTGCTGCAACAAAACAGCGACAACCAGAACAATGGCGGCTGGTACTACGGCTCGGTGGGCCTCGATTTCGACCCCGCCGACCACCACAGCTTCTCGTTGGCCGGCTCGCTTAATGGCTACGGGGGCACTTCCGACCAGACGCTGCGCAGCCGCACGACTCCGCTGGTAGGCACGCTGGCCGAGCAGCTCTTCGTGCGCGAGAACCGTAACCGGTTTTCGGGCCTCAATACCGAGCTGACCGGCACTTACACCCGCACCTTCGAGCAGAAGGGCCGCGAGTGGAGCGTGCTGGGCCAGTACGCGGGCAACCCCAGCACCAACGGCTACAATTTCGAGCAGTACGATGACCGCCTCGTGCCCCTTGACCCCGCTCAGGCCAGCTACCGCGAACAAAGCCGCGGCCGCCAGCCCGGCTCCGAAAGTACCATTCAGACCGATTTCGTGCAGCCGATGGGCAAGGGTGACAAGCAGAAGCTCGAAACCGGCCTCAAGGCCATCTGGCGTAGCACTGGCTCGCTGGTGAGCGTGGACAGCCTGCAACGTGGTACCAGCGAGCCGACCCAGCTGCCGGCCCGCGGCACCAACTTCGACTACCAGCAGGACGTGCAGGCCGCCTACGCCACGTACTCCTTTAGCCTGGGCAAAAAGCTGAGCCTGAGCCTCGGCGGCCGGCTGGAGCGCACGGCCCTAACAGCCGATTTCCGCACCAGTGCCGATACGAGCTTTACACGCAGCTACTACACGCCCCTGCCCAACGGCAGCGCTCAGCTCAAACTCAGCGAGGAGAGCAGTCTGCGCCTAGCCTACAGCCGCCGCATTACCCGGCCCTACATCTACTACCTCAACCCGTTCCGCGACGTGTCGGACCCCAACGTTATCCGTTTCGGTAACCCCGAATTGGATGCCGAGTTAACTGATTCGTATGAGTTGAGCTACAACACGAGCATCAAAACGGCTACGCTGAGCGTGTCGGGCTCGGTGCGGCGCACGGGCAACGCCATCGAGCAGGTGAGCCGGCTACTCGACCCAGTCCGCAACCTCACGGAGCAAACCTACCGCAACGTGGCGGCCAACACGTTTTACGAGCTGAATGTGTACGGCTCAATAAAGCCAGCCAAAGGGTGGGACCTGAGTGGCGGGCCCAATGTGCGCTACATCACGCGCCGGAGCAGCGCGCTGAACCTGCGCCGCGAAGGCGTTACGGCAGGCCTCAGCCTGAATACTTCCTACAAGCTGCCCAAGCAGTTCATGGTGCAGGCCTTCCTGGCCGGTTCGTTGCCCGACCCCGAAATCCAGGGCACTGGCTCGGCCAACCTGTACTACTCGGTAGGAGCCAAGAAAACGTTCTGGAAGGAGCGGGCCGACCTCACGCTCAACGTGGCCAATCCTTTCAACCAGTACTGGGGCTACCGTAGCACCCTGCGGACGCCCTTTTTCGAGGAAGCCAGTGAGTACCGGGCCTACAACCGGGCCGTGCGCCTGAGCTTGGCCTACCGCTTCGGCGACGCGAAGTCGGGCGGCCCCAAGCGCCGCAAAACCATCAGCAACGACGACACGAAAGGCGGCGGCGGTCAGCAAGGAGGACAGCAGTAATTTTTTGAGAAGCTACAAGTCAGGCGCTAGAATCGAACGTCATTCAGCACGGGTGATGACGTTCGATTCTAGCGCCTGACTTGTAGCTTCTCAAAGCAAATACGATTTATTTCGTACTATATATTTGGATATACGATATGTTTCGTATATGTTTGAAGTACGAATAATGTCGTACCTTCTATAGCCTGATTTACAATGACTAGAAAGATGATACCCAAGCCCACCGAATCGGAGCTGGAGATTTTGCAGGTGCTTTGGCAGCACGGCCCCAGCACGGTGCGCTTCGTGAACGACGAGCTGAGCCAGCGCCGCGAAATCGGCTACACCACCACGCTCAAGCTGCTGCAGCTGATGCTCGAAAAGGTGCTGGTGCTGCGCGACGACGATACCCGCACCCATATATACCGGGCGGCGGTGCGTGAGGAGGAAACCCAGGGGCTGCTGCTCGACAAGTTCGTGGACGCCGCCTTCGGAGGCTCGGCCATGAAGCTGGTGATGCAGGCGCTGGGCAACCGCCGCACCTCGCGCGAGGAGCTGGCCCAGATTCGCCGCCTGCTCAACGACATCGAGATTCAGAACGATACCAACTCACCCGCTAACGACTCTGCGCAATGAACTGGCTCGAACAAATGTTGCCTCCGGCCCTGGTGCGGGCCCTGGGCTGGACTCTGCTTCATTCGCTCTGGCAGGGAGCGGTAGTGGCGCTGGCGCTGGCCGGCCTGCTACTGCTGCTGCGCCGCCACTCGGCCCAGGTGCGCTACCGCACCGCCGCCGCCGCCCTAATTACGCTGCTGCTGCTGTGCGGCCTCACCTTCGGGCGCCACTACTACCAGACGCCCCCCCGCCGGCCCGGCTACCACTGCGGTAATGCAGGCGGCCGAAATGGGAGCCGCGCCAGGTGCTGCCGTAGCTGCGGCCCCGGCGTCCCAATTCGCTGGCCGCGCGCCCGCACCCGGCTGGCTGGACTCGTGGCACGCGTATTTCGATGCCAACCTGCCGCTACTGGTTACCGTGTGGCTGATGGGGCTGCTGGTGATGATGCTGCGCTTGTTGGGTAGCCTGGCCTACGTGCAGCGCTTGCGGCGCTACCGGGTGCAGCCGCTGGCCGCCGAGTGGCAGGAGCGGCTAGCCGAGCTGGCCGACCGCGCTGGCCTGAAGCAGCGCGTAGAGCTGCTCGAATCGGCGCTTGTGAAGGTGCCGGTGGTGGTGGGGCATCTGCGGCCGGTGGTGCTGCTGCCGCTGGGTACCGTTACGGGCCTGGGCACGGCGTACCTGGAGGCAGTATTGGCCCACGAGCTGGCCCACGTACAGCGCCGCGACTATCTGCTGAATTTGCTGCAGGCCGTAGCCGAAACCGTGCTGTTTTACCATCCGGGCGTGTGGTTTATGGCTGCCTGCCTGCGCACCGAGCGCGAAAACTGCTGCGACGACGTTGCCACGGCCCTGGTGGGCGGCAACCCGCTCACGGTGGCCCGCGCCCTGGCTGCCCTGGCCGAGCTGACGGCTGCCCCCGCGCCCGTCGGGGTGGGTCTGGCACTGTCGGCGCTGGGGCCCGATGGCTCGGTGTTGGGTCGCATTCGGCGGCTGGTGCAGGGCCGGCAGCGGCCCACGTTTGCCGAGGGCTTTATGGCTGCCTGCGTGGTGCTGGTAGGCGTAGTTGTGCTGAGCACCGCGGTGGCGTTGGCCCGTCCGGCCGCTACTTCGCTGGCCGCCACGCTGGCCAAGCCGGCCGCCGCCCTGCGCCGCGCTACTCTGCCGGGGCCAATGCCGCCGACTGCGGCACCGGCCCCGGCTGCCGCAACCAGCCGCCAGGAGCCGCTGCGCATTCTGAGTGTGTCGGCCGATGGGCAGGCCCGGGCCCGCCTGGGCAGCACCGAAATAAGCTTCGACACTATTCGCAACCCGCGGCTTATGCGTTGGTCGCGGGCCGGCCGCCGCGGCGACGATGCCGGCACGGTCATCATCAAGCGTGATAAGAAGGGCCGCCTGACGGAACTGTTCGTGGACGGGCAGCCGATTGACATCGCCCCGGCCCGCAAAAAGGGCGACCAAGTGGATGTAGTGCAGCTCGATAGCCGTGCGAACCGGACCAGCGGGCCGCCTCAAACCAGCGCGCAGCAGCGCCTGGAAGAGTTGTCGTTGCGCATGAATCGGGCGTCCGTGAGCGGTAATGCCCCCAGCGCCGCCGATGCGCAGGAGCTGTCGGCGCTGGCGCTGGCGGAGGCCCAGCGGGCGGTAGGGGAGATGGATATTGACGACATCACCCACAACGCTTTTGCTCAGGCGGAGAAGGAGCTGGAGGCCGCTGTCAAATCGGCCCGTACCGACGAGGAGCGGGCGCTGCTGCAGGAGCAGGTGGAGGCCATGCGCGAACGGCAGCAGGCGCGGGAGGAAGACCTGATCCAGCAGCGGCGCGATGTCAGGCAGGATATCCGCGAAGCCCAGGAGCAGGCCCGCCGCGACGCGGAGCAAGCCCGGCGCGACGCCGACCAAACCCGCCGGGACGCTGAACAGAACCGGCGCGACGCCGACCAGGCCCGCCGGGATGCCGACCAGGCCCGCCGCGACGTGGAGCAGGCCCGCCGGGATAAAGGCACCGCCGCCCTGCTGCAGGAGCTACGCCGCGACAACCTCATCCAGAACACCAACAACCTGCAGCTCAGCCTTTCGGCCAGCGGCATGACGGTGAACGGGAAGAAGCAGCCTGCCGCTGTGCAGCAGAAGTATCTGCGGCTGATAGAGCAGCAGCAGGGCCAGCCGCTGCGGGGTGCGTACAATCTCAACTACCAGACTTCGGGCGCGACGACCAACGTGGTCGGTTCCCGGATGCCGCCCATGCCGCCCATGCCGCCCGCTCCTCAGGCCCTGCCTGCGCCGCCTCCGCCACCCCTGCTCACTACTGATGAAATCCGGGCTGAGCTGCGCCGCGACGGGCTGATTGGAGCTACTGATAAGGGCTTTCAGTTTCAGCTCAACACAAAAACCATGACCGTAAACGGCCAGCAGCAGCCGGCTGCCGTGGCCAACAGGTACCGCCGCCTGCTTGGTGTAGAGCCCGCGACTGACGGTAAAAGCAGCCGCAACATTCAGATTTCCGTGAGCGAGTAGGGCCATACGCTCGAACCGGCCGCTGCTGCAACGGCGGCCGGTTTTTTTATCCGCAATTTTGCGCGAAAACAGGCAACGGTTGTGATGCCTGCCGCATCTATGGCGGCAGGCCGCCGGCTCTGGAGGCTCAGGCCTGCTTGGCGCGGTAAGGTGGCTGGCTTTTCCGCTTTTTCTGCTGATTAATTTGATCTTTTTACTCTCTCGTCGATTCGTTGTGAAGCCTTATTGTGCCCTGTTGGGTCTGCTATTTTTATTCCTGCTGGCTGGCCCGGCGCACGCCCAGAAGCTGGCGGCCGGCCCCAAAACCGCCGTGGCCGACAGCGCCGCCCTACCGGCCCCGAAGCGCCAGTTTCGGGCTACGCGCATCACCGAAGTCATTAAAATTGATGGGGAGCTGGATGAGGCGGTCTGGCGGGAAGCGCCGGTAGCCACCAACTTCATCGAAACCCGGCCCACCCCCGGCCGGCCCGAAAAGCATGCCACCGAGGTGCGTCTGCTCTACGACGATGCCGCCCTGTACATTGGGGCCGTGATGCACGATGTGAGCCCCGATTCCATCTTCCGCGAGCTAACCCAGCGCGACGATTTGGGCAACACCGACTACTTCGCCGTGTTTCTCGACACCTATAACGACAAGCTCAACGGTTACGGCTTTTTCCTGACGCCCGGCGGCGTGGAGCTTGACGCCCGCTACTCGCCCGCCGGGGGCGAAGATTTCAACTGGAATGCCGTGTGGATGAGCCAGACCAAGCTGCGGGGTAACGATTGGATAGCCGAAATCCGGATTCCGTACTCGGCTATTCGTTTCAGCGACGCGGCCGAGCAGGTGTGGGGCATCAACTTTGCGCGGCAGCGCCAGAGCACCCGCCAGCAGTTTTTTTGGAACCAGGTGAAGCCCCAGGTAGATGGCCTGGTGAACCAATGGGGCGAGCTGCGCGGCCTGCGCGACATCAAGCCGCCGCTGCGCCTCTCGCTCACGCCTTACGTTTCCACTTACTACAACCATTTCCCCTACAACGAGCAGGGCAAGCGCAATTCCAGCACCAGCTTCAACGGTGGGGCCGACGTGAAATGGGGCATCAATGAGAGCTTCACGCTCGATGCCACGCTGGTGCCCGATTTCGGGCAGGTGCAGAGCGATAATCAGGTGCTCAACCTGTCGCCCTTCGAGGTGCAGTACAACGAGAACCGGCAGTTTTTCACCGAGGGCACCGAGCTGTTTAACAAGGGCGGGCTGTTTTATTCGCGGCGGGTGGGTGGCCAGCCGCTGGGCTTTTACAACGTGGACGGGCAGCTGCGCGGCCGCACTACCGAGGCCGATGGGCAAATCCGGCAGGGCGAATACGTGGTGAGCAACCCCGGCGTAACGCGGCTGCTGAACGCCACCAAAATATCGGGCCGCACCAAGAGCGGGCTGGGCGTGGGCCTGTTTAATGCCCTGAGCAACGACGTGTACGCCACCGTGCAGGACAGCACCAGCGGCGAGCAGCGCGAGGTGCTCACACAGCCGTTTTCCAACTACAACATCTTCGTGCTCGACCAGAGCCTCAAAAACAACTCCTACGTCTCGCTCATCAACACCAACGTAACGCGCAAGGGCAGCACCTACGACGCCAACGTAACCGGCGGCCTGTTCCGCTTCGCCAACAAAGCCAATAGTTACGCCCTCAAGGGCCAGGCCAACTACTCGCGCCGCCGGGGCACGGTGTTTGGCTCCGAGGAGCAGATCAACAACCGCGACGGGTACAAATACACGCTTGAAGTGGGCAAAATCAGCGGCAACTGGAACTGGAGCCTCAACCACGGCATCGAGTCGGACACCTACGACCCGAACGACTTGGGCATCCTGTTTTCCAATAACTCCATCAATCAAGAGGCCTTCGTGAGCTACAACAAGTACCAGCCGTTCTGGAAGCTCAACCGCCTCAACACGTTTCTGGGCGTCTACCAGAACCTGCTTTATAAGCCCACCCGCTACCAGAGCGTGGGTTTCTACTCGGGCTTCAACACCACCGTCACCAAAAACTTCTTCTCGCTGGGGGGCAACCTGAGCGGCAGCCTGGCCGAGCACGACTTCTTTGAGCCCCGCCGCCAGCCGCTGGGCCAGTACTACGTGCGCATCCCGGCCAATATTGGGGTGAACGGCTACGGCAGCTCCGACTACCGCAAAAAGCTCGCCTACGACCTCAGCCTGGCCGGTCGCTGGTTCGCGGCCGATGGCGCGCGCACCGGCCGCGACGGCTACGATGTGGGCCTCAGTCCGCGCTACCGGGTCACCAACCAGCTCTCGTTCCGCTACAATTTCAACTGGTCGCTGCGCCGCAACGAAATCGGCTACGCCGGCGGCCTGAGGAGCGGCGAGCCCCAGGACCAGCCGTTTATTCAGAACGGCGTGGCCGACGTAATTCTGGGCCGCCGCCGCCGTATCACCACCACCAACACGGTGTCGGCCAGCTACACGTTCACCAACCGCATGTCGTTCACGGTGCGCACCCGCCACTACGTGAGCGTGGCCCGCTACCGCGACTTTTCGCGCCTGAACCCCGGGGGTGAGGAGGAGGGCGTGAGCTACCAGCGCAACCGCGACAACAGTTTCAGCGCCTTCAACGTGGATGCCGTGTTCTCGTGGTGGTTCGCGCCCGGCTCGCAGATAACCGTGGTCTGGAAAAACGCCAATGCCAGCTACCTGGCCGGCGACGAGACGCTGCCGCAGTACTTCACCAACTTCAACAATACGCTCAACACGCCCCACAACAACTCGGTGTCAGTCAAGGTGCTGTACTTCCTCGACTACCTGGCGCTACGCCCGAAGCGGAAGTAAGCCCGGCCCGTACCGCGAAACGGAGTTGAGCAGTGCGGGCCGTTCTACAAGCCCAGTAGCTCGCCGGCCGCGCCGAAGGCCGATTTGCGGCCGTCGCGCACGGCCTGCTCGACGGCGGCCAGCTGCTCGCGTACTGCGGGTCGCTGGTAGAACTGGGTTTCCAGGTTTTGGCGGATGGTTTCGTGGAGCCAGTGCAGGTTTTGCTCCTGGCGGCGTTGGGTGAAATAGCCGTTTTCCTGGGTCTGGGCCACGTAGCGCGTTACTATTTCCCAGACCGTAGGCACGCCCTGGCCAGTGAGGGCCGAGCTGACGGTAACCTCGGGGCTCCAGCCGCTGGGGGAGAGCGGGTAGAGATGCAGCGCGTTCTGGTACTCGTGGCGGGCCCGGCGGGCAGCGGTTTCGTTGCCCTGGTCGGCCTTGGTGATGCTGATGGCGTCGGCCATTTCCATGATGCCCTTCTTGATGCCCTGCAGCTCGTCGCCGGCCCCGGCCAGCATCAGCAGCAGGAAGAAATCGACCATGCCATGCACAGCGGTTTCGCTCTGGCCCACGCCCACGGTTTCCACGAAAATGACGTCGTGGCCGGCCGCCTCGCACAGCAGCAGCGCCTCGCGGGTGCTGCGCGTAACGCCGCCCAGGCTACGGCCGGCCGGCGAGGGGCGGATGAAAGCCTGCGGGTGGGCGGCCAGCTCGTTCATGCGGGTTTTGTCGCCCAGAATGCTGCCGCCGCCGCGCTGCGAGCTGGGGTCGACGGCCAATACGGCCAGCCGGTGGCCTTTCTCGCGCACCAGATGCAGGCCCAGCGCCTCGATAAACGTGCTTTTGCCCACGCCCGGCACGCCCGTAATGCCCACCCGCACCGAGCGGCCAGCGTAGGGCAGCACCGCATCGAGCACCTGCTGGGCTAATTCCTGGTCGGAGGGCAGCGTGCTTTCCACCAAAGTAATAGCCTGGCTAAGCCGCACGCGGTTGCCGGCCAGAATCCCCTCACTGTATTCGGAAGCAGAAAAGCGTTTGGGCACGAGGAAAGCAGGGTGGAGCGTTATCTTTGAGGCTAAATTGTGGTTCGCATAGAACGTCATGCTTCATCTGGCGTCCGCGTAGTCGAAGCATCTCTACCGCAATGGTAATCCGGACGACTGCCACGAAGCGGTAGAGATGCTTCGACTACGCTCCGTCTCTGCTTGATACGCAGAATGCTCAGCATGACGTTCTATGTGAACCACTCCTGCAAGCTACTTCCCCCGCATCAATTTACGCCCATGAACCGTTTTTTACTCCTGACTACTGCCGGCCTGCTGGCCCTGCCCGGGGCTGGATGGGCCCAGAACGAGCTGAGCAACTTTACGGCCACCGGCCGGGGCGGAGTGGCCACCACGTTTGCCACCGATTTCCAGGCCATCGGCATCAACCCGGCCAATCTGGGCCGGCGGGGCGGGGCGCTGGTGGCGTTTACCATCGGCGAGGCGGGCGCCGGCGTCAGCTCGCAGGCCCTCACGCGGCAGCAGTTGCGCAAGTTCGTTTTTGATACCAACGAGGCCCTCACGCCGGCCCAGAAGCAGGAATTTGCCCGCGCTTTCACTTCTGATAACGTAGCCAATTTCAGCGCCGACGCTACCACGCTGGGGCTGTCGGTGCAGCTGCCAGTGGTTGGGGGCGTGGCCGTCAGCCACCGGCTGCGTACTTCCGGACACATTGGCCTGAACCAGAACGCGGCTGAAATTGCCTTTCTGGGTCGTGATGCGCCCATTTATAAGTTGACGGCGGCCGGCAATGTGCCGCTGGTGACGGAGGCGCTGGCCGGCACCAACCTGCAGCTGGCGGCCCTGAGCGAGTTCAACGTGGCCTGGGGCACGCGCATACTTGATTTGCCGTTGTTCCAGCTCTCGGCCGGGGCCGGCTACCGCTATATTCAGGGCGTGGGCATTATTGATATTCGGGTGGAGCCGGGTGACTTGCGGGCCTACAGCTCCCTCTCGCCGCTGTTTGATGTAGACTACGGCAGCGTCACGGCCAACCCCAGTTTCAACCTGAAAACCGGCGCGGGCCTCAAGCCCGTGGGCCAGGGCCACGGCTTCGACGTGGGCCTGGCCGCTGAAGTGGGCAAGGCCGTGCGGCTGGGCGTGGCCGTTACCGACCTAGGCAACATGACCTGGACCGGCAACCTGCTCACGGCCAACGACCAGAAGCTTAAGAAGCTCAAATCGGAGGGCATCGGCTCCTACAACTTCATCAAAGAAGCCGCTGAAATCTTCGGTACCGGTACCGACAGCCTGTTTGAGTACAAGGCCGGCCAGGAGCGCCGCGCCAACCTGCCCACCAAGCTGCGGGTTGGGGCCGGCGTGCGGCTGAGCGAGTATTTCGAAGCCGGTCTCGACGTCACGCTGCCCCTCAACAACGTGGCCGGCAACCTGACCGCGCCTTTCGTGGGTGCGGGCCTCGATTTCAAGCCCGTCCGCTGGCTGCGCCTGAGCAGCGGCCTGGGCGGCGGCGCGGGCTACGGCCTGACCGTGCCGCTGGGCCTTACGCTCTCCACGTCCTTCTACGAAGCCGGCGTCAGCACCCGCGACGTAGTGGGGCTGGTGGCTTCCAAAAACCCTTATCTGTCGGTCGCCGCTGGTTTCCTGCGGTTTCGGCTGGGCGGGAAAAGTGACTGAGTTGGTTACAGAACGCTGTAGGGGCGGGGCTTAGCTGCGCGTGCGTCGGAATGATAGTTCACTCATTCACCAATTTACTTCGGTTCGGTGATGAAGTTGGGGAGGCCGAGCTTGCCGCGGCGGCCGCCAAGCTTGAGGCCGTCATCCACGTAGCTGGCCTCGGCGGAGTTGGGGTTCTTGATGATGCCCAGAAACGGGTTGTCTTCACGCGAGACGTAGATGTTGCCGTCGGGCGCGCGTTGCAGGGAGCCTACTTTGCGGTTGGCCGACTTGCCGATAACCGTGGCCTGGCCGCTTTTCAGATCGATTTGGTAAATCTGGGCCTGGCCGCCGCCTTCGCCGTTGCTGGAGCCGTAAAGCTTGCTGCCATCGGGCGAAAACTCGACGCCGTAGGCCTCGGGGTAGGGGCCGTAGGAACGCGGGTTGCGCACCTGGCCGGTTGTGCGGTCAAAGTCGAAGACCTCGTATTTGTTGGCTTCGCGCCACAGGGCCAGGGCCAGCTGGCGGCCGTCGGGTGAGAACTTGAGGGCACCGATGGCGTTGCGGCCGGGGCCGGCGTGCATGCTGCCCACGTTGCTCATCACGGGCTTACTCTGCACGCCGTCGGGCGTCACCAGAAAGCTCACGAAGGCGTTGGAATTCCAGCGGTGCGCTACCACCCACACGTCGCGGCCGTTCTGGTGGCGCACGGCGGCCAGCTTCTCGGCCACCGGGGACACGAGCAGGGCGTTAAGGCGCACCAGGTCGCCCAGGCCATTGTCGCGGGTCATGTCGAGGGTGGAGTAGCGCAGGCCGTTGGGGCCGCCCTGGGCGCCGGTGGTGAAGATGTAGAAGATATTGCCGCTGCCCGGGTCGGGCACAATCAGGGCACTTTGGGTGCTGGAATTCGAGCCCATCAGCTTGCGGCCGTTGGGCATTACCTGGTGCTGGCGGTTAAACACCAGCTCGCCGTTGGTATAAAACAGCAGCTGGCCCTGCTTATTGGCCGCTACGGCCGAGCCCTCGTAGGTGGCCATTTTGCTGGTGAGCAGCGGCGTAGGCACGCCGCCATCGGCCGGAAACTGCAGGCCTGCCTGCTGCCCAAACAGCCAGGTGGACTGCTCGCGTTGGGCCAGGGCCGCGCTTGGCAGTAGCCCGGACAGAAGCGGCAACAGAAGGGCGAAACGGAAAGAGGCAAAGATTTTCATACCAGCTACAAACGTAATATCATGCCAAAGTGGTGTGCTGGCAGCAGACTGCGGAAGGCAAACTCGGGCGCCACGCAACCGTTTCCACAAACCCGCTCAAAATGCCCACTCGCCGGCCAGCAGCCGCGGCAGCAGCGGCTGGATGATGCGGTAGCTCGCGCCCCAAAGCGGGTAATTTCCCTCGGGCCCCACGCGGTAGAAGGGCACCTGCCGGGGGCCGGGCCAGCCGGGCAGCTCCCAGATTTCCTCGGTGTGCGTGGCGGGGGCCACCAGGTGGCGCAGCGGAATTTCCAGCACCTCATCCACCTCCGAAGCCTGCCGCTGCCAGGCCGCCGGCCGCTCGATGCGGCCCAGAAACGGGCTGATGCGGAAGCCCGAGGGCATGGGCACGGCAGGCAGAGCCGCCAGCAGCGCCACGCTGGTAGTCGGCAGGCCGATTTCCTCGAACGCCTCGCGCCGGGCCGTGGCCCAGAGGTCGGCGGCGTCGTGGGGTTCGGGCTTGCCGCCGGGGAAAGCCAGCTGCCCGCCATGCACCCCGAAGGCTGTTCGCCGCACCATCACCACCTGCAGCTCGCCGGCTGCGTCGCGGAAAACGGGCACGAGTACGGCCGCGGCGCGCAGGTTCGCTGGAATCGGAAAATCGTGAATGGAAAGCGTTTTCATGGCTGCAAGGTACGGTGCGGGCCCGGTGGGGTTCAGCGCACTACGTAGGTCCCGGCGGCGGCCACCGTCACGGTGGGCAGCTCGTGGTGAGTTTCGAAATGCTGGTAGCCCGGGGCCAGCTCCTGCCAGAACGCCAGATGAGGGCTGGCCTGTCGGCGGGCCAGCTGGTCGGCCGTCAGCTCGAACGGGAAGATGTGCACCGGAATGGTGAGCTGCCCGGCGGCGCGCGCTTCTACGGCCAACACATAAAGCTCCCGAATGCCCGCATCGGTGATGGGCAGGCAGCCGATGGTTTCGTTCGAGCCGTGCAGGAAAATATTGTCGCCGGGGTCGAGGCCGGTGGTGGTGCGCAACTGGTCGGCCGCGTTGGGGTAGTCGAGGCCCAGGGAAAGCAGGTACCGGCTATTTGGGTTGAATCGGTTGATGGTGTAGAAGCCTTCCGGAATCTGCCCGTCGCCGGCCCGACGCTTGGGGCCCAGCGTGCCCGAAGTGCCGGCCAGTCCGAAGGTGCGCAGCAGCACGAACGGCCCCGCGCCCCGGTTGCGGGCCCACACTTCTACCCGCCGCCCTATTTTGAAGGCCCGCACGAATAGCTCCAGCCGTTCCGGAACCAGCTCGTAGCGGCGCAGCAGGGCCCGCACTGGGTTCTGGTACTGGGCGTAGGCCTCGCGCACTCGGGGGTAGCGCAGCTGCTCGGTGCGGAAACCTGGGTCGGATTCGGGCTGCTGGGTGGCCGGGCGGGCAGCCAGGGCTGCCACCAGCACCAGCGCCGCCGACAGAAAGAGGTAATTCCGCATCGGGAAGCAGGTAATATTATCCTCAAAAACAGGAAGCAACTACCCAACGCGGGGCCCGGCCAGACTGGTATATAGGGCCAGTTGAATTGTTGAAGTCGCTATTTCTGCGTACACTGCCCCACATGAAGCCTCCCTACCAGCCCGACCCGCTCGGTTCCGACTTCGGCCAGTTGGCGCTGCCCCAGCCGCCCGACTACGAAGGCCCCGTGCAGGCCGTGCTGGTACGCTACCTGCCGCAGCCCACCGCGCCCGCCAGCGGGGCCGTGGGCTGCGTGCACGGGTTCAACGACTACTTTTTTCAGCGTGAAATGGCCGCGCAGTATGTCGCCCACGGCTACCATTTTTTCGCCCTCGACCTGCGCAAGTATGGCCGGGCCCTGTTGCCCCAGCAGCGGCCCAACAACGAGCGCGACCTGCGCGATTATGATGCCGACCTCGATGCGGCGCTGACCGAAATCCGGGCCGCCGGCCACCCGCGTATCGTGCTCAGCGGCCACTCTACCGGCGGCCTCATTGCGGCCCTGTACGCGGCCCGGCACCCGGCCAGCTTTGCGGCGCTGGTGCTCAATAGCCCGTTTCTGGCCCTCAATCAGCCGTGGCTACGGCGCAGGGTAGCCGCGCCGCTGGCCGGGGCCGTGGGCCGGATGCTGCCCAACCTGCCCCTGCCCGCCGGCCTGCCCGATACGTATGGCCAGAGTCTGCACCAGGCGTATCGGGGCGAGTGGGATTACAATCTGGCCTGGAAGCCCAACCACGTTTTTCCGGTGAACACGGGCTGGCTGGGCGCCATTCTGCGGGGGCAACGGCAGGTGCGGCACGGACTCAAGCTGCCGCTGCCCCGTGCTGGTGCTGCACGCCGGGCGCAGCGCCGCGGCCGGCAGTGGCGGGAGGAGTTCCGCCGCGCCGACATCGTGCTCAACGTGGCCGACATCCGCCGCCTCGCGCCGCGCCTGGGGCCGCACGTAACGCTGCACGCCCTGCCCGACGCCGTACACGACGTGTTTCTGTCGGTTCCTACCGTGCGCGCCGCCGCTTATGAAAAACTGTTTGACTGGCTCGCCCAACTCGGATAATGCCCCTTTTCAACCCGATAAAATGCCCCAATCCGAAGGCCAGTTCGCACGCGCCGGAGTAGCCGCCGGGGCACCATGCCGGGACGGGTTGCGTTGCCACTTCATGCTGATTCGGTTCTTCTGCCTGCTGCTAATGACCAGCCTGGCCCTCGTGACTACCAGTGTCCGGGCGCAGACTTCCAACCAAAACGCTTTGGAAAATTCCCTGGAAAACACCGTGAAAGCGGCCCGCTGGCGGCAGCGGGTGCTGCTCATCTGCGCGCCGGCTGCCACCGATGCCCAGCTACTGGCCCAACGCGCGTTGCTGCAAGCCGCGCAGGCTGGCCTCGCTGAGCGCGACGTACTGGTTCGGACGCTGGTGGTGCCCGGTTTGGCGGCCACCGACCGGGCTTATCTGCGCCGCCTGGGGGTGAAAACGGATGCTTTTCAGGTGCTGCTGCTTGGCAAAGACGGGGGCGTGAAGCGGCGCGATACCGTGCCAGTGGCCCCCGCCGCCCTGTTCGCTACCATCGACGGCATGCCCATGCGGCGGCAGGAAATGAAGCGGGTAAAGTAGGCTGGCCATCAGAACGACGTGTTTTCTGACAAGCGACATCCAACCGTTGCCGCTACCTTTGCTGCTTATGAACCAGTCCGCGCTTTTTAGTTTCCTGACCGACCTCGCTCAACACAACGACCGGGAGTGGTTCCAGGCCCGCAAATCCATCTACGACCAACTGCGCCGCGAATTTGAGGTGCTGGTGGGCCAAATTCTGGGGGTGCTGGCGGCTGAAGAACCCGCGCTGGCGACGCTGGAGGCCAAGAAGTGCATCTTCCGCATCTACCGCGACGTGCGGTTTTCCAAGCGCAAGGAGCCGTACAAAACCCACTTCAGCGCCTACTTCTCGGTGGGCGGCAAGCACAGCATCGGCCCCGGCTACTACTTCCAGCTTGGCCCCGGCGGCCAGACGATGATGGCCGGCGGCATCTACCAACCCGAAAAGGAGCAGCTGGCCCACATCCGCCAGGAAATCGACTACAACGGCCCCGCCCTGCACGCTATCCTGAAAGCGCCCGCGTTCCGGAAGTTCTTTCCGGGCCTCGAAGGCGACCAACTCAAGCGTCCGCCCGCCGGCTACCCCGCCGACCACCCCGACCTGGCCCTGCTCCGCCACAAAAGCTTCGTCGTGTCGCACCCAGTGCCCGATGCCACCGCCCGCCAGCTCAACCTGGCCGAATACGTGCCCGCTGCCTTCCAGGCCATGCGCCCCTTTACCGATTTTCTGCGCGACGCGGTGGAGGGGTAGGAGGGGAGAGGGAAAGGGGGCACAGGATAAAAGAACGGTCATGCCTCATCTGGCGTCCGCGAAGGCGGAGCCGTAGTCGAAGCATCTCTACCGCAGTAGTAAACCCGACGACAGGATTACCATTGCGGTAGAGATGCTTCGACTGCGCTCCGCTTCGCTCAGCATGACCGTTCTTTGTCTACGTTCAATCATCAAGGCCTCAATACTTCCCCCAAATGCCCTACGATTACGATGTGCTGATAGTGGGAGCGGGGCCGGCGGGTACGGCCTGCGCGCTGGGGCTGGCCGGCAGTGGCCTGCGGGTGGTCCTGCTCGATAAGGCCCAATTTCCGCGCGATAAAGTGTGCGGCGACGCCATTCCCAGCCCCGCCCTCAAGGCCCTCACGCGCCTTAACCCCGCTTGGGCTGCCGAGCTGCGCGAGCTCACGGCCGGCCACCGCACCGATATGCGTACCAGCCGCCTCGTGTCGCCGGCCGGCACCGGCGTGAGCGTGCACTGGCAGGCCCCCGCGTTCAACTCGCCGCGCCTGCATTTCGACGATGCTCTGCTGACGCTCGTGCGCCGCCATACTGATACCGATATCCGCGAAAACAGCTCCGTAAAAACCGTAACGGCCGATGCCGACGGCGCGGCGGTGCAGCTCGCCGACGGTACCCGCCTCACGGCCCGTCTGCTCATCGGCTGCGACGGGGCTCACTCGGCCGTAGCCCGCGCCCTGGCACCCGCCCCGCTCGACCGCGCCCGGCATTGCGCCGCCGTGCGGGCCTATTTTGAGGAGGTTGATGATGTGCCCGCCACTACCAGCGACTTTCTGTTTCTGGGCCGCTACCGGGCCGGTTACTGCTGGGTGTTTCCGGTGGGCGCGGGTCGCTTCAACGTGGGTTTCGGCATGCTTTCCTCGGATGTGGCCCGCCAGAAACTCGACCTGAAACTGGTGTTGCAGGAGCTGCTCGAAACCCACCCGCACCTGGTGCCGCGCTTCACCCGGGCCCGGCAGCTGGGCCCGATTCAGGGCTTCGGGCTGCCGCTGGGCGGCTCGGCCCGGCCCCTCACCGGCCCCCGCGCCCTGCTCTGCGGCGACGCGGCCGCCCTCATCGACCCGTTGCAGGGCCACGGCATCGACACGGCCGTTATCAGCGGGCTGCTGGCCGCCGAACACGCCGCCCGCTGCTGCGCCGCCGACACGTTCGACCCCACCGACCTCGCGCCCTACGCC
>NZ_QVLT01000023.1 GCF_003417065.2 Hymenobacter lapidiphilus | reverse complement strand
CGGCTTCGGCTCCTTCGGCCGGGCCGGCCGCCCTGATGGGGGCTGGGGCATCATCGGCATCGGGCGCTGTAGCCTGGGCCGGGCGTTCGGGCCGGCCAGAACGCGGCGTACGCGCGGTGGCCGGGGCCTCGTCGGCAGGTTTCTTTTTGCCGCGTTTGGGCCGCTTATAAGCTGCGGAGGTTATTTTATCGTCCAGGCGTTCGAGCGAGCCTTCCACAATGGCTGTTACTTCAGGGGCCCGCTCCTCTTCCCGCACGGGCACAAGTAGCGTATCGGGCTTTTCGCCGCGCTTGTTCATTTCCAGTACTTCACGCACGCGCTCCACCGGCAGCACCACCCAGTTGTTGTCGCCGCGCACGGCAAACCACATTTTGCGGCGGAAGATGTCAGTTTTCTGCAGTGTGTACTCGCCCTTTTCAGTCAGCAGGGGCCGTTGCACCTGCGGGATGTCCTTGAGGGCGTCGAGGTAGGTATCGAGCTCGTAGTTGAGGCAGCACTTGAGGCGGCCGCACTGGCCCGAGAGCTTGGCCGGGTTCAGGCTCAGGTTCTGGTAGCGGGCGGCGGTGGTACTCACGCTCTTAAAGTCGGAGAGCCAGGTGGAGCAGCACAGCTCGCGCCCGCAACTGCCGATACCGCCGAGGCGGCCGGCCTCGTGGCGCAGCGAAATCTGGCGCATTTCCACCCGCACCCGGAACTCATCGGCCAGCCGCCGGATCAGGTCGCGGAAGTCCACCCGATCATCGGCCGAGTAGAAGAACGTGGCGCGGGTACGATCGGCCTGGTACTCTACATCGGAGAGCTTCATGCGCAGGCGCAGCTCCTCGACCACAGCGCGGGCCCGGAACATAGTGCCCGTTTCGAGGTCGCGCACGGCCTGCCAGCGTTCGGCATCATCGTCGGTGGCCACCCGCAGAATGGGGCGGATATCCTTCGAGTCGAGGGGCACCTTTTTCTTTTTCATCTGCAGGCGCACCAGTTCGCCCTTCAGCGAAACGTGGCCCAGATGCCAGCCGCTGCCGGCCGCCTCTACTACTACGGCGTCGCCGGTGATGAGCGGCAGGCGGCTCTGGTTGCGGAAAAAGTCTTTGCGGCCGCCTTTGAAGCGGACTTCCACAAGGTCGAACTCTTTAAAGTCGCTGGGCATATCCAGATCCTGGAGCCAGTCGAATACATTGAGGCGGGTACAGCCGCTGCTACAGCTACCCTTCGAGCCGCAGCCCGAAGTAGTAGCATTGGTAGAGCAACCGCCGCCGCCGGAAGAACAGGAGGAACAAGCCACAGCTCGGAGAATCTATATAGGTAAGTCCGCGACCAATAAGCCGACGGCACGAAATGGGTTATCGACAAAGATAGCCAAATAGCCGGGGCAGCTAAGCCCGGCCATTAGAGCCCGCTTTGGCCGCCGCAGGAGTTGAACCAGCAATACCACGCGGGTTGGGGAGGCAGAACGCGAAAACATTTTTCTCCTTGTGCAATCCAAAGAAACCGCTTTAATTCTATTATCCGGGCTATTTACGCCATTTATGCAATCTTCATTAAGATAATACAATGTATATGATTTTGTCAATCAACTCCCTTTTATTTTGAAATATCCTCAGCAAAATGCTAGTTTTACATCATTGCCTTACCATCCTACCTCCCACAACCAAACACCATGAAGAAAAACACGCTACTCGCCTCGCTGACTTTGTTGGCCGCTACCGGGCTCGGCCTCTCCTCGTGCCAGGAAAAAGACAATGTTACCGTTAAGAATGAGGTGTCGGAAGCGACCATCAACCAAGTGAAAGCGCTTGGCTTCACAGCTACCGGAGCCCAGAAGGTAGCCGGGGGTGTAGTAGTGGAAGGCGACATTTTGCTGACTAACGAGATGCTGGCCAGCCAGCCTGAGCAGAGCCTGCTGCGCGTAGGCCAAGATGAGCAGTACCGCACCACCAACCTGGTAAGCCGCCTGCCCCGGGTACTCACGGTGAGCGTTTCGAGCCAGTTCCCGAGCGGCTACGTGCAGGCTGCCGACGAGGCTATCCGCCGCTACAACGCCCAGGGCCTGCGCATCACGATGCGCCGCATCACCTCGGGCACGGCTGATCTGCCCATCACGTATTCGGCCGACCTGGGTCCCGGCGTACTCGGCCGCTCGGGTGGTTTCCCTTCCAACGGCAACCCCGCCCCTGGCTTCCAGTTGGCTCCGAGCGTAATCGGGGCACGCTCTATCAACAACGTGGCCACCATCATGGCTCACGAGATGGGCCATTGCCTCGGTTTCCGCCACACCGATTACTTCAACCGCGCCTATAGCTGCGGCGGCGCGGCCTCCAATGAAGGCGCCAGCGGCGTTGGGGCTATATACATCCCCGGTACGCCGTCGGGTGCCGATCCAAACTCGTGGATGCTGGCCTGCATCAGCTCTACGGATGACCGCCCCTTCAATGCCAACGACCGGATAGCTCTCAACTACGTGTACTAAGCTGTTAGCTGATTACTTGAAACTGCCCCGGCTCGTTTGTGCCGGGGCAGTTTCTGTTTGGGATAATCTTACGGCAGCCAGCTAAAAAACCACTCTTGCCCGGTTGGCTGCCATTTGCTCGGTTTAAGGTTATCAACTGATGGCTATACGCTAGAGCATGGACACCTATTAAAAGGGCCATTGAAGCCATAAAAACAGTCATGTTTCATCTTACTTTCGCTTGTCGAAGTATGACCGCCCTTTTCTGTTAAGCGTTCATACGCTCTAACAGCTACTGCCCTCATAACACCGTAAAGCGGCGGGTAATTTCGGGGCCTGAGTGCAGGCGGATGCGCAACAGATAAGTGCCGGGCCGCAACGCACCGGTGGCAATGCGCTTGATAACGCCGACTTTGGTCGCTTCGGCGAGTAGCAGCCGCCCCGTCAGGTCAAACAGGCGGACATCGGCGGTTTCGTTGGGGGGCAGCACAATCCGCAGCGGCTCGCCGGCCACCAGCGGCACCGGGTACACCAGTACCTCCGGAGCCTCGCTGACGCGAAAAACCCGCTCGGGCTGGCTATACACGACTGCGCCGCTGCTGAGCGTGAGCCGGGCGCGGTACTGCGAGTAGCCCGCCGGAGCGGCCGGGTCGGCCAGTTCCAGCGCCAAACCGGGCACGGGGTTCAGGCTTAGTATTTCGAGGAAACTGCCGTCGGGCTGCCGCCGCTCCAGCGCCACGGCCTGCAGCCGGTACACCGAGCCCAGCGTCAAATCGAAGCGGACCGAATCGGTGACCAGCAGGCGTGGGGTGAAAGAACGCACATAGCAGCCGTGGTTTTCCTGCAGTATATCTTCGGAAGCCCCGCGCGGCCCCACCCGGCCGCTTAGCACCGGGGCTACGGCGAAGTAGCGGGCAGTTATTTCGGCCGTGGTCAGCAGCAGTGTGGTGTCGGTGAGGCGGCGCAGGGGCTCTAGGTGGGTGGCCCCGAGGGCGTACACCTGATACTGCGTGGCGCCGGGCACCCGCCGCCACGTTAGCAATGCCTCCTGGGGGCAGCTGTACGCCACGGCAAGCGCCAGCGGACGGGCCACGAAAAACGTATCGGACAGGGCGGTGGTGGCTGCGGCTACCAGTCGCAGTTGCCCGGACTGGGTGGCATTGGGGGCCGTCCAGCGGTACAGCTTATCGGCCAGATTTACGTTGGCGCTCAGCACCATCCAGGCGGCTTGGCCCGCAGGCTTATACTCGAGGCGGGCCGTAGTAGCTGGGCCAGCCCACTGCCAGCGCAGCAGCTGGCCGGCTCCGGCGGCTTCCAGGCCCCGGGCTTTGGTGGGCGCCACCCAGTACAGGCCCGATTCGAGCTCGTAGACCACGCTGAACGCCTGCGGGCCCTGGGGCACGGCGAAACCACGCACCCGCAGCTCGTAAGTGCCGGCCACAGGTGCATCGAGGGTGATTTGCTCGGCGTTGTCGCGGTGGTTGGGGCGGCGGCGGGCGGGACGGGCCAGCGAGTCGCGGTGCGGGTAGGCGCTCAACGTCCAGGGCAGCCACTGCTGGCTGGTAGCAGTTCGTCGCAGGGTCAGGTCGAGGTCGTTGATGAGGGCCGTTGCAGTACCGGCGGCAGCCTCGGGGTCGGTCCAGGCCAATGTTATTTTGAGCCGATGCACACCGGCAGGCACGGTAATCGAAAACACCCGCTCCTGGCCGGTGGTGGCCGTGCCTTCCATAAATCGGCCGTCAAGCATCGTCTGCACAGCGCCCAGCGCGTCGGCCTGGCCGTAGCCTGCTACAAAATCAACCTGGGGCCGGCCCACATCGTCGGCCGAGTTGAGCAGCGCGGCCCGTACCAGCGCGGCAGTGGGCAGGGTGCCGCGCCGCTGCTGGTGGGCCTGCTGCACCAGCAGGCTAATGCCCGAAACCAGCGCCGCCGCATCAGAACTGCCACCGTCGCCAAATGCCACCAGCTCGGGCTTTATCCGGCCATCGGCGGCCGGGCCACGGGAGCTGAGCGGATTGACCGAGCCCAAGGCATCGGTAACACCCACGCTAAGGGTGTTTTTGGCGTTTTTGAACTCTCCGGTAAGGTTAGCCAGACTGTCGAGGCCGGCGTAGGGGCCGGCCGGGGCCGGCCGCTGGCCCGAGTTGCCGCTCGAAAATACATGGAGCAGCGTGGGGTACTGCCGCGCCTGCTGGTCGTAGGCGCGGGCTTCAAGGCCATAAAAATTCTCCACTTCCACCCCGTAGGAGTGGTTCTGCACCGATACACCCCGAGCGGCGAGCTGCACGCCATCGTCGGGCAGCAGGTTATCATAGCTCGACTGCGCGATACGCGCCCGCCAGGCCACGCCACGGCCGTCGGGCGAGGAGTTGCCGGCACCAGCAATGATGGTGGCCATGGTAGTGGAGTGCGAGTTGAGCAGCGGGGCCAGCGGATCGGCCTCCAGCAACCGGCCCCGAAAGTCGAGGTCGGCTACATCCAAGGGGCTTTCTTTCACCGAAACCGTGAGCCCCTGCCCCGTAAGCGTAGGGTAGCGCGCATGTACGGCCGTTACTTTATTTGCCCCCAGATCGAGGCCGCCTAACTCGCGCTCGGGCCGCGCTTTACGGTCGGCGCCCTGCACGAAAAGCACCCAGGGACTTTCGGCCA
Source organism: Hymenobacter lapidiphilus (assembly GCF_003417065.2). GTDB lineage: Bacteria > Bacteroidota > Bacteroidia > Cytophagales > Hymenobacteraceae > Hymenobacter. Next base: position 64,075 of record NZ_QVLT01000023.1, on the reverse strand, counting down.
AGGCAGCCGCCCCAATACCACGCACCCGCAGCATTTTGGGGTGGCGCGGCTCTACTTCGGCTACTGCGCCAGGACGGATGCCCCCTAACCACTGCCGGAACGCTGTTTCGTTGGTTACGCTCACCCGTAGCGCACGCAGCTCAGAGCCGCCCGCCCGTTGTAGTTCGGGGGCCACCCGGGCGGGCAGCGGCACGGGCCGGGCCGGATTCTGGGCTTCAACCTGAAAAGAAGGGGCCGCGCTCAGCAGCGACAAAAGCAGCGCAAACGGCAAAAAGCGTGCGGCGCGGCGGCGCGGAGCAGTGGGCATACAGACGAAGTGGTTGTGACGGAGCGGAGCAGGCGGGCAGTTTCCAAATATAACCAGAAATACCGTTGGCCGTAGCCCCTCAAATACCGGTCCGCTCAGGGCAGGACCGTACCTTCAAAAATCCGCAATCAATTGCCTGACAAGCTGATACAGCGACGCTGCCTAATATGCATCGGCACCCTGCCTTTACTTGCCCGGTATTTTGTACACCTGCACGCCTGCCGCCGTCAGCAGGTAGGCGTACTGGTCGCTTACGAGTACCTGCTGCACGCCAGCTACCGGCAGCGGCAGGGCCCGCTCGGTCAGGTTATAGAGGTGGAAGAAGCGTAGCTCGCCGGCTGACCCCAGGTAGTAGAGCTCGTCGGCGCGGAAGCCTACGTAGCTCAGGCCCGGCAGCGGCAGCTTTTTCCGGAAATTGCCCAGGTTATCGAACACATATACGCCCCCTATCCTATCCACTAGGTACAGGTTGTTCTGGTACTCGCGCAGAAACCGGAAGTCGGGCCGCGAGCGGCCAATCAGAATATCAAGCGGCGTGGTAATGGTAAACCGCTTCTGGGTGGCGTCGAACTGCCGCAGCGTCAGGTCCGACTCGTTGAAGAGCCAGTACCGGTCGTCGGGGGCCAGCGTGACAACGCGCGCCTGCCCGTCGAGTAGCTGGGGCAATGGCAGCTCGCTGATGGGTGACAGAAACCGGTCGAGCAGCAGCACCTGCTGGCGGTCATCATAAAAAACCAGCACTTTGGCCGTATTCCAGGCTTCTACCTGCATTACGTGGCCGGGCAGCGGCGGGGCGTATACGTTCAGCGCCTGCCCATCGGGCCCGAACTGGCGCAGATTGTTTTGGCGGTCGGTTACGTAGAAGTTACCGCGCCGGTCGAGCGAGGCCGCACCCGGCTGAGGCAACGCCACACTACGTACCAGCTGCCAGGCACGGGTTGCGCCGGCCGTGTCGGGCAGCACGTGCACAACGGGCGCGGCTTGGGCCGCCGGGGCTACAGAGCCAGCCGTTGGGGCGGTAGTTTGGGCATTCGTGGGAAACGAGATAGGAGAAACAAGAAGCGAGACGACGAGGATTTTCAGCAGTGAGAGGCGAGAGGTGAGAGGTGAGAACCTTTCGTCCTCTGCCACTATTGTCTCACTTCTCACCTCTAACTTTTCACTTCTGAAACTCATATTCCCGTAATGCCAGTTGCGCGCCATCATATACGCCGTAGGTGCAATAATTGACCCATTCGCCGAGGTTCATGTAGCGGCTGCCGGGGGCTACTTCTACGTCGAGAGGCAGGTGGCGGTGGCCGAACACGTAGTACTCGTGCGGGAACTGTTGCTGCATCTCGCGGCAGTAGGCCAGCAGCCACTCGTCGTCGCCTAGGAAGTGGTCGTCGGAGGGGCCGTTCTGCAGGCGGCTGTGGCGGCTCCAGCGGTTGGCCAGCCCGATACCAAAGTTGGGGTGCAGCCGCGCAAACAGCCACTGGGCCACCGGCGAGGCAAACACTTTCTTCAGCACTTTATAGGTGTGGTCGCCGGGCCCCAGCCCATCACCGTGGCCGATATGGAACTGGTGGCCACCGATGCGCTGGCTAACCGGGTGGCGCAGAATGGGGATATTGAGCTCCTGGGTGAAATAGTCGAACATCCACATATCGTGGTTGCCGGTGAAGAAGGTAACCGGCAGTCCGGCATCGGTTAGCTCGGCCAGCTTGCCCTGCAAGCGCGTAAAGCCCCGCGGAATGGCGTGGCGGTATTCAAACCAGAAGTCGAAGATGTCGCCCAGCAGATAGATGGCCGCCGCGTCGCGGGCCACCTCATCGAGCCAGCGCACGATGCGCTTTTCCCGCTCGCGCGAGCGGGCTGCGTCGGGGGCGCCAAGGTGGAAGTCGGAAGCGAAGTACACCCGGCGGCCGGGCGGCAGGGCCAGATCAGGCAGTTGGAGCGGGCGCGTCATCCAGTAGAAATAGTGCTAAGCGGCGCGGGCCGTGGGCGCCGAGTACCAGCGTTTTTTCGATATCGGCTGTGCGGCTGGGCCCCGAGGTCAGGGAAACCATCGACGGTAGCTTCCCGGGGCCGTATTTGGTCTGCATCAGCTGCAGCGCGTCGCCGATATCGGCCACTACCTGCGAGGTGCGGGCCAGCACCAGGTGCTGATCGGGGTAGATACTGAGCCGCCGCCCGCTGGATGTGGCGCCCGATACCAGAATGCTGCCGGTACGCGCCACCAGGGCCTCGCAGCTCGTCAGGCCCGCATCGGCATGCTCCCGGAAACCCTCCTCATCCCCCTGAAATACCAGGTCGCCGGCGTGCAGCAATTTCTTTAGCTCAGGCTCCCACACGTACAGGTTTTCCAGTTGCTGCTCCTTCTTATATAAGAAGAGCTGGTCGTAGAAGTGCTCCTCCGATTCGCAGTAGTAAAACACCCCTCCTACCCGCACAAAACTCTGCGCAAAGGCCACGGCCAAATCATCAGAAGCGGGGGGGTGCGGGTGTAGCGGAGCCGCAAAATCGGGCCGGGGCGCAGGTGCAGGGCCGGGCATCCGCAGGGCCTCGCGGATGCGGCGTAGAACAAGGTCACGGGAGCTTTCGGCCATGCAGCAAAGGTACGCGGGTTTCGGCCGGATGAAAATACGGTCTTTCACCGCCGCGGGAATCGGGGCCGCCCACTGCCCCACTACGGGAATTGGAGCAGCTTCCGCTGGTTGGGGCAGGTAGCAACTTATAAAATTCGGGCGTATGCCAACTGCTTACTTGCGGCCTGCAACAACAGCAGAGCCCATAAGGGCTGACGGGGGCGTTTTAACTAGCTGAACAGTAGCGAGGCTAATTGGAGAGTGGCACCTTTTTGGTATTTCCGCCACAGAACCTACCCTCTAGCTCTACCATGCATAACGTGCCCGCCGTCAGCTACCTCCCCCCGACCGCGCTGGCCACCCAGTATCTCCCGGCCACCGAAGCCGATTTTCAGGACTGGCTCCAGGACCTGCTGCCCGGAGTGCGGGCGGCGCTGGCCCGTCAGGGATTCGAAAAAACCCGTAGATTGAGCGCGTTTCAGCAGTTTCTGCGGGAGCGGGCCGAATAACTATCAAACTCACCCCGCACCATCAGTATCAATATTATCTGGTGAACATGCGGTGCCAGTACACAAAAAAGCCCGCTGCCAAATATTGGCAGCGGGCTTTTTTGTGTACTTCTGCTGTAGGTTACATTGGAGTTACAGTCGAGCCAGCAGGCCCGGCAGGAGAACCACCGGCTACGTCCCCATTTTGATCCAAACCGGGCAGGTTCAGCTCGGGCAGGTCGTTGTCTAAAGCTACGGGATGTTCCTGCTTCCGCTCACTCAGGGTTTCCGAGCGGTCGGTGCCGGCCATGTGGGCCTGGTAACTCGTTTGGGTATCGTAAGGACGCGGGCCCACCAAACGCTGCAAGTCGTCCTGCAACAGCACTTCCTTCTCCAGCAGCTCCTTGGCAATTACCTCCAGCTCGTGGCGGCGCTCAGTCAGCAACTCCTTGGTCCGGACGTAAGCTTGGGCGATAATAGTGCGCACTTCCTCGTCAATCATCTGCGAAGTAGCCTCCGAATAAGGCTTGCTGAAGCCGTACTCACTCTGGCCCTTCGAGTCGTAGAACGATACGTTGCCGAGCTTCTCGTTCATGCCGTACATCGTCACTATGCTGTAGGCCGTCTTCGTAATACGCTCCAGGTCGCTCAGCGCGCCGGTCGAAATCTTACCGAACACCAACTCCTCGGCAGCGCGGCCGCCTAGCGTCATGCACATTTCGTCCATGAGCTGCTCGGTGTTGTAGAGGAACTGCTCGCGGGGCAGGTACTGCGCGTAGCCCAGTGCGGCCACGCCGCGGGGAACTATGCTCACTTTCACCAACGGATCGGCGTGCTCGAGGAACCAGCCAGCTACGGCGTGGCCCGCCTCGTGGTAAGCCACAATGCGCTTTTCGCCGGGGCTGATAATTTTATTTTTCTTCTCCAGACCACCAATTACGCGGTCAACGGCGTCGGTAAAGTCCTGCATGGTCACCATCTTCTTGTCGCGGCGGGCGGCAATCAGGGCGGCTTCGTTGCAGACGTTGGCAATTTCGGCACCGGCAAAACCGGGCGTCATGGCCGCCAGCTTACGGTCTCCACATCGGGGCCCAGCGTGAGGGGCTTGAGGTGGACGCTGAAAATCTGGGTGCGGCCGTTAATGTCGGGCTTGTCGATGCTGATCTGGCGGTCGAAGCGGCCGGGACGGAGCAGGGCCGAGTCGAGCGTATCAGGACGGTTGGTAGCGGCCAGAATGATAACGCCGGAGTCGGTACCGAAGCCGTCCATCTCTACCAGCAGCGAGTTAAGCGTGTTTTCACGCTCATCGTTGCCGCCGGGCGTGTTGCCGCGGCTGCGGCTACGACCAATAGCGTCAATCTCATCAATAAAGATGATACACGGCGCCTTGAGCTTGGCCTGCTTGAACAAGTCACGCACCCGGGCGGCGCCTACGCCCACGAACATTTCCACGAAGTCGGAGCCCGACAGCGAGAAGAACGGGACGTCGGCCTCGCCGGCTACAGCTTTGGCCAGTAGAGTTTTGCCGGTGCCGGGAGGGCCTACCAGCAAAGCCCCTTTCGGGATTTTACCGCCGAGCACGGTGAACTTCGAAGGGTTCTTGAGGAACTCCACGATTTCTTCCACTTCCTCCTTGGCTTCTTCGAGGCCAGCCACATCCTTGAAGGTGATTTTCACCTTGTCGCCTCCCTCAAAGAGGGCAGCGCGGCTCTTGCCAATATTGAAAATCTGGCCACCGGGTCCGCCCGCGCCACTCATGCGGCGCATCAGGAACCAGAAGCCCACGAAGAGCAGAATCATGAAGCCCCACGTACCGAGGAAGTCGCCGAAGCCACGCTCCTCCGATACCTTCAGGCCAACCTGGCGGTCGGTGGGCAGCGTGGCCTGCAGCTTGTCGAGGTCTTCTTTGAATACTTTGCCTTCGACTACGCGGAACGCAAACTGAGGCCCGGTAGTCGATACGCCGGCCCCGGGCAAGGCCAGCGGGCTGCGTTGGGTGGTGAGGCGGCTCTTGTACTCGGGTTTCTGCAGGGCCTCCTTTTTCAGCGTAACCTGTACCTCCCGATCGTTAACGAGCGCTACATCGGCTACATCGCCGGCCGTAAGCATCTGCTCAAAATCGCGCTGCTTGATTTCTACCAGCCGACTGCCGCCGGAGAAATAAACCATCCCGAGGATGAGCAACACCAACCCGGAGAGGACCCACAACTGCATACCGGGCTTGGGAGCCGGATTAGGCAGGGGAGATTTTTTCTTTTTGGGCGTCGTATCAGACATGAATTGCTAAGTAAGTATTTGGGATTTAGCAGTAAGTAGTTGGTATTGAGCAGTGAGATGACGTGCCTTTGGCGCGAATGCTACCGAACATCATCTCCCTACTTCACACCAACTACTCACTACCAATCTAATGACACTGCAACCCACCTTTTAGTTTGCCGTGGCCGAGGCTTCTTCCTCCACGTAGGTGATGTCGGCGTCGCCCCACAGCTCTTCGAGCGCGTAGAACTGGCGCCGGTCGCGCAGAAATATGTGCACCACTACATCAACGTAGTCGAGCAATACCCACTCCCGGTTAGTGCGACCCTCCGTCTGCCAGGGGTTCTGGCCAGTGAGCTTTTCTACTTCTTCTTCCACCGAGCGGGCAATTGCCTCAATCTGCGTGTCGGAAGAAGCCGAACAAATAATAAAATAATCGGCTACGGCATTCTTAAGCTCTTTAAGGTTAAGCACCACGATATCGGACGCTTTCTTCTCCTGCATGCCGCTCACGACAATTTCTGCCAACTTGTCCGAATCCTGTCGAACTGAGGTACTTTTCATAAGGTCTTGGTAGGTTTGACTAGCACAAAGTACGAAAAACAGATGGCGGCACTTTCCCCCCAAACGCTCTTCACGGGCCAACAGCTTGTCTGGCTGCCCGAATGCGGCTCCACAAACTCGGAAGCACAGACGCTGATAGGCGAAAACCGGGCCACGGATGGCTGCTGCGTGCTAACCGACAAACAGACCGCCGGCCGGGGCCAGCGGGGCAACCAATGGGAAGCCGCGCCCGGCGAAAACCTGACGCTGTCGGTGATCTGGAAGCCGGTTTTTCTGCCCGCCGCCGACCAGTTTCTGCTAAGCCAGACCGTGGCCCTGGCCCTGCACGACTGGCTTGGCACGCTGCTCGGACCCACGCCCGCACTCCGGGTGAAGTGGCCCAACGACCTGTACTACGGCTCGCAGAAGCTGGGCGGCATTCTCATCGAAAACACGCTCAGCGGCTCAAAAATTCAGCACAGTGTTGTCGGTATTGGCCTCAACATCAATCAGCAGCAGTTTGGGGTGCCTACCGCCACCTCACTCGGCTGCCTGACGGGCCGTGTTTACCAGCTGGCCCCGCTGGCCGAGCGCCTGCTCGAATGTCTGGAGCGCCGCTACCTGCAACTGCGTGCCGGTCGGGTGCGCGAATTGCGCGCGGAGTACCTGGCCGTGCTCTATCGCTTCGGAGAAATGCATGACTACGAAGCTGGCGGCCAGCGCCTGCACGGCCGCATTGTGGGCTTGGATGAGGCTGGGCGGCTGGCAGTGGAAACCGGCGGGCAGGTACGCCATTTTGACCTGAAGCAGATTCGCTACATGTAGCCAGTTCGGTAGCACATTGGCCCGCTACCACCCGGCACGTAGTGCGACCCACTATTTTCATGCCTCCATACGACTATAAACCAACTATTTACGTACCTTGAATCCCAAAGCGTTAAACCGCAGGCAACCTACATCCTCCAAGACGTATCTCGCTGTTGGTTGCCAAACTCCCTCAGGGTGGGCACGGTAGTTGCAAATCACCGCTCTGGCTGCCCGAAACATCTTTTTGCCCGATTTCGGCCGGCCGTCTCCTCCCTACGCTTCACTGAATGTCATGAAATTTACGCCTCGCTTTTTCACCTTCTTATTTTTGCTGCTGTGGCAGTTGCCGCTGCTGGCCGCTGCCAGCTACGCACCGCGCACAGCCGGCGCAAAACAGGCCCCGGCCGCCGGGGTGCCCACGCTGGCCGCCCGCATGCTGACGCCTACTTTTTCGCTGGCCCCTAATCCGGCCCACGGCTTGGTCACGCTTTCGATGAGCCAGTTTGCCGTGGGCACCGAGTACCGGCTGCGCCTGAGCAACATTATAGGCCGTGAGGTGCGTACCGTGGCCCTGCGCCCCGAAGCTGCCGACCGCGGCATGGCCCTGAACCTGGCTGACCTGCCCTCCGGCATGTACTTCTATAGCCTGCTGCAAAACGACAAGGTGGTTTCGACCAAGCGACTGGTACTGCAGAACTAATTTTCTAGGTCGCCCCATCTGCAACGAACTACCAGACCCTCGCCCGTACCGGCGGGGGTTTTGTGTTTTGGGCTGGTTCGGTTTGCCAGTTGCGAAAGGGTCAATCTGGGAGTTGGTTGAAGCTGGGGTGGGCGTTGGTTGATTTGGGGGTGTAGCTCGGTACTTATTGGCTACTTTTGAACTTTCGCTGACTGCTTTCCCGATTTCCCCGCCCTTTTGCAAGCGGCGGCCCTCTCTCACTACCTATATGCGGAGTTACAAAAGCCTGAATAACCTCGTGGGCTGGCTGGTATTTGCCCTGGCCACCGTCGTTTTCCTGATTACCCTGGAGCCCACGGCTTCGTTCTGGGACTGCGGCGAGTTCATTGCCTGCTCGTACAAGCTGCTGGTTCCGCACCCGCCCGGCGCGCCTACGTTCCTGCTGCTGGGCCGGTTGTTTTCCATGCTCAGCTTCGGCGACGTAACCAAGGTATCGGTGCTAGTGAATGCGCTGTCGGCGCTCAGCTCCTCGTTCACGGTGCTGTTCCTGTTCTGGATTATCACGATGATGGCCAAGAAGCTCGTGCTGCACCGCCCCGGCATGCACGACGACCGGCAGCTGGAGCCCAGCTTCGGGCAGACGCTGCTGATTATGGGCGCGGGCGCAGTGGGTGCCTTGGCTTATGCTTTCTCCGATTCGTTCTGGTTCAATGCCGAGGAAGCCGAGGTATATGCCATGTCGTCGCTCTGCACCGCCGCCGTAGTGTGGCTGATGCTGAAGTGGGAAAACCGCGCCGACGAGTCCGATTCGGACCGTTGGCTGGTGCTCATTGCCTACGTTATCGGCCTGAGCATTGGAGTTCACCTGCTCAACCTGCTGGCTATTCCGGCCCTGGGCTTCATTTACTACTACCGCCGCACCCAGAACCCCACCCTGTGGGGCGGAGTGGCTACGCTGGCCATCAGCAGCGTAATTGTGGGCCTGATTCTGGCCGGCATCATTCCGGGCCTGCCCACGCTGGCGGGCGCCTTCGAGGTGTTCTTCGTGAATACCGTAGGCCTGCCCTTCAACTGGGGCATCATCATCTTCCTGCTGATTTTTGTCGGCCTTATCTGGTTCGGATTCCGGCAGTCGTTTCAGCGGCGCAGCCGGCTGCTGAACACGGTGATGCTGAGCTTCATGTTCATCCTGATTGGCTATTCGAGCTACCTGATTGTTCCCATCCGTAGCTCCTACCACCCCACCATCAACGAAAACAACCCCGAGGACGTGCTCTCGTTCGTGAGCTACCTCAAGCGCGAGCAGTACGGCGACCGGCCCCTGCTCTACGGCCCCCAGCTAAACGCCCAGCCCATTGCCCAAACGGAAGGTGCGCCGCGCTACGTGCGCCAGGGCGACAAGTACGTGGTGGCCGAGTACCGCCCGGTGCTGGAGTACCGCTCCGAGGACAAGATGCTGATTCCGCGCATCTACAGCCCCGATCCGCTGCACGTGTACAACTACCAGAAGTGGGTGAACGTGCAGAAGGACGTGAAGCCCACCATGGGCCAGAACCTGTCCTTCCTGTTCAAGTACCAGATGGGCCACATGTTCTGGCGCTACTTTATGTGGAACTACGTAGGCCGCGAAGGCGACCTGCAGCAGTCGGGCATCCTGTGGGGCAGCGCCGATGGCAACGGCCTGCCGGAGCGCATGGCCGACAGCCCGGCCCGCAACGCCTTCTTCGCCCTGCCGCTGATGCTGGGTTTGCTGGGCCTGTTCTTCCACATCCGGCGCGACGGCCGCAACGCTTTTGTTGTGGGCCTGCTGTTCCTGTTCACGGGCCTGGCCATTGTATTCTACCTCAACCAGCCGCCCATCGAGCCCCGCGAGCGGGACTACACGTTTGCGGGCGCCACGTTTGCCTTCGCCATCTGGATTGGATTGGGCGTGCTGGCGCTGGCCGAGCTGCTGCAATCCGTTATCAAAGCCGATGCCACCCGCGCCGGCGTAGTGACCCTAGCGGGCCTCGTGATTCCTGGGCTTATGGTAACGCAGGGCTGGGACGACCACGACCGTTCGGACCGCTACCTATCGGTTGATTCGGCCAAGAACCTGCTGAACTCCTGCGCCCCCAACGCCATTCTGTTCACCAACGGCGACAACGACACCTTCCCGCTCTGGTACGCCCAGGAAGTGGAAGGCGTACGCACCGATGTGCGCGTGGCCGTGCTCAGCTACCTGAACACCGACTGGTACATCGACCAGATGAAGCGCCGCTCCTACAAGTCGGCCCCGCTGCCGGTTTCGATGGACAACAAAGACTACAAGCAGGGCACCAACGACTACCTGCCCTACGCCGAAAACCCGGCCGTACCAGCCGTGGATGTGCGCCAGTTTATGCAGCTGGTGAAGGCCAACAGCCCCCTGCTGCAGGTAAGCTACGGCGACGGCAAAAACCTGCTGTCCTTCCCCTCGCGCAACTTCTACCTGCCCATCGATACGGCTGCAGTGGCCAAATCGGGCATTATTCCGGCCGGGCGGCGCAAGCAGCTGGTGCCGCAAATGGACTGGACCGTGGGCAAAAGCGCCATCGAAAAGAAGAGCCTGTTCATCCTCGATATTCTGGCCACCAACAACTGGGAACGGCCGGTGTACTTCTCGAGCACCGTCGACTCGCGCGACTTCATGGGTCTGCAGCCCTACTTCCAGCTCGAAGGCATGGCCTACCGCATTCTGCCCGCCCGCAACCCCGACTACGACGCCAAAACCGGCGCCGCTGACGAAGGCTACGTGCAAACGGACCTGATGTACGAAAAGCTGATGAAAACCTTCGCCTACCGCGGCCTCGACAACGATGGTATTTTCTACGACGAAAACAACCTGCGCTTCCCGGCTAACTACCGCGACAAGTTCTCGCGCCTGGCCGATGCGCTGCTGATACAGGGAGACAAGGTGCGGGCCAAGCAGGTGCTCAACAAGGCGTTCGAGGTGATGCCCGACAAGGCTATTCCCTACGACTACTATGTGCCCCAGTTCATCCCGGCACTTATCGTGGTGGGCGAAACCCAGCGGGCCAACGAAATCATGGACACCATGACCAACCGCGCCGAGCGGGGCCTGGCCTACTACAGCACCCACAACCAGGCGCTGTTCGACCAGGAATTTCAGACCTATTTGATGACGCTTAACAGCATTGGCCGCGCCGCCGAGGAAATAGGCGACCAGAAGCGGGCCGAGCGGGCCATCCGGCTGTTGCAGCAGTATTACAATCCGCGCCAATAGCGCACGGTTTTTGAACGCCAAAGCCGGCTCCGGGAACGGGGCCGGCTTTTTCGCGTAAAGTGACGTGCCTACGCCTGAGCTTTACGCAGCTTATCTATTCACTCCCTTCCATTTATAGTATGAGAAACCTGGCCTCGCTACTGCTGCTATTGCTAACGTTACTTATGGCGGGGTCGCTGCAGGCCGCCCCACGCCGCGACTTTGCCAACCAGTACCGGCCGGGGCGTACTATTGAGGTGGACACCCGCCGCGAGGGCGACAGCCTGCGGGTGTACCTGCGGTTTCCGAACCGGAGCGCATTGCGGCGTGGTTTTCCGCTGCACGTAATGGGCTGGGCTGATTATAACTCCCGTAAACCGATCTGGCAGGACACGGTGCGGCGGACAGTTCGCCAGCAACTGCCCGCCGGCGACGCGGCCCTTCTGAACTTCGCGCTGCCGTTGAGCCGCCTGGTGGCAGGGCAGGTGTTGAGTATGGCTATCGGGCCGGCCGAGGATGCCATGAGCGGTGAGGCGGCCTGGCTGCGCCTGACACCGGATAACCTTAACCGCAGCTTTGTGCTGATTGACTCGCTGAGCCAGCCGCTGATGCGCCGCCACGTGCGGGCCCGCGAGGTATTCGGAGTGAATGCCTACGCCCCCGGCCAGGCTCTGAATGCCTACCGCTACCCGCTCAGTTCGCTGGCCGCCGCCCCGCCCATGGCCACCAGCAGCACCCTGGGCCAGCAGCCACGCACGCTGGGCCTCCAGGATTCGGCCCGCTTCAACGCCGACCAACTATTGCGGCTGCCCGCCGGACTGTACCTGCTGCGCCTGGGCAACCGGGGGCCAAGCCAGGGCTTACTGGTAGAGGAAAACCGCTTCCCGCAGCTTACCTCGGCCGACGAGCTGATTGCACCGCTTATTTACGTTTCGACCTCGGAGGAGCGGCAGAAATTGTTTGACGCGCCCGAACCCAAGAAAGCCGTCGACCAGTTCTGGCTCGGCATAGCCATGGACAGCCAGGACCTGGCCCGCCATCTGATTCGCCAGTTTTATGGACGGGTGGTAGCGGCCAACACTGTTTTTTCGGCCCACAAAGCCGGCTGGCTCACCGACCGCGGCATGCTTTTCCAGGTGATGGGCGCGCCCGAAACGGTATACCGCAACGGCAACGAGGAACGGTGGATATACCGCGGATACCAGTCGCAGAACAGCACGTTCGTCTTCCGCGCCAAACCCAGTATCTTTGCGCCCGACAACTATGAACTGGTGCGCCGTCCCGAGCATGAATATCTCTGGTATGCCGCCGTGGAGCTATGGAGAAAAGGACTAATCGCCCGGCCCAGCCGGTAACCGAACGCCGCCAATATTTCGACTCGCAGAACCGCCCCGTGCCCAACCGCCGCAACCCGCGCGAGGACCAAGGGCGCGACGAGGCCCCGCGCTTCGAGCGCAGCCGCGCCGATGAAGGCCGAAACGACGAGCAGTTCGGTGAGCCCCGCCGCCGCGATGAGGAGCGCCCCGAAGGCCGCCGCGACGAGGGTCGTCGGGATGAAGACCGTCGGGATGAAGGTGGCAACCGCGAAGAGAGCCGCCGTCCGTCTTCCTCCTCCTCCGACAAACCGCGCTACCCCCATCGCCCGGCTCAGGACCGCAGCATCGACATGATTTTCGGGCTGCGCCCGATTCTGGAGGCGCTGAGTGCGGGCCGCACGCTGGACAAGATATTCCTGCTGCGCGCCACCAAAAATTCCATGACCCAGGACATTAACGCCCTGGCCCGCGAGGCCAGCGTGCCCGTGTCGATGGTGCCGATAGAGAAGCTCGACAACATCACCCGCAAAAACCACCAGGGCGCGGTGGCCTTCGTGTCGCCCATCGACTACATGCCGCTGGACAACATTCTGGCCGGGCTGTACGAGGAAGGCAAAACGCCGCTGTTGCTGGTGCTCGACCGGATTACCGACGTGCGCAACTTCGGTTCCATTGCCCGTAACGCCGAGTGCCTGGGCGTGCACGCCATTGTGGTGCCCAGCCACGGCGCGGCCCAGATCAACGGCGACGCGCTCAAAACATCGGCCGGCGCGCTCAATATCATTCCGGTCTGCCGCGAGCACAACCTCAAGCAAACCCTCACGTTCCTCCGCGAATCGGGCGTGCAGATAGTTGCCTGTACCGAAAAGTCGGATGCCAGCCTGGAAGCCGAAACGGTTGACCTGACCGGCCCGTTAGCCATTCTGATGGGCTCGGAGGAAGACGGCATCAGCCCCGAATACCTGCGCCTCGCCGACCACAAGCTCCGCATCCCGATGGCGGGCCAAATCAGCTCCCTCAACGTGTCGGTTGCCAGTGGAATTATGCTGTATGAAGTGCTCCGGCAGCGGCTAGGGGCAGGTAAGGAGTAAAGATCAAACGCCGATAAGTAGAAAGTGGGCCGTTCTGCTACCTCTTTAGGAGGAGTAGAATGGCCCACTTTCAATTGGAATCAACTCAACAATCCCGCCTGCTTGGCGGCAGCCAGTAGCTGGGGCGCGTTTTTGAGCGTGGCGGCTACGAAGCGCTTGCCCGACTCCTTTACCTCGTCGCGGCTTACGTCCCGCACTTCTTCGCCCACGAACTCGCTCAGCTGCCGGAACGCCTCCCGCAACGCCTGATGCCGGGGTTGCTCGGCCCGCAACTGCGCCTGTACCAGGACCAGCTGCTCGCGGATTTTCTCGCGGCGCGAGCTGAACACGGAGTCGTGACCGATGTGCGGGCGGATGCGCTCGGCCAGCTCCAGCAACGGACGCAAACGATTGGTGCCGGCCAGGGCGGCATCGGCCAGATGGTCGCGCTTACGCAGCGGGGCAGAGTCGGGCATGTCAGTGGCGGGGCGCGGGAAAGAAGCGGGGGCGAAAATAAGCGAAAAGCGGGCTTTGGATGGGTCATTGGGCCGGCCCTTGCGTATGGCGCTTAACGGCCCGTGCCTATCTTATGGCCGCAAAGCCCGGCTGGTCTGGTCGGTCGGGCCCGTTTTTCATTCTTCCTTACCCCCCACCCCATGACTAAAATCAAGGTAGCCAATCCGGTAGTTGAACTGGACGGTGACGAGATGACGCGCATCATCTGGAAATTCATCAAGGACAAGCTCATCACGCCGTACCTCGACCTCGATATTAAATATTACGATCTGGGCATTGAGTATCGCGACGAAACCAACGACCAGATAACCATTGATGCCGCCAACGCTATTAAGCAGTACGGCGTGGGCATCAAGTGCGCCACCATCACGCCTGATGAGGAGCGCGTGCAGGAATTCGGCCTGAAGCAGATGTGGAAGTCGCCGAACGGCACCATTCGCAACATTCTGGACGGAACCGTTTTCCGCGAGCCGATTGTGATGAGCAACGTGCCCCGCCTCGTGCCCAACTGGACGGCCCCCATCTGCATCGGCCGCCACGCGTTCGGCGACCAGTACAAGGCCACCGATTTCGTAACGAAGGGCAAGGGCAAGCTCACCGTCACCTTCACGCCCGAAGACGGCGGCGAGGAGCAGTCGTTTGAAGTCTACAACTTCAAGGGCGACGGCGTGGCGCTGGCCATGTACAACACCGACGAAAGCATCCGCGGCTTCGCGCACGCCTGCTTCAACCAGGCCCTGAGCAAAGGCTGGCCGCTGTACCTGAGCACCAAGAACACCATTTTGAAGAAGTACGATGGCCGCTTCAAGGACATCTTCCAGGAGATTTATGAGCAGGATTACACCGCCAAGTTCCAGGAAGCCGGCATCACCTACGAGCACCGGCTGATTGACGACATGGTGGCCTCGGCGCTGAAATGGCACGGCAACTTCGTGTGGGCCTGCAAAAACTACGACGGCGACGTGCAGAGCGACACCGTAGCGCAGGGCTTCGGCTCGCTGGGCCTAATGACGTCGGTGCTGGTAACGCCCGACGGGGATACGATGGAAGCGGAAGCCGCCCACGGCACCGTAACGCGCCATTACCGCGACCATCAGAAAGGCAAGCCCACGAGCACCAACCCTATCGCCAGCATCTTCGCCTGGACGCGGGGTCTGGAGTTCCGCGGCAAGCTCGACAACAACCAGGAGCTGATCGACTTCTGCCACGCGCTGGAAGCCGTGTGCATCGAAACCGTGGAAAGCGGCAAAATGACCAAGGATCTGGCCGTCTGCATCCACGGCAACAAAGTAGAGCACGGCCGCGACTACCTCTACACCGAGGAATTCCTGGCCGCGCTGGACGAGAACCTGAAGGCCAAACTGGCCAAGTAGCGCTTAGTTATTAGCGCATAGAAAAGCTGTTACCCAATAACGGATAACAGGCTTTTCTATGCGCTAATAACTAAGCGCTAAAATCAATTATACCCGTTGCCCTTCTTCGATTTCACGTCGGCCACAAACTCCTTGACGCGCTGCTCCTCGGTACGCTTGCAGATGAGCAGCACGTTGTCGTACTCGGCTACGATGTAGCCTTCGAGGCCCTGAACTACTACAAGGCGTTCGGGCGGGGTTTTGATAACGCACTCGCGGGTGTCGTAGAGCAGGGCGTTGCCATCAACCACGTTCTCGTCGGCGTCGTGCTGGCCCATGCGGTGCAGCGAGTCCCAGGTACCCAGGTCGCTCCAGCCGAAATCGGCCGGCAGCACGTACACGTTGTCGGCCTTTTCCATCACGCCGTAATCAATGCTGATGTTGCGGCAGAGGCTGTAGGCACGGGTGATGAACTCCTCTTCGGCCGGCGTGCCGAGCTGCTGGGCACCTTCATCGAACACCTCGGCAATGTCGCTCAGGTACTGGTGGAAAGCCTGCACAATGGCATCGGCCCGCCACACGAACAGGCCCGAGTTCCAGAGGAATTCGCCACTGCTCACAAACATCTGGGCCAGCTCGGCATTGGGCTTCTCGGTGAAGGTTTTCACCTTGCGTAGCTGCTTTGGGAAAGAGCCGGCGGCGTGGCCCGGCATCAGGCGCACATCCTGGGGCCGCACCGCGTCATCAATAAACTGAATGTAGCCGTAGCCGGTATCGGGGCGCGAGGGCTGGATGCCGAGCGTGATGAGCACGTTGTGGGTGCGAGCCCCGTCGAGAGCGGCGCGAATGGCTGCGCGGAAGTTCTCCTCGTGCATCACGGCGTGGTCGGCGGGCGTTACCACAATCACCGCCTCGGGGTCGAGGCGGGCGATGCGGTAGCTGGCGTAGGCGATACAGGGGGCGGTATTGCGGCCGATGGGCTCGCCCAGAATTTGGTGAAAAGCCAACTCGGGCAGGTGCTGCTGTACCAGCTCGATATAGTCACGGTTGGTGACCACAAACACGTTTTCGGGCGGGCAGATGCCCGCAAAGCGGTCCACGGTGAGCTGGAGCATGGAGCGGCCCAGGCCCAGCACGTCATGGAACTGCTTGGGGTGGTAGGTGCGGCTGAAGGGCCAGAAGCGGCTGCCAATGCCGCCGGCCATCACCACTAAGTAAGTATGTTGGTCCATGTCGTCGAGCTTGTTTTCCGGTAAGTTAGGGCTAGGGAAAAGAACGCTATTCTGAGTGAAGCAGAGCGCAGTCGGAATGACGTTCTACAACCTCTACACCAGCCCTTCGCGCAGCAAATCGTGCAGGTGGATGAAGCCACTGAAGCGGCCCTGCTCAGTTACCAGTAGCTGGGTGATGTTGCGGGCCTGCATGCGCGCCAAGGCCTCCACGGCGAAATCGTCCACTTCAACCGTCACGGGATTGGGGGTGAGGATGTCGCGGGCCGTTACGGTATCGAGGCGGCCGGCGTGGGCCGTTAGCATACGGCGCAGGTCGCCGTCGGTGATGATGCCCACCAACGCGCCGTCGTCGGACAACACGGCGGTGGCGCCGAGGCGCTTGCCCGAAATTTCGAGGATGATGTCGCGCAGCGGGGCCGATTCGGTCACCTGGGGCTGCTGGTTCTGGCGGCTCATGTCGCCTACTTTTAAGTAGAGCTGCTTGCCCAGCGTGCCACCGGGGTGCAGGTTGGCAAAATCGTGGCGCGAAAAGTCGCGGCTTTCGAGCAGGCACACGGCCAGCGCGTCGCCCAGAGCCAGCGCGGCGGTGGTGCTGGTGGTGGGCGCCAGGTTGTGGGGGCAGGCCTCGCGGGTTACCGGCGCATGCAGAATATAGTCGGCCTGCTGGGCCAGGTACGAGTCGGCGTTGCTGACCAGCGCGGCCAGCGGCACGCCTTTGCGCTTGAGCAGCGGCACAAGCACCTTTATCTCGGGCGTGTCGCCCGACTTGCTGATGGCAATGACGAAATCATCGGCCTGAATCATGCCCAGGTCGCCGTGGATGGCATCGGCGGCGTGCATGAACAGGGCGGGCGTGCCGGTGGAGTTGAAGGTGGCCACCATTTTGCCCGCAATGTGGGCGCTCTTGCCAATGCCCGTGACCACTACGCGGCCGCGGCGGGCAAGAATTGCTTCTACGCATTGTGCAAAATCGGGGCGTTCATCGAGGGCCGCGACGACGCCCTGGATGGCTTCCGCTTCGAGCAGAAGCACTTTTTTTGCGATGCTATGGAGTTCGGTTGGCAGTTTCAATCTAAATTTGATAGTGCGGTTCGAAATCGGGGCCGGAATGAGGGGAAGAATTGGCCGCGGCCGGCCCCGCCGTTTCGCCTGCCCGGCCTCTAATCCCGGTAAAATCCTTAGATTGAGGAAGCGGCCCGAAGTAGCCGTTGCCTAAAGTCTATCAACTAATTAGTGTAAGTGCGGATGTCGATGTCAGTGATAACCCCCGAAATCCAGCAGCCAGCTGATTTGAAGGGCAAGTTAAAGGAAGTTTTTGGCTACGGGCAGTTCCGCGGCGTGCAGGAGGATATCATTCAGAATGTTATTGCCGGCCACAACACATTCGTAATTATGCCCACCGGGGCGGGCAAAAGCCTTTGCTACCAGCTACCGGCGCTGGTGCTGCCGGGCACGGCCATCGTCATATCGCCGCTCATCGCCCTGATGAAAAATCAGGTCGACCAGCTTAACGCCTTCGGCGTGAATGCCCAGTTCCTGAACTCCACGCTGAGCAAGTCGGAGATGAACCGGGTGAAGCGCGACGTGATTAGCGGCGAGGTACGGCTGCTGTACGTGGCCCCCGAGAGCCTGACCAAGGATGAAACCATTGAGTTTCTCAACAAGGCTACCATCAGCTTCGTGGCCATTGACGAGGCCCACTGCATTTCGGAGTGGGGCCACGATTTCCGGCCCGAGTACCGCAAAATCCGCGGCATCATCGACAACCTCGGGGCCAACGTGCCCATTATTGCCCTCACGGCCACGGCCACGCCCAAGGTGCAGCAGGACATCCAGAAGAACCTGCAGATGGATGATGCCTCGGTGTTCAAGACGAGCTTCAACCGCACCAACCTGTATTATGAGGTGCGGCCCAAGCACAACACCAAAAAGCAGCTCATTCAGTACGTGAAGCAGCACAAGGACCAGGCGGGCATCGTGTACTGCCTGAGCCGCAAGAAGGTGGAGGAAATAGCCGAGCTGCTGCGCGTGAACGATGTGCGGGCCCGGCCCTACCACGCCGGCCTCGACCCGCAGGTGCGCATGCAAAACCAGGACGCGTTTCTGCACGAGGAGTGCGACGTGATTGTGGCTACCATCGCCTTCGGCATGGGCATCGACAAGCCCGACGTGCGTTTCGTGATTCATTACGACACGCCCAAGAGCATCGAGGGCTACTACCAGGAGACGGGCCGCGGCGGCCGCGACGGCATGGACGGCGACTGCCTGATGTTCTACAGCTACGACGACATCGTGAAGCTGGAGAAGTTCAATAAGGACAAGCCCGTAACCGAGCGCGACAACGGCAAGCAGTTGCTCCAGGAAATGGCCAACTACGCCGATTCGGCGGTGTGCCGGCGCAAGCAGCTGCTCCACTACTTCGGCGAAGTGTACGCCACGGACTGCGGCTTCTGCGACAACTGCCGCCACCCACGCGAGCGGTTTGAGGCCCGCGACGAGGTACTGCTGGCCCTGAAGGCCGTGGTGCAGACCGACGAGCGGTTCGGCCTCGACCACATCGGCACGGTGCTCATGGGCATGTCGAACCCGCACGTTATCAGCTACGCCCATAACCAGCTGCCGATTTATGGCCAGGGCAAGGCCCACGACGCCCAGTTCTGGCACTCGCTGCTGCGCCAGACGATGCTTAGTGGACTGCTGGCCAAGGATGTGGAAAATTTTGGCGTAATTCGGATTACCCAGAAGGGTCTGGATTTCATCGAAAAGCCGCACTCCATGAAACTCACCAAAGACCACAACTACGACGAGGAAGTAAAGGAAGAGCAGCAGCAGGAAGACGTGCAGCTGGCCGCCGGCCACGACGAGGCGCTGTTCGAGATGTTGAAATCGTTGCGCAAGAAGGTAGCTAACCAGAAAAACCTGCCGCCTTATGTGCTGTTCCAGGATCCTTCGCTGAAGGAAATGGCCACTACCTTCCCCACGAAGCAGGAGGAGCTGGCCCACGTATCGGGCGTGGGGCAGGGCAAGGCCCAGAAGTTCGGGGAGCCCTTCCTAACGCTGATCAAGCAGTACGTGGAGGACAACGACATCACGACGGCCGCCGACGTGGTAGTAAAATCGGCCGTTAACAAGTCGAAAATCAAGATTTACATCATCCAGCAAATCGACAAGAAGATGGACCTGGAGGAAATTGCGTCTTCCAAGGGCCTCGATATGCGCGAGCTGATGGAGGAAATCGAGCACATCTGCTATTCGGGCACCAAGCTCAACCTGGGCTACTACATCAACGGCGTGCTCGACCAGAGCCGTCAGGAGGACATCTACGACTACTTCATGTCGGCCAGCACCGACAACATCGCCGTGGCCCTGAAGGAACTCGGCACCGACGATTACACGGAAGAGGATCTGCGCCTGATGCGGATCAAGTTTCTGAGCGAAGTAGCGAACTAATACTGTCTGTCGGCTGATGGTATTTAGCTGATAGCCTGACGATTAGACACTCGCAATCAAGCGAAAGCAAAGGGCCTTACTCCAGTGGAGTAAGGCCCTTTGCTTTGTATAGACAGCCGTTCTGCATTACAGCCTAATCCTCCATCGTCCGCTTCACGAAATTGGGGCGGCGAGTGGTTTTGAGGTTGATGCGGTAGATGTACTCGCCCAGAATGCCCAAGCCCAGCATAATGAGGCCCACGCCGAAGCCGATGGAGATGATGAGAGAAGGGAAGCCGAGCAGATAATCATCGTAGAGCAGTTTGCGGACCAGCACATAGACCGAATAGGCGCTGGTAAGCAAGAACACGAGCACCGAAAGCACCGTGAGCAGGCGGATGGGCAGGTTAGAGAAGGTGACGAAAATATTGAGCGAGAAGGCCAGCAGCTTGCCCAGCGTGTAGCCGCTACTCCCGGCCGCCCGGGGCTGGTGCGTTACCGGGGTGCTGGCCACGTGGGTCGTCAGCCAGGTCAGGTAGCCGTCGAGGAAGGTGTGGGAGTTGCGCATGTCGAGGCAGGCGCGGGCAATGTCGGCTTTCAGCAGGCGGAAGGTTGAGAAGTGCGGGTGCAAATCGGGAATACCGGCCCGCAGCAGCTGGCGCATGGCCCGCGAAGCAACGTTGCGAAAGGGCGAGTGTTGCAGCTCCTGCAGCTGGCCGTACACCACGTCGAAATTGCCCTGCTGCTGCCGCGTAATCAGCTGCTCGATATCGGCGGGCCGGTGCTGCAAATCCTCATCAAGCGTGATGATAAAGCGGCCCTGCGCTTCGCCGAAGCCGCACAGCAGGGCGTTGTGCTGCCCGAAGTTGCGCGTCAGGTGTACCGCCCGCACCAACTCCGGCCCGTACTGCGCCTGCAACGCCCGGATAACGGCCCAGGAGCCATCGGGTCCGCAGTCGTAAACGAAAATGATTTCGAACGAGCGGTGGGTGCCGGCAAAAAAAGCGTGGAGCTGCGCCGTGAGGGTCGCCAGCGTATCCTGGCCCTGGTACACGGGCACAACAACCGAGTAGTCGAGCATAGGACGAAGTTAGCGACTGGCAGTTACCGACCAATGGCCGAGTGTGGCACGTACTTCCGCAAGCGCAACAAAGCCCGCAGCGGATAGCCACGGGCTTTGTTGTTGGGAAAGGTTAAACTACTTGTACCGCGAAACAGCGTTGAGCGGTGCCAGTAGCTTTAGCAGTGCTCCTCGAAGGCGCCTTGCAGGTTGTTGACGATGCGCATCAGGTCGTTGCCTTCGATGTGGTAACGCTCAATCATGTGCACCAGCTCGCCATCTTTGAACAGGGCGATGCAGGGGCTGCTGGGCGGGTAGGGCAGCATGTGCTGGCGGGCCTGGGCCACGGCCTCCGACTCCATGCCGGCAAACACGGTAACGAGCTTGGCGGGCTTCTTATCGGAGCTGGAAACGGCCATTTTGAGGGCCGGACGGGCTTTGGAAGCGGCGCAGCCGCATACCGAGTTTATGGCAACCAGTACGGTACCGCTGTCGGCCGACAGGGCCTGATCAACTTCTTCGGGGGTCATGAGCTGCTCGAAGCCGGCCTCGGTGAGGTCCTGGCGGATGGGCGCAACCATGTATTCGGGGTAGGTGGCCATAGGTGAAAGCTAGGCGTTGGAAATGGACTTCTTCGGCGGACACGTTGTCCGGCGGCGACGTAAAATTACGCAACTACCGCCGCATGGCCGCCGCCAATAGCCAAAACCCCGGCCGGCCCGCAGAAGTTTACTGCCTGAACCGCTTCTGTATTCTTCAGCCCGACGTTATGACTTACCAGAACTTCCTCGATTCCCAGACCCAGCATGAAACGCCGGCCGGCCTCTCGCCCCTGCTCGAAGCCCTTTGGTACGCCGGCCGCGACGAGTGGCACAAGGCCCACGCCATTGCCGAGCAACACGAAGACGCCCCGCTGTTCGACTGGCTCCACGCCTTTTTGCACCGCCAGCAGGGCGACGCCGACAACGCCGCCTACTGGTACCGCCGCGCTGCCCGCCCCGAGTTCGACGGCTCGTTACGCCACGAGTGGCAGGAAATGGTAAAGACCCAACTGCCTGATTGAATTTTGAGCTATTAGCTGACAGCTGTTAGCAGTTAGCTTTCTATTCGGCATTGCCTTGGCTCACTTACGCCGCCCGAATGCTTAAACGGGCCGGTCGGTACTCCGTGGTTTGTTACTGACCAAGCTTGTTTTTGGTACTATTACATCTTGACAAAGAACAAC
Source organism: Hymenobacter lapidiphilus (assembly GCF_003417065.2). Classification (GTDB taxonomy): domain Bacteria; phylum Bacteroidota; class Bacteroidia; order Cytophagales; family Hymenobacteraceae; genus Hymenobacter. The sequence goes on along the minus strand of NZ_QVLT01000023.1, from coordinate 41,984 downwards.
TAGCAAGCAATTTAGCCGCCTGATTAGCCATATCCAGTAGAAAAAATTACATTTATCCCGCGCCTTTTAAATTGGCGGGATATGATGCGGAAAATTCCTGTTTTACTGCTGGGCTTAGTATTGAGTGCGGCGGCTGCCCAAGCCCAGGTGGATAGCGTACGGGCCTCCACCCTGCCGCCCGACCAGCAGGCCGAGCGGCTCTACAATAGCGGGCTGGCCAAGTTCAAGCAGCAAAGCTACCGCGCCGCCGTACTCGACTTCGACAAGGCCCTGGCCGTGAAGCCCGACTTTGCCCGCGCCTATACCAACCGCGCCGCTGCCCGCTACGAGCTGAAAGACTACCAGCCTGCCGTGCAGGATTACGACCAGGCCATCAAGCTCGAACCCGGCACCTTCGCCTCCTACTTCGGGCGGGCCCGGGCCGAGGAGGCGCTGCAGCAGCCCGCTGAGGCCGAGCGTGACTACGGCCGGGCCGCCGAGCTGCAGGCCGACTATGCCCCGGCCTGGTACTACCGCGGGGCCCTCCGCTTCGAAAAGGCCGATTATACCGCGGCCAAAACTGATTTCGACGCCGCCATCAAGGCCGACCCGACCTACGCCTACGCCTGGCACGACCGGGGCAGTGCCCAGCGCCGGCTTGGCAACCTGCCCGCCGCCATCCAAGACTACAGCCAGGCCCTCACGCTGCAGCCCGAGCTGCTGCCGGCTCTGCTCAACCGGGCCGGCACCCGCCGCCGCGCCGGCGACCTGAAAGGCGCTTTGCAGGACTACGACGCCTACCTAGCTAAGAAACAGGACCACGCCCTGGCCTACACCAACCGCGGCGCCACCCGCTACGAGCAGGCCGACTACAAGGGCGCCGTCGAGGACTTTGGGCGGGCCGTGGCACTCGATGCCGGCTACGCCTTCGCCTGGAACAACCGCGCCGCCGCCTACCTCAAGCTCGAAGACTACAAAAAGGCCGAAGCCGACGCCAGCAAGGCCATCAGTCTGAGCAAGGACTACGCCGAGGCCTACCTCAACCGGGGCCACGCCCGCGAGATGCTCCGCCAGCCCGACGCCGCCTGCCAGGATTGGCGCCGCGCCGCCGAGCTGGGCTTGGAAGTGGGCACCACGCACGCCGCCAACTCGGGCTGCCCGTAGCCCACGGCGCCGGTCGGCCCAGCAGTACGGAATCCAACTACCCAATACTCAGTACTCAATACTGACTTATGTACAAGTACCTACTCGTTTTTCTGCTGCTCACGGCTTCGGCGGCTTCGGCCCAGAGTGTGGAGTTCAGCAAAGACCGGTTCGGCAACGACAAGGACGGCCTGAAAGCGGCCCAGAAGGACCTGAAGGCCGGCGACGCGTTCTACGAGTCGGACCCGCCGCGCTACGAGCAGGCCCTGGTTTTCTACCTGAAGGCCCAGCAGCTCAACCCCAACAACGACCAGCTCAACCTTAAAATAGGCGACTGTTACCTGCATTCGGGCTTTAAGCCCCGGGCGCTGGAGTATCTGCAACGCGCCTACCAGCTCAACCCCGACGTGAGCCCCCGCATCCACTATTTGCTGGGCCGGGGCCTGCACCTGAACGCCAAGTGGAACGAAGCAATTGCCGAATATAAGCGCGCCATTCCGGCCAGCGGCACCAAAAACACGGCCGGGCTGGTGCTCGATATTCAAAAGAAGGTAAAGGAGTGCGAAAACGGCCGCCGGCTGGCTGCCAAACCCAGCCGCGTGTTTATCGACAACGCCGGCCAGGGCGTGAACTCGCCCTACCCCGACTACGGCCCCGTTATCACGGCCGATGAGTCGGTTATCCTGTTTACCTCGCGCCGCGAAGGCTCGACGGGCGGCAAAACCGACCCCGAGTTGGGCGGCTATTTTGAGGATATTTACCAGAGCGCGCGCGAAGGCAAGGATAACTGGAGCGCGGCCCGCAACCTGGGCGAGAACATCAACACCGATGGCCACGACGCCACCGTGGGCCTCGCCCCCGACGGGCAGCGGCTGCTGGTGTACCTGGAAGACAACGGCGGCGACCTGAACCAGGCGGAGCTGCGCGGCACCGAGTGGAGCCGCCCCCAGAAGCTGGGCTCACGCATCAACTCCAAGTACCACGAGTCGTCGGCTTCCTACACGCCCGATGGCCGCCACTTATTTTTCGTGAGCGATAAGGAGGGCGGCTTGGGCTCGCGCGACATTTACCGCATCGAAATTGAAGGCCGCGGGCCAGCCCAGAATCTGGGGTCGGTGATTAATACATCGTACGGCGAGGAGGGCGTTTTTCTGCATCCCGATGGTAAAACCATGTACTTCAGCTCGGAAGGCCACGATGCGATGGGCGGCTACGACATCTTCAAATCGGTGCTGGAGAACGGCAAGTGGAGCAAGCCCGAAAACCTGGGCTGGCCCATCAACACGCCCGACGACGACGTATTTTTCGTGATTTCCGCCTCGGGCCGGCACGGCTACTACTCCTCGGTGCGCGAAGACGGGCTGGGCGGCAAAGACATCTACCAAATCACCTTTCTGGGGGCCGAGAAGCCGCCTGTGCTCAGCCAGGAAGACCAGCTGCTGGCATCCAGAGTACAGCCGGTGAAGGAAACCCTGCTGGCTCCGCCGGTGGCCATTGTGGCGGCCCAGGTAACCATTCTCAAGGGCGTGGTGAGCGAGGAAGCCAGCCGCCAGCCTCTGGAGGCCACGATTGACGTTATCGACAACTCGCTCAACCAGGTGATTGCCTCGTTCCAGTCGAACGCGAAGTCGGGCCGCTACCTGGTGTCGTTGCCCTCGGGCGTGAACTATGGCATTGTGGTGCGCAAGGAGGGCTACCTGTTCCACTCCGAGAACTTCGATTTGCCGGCCGGCGCGGCCTATTCGGAGGTCGTAAAGGATATTGCCCTCAAGAAGCTCGATGTGGGCGTGAAGGTGGTGCTCAACAACATCTTCTTCGATTTCGACAAGGCTACGTTGCGCAAGGAAAGCACCGGCGAGCTTGAGCGCCTGCAAAAGCTGCTGACCGAAACCCCCGCCCTGCGCCTCGAAATTTCGGGCCACACCGACAACGTGGGCGCCGACGCCTACAACAAGGACCTCTCGCAGCGCCGCGCCAAAGCCGTGGTCGATTACCTCGTGGGCAAGGGCATCGACAAGGGCCGCCTGACCTTCGCCGGCTACGGCGACACCCAGCCCGTGGCCCCCAACACCACCAAAGCTAACCGCCAGCTTAACCGCCGCACCGAGTTCAAGGTAACCGGCAAGTAAGCGGCGGGCCGGGGTACGGCGGCAACGCTGGTACCCTGGCGGGCTAAACGCCCGCACGGCCTATTTCACCGAGAAAAGACGGCGGCTGAACGCGCACGCCGGTTATGGAGTGTTGCTACGCGTATCTTGCTTGCCCGATGCGCCGCCTGCTTCTTCTCCTCTTTCTACTCACCCGGTTTGCCGCCGCCCAGCCGCTACCCGCAAAGCTGGCATTGAAGCAATTTGGGCCGGCGGAGGGGCTCCCGCAGCCGTTCATCTACGCGCTGGTACAGGACCGAGCCGGCTACCTCTGGCTGGGCACGGCGGAAGGCCTGGTGCGCTTCGACGGCACCACTTTCCGCACCTTCACTACCCGCGAAGGGCTGGCCGAGGACTTCGTGACCCAGCTGGCCCTGGCCCCACGTTCCGGCCGCTGGCGGTGCGCCACTACCAGGGTGGGCAGTCAGTTGAACAGGGTACCGGCTTCCGGCCGGCCACAGTCGCCGAAGCGGGCCTGCTCGCCGCCAAGGGGCTGCCAGCGCCCGACACGGCCCGCCTGAACCAGCTGCGCCGCCGCTACCAGCTCGCCCTGCCCGCCGACCTGGTGGTTACCGATGTACTGCGCGACACCGAAGGCACGTATTGGCTGGCTACGGCCGGCCAGGGCCTGTGGCGGCTCACCGACCCGCACGTTTCGCTGCTACCTCTGCCCGGCTTGGTTTCGCTGGTGCGCCGTGGCCCGGTACTGCTGGCGGCCACCCGCGCCGGACAGGTGCTGCAGTTCAATGCCACCGGAAAAAGCCCGCAGCCAGTCCCGCTCACGCCGCTGCCCCTGTTACATTCGATGGCGCACGTTGGGCCGTAGCCGGCGCTGAGGCAGCGGCCGTATGGCAGCGTAATCTGCCGCTGCTGCTAAACTCCGAAGCGAATCGACCCGCGCTGGAGCTACTACCGGCCGGGCTGGCCGTAACGGCACTGGCCCAGGATACGGCCGGCGGGCTGTGGATAGGTACCGTGGGCGAGGGGGCTTACTATCTGCGCGAAGGCCGGCTCAGCCACCACACTACTGCCAACGGCCTGCTCCACAACGACATTTATGCTATCCTGCCCGACCGGCAGGGCCGGGTGTGGTTTGCCACGCACGGCACCGGACTGGCGGTGCTCGAAGCGGGCGAATTCCGGGTGTACCGCGTGCTGGCCGGCGGCATTGGGGCTTCGGCTCTGTGCCAGGATGCCGCCGGCCGAGTATGGATTGGCACCGACGGCGACGGCCTGTTCAGCTTTGAGAACGGCCGCTTCCGGCAGTTCACCACCCGCAACAGCGGGCTGGCCAGCAACTACTGCTACGGTCTGCTGCCCACGCCCGCTGGCCTGGTGGTACAGCACGCCGAAGCCTTGAGTCTGGGCCGGAGCACGGATTTCAGCCCGCTTACCGCGCCCGGCAACCCGCTGGTACGAAACCTGCTGCCCAACGCCGCCGGGCTGCTGGCCGGACTTACCCCGGCGGTGTTACTGGCCAGTCGGGCGGGTTTGCTACGAGTCGGGTTGCCCGCGCTGCCGACTCCGGTTCGGCCGCGGGTTTCGCTGGTGGCGGTGGAGGTGAACGGGGCCTCGCGCCGGCCCGACTCGCTGGCCGAGCTGCCGGTGGGGCCTCACCATCTCACCTGGTTTTTCCGCACCGCCAGCCTGGCCCCGGCCGGCACCTGGCAGTACCAATATCGGCTGCGCGGCTACCAGCCCGCCTGGAGCCGCGCCAGCGGTTTTACAGAAGCCGATTTCCCCCGGATCGGGCCCGGCCGCTACACCTTCGAGGTGCGCGCCCGCCGCGGCGCCGAAGGTACCTGGGGGCCGGCTACTACGGCCCGGTTCGGGGTGGCCACGCCCTTCTGGCAGACCGGCTGGTTTGCGCTGCTGAGCGTAGCGGCGGTATTCGGCGGCATCTGGGGCTTCCTGCGGGTGCGCACCGCCACGCTACGCCGCCAGAAGCAGCAGCTTGAAGCCACCGTGCATGAGCGCACCACCGAGCTGCGCCACCAGAAGGACGCCACCGAGCTGGTAAACGCCGATTTGCTGGTAGCCCGCGACGCGGCCGAGGCCTCACAGCGAGCCAAGGCGCAGTTTCTGGCCAATATGAGCCACGAAATCCGTACGCCGCTGAACGCCGTTATCGGGCTTACCCACCTGCTGCGCGGCACCCGCGTCGATGCCGGGCAGCAGGAGTACCTGGAGGCCATTCAGTCGTCGTCGCAGAATTTGCTGGTTATTCTCAACGACATCCTCGACTCCTCGAAGATGGAAGCCGGCAAGCTCACGCTGGATCAGGTGCCGTTCCGGCTGCCCGCGCTGCTGGAACGGGTGCAGGCCATGTTCCGCTTCGCCCTCGATGCCAAGGGCTTGTACCTGCGCACGGAAGTCGACTCCGGCGTGCCCACGGCCATTACCGGCGACCCGGTGCGGCTGCAGCAGGTGCTGGTGAACCTGGTGGGCAACGCCGTGAAGTTTACGGCCCACGGCGGCATTACGCTGCTGTTGGAATCCGGCCCGGCCACCAACGCGGCCAGTGAGCCAGTGTTGCGGTTTGGGGTGCGCGATACGGGCATCGGCATTGCGCCCGAGCAGCAGGAGGCCATTTTCGAGGACTTCTCGCAGGCCAACGCCAGCACCACCCGGCAGTACGGCGGCACCGGGCTGGGCCTGAGTATCGCCCGCAACCTGGTGCGGCTGCATGGCGGGCGGCTGTGGGTGGAAAGCGCCGAGGGCCGGGGCAGCACGTTCTGGTTTGAAATTCCGGCCCAACCCGCCGATCCGGCTACCATACCACCGGAGGCCCCGGCCGTGCTGCCGCCCTTCGAACCCGCCCTACGGGTGCTGGTGGCCGAAGATAACGTCCTCAACCAGCTCGTGGCCCGCCGCACCCTCGAAGCCTGGAACGTGCAGGTAACGGTGGCCGACAACGGCCGGCTGGCCGTGGAAGCCGCCCGCCGGCAGCCCTTCGATGCCGTGCTGCTCGATGTGCAGATGCCCGAAATGGATGGCTACGAGGCCGCCCGCCAACTGCGGCTCCTGTTCCCCGACCCCAGCCGGCTGCCCCTAATCGGCCTTACGGCCTCGGCCCTACCCGAAGACCGGGTGCTGGCTCTGGCCGCCGGCATGAACGACACGCTGGCCAAGCCCTTCGACCCGGCCGTGCTCTACGCCCGCCTCGTCCACTACACCGGCCGCACTCCGCCCGCCACCGCCAGCGAACCGGGCCCCGGCCTGCAAACCGCCCCCACCGAACCGGCCCGACCTTCTGAAGCCACCGCCACCGAGCCGCCCGACTGGACGCTGCTGGAGGAGCTGGCCGGGGGCAGTTCCGCTTTCGTGGGCCAGTTGGTACGCACCTTTTTGGCGCAGGCCCCGCCGCTGGGCCGGCAGCTGCAAGAGCTGCCGGGGCCGGCGCTGGCCGAGGCCGCGCACAAGCTGCGGGGCCAGGTAGCTTATTTTGGTATGCCGCAGCTTTGCCAGCTGCTGGAAGAAGTGGAGGCCACCGCCCGTCAGGAGCCGCCCCATCCGGCCTTGCCTGCCCGGCTCACCGACATTCAGCGCCGCCTGCAGGCCCTGTATCCGTTGCTGGAGCAGCGGCTAGCCGGGGTCTAGCCCGATTCTGCTTTGATGGAATTCTGCGAAGAAAGACTGTAGCTTTGCACATATGGCCGAAACTCCTGCTTCCCTTCGCTGCCTGGTGGTCGACGACGACCCGCTGGCCGTGCAGATTGTTGAAAACTGCGTCGCCAACACCCCGTTTCTGGCGCACGTCGGCAGCTGCAGCAGCGCTCTGGTGGCCGCCGAAATGCTGCGTGAGCAACCCATCGACCTGCTGTTTCTCGACGTGGAGATGCCGCTGATGTCGGGCCTCGACCTGCTGCGCACCCTGCGCAATCCGCCGTTGGTGGTGCTCATCACCAGCAACAAAGGCTACGCCGTGGAGGCCTTCGAGTACGCCGTGCTCGATTATCTGGTGAAGCCCATCAGCTACGCCCGCTTTCTACAGGCTGCCCAGCAGGCCCGCGAGGCGCTGGCGAGCCGCGCGCAGCCGGCCGAGGCCGACGCTACGTTCACCTTCGTGAAGGTGGATAGCAAGCTGGTGAAGGTGCAGTTTGACGAGGTGCTGTTTGTGGAAGCATTAGGCGACTACGTGCACATCGTGACCAAGCACAGCAAGCTCATCGTGTACAGCACGCTGCGGGGCATTGCCGAGAAGTTTCCGGCGGCGCTGTTTGTGCGAGTGCACCGCTCGTTTATTGTTAATATCCGCCAGATTCAGACCATCGAGGACAACTCCATCATGCTGGCCGGCAAGCTTGTTCCCATCGGCCAGACCTACCAGAAAGAGGTTTTCCAGCGCCTGAACCGGTTCTAGCCTCCTTCGGTCAGACGCAACCTTTCCAAATATCCCTACCTCGCTCGTTACCGTGTTGCTTCGCGTATTTCGCCCTGTGCTGCTGCTATTGCTGCCACTGCTTTTACTGGCCCGGCCGGCGGCAGCCCAGCAGCCCGGCGACACCATTAGCGTGACTTGCCCGCCACCGCGCGTACCCAAACTGTGCGTGGAACTCGACGCCCGCCAGGCCGTAGACCCCGCCGCCGGGCCGCTCATCTTCCGCTGGGATATGGGCGACGGCACGCTGCTTACCGGCCCCACCGTGGCCCATTGCTATGCCGAGCGCCGCCGCTACACCGTGCGCCTCGACGTGGTAGACGAGGTCAGCGGCGAAGTACGACCGGCCGAAAAACTGCTCGACGTTGATTTCACGAAGCAAACCGTGGTCAACTTCCGGGCTGCCGACACAGTGCGGGTGGGCCAGCCGGTAGCCTTCGATGCCGCCGACTCGCAGCTGCCCACCTGCCGGAACATGGTGGTCATCTGGGATTTTCGCGACGGAGCTACCGGCACCGGCCCGCGGGTCGAGCACCGCTTCCGCCGGCCCGGCAGCTACGCCGTGCGCATGGCCCTGCGCGCCAACGGCCCCGGCGCCTGCCCCGACAGCCACTGCGTGAGCCGCCAGGTGGTGGTGCTGCCCTAACACTTATTAAATTAGTCCGGTGGCGGGGGCCCTACAACGGGACTTCGTCGGCCTGCCCGGCTACCAGGGCAATGCCTTCGGCCAGCGGGTGGGGTCGGTAGCCCAGCTCGCGCACCGCTTTATCAACCACAAAGCCCGTGCGCAACGGGCGGCGGGCCGGCTGCGAAAACGTATCGGCGTCTACCCGGCTGATAAGACCGGCATCGAGCTGAAAATAAGCGGCGACCTGCAGCGCCAGCTGGTAGGGCGTGCAGAGCTCGGCCCCGCTGATATGGTAGATGCCGGTGGCGTTGAGGCGGGCCACCAGCCAGCAGCCCTGGGCCAGGTCCTCGGCCAGCGTGGGGGTGCGCAGCTGGTCGTCCACCACGTTTATCGGCTTGCCCGCCCGCAGCGCATCGCGCACCCACAGCACCAAGTTGGTGCGGCCGTAGTCGTGGGCCACGCCGTACACAAGCACGGTGCGCACAATGGCCCAGGGGCCGCAGCTTTCGCGCACCAGCTGCTCGGCGGCCAGCTTACTTTCTCCGTAGAAATTCACCGGCCCCGGCACGGCATCCTCGGCCAGCGGGCCCGTTTCCCCGCTGAAAATAAAATCGGTGCTCAGGTGCACCAAATGCACCTGGTGCTGCTCGCAGGCGGCCACCAGATGCGCCACTGCCGTCACGTTCTGGTTCCAGCAGTCGGCCTGGTGCAGCGCGCACTCATCCACATTGGTCAGGGCGGCCGTGTGGATGAGGTGGGTGGGTTTTTCGGCTTCGATTACCTGCGCTACACGGGCCGCATCGGTTACGTCAAGCGGCACAAACGGCACCTGCGGATACAGACTGGCCAGCTTGTTGGGGCCGCGCGAAGTAGCCACCAGCGCCACGCCCGGCTGCCGGCTCAGCAGCGCCACCAGCTTCTGTCCCAGCAGGCCATTAGAACCGGTAATGAGGATTTTCATTGTGTGAAGCAGGAAGTGCGAGGTGAGTATTGAAACGTCAAAAGAACGTCATGCTGAGCTTGTCGAAGCATCTCTACCGCTTTGCAAGAGTCACTCAACAAAGCGGTAGAGATGCTTGACAAGCTCAGCATAACGTTTTTATCGGTCCGGGATACTTTCTAGACAGCTGCGATGCTCACTTCTCAATACTGATACCCGAACTGCTCGGTAATCTTCTTCTTTTTCAGCTTTTCCACCTTCATCGTCATTTTGATGTCGGTGAGGGGGCGGTTGGCGGGGCCGGCGGGCTGCTGGGCAATCTTATCCACCACCTCCTGGCCGCTGATAACCTGGCCGAATACAGTGTACTGGCCGTTGAGATGAGGCGTGCCCTGGGGGTTCTGCACGATGTAGAACTGTGAGGCGCTGCTACGGCGCTCGGGGTTCGCGAAATCGGCGGTGCGGGCGGCGGCTATGGCGCCGCGCACATGGGTCAGCGCGGGCCGGATTTCGGCCGGCAGCGTCTGCTCGCTGGCTGGCCCCTGGCCATCGTTGCCGGGGTCAGCGTCCTTCGAGTTGGGGTCGCCGCCCTGCACCATGAAGTTGAGAATGACGCGGTGGAACGTGGTGCCGTTATAGAACCCGCTGCGGGCCAGTTTCAGGAAATTGGCCCGGTGCACCGGCGTGAGCTCAGAAAGCACCAGCCGGATGTCGCCCAGCGGGGTATTGATGGTGACGAGCTCGTCTTTTTTGCTTTTGCGGGGCTTTTTGGCCGCCTGCGCGGCGGGTATGGCCAGCGTCAGCACCAGGCCCAGCAGCAGGGTGCGGCGAAAGAAGTTTTTCATGCGAGGTAAGCGGGCAGAAAGTTTAACAGCGAACTGAGGGTCAAATTTACGCAGTTTCTTTACGGAGCTACGCAAAAACCCGGGGCTTACCGCTGGATCTGCCACCTAATGGCTCCCGGCTTCGCCCCGCAAACCCGGCGCAGCTACCCGCCTTCACACAGCTGGCGCTATGCCGGGTTTGCGTAGGTTACCGCGTCTTTTCGATTTTCCTGTTCCCCTATGCCCTCTGTTTCGGCTCCGGCCCGTCCTTTCCACTGGTTTCCGGCCCTGCTGCTGGCCGTCTACCTCATCGAATTCGTGGCCCTGGGTTTGCACCCCGCCGACCGGGCCACCTGGTGGGCCGAAAACGTGCCCATTATGCTGCTCGCAGGCCTGTTGACGGTGCTGTACCTGCGGGGCGTGCGCTTCTCCAACCTTGCCTACGCGCTGATGAGCGTGCTCATCTTCCTGCACACTGTGGGCGGGCACTACACCTTCGAGAAGGTGCCGTTCGACTGGTTCAACAACCTATTCGGCTTTCAGCGCAACATGTTCGACCGGGTGGCCCACTTCTCGGTCGGCTTCTACGCCTACGCCCTCATCGAGTACACCGATTCGCGCCAGCTCATCCGTAGCCGGGCCATCAGCTACCTCTACCCGCTCTGCGTCATCGGCACGGTGGCCATGAGCTATGAGCTGATTGAGTGGGTGTATGCCGAGCTGGCGGGCGGCGACAGTGGCGCGGCTTTCCTAGGCAGCCAGGGCGACATCTGGGATGCCCAGAAAGATATGCTGGCCGACACCACCGGCGCCATTTTCGCCCTAGCGCTGTACGCGTTGTTTAAGGGTGATGAGGATAAAAAAGGAACGTCACTCTGAGCGAAGTCGAAGAATCTTTACCGTAGTAGTACCCCCTGATAGCGGAATTGCTTTGGCAGGTGAGATTCTTCGACTTCGCCTCCGGCTTCGCTCAGAATGACGTTCCTTTCACCCCATCGTCAACTAACTACTTACCGTTGCGGATTTCCTCCAGGATTTCGCGGCCACCACGCCCCAGGATATTTTCGGCTATTTCGGTGCCGAGCTGGGCGGCAGCGGCGGCGGGAGCCGTGCGGATTTCTTCGAGAAACTGAGCGCCGTCGAGGCTGATGAGGCCGGCGTGTAGCTGCACCGTCTGGCCATCGGGGCTTAGGGTGGCCAGCGCGAAGCTGGGGATGCTGCAACCGCCTTCCATGGTGCGCAGGTAGGCGCGCTCGGCCCGCAGGCACACGTGGGTGGCGGGGTGGTCGAGCAGGCGGTGTAGTTCAGCCTTGAGCGCCGGCTCCAGGTTACGGGCGCACTCCACGGCCACGCTGCCTTGGCCGGTGGCGGGCACAAAGCGGGTTTCGGGCAATATGTGCCGAATCAGGCCGTCGTACTCCATGCGGTGTACGCCGGCATAGGCCAGTATGAGGCCGTGGTAATGGCCTTCTTCGAGTTTGCGCAGGCGGGTTTGCAGGTTGCCACGCACGTCGGCGGCGGTGGCGTGGGGCATAAACCGGCGCAGCATCGCCCGGCGACGGGTGCTGCTGGTGCCCAGCACCAGGTCGGGGCGGTTCAGGTCGAGGTCGGCGTCGAAGCTCAGCACTACGTCGTTCACCTTTTCGCGCTCCATAAAGGCCAGCAGCTCCAAGTCGTCGGGGATGCTGCTCTGCACGTCTTTGGCGCTGTGCACGGCTACATCGATGTGGCCGGTGCGCAGGCCCTCTTCCAGCTCCTCGGTAAACACGCCCTTCGAGCCGATTTTATCCAGCGAGCGGTCCAGCACGATGTCGCCCTTGGTGGTAATAATGACGATTTCCGGCTCCAGGCCGGCGGCTTTCAGCCGGTCGGCCACGTGGTTGGCCTGCCACAAAGCGAGCTTGCTGCCCCGGGTGCCGATGCGAATATGTTTTTTCACTAGGAATTAACGTCAGAAAACAGAAAGCTTGGGACCAGAAACCCGTTCTCAGCCCCTGCCAAAGGTACTGCTCCGGCAACTGAAGAAGCGAGCCTATAGTGGTTTTAGCACTGGCTATAGCAAGTTAGCAAACTGTATTTTATTGCTCTGCAAGCCAGAGAAGGCGTTTTCATTTACTATTTCGCTTGCGTTACGGAGGGCGCCCTAGGGGCGGGGCTTGTCCCCGCCCGCCATTCACGCCGTTGAGCAAAACTGTTGAAGCGGCCCAAACGGCGGGCGGGGACAAGCCCCGCCCCTACGGCGCCCGCAACTTAGGGCAAAAGCCAGCAAAGCAAATTACGCCCGCAGCAGCTCGGCCAGGCGCAGCGAGACGTCAATGAACACCATGCGCGGGTTGGCGTTGCGCTCGATGTGGTAGTGCGCCTCGTTGATTTCCTGAGTGAGTGCGTCGGCGTTGCGCGGCGTTACAAAGGGGCTGAAGCTTCTGATGAAGCCCTGCTCCTGGGCCGGCAGGTGCGGCACCAGTTGCGGGTCGAGGCCGAAGAGCAGCACCTTACGCAGCAGCGCCAGCGCATACTGGAAAAACTCTTTCTGGTTTTCGCGGCCCAGCTTCTGGAATTCGTCGCTGCGGGTCAGCATATCGGCCACTTTGTTGCCGTAGCAGGTGCGCATCCAGCCCACAAACAGCTCGTAATAGTCGTGTTCGGCGCTGGCTCCGTCGGCGCTGGCGGCCAGCGCCGCGCCCACGTTGCCGTTGGTGAGCTGGGCCAGCTGCCGGGCTTTGGCTTCGGGCACGTTCTGGGTAGTGCGTAGCCAATCGGTCAGCTCCTGCTCGGCCGGAGCGCGCACTACCACCGGCTGCACCCGGCTGATGATGGTGGGCAGCAGCTGCTCGGGGGCGAAGCTCACCAGCAGAAACACGGTGGCGGGCGGCGGCTCTTCCAACAGCTTGAGCACGGCGTTGGCCGCCGCCGGGTGCATCAGCTCAGGCAGCCAGATAATAACCACCTTGAAGCGCGCCTCGAAGGCCTTGAGGCTCACCAGCCGCAGCAGTTGCACGCTTTCATCCTTGGAAATGCTGCCTTGCTTGTTCTCAGCCCCAATATGCTGCATCCAGTCGTTGAGGCCCTGGTACGGATTGCCAAGCACGAACTCGCGCCACTCGGCCCCGAACTTGCTGCTCGTAGCATCCTTGGCCACCGCTTTGGTGGTGGTCACGGGCACAATGAAGTTGAGGTCGGGATGGATGAGCTTGTCGATTTTCTGGCAGCTCGGGCAGGCACCGCACGAATCCTCGGCCTCGGGCGGGCGGTTTTCGCAGTTCAGAAACGCCGCGTAGGCCAGCGCCAACGCCAGCGCCGCCGAACCTTCGGCCCCCCGAAACAGCTGGGCGTGGGCCACGTGGTTGCGCCGCACGCCGCCCATCAGCAGCTGCTTTACCTGGCCAGGCCCCGGAACAGCAGAAAAGCGCATTTCTTTTAATGAATAGTGACTAGTGATTAAGCGGAAAAGTCATGTTGAGCGCAGCGCCAAGGGTCTACTCTGCCCGCTCCCACACCCGGTCCTTGGACGTGGCTTCGTACACGTGGCGCATGACTTCCTGCTCGGCTTCGTCGTAGGCGAGGTGGCGCGCGCCATTACCCGCTCGGCTACCTCACCCGCTTTGGGCAGGCGGAAGGTTTCGAAACCGGCCGGACCGCCCCAGGCAAAGCTTGGAATAAAGGCCCGAGGAAAACCGGCCCCAAAGATGTTGGCCGCCACGCCCACCACCGTGCCGGTATTGAACATTGTGTTGATACCGCACTTGCTATGGTCGCCCATCATCAGGCCGCAGAACGTCTGGCCCGTGTTCACGAACCGGCCGGCCACGTGGCTCCAGATTTTAACCGGCGCGTAGTTGTTTTTGAGGTTGCTGGTGTTGGTATCGGCGCCGATGTTACACCACTGCCCGATGACCGAGTTGCCCAGGTAGCCCTCGTGGCCCTTGTTGGAGTAGCCCATGATAATGCTGTTGGCCACCTCGCCCCCCACCCGGCAGTGCGGGCCGATGGTATTGTCGCCGCGCAGCTTGGCGCCGGTGTTGATGTGGGTTCCCTCGCAGACGGCCAGCGGCCCTTTTAGAGTGGCTCCTTCGTGTACTTCCACGTTCCGGCCCAAGTAAATCGGGCCGTCTTCGGCATTGAGGATGGCAGCCCGGATTTTCACGCCGGGCTCGATGAAGATGTTTTCCAGACCATATACAATCGTGTGCGGGTCGCTTATCGGGGCCGACTCGCGGCCGGCGGTCAGCAGCTCAAAATCGAGGCGTATTTCGGCCCCGTTGCGCAAAAACAGGTGCCACAGCTCCCCGATAACGGCCACCGGCTCGGCTACTTCGTGCGTATTCCGGAAACCTTCCTGAATCAGCTCGGCCACCTTGGTGGCGTCGGTTAGGTGAGCGGCTACCAACAGCTCGCCATCGAAAAGGGCGCTGCCGACCTCCAGAGCCTGTACTTGGCGCACCAGCAACTCGTCGGGGCACACGGCACCGTTGATGACTAAGGCTGGGCCGGTCGTGTCGCCGGCCGGAAACTTGGCCTGCAGGTAGCCTTCGGTCAGGTAGCCGATCTGGGACACGCCGAGGCGGTGCTGCCATTTTTCGGCCAGCGTAAGGATGCCGCAGCGCAACGCCGCCACAGGCCGGGTAAAGGTGAGCGGCAGCAGCCGGGGCCGGATAGCCGGGTCGTCGAAGAGCAGAACATGCATGAGAAAACGAGTTACAAGCCGCAAGCTACAAGCTGCCTGCGGACGGAGCAAAAGTAGGAAAGACGGAAAGGGAACAAACAAAAACTCCCGCTGGCAGGGCTGCCAACGGGAGTTTTGGGAACATAGAGCTTGTGGCTTGAAGCTTACTCGCTTTCGCTCTGCTGGGTCTTCTTGCTGTAGCGGGTGCGGAATTTCTCCACGCGGCCGGCGGTGTCGATAAACACGTTTTTGCCGGTATAGAACGGGTGCGACGCCGAGCTAACTTCCACCTTGATAACGGGGTAAGTCTTGCCGTCTTCCATGGTGATGGTCTCGTTGGAGCTCATCGTGGAGCGGGTCACGAACTTGAAGTCGCTGGAAGTGTCCTGGAATACCACTTCGCGATACTCGGGATGAATTTCTTTTTTCATGGTCGTAGGGCCGTTTGTACCTGAGTGCCTGCCGATTTTGCGGAAGGGACTGCAAAAGTACATGTTAGGTCCGGATTTTAAAAACGTCCGACGTTTTTTTCCTCGTGCCTGTCCGACGGGCGTTCGACACCATGCCGTTCCCGGATATGGCCGCCGCCGGTAAAACGAATGTTTCCGCAGCTTCCACTGCCCCCAAAGCCTCCGGTCCCGCGCTGTGCTTTTGGACGAAACTAATTATGTTTGCACTGCTCTCCGCTCTATTCATTACCACTATCGATTTCGCTATGAACCGCTTACCTGCCCTGTTAGGGCTTCTGCTGCTGCTTTCCGGGCTGGCCTCGGGCTCGGGGCTACTGCTTTTCCGTACCCAGGCCCTGCCCGGCGGAGTGCAGCTGGAGTGGGCCGCCACCAACGCACCCGGCGTTATCAGCTATGGCATCGACCGGCAGGATGGGCCGACGGATGATTTCGACCACCTGACGAGCCTGACGGCCGGTTCCCAGTCGCGCTACTCCTACTTCGACCGCCATACCCGCCCCATAGCGGGCGCCGGCGGCACTGTAACCTACCGCCTCACAGTACATTCGCCGCCGCGCGCCCCTGCTTACCTCAGTTCACCTCCCCCTCCCCCCAACCACCCGCTAAACAGCTGCTGGAGCCTTATCAAGCAGATGTTTCGCTGAGTGCGACAAAGCCGGCCCCAGGCCGGCTTTTTTATGGCTGACCTTTGCCCCGACTTCCACTCATTCAACTCCTGCTGCCATGCGCCTTTGCTTCGCCTCCAACAACGCCCATAAGCTCGACGAAATCAGGCCGTTGCTGCCTGCCACTGTGCAGCTCCTGAGTCTGGCCGATATCGGCTGCCACGAGGAACTGCCCGAAACCCAGGCCACGCTCGAAGGCAACGCCCGCCAGAAGGCCCAGTACGTGTGGGACCATTTCGGCGTGGCCTGTTTTGCCGATGACACCGGCCTAGAAGTAAGCGCGCTGGGTGGCGCGCCCGGCGTGTATTCGGCTCGCTACGCCGGCCCCCAGCGCCTGGCCGAAGATAACGTAGCCAAACTGCTGCGCGAGCTGCACGACAAAGCCGACCGCACGGCCCGATTCCGGACCGTAGTGGCCCTGGTATTGCCCAACGGCACCATACACGAGTTTGCCGGGGCCGTAGAAGGCCGCATCAGCCCAGAGCTACACGGCACTGGCGGCTTCGGCTACGACCCGGTATTTGTACCGGTTGAAGGAGACGGCCGCACATTTGCCGAAATGCCACTGACCGAAAAAAACGGCCTCAGCCACCGCAGCCGCGCCGTAGCCGGACTCGTGGCGTTTCTGAATCAGTAGTGAGCGAGGAGAACTGACTACAGAAAAGGGAGAAAAGAACGTCATTCCGAGCAGCGCGAAGAATCTCGGGTGCTGACTTCATAGTGTTGAAGCTGTTTGGAAAGTACCCGGAATCAATCAAAACGTCATGCTGAGCTTGTCGGAGCATCTCTACCGCTTCGTTGAACGACCGCTACGAAGCGGTAGAGATGCTTCGACAAGCTCAGCATGACGTGCTGTTGACTTTGTAAACAGCTTCGTTGATTTAACGGGGCGAATTAGCTTGACATGCGCGATTCTTCGCGCTGCTCAGAATGACATTCTTTTCTCATTTCCCCCTTCTCACTTCTAATAATCACTACTTTTGCAGGGTTGGCCCTGCCGGTACGGGCCTCGCTTTTCCCTTATGCAACAACCTTTCATCGTCGGTATCACGGGCGGCAGCGCCTCAGGCAAAACCACTTTTCTGCGCCGGCTGCTGGCCTCATTTCCCGAAGAGGATATTTGCCTGATTTCGCAGGACAACTATTACCACCCGCGCGAAAACCAGCTGGTCGATGCCCAGGGCGTCACCAACTTCGACCTGCCGACCTCCATCGACTCGGCGGCCTACGCCGCCGATGTGCTGCGCATCAGCCAGGGCAAAGAGGTACGCCGGCCCGAGTACACCTTTAATAACCCCAATGTGGTGGCGGCCGAGCTGGTGTTTCGGCCCGCCCCTATTGTGGTGGTAGAGGGCATTTTCGTGTTCTACTTTGAAGCCGTGGCCCGCCTGCTCGACCTGAAGGTGTTCATCGATGCCCAGGAACACGTGAAGCTGCAGCGCCGCATTATCCGCGACCGGGACGAGCGGGGGTATGACCTGGAGGACGTGCTTTACCGCTACACGCACCACGTGGCACCCACCTACGAGAAGTACATTAAGCCCTTCCAGCAGGACGCCGACCTGATTATCCCGAACAACCACCGCTTTGATAAAGGCCTCGATGTGCTGGTGGCTTACCTGCGCGGCAAAGTGGTAGCCAGCCGGACCGAATAGCCAGCCCCACCTACCTTATTACAGCCAGGCCCCCGAAATTTTCGGGGGCTTTTTCGCGGATTTGGGCCAGCGGTGGGCCGGGGCGTTGCAGCCGGGCAGGCAAAAACCTATATTTGTAGTTCTTACACCTGTTCCGTGCTGCTGCTCACCGCCTTTTTACCGCGTCTGCGCCTGGCCTTTCTCACCCTGACGGTGCTGATGGTGCTGGGCCTCAACCACCAATCGGTGGCGACGTTGCGGGTGCTGCCAGTTGCCGGCGGGCCGACCCGCGCTGCCGTGGCGGCTCGCACGGCCGTGGTGAAGGAGCGCGTAAACCTGGAAGCCACGCCCGTTTGGGTGGCCGAGCTGCCCGGCGCGGCCGATACCTGGCTGCCCGCCCCACTGCTGCTGCTCCCGGCCGGGCCACAATGGCCGGCTGCCACGCAGCCCATTGCTTCCTCCCGTTTTAACCGGACAACAGGTTTTTTCCGGACCCGGCTACTGCGCGTGGCCCTCTCGCCCCAGGCCCCCTAGCATTTTCTAAGGGGAAGAACAGGAGTACTGGGGCTCAGGTGAAAACCGGCTGAAGCCTTCCTTGCAAAGCTTGGTGCTTGCGGAAGCCCTGGTGCTTTTTCACTCCGCTCCGGCTCCCACTCTTCCCTTTTTCCTTTCTGTATAACTGCTTTCCAGAACAGTAGCCAACGGCTAACCGCTATTGGCTAACAGCTCAACAAAATCAATGCGTAATAAAGGACTCATTATCACGCTGACAGTTATTCTGTCGGCGTTATGCATCTACTTCCTCTCGCTGACTCTCATCTCGCGGGGCGTGCAGCGCGATGCTGAGCGCTACGCCGCGCGGGGCGGCCAGCTCGTGGAAAAACAGCGCCAGCACTACCTCGACTCGGTGTGGCGCGCGCCCGTGTTCGGGCCGCTTACTTACAAGGAAGTCCGGCAGTCGGAGCTGGGCCTGGGCCTGGACCTGAACGGCGGCATGCACCTGACGCTGGAAGTATCGCCGGTAGAAATCGTGCGGGCCATGAGCGGCAAGAGCAAGGATGCCAACTTCAACAAGGCTATGGCGCAGGCGCAGCAGCTGCAGCGTACCAACCCCTCCACGCCCTTCACCACGCTGTTTGCCCAGTCTTTCCGGCAGGTGGCCCCCAACGATAAGCTGGCACGCATCTTCGCCAACACCATCAACAAGGGCGCCATCGACATCAACTCGTCGGATCAGCAGGTCACCAACGAAATCAACAAGCAGCTGGAGGACGCCATCGACCGCTCGTTCAACATCCTGCGCACCCGCATCGACAAGTTCGGCACCAGCCAGCCCAGCATTCAGCGCGTAAAAGGCACCGGCCGCATCCAGATTGAGCTGCCCGGCGTGGATAACCCCGACCGCGTGCGCAAGCTCGTGCAGGGCCAGGCCAAGCTGGAGTTCTGGGAAGTATGGCGTCAGGATGAGTTTGCGCCCTACCTCAACCAGCTCAACCAGGTGCTGAGCGCCAAGGAAGCCGCCGCTACGCCGGCCGCGGCCGCCGCTACTACCGCTGCTGCTACCGCCGCCCCGGGCGACACTTCGGCCCTGGCCCGCCAGCTGGCCCAGAAAAACACCGCTGCCGCCCAGACCGATTCGGCCGCCCCCCAGAAAAACGTACTGGGTAGCCTGTTCACGATGCCCGGCACGCTGGGTGCCAACATCCGCGACACGGCCCGCGTGAATGCCGTGTTGCGCAGCGCCGACACTCGCGCCGTACTGCCTTCCAACCTGACCCTGATGTGGGGCGTGAAGCCCGACATGATTGACGGCCAGGAGTACCTGCAGCTCTACGCCATCCGCAAGAGCCGCGACGTGGAGGCACCTATCGGCGGCGAGGTTATTTCTGATGCCATGGGCGACTTCAGCCAGCAGGGCGCCGGTGCCGAGGTATCGATGCAGATGAACCCCAACGGTGCCCGCAAGTGGCAGCGTCTGACGGCCGCCAACATTGGCCGCCAAGTGGCCATTGTACTCGACGACTACGTGTACTCGGCCCCCGTGGTGCAGGCCGAAATTGGGGGTGGACGCTCGAGCATTTCGGGCAACTTCACCATCGAAGAAGCCAAGGACCTGGCCAGCGTACTGAAAGCCGGTAAGCTGCCCGCTCCCACCCGCATCGTGGAAGAAGCCGTGGTAGGCCCCTCACTGGGCCAGGAAGCTACCAACCAGGGCCTGCTTTCCATCATCGCCGGCCTGGTGATTATTATGGTGTTCATGGCGGCCTACTACGGCCGAGCCGGCCTGGTGGCCGATGCCGTTCTGCTCTTCAACCTGTTCCTGATTATGGGCGTGCTGGCCCAGTTCAGCTTCGCCCTCACCCTGCCCGGCATTGCCGGTCTGTTGCTCGTTATTGCGGCTTCCGTGGATGCCAACGTACTCATCTTCGAGCGAATCCGCGAGGAGATGGACCACGGCCTGTTGCCTAAGGATGCCATCAACAAAGGCTACTCGCGGGCTTTTTCGGCTATCTTCGATGCCAACGTCACGACGCTTATCATTGCCTCCATCCTGTTCATCTTCGGTACGGGTCCGGTGCAGAACTTTGCCATCACGCTGCTGATTGGCGTATTCACCTCCTTCCTGTCGGCCGTGTATATTTCGCGCCTGATTGTGGAGTGGATGATGAAGGGCAAGGAAACGACTTCGCTCACGTTCAGCACCTTCCTTTCGCGCAACCTGTTCAAAAACATCAACTTCGACATCGTGGGCAAGCGCAAGCTGGCCTACGTGTTCTCGACTGTCTTCATTCTGGTGGGCTTCGGGTTGATGTACCTGCAGGGCGGCCCCAACTTGGGCGTCGATTTCCGGGGCGGCCGGGCCTACGTGGTGAGCTTCGAGAAGCCCGTGGTGGCTTCCGACGCCCGCGACTTCCTCACCAAAGAGTACTTCGCCGGAGCCGGTACCGAGGCCAAAACCTTTGGCACCAACAACCGCCTGCGCATCACGACCGGCTACCTGGCCGACGACGAGAGCACAACGGCTGACGATAAAGTGAAGAACGCGCTGCTAACGGGCCTCAACGCCAAGTACGGTGCCCTCAAGCCCAACATCGAAAGCACCTCCAAAGTAGGCGCCACCATTGCCGACGACATCAAGCGGACTTCGGTACTGAGCCTGGGCCTGACGCTGCTGGCTATTTTCGTGTACGTGCTCTTCCGCTTCGAGAAGTGGCAGTACTCGATGGCCGCCGTAGTGGCCCTGTTCCACGATGCACTTATCGTTATTGCCTCCTTCCCGATTGCGCGGGCCTTTGGCCTCAACTACGAGATGGACCAGGTGTTCGTGGCTGCCATCCTGACTACCATCGGCTTCTCGATGAACGACACCATCGTGATTTACGACCGAATACGTGAGTACCTGCAGGAAAACAAGCAGCTCACGTTCGCGCAGGTGGTGAACCCGGCCCTCAACAGCACGTTCTCGCGCACCATGATTACGTTCACCACCGTGTTCCTGGTGATGCTCGTGCTCTACATCTTCGGCGGCGAAACCCTGCGTTCGTTCTCCTTCGCCATGCTGCTGGGCGTGATTTTTGGCACCTACTCGTCGCTGTTCATCGCGGCCCCGCTGATTCTCGACACCTACGGCCGCAAAGAAACCGACCGCCTCAGCGACGCCGACACTACCGGAGTCCCCAAGTTGAGCACCTCGCACACCTAAAATCACAGATGTTGCAGATGGTGCAGATGCCGCAGATTCGTTCTGCTTGCTTCTAAACAGAAAGAGCCCGGCCAATTGGTCGGGCTCTTCGTTTTGGTGGATGGCAGAATGGTGTTACCTCATTCTTCATTAAAACAGAAAGAGCCCAACCAAACGGCCGGGCTCTCCCTCATGTTCATCGTGCTGACGCCTGCATCTGCGGCATCTGCACCATCTGCAACATCTGTGATTAAATGGTGATGCCTTCAGCAACTACTGATGTTACCTCGGGAACCATACGCTTGAGCAGGTTTTCGATGCCCGACTTGAGCGTAACAGTGGCCGAAGGGCAGCCGGAGCACGAGCCCTGCAGGTTCACTGTTACAATGCCGTCGTTAAAGCTTTTGAACGTGATGTTGCCACCGTCCTGCTCCACGGCGGGGCGCACGTAGTTATCGAGCAGGTCGATGATTTTCTGGCTGGTGGCCTGATCGGCTTCCGAAGCATCGGCGGGCGTGGCGGCAGCCTGCTGGGCAGCCTTCTGCTCCACGGCGGGGTCGACGGTGAAGATGGGGCCGTTGGCCTCGATGTACGACTTGAGAAAGGTACGCAGCTCCGGAATCAGCTGGGCCCACTGGTGGTCAGTGCTCTTGGTGATAGTCACGAAGTTCTGGGCGATGAACACGCGGCCCACATAATCGAAGTTGAACAGCTCCTGGGCCAGCGGCGAATTAACGGCGGCTTCCAGGTTGGGGTAGTCCACGCTCACACCATCAGCCAAAAGCTGGGCGTTGAGCACGAATTTCATGGATTCGGGGTTGGGCGAAGCCTCGGCGTATATCGATACCGGGCCGGCGGGGGCAGTGAGTTGTTCAGCCATGTTTGAAAGACTTGGAGACAAGCGGAGAGAAATCAGGCCATTTTGGTCGGCCTCAATACCATAAAACCGCACGGGGCGGCAATAGTTGCAAAGGTAGCTGCTTTGAGCCACACGCTTCAGGCTGCAAGCGGCAAGCTTTCGGAACGTGCTTGCCACTTGTAGCTGAAGCGTGTGCTCAAGCCTTGTTCGCACGGGCCCGCAGTAGCATATCGGCCAGCACAAGGCTGGTCATGGCATCGACGATGGGCACGGCGCGGGGCAGCACGCAGGGGTCGTGGCGGCCGCGGCCGGCCAGCGTAACGGCCTCGCCCTGGTCGTTGATGGTGGCCTGGGGCTGCAGAATGGTGGCTACCGGCTTGAAGGCGACGCGGAAATACACGTCCTGGCCGTTGCTGATGCCGCCCTGAATACCGCCCGAGTGGTTGGTGCGGGTACGCACGCGGCCGGTCTCATCGGTATAGAACCCGTCGTTGTGTTCGGAGCCGAACAGCAGCGTACCGGCAAAGCCCGACCCATATTCGAAGCCCTTCACGGCGTTGATGCCCAGCATGGCCCGACCGAGTTCAGAATGTAGCTTATCAAATACCGGCTCGCCGAGGCCGGCGGGCAGGCCCTGCACCACGCCCGTTACGAGGCCGCCCACCGTATCGTGCCGGTCGCGCGTCTGGCGGATGAGGGCGGCCATGCGCTCGGCCGTTTCGGGGTGCGGGCAGCGTACGGGGTTCGAGTCAATCAAACTCAAATCGAGCCCTTCGTACCCCACCGGCACGGCCACCGCCCCCACCTGCGACACATAGCTGTTCACCTTTATATAGTGCTGATTGAGTAGCTGCTGGGCCACGGCGCCGGCAGCCACGCGCGCGGCTGTTTCGCGGGCAGAGCTGCGGCCGCCACCCCGGAAGTCGCGCCGGCCGTACTTCTGGTCGTAGGTGTAGTCGGCGTGCGAGGGGCGGTAGGCGTGCTCGATGTGCGAGTAATCGTGACTGTGCTGGTCCTGGTTGCGGATATAGAGGCTGATGGGCGTGCCGGTGGTCTGGCCCCGGAAAATGCCCGACTGCACCTCTACCCGGTCGGCCTCGGAGCGGGGCGTCGTAAGGTCCGACTGCCCCGGCCGGCGCCGGTCCAGCGCCGCCTGAATCTGCTGTTCCTCTACCGCCAGACCCGCCGGGCAACCATCAATAACTACCCCAATTCCCGGCCCGTGCGACTCGCCAAATGTGGTAATGCGAAACAAGTGACCGAAAGTGTTCATGCGATGAAGTAGAAAGAAAGCAAACAGATGAGTAAAAGTACGCCCAGCGGCCTGAGCAAAGCACGAAGCCCAGGCAGAGGCCGTTATTGAAGCCAGCTTCTGCACACGGCCCTGGCTGGCTCGGCATAACCAGGAATTTCTTCACCGCCGCGCCTGCCACCAGCCCCATAGGGCGAAAACCAATAATACGCCCAGAAACAGATTGGCGTAGCGGCGTACGTCGCGGTAGATGCTCCGGGGCTGGGGCGTCGTATCGGCGGCAGCCAGGGCCTGGCGGTAAAACGGGTCGGTGGGAACGGGGCGCAGGGTGTTTTCGGTACGCTCGGGGCCGGCCACTACAGGCCGCAGCGTTGAGCGCAGCGTGTCGTAGCGGGCCGTGGCAGGGTTGAAAACGATGAGCTGAAACAGCGTATCGAGGCGGACCGGGCCGGGTTGGCGGGCTACCAGGCGAAAGCGGAAACTTTTGCGCCCTCCTACCCGGCCGTTCTGGCGGGTCAGCGTCTGCTGCACTTCGGGGCCATAGAGCTCCAGGCCATCGGGGGCCACGGGGGCAGGCAGGTTTACGGTGGCCAGGTTGCCCTCGCCTTCGAGCGCGAAGGTGTAGGCAAACGTACGGCCGGTGCGAAATGTGGTGCGGTCGAGAAACTCTTTCAGCTCGTAGTTGCCCACCGGCACCTGGTCGCGCAGGGGGTGGGGCGGCAATGGCACCACGGGCACCGTCAGCGGAGTCGAGCGGTAGGCTTTGTAGCCTTCGAGGCGATTATCGAGGCCCTCGGCGGGCTTTTTAGCCACCTTATACTTGCGCATCTTCAGCTCGACGGCCGGAAACGCGAGCGGGGTAGCATTAAGCGGATACAGCGCGGCTTCCCAAAGGCGGTAGCGCAGAAACGGCTGGCCGCCCACCGTTACGTTTTCGGGTACTACCTCCTGCTCGTCGAAGCTTTCCTCCCACACCGTGCGCAGATGCAGCTGCCGGATGATACCTGGCAGCTGGCCCGCAAAGTCATAGAAATCGAGTACGGCCTGGTCTTCGGGGCGCAGGTAGAAATACAGGGCGACGTGCAGGCCCTCGCCCACAAACACCCGCTCTTTGTCGGGGGTAAGGGTCAGAAAAGCCTGGTCGCGCGGCTCGGTATAGTCCTGCGGCTTGGGCTTGCCGAAAAGCTGGTCGAGCAGCCCCAGGCCCTGCAATGGGGCCGTGCCGCCGGGTGCGGGCGTGGCGGTGGCCTGCTGGGGACCCACCTCCAGTTTGGCTCCTACCGATTCCAGCCTCAGCCCGTTCACCTTCATGCTGAAGGGCTTGACTTCGTACTCGCCTTCGGAAAAAGCGGCGTAGCGCTGCGTAATGGTCAGTTCCGTGAAGCTCTGCCCGCCCACAATGCGCGTGGTGGTGGTGCTCGACTTGCCACTTTTTTTGAAGCCTTCCAGATCGGGGAAGGCAGAGTAGCGTTCCAGCGGGGCGCCGCGCAGCCGGAAGCTGATGGTGTAGTACTCGTTGAGCGGAAACGCGCCCGGCCCCAGTTCAATGTCGGCAGTACCAGCGGCCGGCGCCAGCTGCGCGTGGGCACTAAGGGCCGGCAGCAGCAGTATCCAGCAAAACACAACCAGAACTAAACGCATGAGGCCCAACTTCAGCGGGTGGGTTTCAAAGTTACGAAAAACTGTTTTGGGGCTGCTGGGCCCGCCAACCCCCGGTTGGCGGTTTGTTCGTGGGGCCACCCCCGGGTTGGCCCAGAACAATTTGGAGGCGCAGCCGTTGGCGCTTTGTGGTTGAGCCGCGGGGTAGAGCGGAGGCTATCGGCAACAGTGCAACTAGGAGAAGCCAACCACTGCGCTTCTCCGCAAGCTCAACAACTCCCTGTTTCAGTTGCGCACAAATTCAATACCAGCATTTTCTCACGACACTCAACTGATTATCAGGCGCCTTTCATTGGGGCATTCCATAGAACAATACGCCTTATCCTGAAAAAGGAGACTTCTATCTATCAGCACATTGCATATAATATGTTACAGAATTTCGGTTATTCTCAATCCACTGCCGAGTTGCAGCCGTAACTCTACCCAGCAACTACTCCACCGCTCATTTCGGCAGAAGTTCCTGACTCGTAATTCACTGCCCCAGGGCGCGCAGATTCATCTTGCCTTTTTTCACCCAAACTATTTCTCTAATGTCCAACATCAAGCAAAATGCCAGCGAAGAGGCGGAATTCGCCAAGCCGCTGTACACGCCCATCAAGCGTCGCTCATTCTTCATGTATGCCGGGGCTACCGCCGGAGCTACTGCTCTGCTGCTCTCGGGCTGCGACGACGACGATAACGAAATCGTTACGCCCAATGGCACGGTTAATCTGGGTTCGGGCGATGTAGGCGTGCTCAACTACGCTTACGCCCTGGAGCAGCTCGAAGCTGCTTTCTATGCCCAGGTGAAGGCTACTCCAGCCGCCGACTTCTCGACCCTGGAAAAAGATTACTTCAACCAGGTAGCCGCACACGAAGCTATTCACCGCGACTTTTTCAAGGCCGCCATCACGCGCGACGCGCCCGGCCAGATTATCCCCGGCCTGACGCCTATCTTCACTTCCGTCGACTTTACGAAGCGTGCTTCGGTATTGGCCACTGCCAAAACGTTCGAGGATTTGGGAGTAGCGGCCTATAATGGTGCAGGTAAATACCTGAAGACGCCGGCTTACTTGGTAATTGCCGGACAGATTGTATCGGTAGAAGCCCGCCACGCCGCTTATGTGCGCGACCTGATTTCCCCCGGCTCGTTTGCTGATGACAGCATCATCGACGCCAACGGCCTCGACAAAGCCATGGAGCCGGTCGAAGTGGTAACGGCGGCTCAGAGCTTCATCAAAGAGAAGCTCGACGCTTCGAGAGTCGGTAAGTAATTCCTCCTTCCTTTTAACGAGCCATCATCATGAACATACTTCGCATAATCGAGCAACTGTCGGAAGTAGACGCCGACGTACTGGGCCGTTTCGACTCCCGTCGGGCAGTATTCAAAAGCCTTGGCAACACCGCCAAAATGGGCGCCCTGGCTGCCGCCCCAGTTTTCGTATCCTCGCTGTTTTCGAAGGCCTATGGCCAGACGACGACTCCCAGTGTTGTTGAAGTCCTCAACTACGCGTTGACCCTGGAGTTGCTGGAAGAAGACTTCTATAAGAAAATGACTGCTGCCGGCAGAGTACCCGCTGGTGTCGCCGCCGGAGCCATTGCTACTATCCTGAAGCACGAAACTGCTCACGTTAAGCTGCTGTCTGATACCATCAGAGCGCTGAACGGCACGCCCGTGACGAACGTAAAATTTAAGACTTCGGCTTTCCCAGCCGACTATCCTACCCAGTTGGTAGTAGCCCAGGCATTGGAAGACACCGGTGTACGGGCCTATAAAGGTCAGGCTGGTAACTTGCTAGGCAAAATGGCCGGTACGACCAGTCTGCTCCAGGTGGCTCTTCAGATTCACTCGGTAGAAGCTCGTCACGCAGCTCACATCCGCGGCATGCGCATGCAGCCAGCCTGGATTCCAGCTTCTGACTCTAACCTGCCTGCTCCGCTGGGTCCGGTATACACCGGTACTATCCGCGAGGACAACGTTATCCAATCGAACGTTAACATCACCAGCCAGCTCGGCACGCCTTACTCGGCCAATGATGCTGCCGCTTCGTTCGACGAAATCCTGACCATGGCCGAAGTGCTCGACGCTTCGCGCGCTGGTGGTTTGGTACAAGGATAAGCTGCTACAGCTTTTTTGCTTTCCCAATAAAAACAGGCTGTTCCGTAAGGAGCAGCCTGTTTTTATTTGACAGGATTCCCGCATGGCGTGACATCTGTGCCAGAGCAGGGGGCTGGGCAGGCTAAACGGCGCGGTGCAGGTGCCAGATGCACTGTCCGGTGCGCTGGCCTGGCAACCTTCCGGCCAGTATCGGTATCGTGGCGGTAGAGCATCCGGGTTCAAAGGAGTACCTTTGCCCTCCGGGACTTGGCAACCTGCGTTGGGTTGTTGCTTGTCGGGTTTATTTTCGCGTATGGCTGATTTGGCAGACACTTCTTTTTCGGGCCGGGCCCTGCGCCGGCGCACTTTTTTACGGGTGGCCGGTGCTACGGCTGCTTCCTCGGCGCTGGTAATGGCCGGCTGCGGCAACGATGATGACCCGAAGCCAGTGCCGGATGCCGGTACCGGCACACTGGTCTTTGCGGCCAACGACACGGGCATCCTCAACCTGACTTACCTGCTGGCACAGATACAGGCGGCGCTTTACCAAAAGGTGGTTACAACGCCCCCGGCCGATTTTACGGCCGCCGACACGGCCGCTTTCGTGGACATGCGCGACCACGAGGTTATCTACCGCGAATTTTACAAGTCGGTGCTGGGTACGTCAGTCTACGATAATGGCCTGACGACGGCGCTGGAGTTCAACTTCACGCCTTACACGCTTACCACGCGCAAGGGCGTGTACGAGGCGGCCCGCACGCTCGAAGACCTTGCGGTGGGTGCCTACAACGGCCTGGGCCGGCGGCTGGCCAACAGCAGCTACCTGCGCCTGCTGCTCAAGATAACGTCTGTGAAGGCCCGACACGCGGCCTTTGTGCGCGACCAGGCCGAGCCCAACTCCTTCGCCGGCTCCGACGTGATAACGCCTACCGGTAACGAGGCCGGACTCGACACGGTAAAAACGCCCGTTGAAGTGGCCAAGCTGCTCGCCCCACTGGTACCGATAGTGCTGGTAGCCGACAACCTGATGCGTCTTTAAGCCCCGCTTTTTCTTTCTCATGGACTTTCTGAACCTGCTGGCCCGGTTGGCCGACCTCGATTCGACTTCTGCCGCACCTCAACTGGCGGCCCCACGCCGCGCCGCCCTGGGCCGGCTGGGCCAGGCTGGTACGGCTCTGCTGCCGGGCCTGCTCCTGAGCGCCCTCGGCCAGCCGGCCACTGCCGGCGCCCTCGACACCCGCACCCGCCTCGATGTGCTGTTGCTGGTTCGCCAGCTGGCGGCCCTCGGCAACGAGCTGCACTCGCGCGCCCTAGGCCTGGTGCCCGGATACCCGGCCTTGCCCCTCACGGCAGCCGAAAAAGCCGGCATTCAGGTTATTCAGCAGCAGGAGGTGCAACGCGTTGCCCTGTTTTCGCGGCTGATTACCGATGGTGGTGCCACGTTGCCTGCCGCGCCGCGCTACGATTTTACGGGCAGCCGGAACGGTGCCCAGACCGCACTCTATCCCGACATCCAGACCAACCCCGATACCTATTTGCTGGTGGCGCAGGTGGTTAAAGACGTGGCCGTACGCGCCTACAAGAGCCAGGTTGACTTTGTGCGGTCCGACGCCTACCTCACCGAAACAATGCTGCGCAGCCACTCGGCCGAGGCCCGCCATGCCTCGCACCTGCGCACCATGCGCCGGCAGCGCGGGGCCGTGGTGAAAAGCTGGGTTAGCCCCAACGATGCGCCGGTGGCCGCCCCCAGCCCGGCCATTGCCAAGGTGTACGAAGGCGAATCAGGTTTCATTCAGACCTACAACGCCAGCGACTCCAGTGGCCAGGGAGGACCGCTGGTTTCGGTGCCCTTCGATTCGACCCTGCCCATTAACGTGGCAACGCCACCACTAAGCGCAGAAGCCATCCTGCGCAAGGTGGCCGAGGCCTTCGACGAACCCGCCGACGCGGTTATCGCCACCAATGTGGCGGCCCTGTTCACGTACTAAATACGGGCCTAACGGCCGGTCGGTAACACTCGTTTATTGCAGGCGTAGCGTGGTTTTCCACGCTACGCCTGCTTTTTTAGCCCGGTTTGCTGCTGTAGCCGCCGGTATGGCGGTTGCATCTGTCCGGCAAAATTTTGTATCTTTCAAGAAAGGGACTATCCGGTTTCGGGTAACTCGTGCCCTTTTTGTGTAGCAGCCGTACAAGGGGCAGTTTGCCCGCTCAAAATCATCTTTCCACCTTCTAACTCTTCGTTCTTACCTATCCTCCCACCTTTCCCACCCCAAATTATTCAACGCCATGTTGGAGTATGCCAAAACTATTTTGCTGAAGGTTAGCTTCGACAAAATTCTGTTTGAGAAGGAATTGCGCAAAGCCCTGCGGAATCTGGTACCCGCCGATTTGCTGGAACTTAAAGCTTGGTGCTACCAGCAATTCTCCAGAGTTTATCATCGCCTTCTGAACCGGGTTTTCGGGCAGCCTGCTTTGGGGTAAGCCCCACCTCTCCTGCTGCACACAACGCAGCCGGCACCGCAAGGGCCGGGCACCGCACCTACTGGTAGCGCTGCCCGGCCCTTGCGCTTTGGGTTTTAGCCTGCTGGAGTATTGGCCCCGAACCCATCGTCGGTTGTTACGAAGCGGATGTTGCGCTGCAGCCCGACGTAGCCGGTACGTTTCACGGCCGACTGACGAAACAACTCCGAGAACAGTTCGTGGGTGATTTCCTGCCAGTCGCCGCGGGTTAGGTCTTTCAGAGCCGGGTGGGGCAGGAACTGCGGCTCGTGGTGGGGCTTGGCAAAGCGGTTCCAGGGGCACACATCCTGGCAGATGTCGCAGCCGAATACCCAGTTGCCGAACTTGCCTTCCACTTCCCGCGGAATCTGGTCTTTGAGCTCGATGGTGAAGTAGCTGATACACTTGCTGCCATCTACCACGTACGGCTCGGTAATGGCCTGGGTGGGGCAGGCATCCACGCATTTGGTGCAGGTGCCGCAGTAGTCTTTAATGGGGCCGTCATAGTCGAGGGCCACGTCCACAATCAGCTCGGCAATGAAGTAGAACGAGCCCACGCCGGGCGTAATCAGGTTGGCGTTCTTGCCCACCCAGCCCAGGCCGCTCTTTTTAGCCCAGGCCTTGTCCATCACCGGGGCCGAATCGACGAAGCAGCGGCCGCCCACCTCCCCTATCTCCTGCTGCATATCGTGGAGCAGCTCTTTCAGCTTGTCTTTGATGACGAAGTGGTAGTCGCGGCCGTAGGCGTACTTGCTTACCTGCAGCGTGTCGGCGGGCTGCCGGGTTTCCTCGGGCGGATAATAGTTGAGCAGCAGCGAAATAACCGATTTAGCGCCGTCGACCAGCAGGCGCGGGTCGAGGCGCTTGTCGAAGTGGTTGGCCATGTAGGCCATCTGGCCATGCATGTTCTTATTGAGCCAGTTTTCGAGGCGCGGGGCTTCCTCCTCCAGAAACCCGGCTTCCGAAATGCCGCAGTACATGAAGCCCAGCTCCGCCGCCCGGCGTTTGATGAAAGCAGTATAGTGGGCTGTTGGCAGCATAGGATCAGACAGGAATGAGCCGCAAAAATACGTCATGCCGAACGTGCCAACGTATGCCAGCCACTTTTCCTTCCCGAAACAGTGAGGCAGATGCCGCCGGAGTTCGTTGGCAGGCCCGGCAGGCCATTCTTGCCTGAATAGACTGCCACTGCCAGCTCGTAGGGGAATCGGTGTAGCAAATCCGCTGAATCAATAAGCCCGGTATGCTTCATTAGTCGCGGGCAGCCAGCCCTGTTGCCGTATTGGCGGGTGCGGCTCCGGGCTGGGTTGCCACAGCAGCCAACGCCGCAGCGCTTCCATAGACCAGAATTTGCCCCCACCTTTGGGGTTCATTTTTCAGGAGTCGGCCGTGATGAACGCAACCCAGCAGGAGGAGAAGGAATACCTGGAGCAGATTAAGGAGCAGCTGACGCAGGCTATCCGGCGGGTAGACGGCTCGGTAAAGCAGTTTTCTGACGAGCTCCGGGAGAAAAAGCAATACATCCACGAGCACCAGTCGGGCATGGATGAGGCCGATATGGTCGCAGCCGGCCAGTCGATCAACCGCATGGCCTTTACGGGCGAAGCGGCCGTCAGCCGCAAGCGCAAGCTGCTCAAGCTGGGCCAGTCGCCCTACTTCGGGCGCCTCGATTTCGCCGCCACCGGCAAGGAGGCCACGCCGGTATATATAGGCATCTATTCCTTCTTCGACGAGTTGCAGCGCGCGAACCTGATTTATGATTGGCGGGCGCCCATCTCGTCGATGTTCTACGACTTCGAGCCGGGGCCGGCCTTCTATACCACTCCTTCCGGTTCGGTGCGCGGCACCGTTGGGCTTAAGCGCCAGTACCGCATCCGCGACGGCCGCCTGGAGTTTTTGCTCGACAGCGACGTGAACATTCAGGACGACGTGCTGCAGCGCGAGCTGGCGAAGTCGTCGGACGACAAGCTCAAGAACATTGTTGCCACTATTCAGCGCGACCAGAACGCGGTTATCCGCAACGAGAGTGCTCCGGTGATGGTCATCCAGGGCGTGGCCGGCTCGGGCAAAACCTCCATTGCCCTGCACCGCATTGCCTTTCTGCTGTACCGTTACCGCGAAACCATTGCCGCCAGCGACATTCTCATCATCTCGCCCAACAAGGTATTTGCCGACTACATTTCCAACGTGCTGCCCGAGCTGGGAGAGGAGCACATTCCGGAGATGGTGATGGAGGAGCTGGCAGCCGATCTGCTCGAAAACCGCTACCCGTTTCAGACCTTCTTTGAGCAGGTATCGGCCCTGCTCGAACACCATGATGCGGCCTTTATTGAGCGCATCCGATTTAAGTCTTCGTTCGATTTTCTTGGTCAGCTCAACCAGTATCTGCTGCACATAGAAAACAGCTACTTCACGTTTCAGGATCTGCGGGTGGGCAGCGCGCTGGTTCCGAAGGCCGTCATCGAGCAGAAATTCCAGGGCTACCACCGCGTGCCGCTGCTGAAGCGCTTTGCGCTGGTGGCGCAGGATGTGCGCGACTACGTGCGCCACGCCACCGGCCGCAAGCTCAGCGGGCATGAAAAGGGCACCATTGGCGAGGCCATGAGCCGTATGTTCCGGTTCCACAACGTACTCGACATCTACCGCGACTTTTACCGCTGGGCCGGCAAGCCCGCGCTGCTGAAGCTCGGCCAGAACCTGAAGCTGGAGTACGCCGACGTGTTTGCGCTTATTTATCTGCGCATCCGGCTGGAAGGCGTCAGCACCTATGCGCACGTCAAGCACCTGCTGATAGACGAAATGCAGGACTACACCCCCGTGCAGTACGCCGTGCTGTCGCGCCTGTTTACCTGCCGCAAAACCATTCTGGGTGATGTGAGCCAGACCGTGAACCCGTACAGCGCCTCCTCGGCCGAAATGATTGAGCGGGTATTCCCGCAGGCCGATGTGGTCCGGCTCTACCGCAGCTACCGCTCGACGGTGGAAATTACGGCCTTCACGCAACGCATCACGCCCAACCCCCACATTATTCCGCTGGAAAGACACGGGCCGCCTCCGGCCGTGGTGCGCTGCGCCAGCCCCGCCGAGGAGCTGGAAACGATCCGGCAACTCACGGCCGCCTTCCGAAAATCGGGCAGTCATTCGCTGGGAATTATTTGTAAAACCCAACACCAGGCCGAGCAGGCCTTCGAGGCGCTGCAGGCCCCGGATGTGTACCTGCTCACGGACGAGTCATCATCCTTTCAGGAGGGCATCATCATCACAACGGCTCACCTGGCCAAGGGCCTGGAGTTTGATGAGGTGCTGGTGCCCTTCGCCAATGCCCGCACCTACCACACGGATGTCGACAAGAGCATGCTCTACGTGGCCTGTACCAGGGCTATGCACCAACTCACGCTTACGTATACGGGCCAGCTAGCCGGATTTCTGTCCTGACTTGATTCATATCATCGTCCGGGCTGGCGTAAGTCAAGGTAGCGGGGCGCGCGGGGAGCAACCTTTGTCGGACGCCAGACGCCAGACGCCAGACGCCCGGTACCGAAACCGGCTGGCGGCAGCTACGATCTTCCCATTTTCAACCCCTCTCCGATGACGTGCCATACGCCCAAAAACCGAACTGTTAAAGTCCTGCTCACCTCTCTGGCCGGTGCCGGCGTAGGGGCCGCCGTGGGGGTGCTGCTGTATTCCAGGAGCAGCATGGAACGCCGCCGGCAGTTCCGCAACTACCGGACCGACCAACGGCTGCGGCTGCAGGGCGACTGGAACCTGCTCAAGGGCAAGCTGCAGCAGGCCTACACCCAGCTCACCGACGAAGACCTGACCTATGTGGAGGGCAAAGGCCACGAACTGGTGAGCCGTTTGCAGGCTAAACTGGGCAAAGGCAAGCGCAAAGTCATTAAGCTGTTGAACGCGCTGTAGCCTTACCACATCTGCCCACCCAAAACGGGCCCGCCCCCGGTTGTAGCAACCAGGTGGCGGGCCCGTTTTGGGTGGCAGGTAGCAGGCGCGCCTACTTGGCCGCCGGGTACCAGTTACGCAGCCGTACGTCGATTTTCTTGTTGGCTGAGTTCACGGTTTTCTTGAAGCCGTCCACATCGCTCAGGCCGTTCTGGCCACGGTAGTGGTACGGGTATACAATGCCCGGCTTAAAAGCCAGTACCCCCTGCGCGGCCTGGTCCACGTCCATGGTGTAGGGCAGGTTCATGCACACGAAGGCCACGTCTATTTTCTTGAGGGCGCGCATTTCGGCAATGTCTTCGGTGTCGCCCGACAGGTACGCGTTCTTGCCGCCCAGGTTCAGTACGTAGCCATTGCCCCGGCCCTTGGTGTGCATGGCATCGGCCGCTTCGGGCAGGTTGTACATGGCCACGGCCGAGACCGACATGCCCAGCGTATCGAGGCGCTGGCCGTTATTAAGGATGCGGACCTGCGCCTGGTACTCGGCGGGCAGCTTTTCGGCCACCGCCTGGGGCACTACCATCAGGGCCTTGCCCACCGAGAGGCCCGCCAGCGTTTTGGGGTCCAGATGGTCGCCATGAATGTCGGTAATCAGGATAACATCGGGCGCCGCCAGCCCGGCATAGGCTTCGGCCCCGCCGTAGGGGTCCACGTAAATAGTTTTACCGTTCCAGGTGAATACTACGCTGCCATGGGTGATAGGCTGCACCGTGAGAGGGCCTTTCTTGGTGGCAATCTGGTCGGCGGCCGCACGTGGCGCGGCGGCAGGAGCGGCAGCGGTCTGGGCCTGCGCCTGAACCGCAAAAACAGCCAGCGCGGCCGTGAGCAGGAAGGTAGATTTCATCGGAGTTTAGGTTTGTTGTTGATGCGTGAAGGAGACGGTTTTGGGTTACAGCGCCATTTAACCGCCGTCATCCCCGAAAACCGTGCCCTGTAACTCGGTTGCGGCGCACAAGTTTTGGCCGGCCGGCAGCCAGGCAATACCAACCTGGCCGCGAAGATGCGCTGATGGCCTAAACGACGGAACTCTCAGCCGGGCGTAGGCGGCAAATTGAAACCAAAGTAGTCCGCCAGCCCACCAACCTTGCTGCGCTGGCATACTTCTGCTGGCTTTCGGCAGGTTTTAGCAAGAGTCGTTTCACTTACCAAAATGCTTTTGCTTTATTTATTGATTCTTTGGAGCTCCTGCCATGAATCCGTTACTGGTTACAGAACAACCGCTCCTGGAGCACTTCAACAATACGGTGCGTTGCCAGGCCGCCAGCCACAACCAACTGGCCGGCTTCAGGCGGTGTAGTGGCCGGTTGGGTAGCCGCCGCTATTCTGCCCGGGTGCTTTCAGAAACTTACCGGCTCCGGCTTAGGGGCAGGCTGCCATCTGACTGTCCCGTATAGTCCCGGCGCACCTGTTTATGGGCGCTGGCTTCTGGTGCGGCGTGCCCTTTATACCTGCTCTTCCTTCTTCACGCCTTATTCCCGGCCCGATGGTTAATACACCTGCTCCCGCCACAACCCGACTTAACCTACTGGAAGAAACCCGCTTCGAGAAGCAGCCCGTCACGGTGTTCTCCAGCCCGCAGCTGGCTTCGGTGCAGGTGGCGGCGCGCATTGCCGACCTCATTCGGGGCAAGCAGCAGCGCGGCGAGCAGGCCGTGCTGGGGTTGGCTACCGGCGCCACACCGGTGGGCGTGTACGCCGAGCTGGTGCGCCTGCACCAGCAGGAAGGGCTGAGCTTCCGCAACGTAATCACCTTCAACCTCGACGAGTACTACCCCATGCTGCCCACGGCGCCCCAGAGCTACGTGACCTTCATGCACGAACAGCTGTTTGACCATATCGACATCGAGCCTGGAAACATTCATATTCCCGATGGTACGCTGGCGCCCGAAGAAGTGGCCGACTACTGCCTGCGCTACGAGCAGCAGATTGAGCAGGCCGGCGGGCTGGACCTGCAGCTTCTGGGCATCGGCCGCACGGGCCACGTAGGCTTCAACGAGCCCGGCTCGGCGCCCAACTCGGGCACCCGTCTGGTTACGCTCGACGACCTGACCCGCCGCGACGCCTCGCGCGACTTCGGGGGCAAGGAGAACGTGCCCCGCAAGGCCATTACCATGGGGATTGGCACCATTTTCAGGGCCCGTGAGATTGTGCTGCTGGCCTGGAGCGGTAAGAAGGCCTCCATTATCCGCAAGGCCGTGGAGGGCGAGGTATCGGGCGAGGTGCCGGCCACCTACCTGCAGCTGGCCCACCACGTGGAATTCGTGCTCGACGAAGCTGCCGCCGCCGAACTCACCCGCTTTGATACGCCCTGGCTGGTGAAGGACTGCGTGTGGAGCGAGCTGATGATTAAGAAGGCCGTTATCTGGCTTTCCAACACGCTAGGCAAGCCCATTCTCAAGCTCACCGAAGAGGACTACAACAACAACGGTATGGCCGAGCTGGTCACCGAGCGCGGCCCGGCTTACGACATCAACATTGCCATTTTCAATCAACTCCAGCACACCATTACGGGCTGGCCCGGCGGCAAGCCCGGCGCCGACGACTCGCAGCGTCCCGAGCGCGCCCTGCCCGAAAAGAAGCGCAGCCTCATCTTCTCGCCCCACCCCGACGACGACGTAATTTCGATGGGCGGCACTTTCATCCGCCTGATTGACCAGGGCCACGAGGTGCATGTAGCCTACCAGACCTCTGGCAACACGGCCGTGTGGGACGACGACGTGCTGCGCTACATGGAGTTTGCCATCGACCTGGAAAACAGTTTGGGCCGCGACAGCCAGGAGCTGCTGAACGTGTATGAGAACATGCGGGCCTTCATCGGACAAAAGCAGCCCAACCAGGTGGATACCCAGGAAATCCGCAACGTCAAGAGCTACATCCGCAAGAGCGAGGCTATTGCGGGTGCCCGCTATGCCGGCCTGCCCGACAGCCACATCCACTTCCAGGCCCTGCCGTTTTACGAGTCGGGCAAAACGGTGAAGAACCCGGTAACCGACGGAGATATTGAGCTGACCATGCAGCTGCTGCAGCGCGTAAAGCCGCAGCAGGTATTTCTGGCCGGCGACTTTGCCGACCCCAACGGCACGCACATTGTATGCTTCAATATTGTGGCCGAAGCCCTGCGCCGCCTGAAGGCCACTGAGGCCTGGGTGCAGGACTGCTGGGTGTGGATGTACCGCGGGGCCTGGCACGAGTTTCCGGTGCACGAGATTGAAATGGCCGTACCCCTGTCGCCGCACGAAGTGACGCGCAAGCGCAACGCCATCTTTAAGCACCAGAGCCAGAAGGACACGCCGGTGTTCCCGGGCGATGATGCCCGCGAGTTCTGGGTGCGCGCCGAGCATCGCAACCACGAAACGGCCGAACAGTACCACCGCCTGGGCATGGCCAACTACGAGGCCATGGAGGCCTTCGTGCGCTGGCACTTTTAGCCCCTGCTGGGGAGGCGCACCGCTCCGGCGTTGCCTCTTCGCCCCAGGCTCCCGGCCACGGCCAGTTCGCAGGAGCCGCAACCTCATATCCAACGGATGCCCGCATTATGGGTACATACCTCCTGCCATGTCAACTCAAGCTGAAATTACCCTTACCGCCCGGCAGGTGGCCCAGAACAATGACCGGCAGTTAGGCGAGCTCCGGCAGCACCTGAACCGCAAAGCCTAGCTGCTGTTCTCGCCCCACTTCGGTTTTAAGCCACCAGCTTTGGCGGTTGCGTGCTAAGCCGCTGCAGCACGGCAACCAGCTCTTCTCCGACCTGCTCAATGCGCGTCAGGCCCCGGCGGGCTTCGTCAATCTGGCCCTGGCGGTACTGCGCAGCCAGCTCGCGTCCCGTGTCGAGCAGCTGCTGGAGCAGGCGCTCGGCTTCGCGCACTTCGGGGCGGCCGGGGTAGCGGGGCTTTACCTCGGTGCTCAGCCACAGGCCCAACGCATTGCTTTGCAGCGAGAACAGGTTCTCATCGGCCTCGCGCACACCGTAGAGTACTGAACGCAGCTGCGACTTAAACAGAATCTGTTTAATGCGGGCTTGCTGAATATCAAGAGTAGTAAAGTCCATGGGTGAAGAAGTGAGCAAAAACGAGGGAGCACACTTGCTTACCTAGGAGGCAGCCGGGGGCGGTGGTAGCAGGCCCTCTAACTTGTGGCGGGCCTCCACGAGTTCCGTTACGTCGAAGGCAAAGCTGATTATACCCACAATCTGTTCTTTCTCACGCAACGCCTGGTAAGAAAAGTCGAAATACCGCTCCTCAATTTGGCCCGTGGTACGCCGGTGGAGCTGCAGCAGCATTTGCTTGCCGAAGAACGGCTCTCCCGTCTGGTACACATTGTCGAGCAGCGTGATATAGCCCTGTTCGGCGGCTTCGGGCACCACCTCAAGCACGGGCCGGCCAATCAGGTCGTCGGTGGCAAACAGCTCGTAGTAGGGCGGGTTGGCAAACTCGAACACGTGCTGCGGCCCCCGGGAAATGCCAATGAGGGCGGGTGCCTGCTGAAACAGAGCATAAAATGTTTCGCGTTGCGACTGAGCGAGCTGGTAGGCCTGGTATGCCTGATCGGAAAGCAAGGCCTGCTCCTCGCTGGCCTGCAGCAGCTCCAGAACCATTAGCTTCTGATCCTGAATATCGATGCAACACCCTACCCACATAGTGATGGCGCCCTCGGCATTAAGACGCGGAATGCCGCGGGCCAGTACCCAACGGTAGTCACCTTCGGCGCAGTGCAGGCGGTATTCGGTCTGGTAAGCTTCCCCCGACTCGTAAGCCCCGCGCCAGGCCGCGGCGGCGCTGGCCCGGTCGTCGGGGTGTACGCCATCAAGCCAGCCGGAGCCGGTTTCAGCGTCCAGCGGCTTGCCCGTGAAACTGAGCCAGCGCTGGTTGAAGTAGTCGGCCGCACCATCGGGCTGAGTGGTCCAGACCATAACGGGCAGCGACTCGAGAATAAAGCGGGTCCGCTCCTGGTTTTCGTGCAGTTCACGCTCTATGGCCGCAGCCTGCAGCTCGGCCCGGTGCTGCGCAGTTACGTCCTCGGTTTTGAGCAGAATGGTCTGGAGCCGGCCCTGGTCGTCGAACTGGGGGTAGTTGGTCGTCTGCCAGTACCGCTCCTCCAGGCCGCCACCCTGTGCGGCGGGGCGCTGCAGGTCGTAGCGGATGCGGGGCATAGTGTGGGCCGTAGCGTGCTGGCGTACGTATTCGAGCGAATTGAAAAGCACCTGCCACTCGCTCTGCTCTTCGCGGGGAAAAACATCGAACACATTGCGGCCCACAATGTCGGCGCGTTCCAGCAGCGTGGTGGTCAGGTACAGGTCGGTGGCGTCCAGAATGGTATGGTCGGGCGTCACCAGCATATAATGCTCCGGCAGCTGCCACAAAGAATAGAACGTACCGGGGGCGGGAAGAGGAGAAGTCATGGCGCGAAAAAACGAAGCAGGCGACGAGCCCTTACTTACATGCGACGGAGCCACGCGGCGGCCGTGGGCAGGTCTTGAAAGGACATAAAAGTGATACCGGCGGAGGTTTGCTCCACGGCCAGCTCGGCCGATAGTTGACTGTAGCGCTCGGGCGAGTGTACCCACGAAAAGTAACGGCAGCCCGCGGCATGAAGCTGCGGGAAGAGCACGTCGCTGCCCCATTTGGCCGCATCGGCCCACAGGCCGGACACATGGGTATTATCGTTGAGTATTTTAGCACAGCGCTCCTGCTGCAACAGCTCAAGCAATTTGAGCGCTCCAGGTACTATCGCTTCATCATCGAGCCGGCCGTGCCAATCGAGGTACAGCCAATCGTCGATGTAATTGATGGAAATGGTCAGGACAGGTGTGTCGTAAAGGATGCGGTTGGCCATTACAAGCAGGGGGTTGTGGCAGGTGTAAGGCCCCAGCCACGTTGGGTTAGGGCAGGCCTGGGGCATGGGCACGCGAATTTACAATGGATGCAAAAAGCTACGAATAAGCCTTTCTGTGCCATACTGGCATACAGTCGGCCCATTTGAGCCAATAAGGCTACGCGGCCCCCGGACGCTTACATTACCTGCCGCAGCCACTGCTGCGCCGCCTCCTCCGAATCGAACATGCGGTAGGTAAGCGCGGCCACGTGGGCATCGGCCATGAGCTGGCTTGTAGAAAGACGGGCAATATCGTCTTCGGGCAGCAGCACAGCCCCATAAATGCGGGCGCTGCCCCGCTGCTCGGCCGTGAGCCAGTAGTCAACAATCCACTCGCTTTCCTCGATCGTAAAGGGCGTCATCAGCCGCTGGTCACCCAGAAGCTTGTTCCAGCCCCGCAGCCGCAGCAGTTTGCCGGTATGGGTAAGAAAGGACTGCAGGTAGTCGAGCCGGCGAAGGCCGGGCTCGTAGATAATATGGGCATACCCCTCGGGATGTTCCATAACCCTCCCCACAGGGTTGTTGAAGTAAAGCCGGGAGGCAGCAGGCATGGGCAACAGGTAGTTAGAGCAGAAAGCTAAAGGCGCGAGGCAGTGGCGTGATAGTACTGGTACATGCCCCAACAATAGGGGCACCGGCACCACATACAACCGTCAATAAAAAGGCAATTTAGCTATTCCGCTTGAACGTGAGGCAGAATTATTTCGCCGATTTTTCCGGCACTTTTCTGGCTGAGCGCAACAGCGGGCACCCCAAAAGCCACAATCGGGCCTCTGGAAGCCTTCTGGCAGGCTGCCCGCATAGTAAATACCTAGAAACCAGAGCAGATTTCAGGTTAGTTCAGGTAGAGGCGCAGCTAAGCCCCGCTCCTACATCCGGCCACTGTACAGTGACATGAGAGTTGCGCTAGGTGCCCGTTTTCACGGGCAAGTCGGTGTATCAGCGGTGGCGTAGCCAGAGTGCTACAT
Source organism: Hymenobacter lapidiphilus (assembly GCF_003417065.2). Taxonomy (GTDB): domain Bacteria; phylum Bacteroidota; class Bacteroidia; order Cytophagales; family Hymenobacteraceae; genus Hymenobacter. Next base: position 1,687 of record NZ_QVLT01000023.1, on the reverse strand, counting down.
TTAGGGCGCAGCCGTAGCGAGAGGACAAACTGATGACAACAGCGGAGGAGAAAACAGGCAAAGAGGGTCTGTTGGCAAGACTGCGCGGTCCGGGCTGGCCGCGTGGCACCGGCCCTGCGGCCACAACGAATGGCTGAAAGCACTGATCCGGCCATTTTGAAACCCGGGTTTGCTGTTTCGGGAGGGTCTGGCGCGCTGAACAGCAGGCTGAAACAGTCACGCTGCATCGGGAGCCTACTGGTTACCGCACAACCGTTCTGGCACCTTACCCGACAGTCAAATGCCTGGCACCAGCCAGCCAAACGGTAGCAGGTGCCGGGCATTCAACTATTGGCTACGCCGCCTAGCTAAACAGCTCGCCGGTAGACGAGTTGCCGCGCAGATGCTGGGGCATGGGCCGGCCCAGGTGCTCGTAGGCGGCCTCAGTCGCCTCGCGGCCGCGGCTGGTGCGCTTTAGGTAGCCTTCCTGAATCAGGAAGGGCTCGTAAACTTCCTCGATGGTTTCGCCCTCTTCGCCGCAGGCCGTGGCGATGGTGCTGATACCTACCGGACCACCTTTGAACTTGTCGATGATAGTGGTCAGAATGCGCTTGTCCATATCGTCGAGGCCGCGAGAGTCCACATCGAGGGCAGCTAAGGCAAACTGGGCAATATCAACAGTGATAGTGCCCGTGCCCTTAATCTGGGCGAAGTCGCGGGTGCGGCGCAGCAGGTTGTTGGAAATGCGCGGAGTACCGCGCGAGCGGCGGGCAATTTCGTAGGCCGCATCGTCGTGAATGGGTGTACCCAGGATTTCGGCCGAGCGGCCCACAATGCTGGTCAGCAGCTTGGCATCATAGTATTCGAGGCGCGAACTGATGCCGAAGCGGGAGCGTAGCGGCGCCGTGAGCATGCCCGAGCGCGTGGTGGCCCCGATGAGGGTGAAGGGCGACAACGAAATCTGGACCGAGCGGGCGTTGGGGCCCGAATCGAGCATGATGTCGATGCGGTAGTCCTCCATGGCCGAGTACAGATACTCCTCCACCACTGGGTTGAGGCGGTGGATTTCATCAATGAACAGCACGTCGTGCGGCTCCAGGTTGGTGAGCAGGCCGGCCAGGTCGGAGGGCTTGTCGAGTACCGGGCCGGAGGTCATCTTGATGCCCGCTTCCAGCTCGTTGGCGATGATGTGCGAGAGCGTGGTTTTACCCAGACCAGGAGGGCCGTGCAGCAGCACATGGTCGAGGGCGTCGCCGCGGCGCTTGGCGGCGGCCACGAATACCTTCAGGTTCTCCACCACCTTATCCTGGCCGGCGAAGTCGTCGAAGGAAAGCGGCCGCAGGGCCTTGTCAATGTCTTTATCGGTGGCGTCGTAGTGTTCGGTGTCACCCGTCAGGAGCGGTTCGCGCATAGCTTGGCAATAATTCAGCGTGTCGAAAGGTAACACTTTGCCGCGGGCCTTGGTGCCTTTTTTAGCAAAAAAACTTCACAGGCTGAATATAGCTAACATGATTAGCAAAACCACTTCTGTGCTGAGCCTGCCACCCCATCATACCGGCGTTGTTACCTCCAATCAACAGACTAGGTGTATAGTCCCAGGGAGAGATGGTGTATTTTCCGGGCTGGAATTTCGCACGCACTTATGGGACAAATACTCCACGGCAGCGCCCGCACAACTTCGGCAATACGGGCCGCTATCCAACGTAGT
>NZ_QVLT01000021.1 GCF_003417065.2 Hymenobacter lapidiphilus | reverse complement strand
GCGGGCTGCGTCCAGCTCGCGGGGGGGGCCAGCCACAGCTGGCGCAGCATGGCGCGGGGTGCTTTTCGTCGGCCAGCGCCGCCAGCGGCAGCCGGAACCGGGTCTGGTCGGGGTAGGGCACGAACGAGTCGCCGCGCCGGCGAAGTTGCTGTACACGTCGAGGCAGTAGCCCACGTCGGCCACCAGCACGAACAGGGGCCGGGGCTCGTCGGGGGGCAGGGCGCGCACGTAGCCGAGGGCCTGCTGGCGGGCGGCCTGCATCATTTCGGCCCACTTGGCGGTGCCGCGCACGGCGTGGCCCTTGCGGCGTTTGGCGGGCTCCAGGCCCAGCTCGGCCCGCTCCTGGCGCAGCTGCTGGTCGGGCGTGTCGGTGCCCTGCTTGGTTTCGAGCACGAAGCAGCCGCGCTTATACAGGTCGATGCGGCCGGTGCTTTGCTTGGGGCCGTCGGCGAAGGTCACGGCCCGTTCCAGCACGTAGTGGTCGTGGGCGGGGTCGTCGGTGGTGGGGTCGGGGCGGGGCACGCCCAGCAGGTCGCAGAGGTCTTGCAGGAACAGGCCATAGTTGGCGCGCTCCGCACCGCCGGCCGGCTTCCAGCGGGCTTCAAACTCAGGGTAAGTCAAGGGTAGCGGGGTAGTAGGATAATGGGGCGGGGAAGATAGGGAGCCGCGCGTTAACCCCACCCCTTAACCCCCTCCCCGGTGGGGAGGGGGGACTAGATTCTAATTTTATAGGACTAGATGATATTTTAAAAACTAGTCCCCCCTCCCCACCGGGGAGGGGGTTAGGGGGTGGGGTTATGCCGCCGTGGCCACTGGCTTAGGCCCGGGCAGCAGTTCGGCCGGATGCGCCAGCGCCAGCGGCAGGCAGATAACGAACTCCGTGTATTCGCCTTCCTGGGTTTCCACGCTCAGGGTGCCGCGGTGGCCTTTGGTTATAATATCGTAGCTCAGCGACAGGCCCAGACCGGTGCCTTCGCCGGTGGGCTTGGTGGTGAAGAAGGGCTCGAACACGTGCTTGCACACGGCCGGCGTCATGCCGGTGCCATTGTCGCGCACCGTTATGCGCACCTCGGTGGCCGTTTGCTGCGTGCGCAGGCATACTTCGGGCTGGAAGTTGGCTCCCAGCAGCCGCTGTTTTTCGCGCAGGGCATAAAACACGTTGGCCAGCAGGTTAAGCAGCACCCGGCACACATCCTGGGGCACCACCCGCAGCCGGGGCAGGTGAGGGGCCAGGTGCAGGGTAAAGTGCGTACTGAACCCCGGGTGCTCGGTTAGCCAGCTTTGGTAAGCCCGATGCAGGCAGTCTTCGGCCAGAGTGTTGAGGTCAGTTTCCTGGACCTGGCCGCTGCTGGCGCGCGAGTGTTTGAGCATGCTTTTCACAATGCGGGCCGCGCGGTGGCCGTGCTGGTTGATGCGGACCTGGTCTTCGTGCAGCTCCGCCAGCAGCTCCGCACTCAGGGCCCGCCCTCTGGCCGAAAGGGATTCCTTGTCCAGCTGGGCCGCCAGCTCGTCGAGCAGCTCCATGCTCAAGTCCGAGAAGTTGTTGATGAAGTTGAGCGGGTTCTGCATTTCGTGGGCTACGCCCGCCGTCAGCTCGCCCAGCGAGGCCAGCTTCTCGTGCTGCACCAGCTGCGCCTGGGTGGCCTTTAGTTCCGTCAGCGTCTGGTCGAGGTGGTCGCGCTGGGCGGCAATCTCCTCGCTCTTCTCCTGCAGGCGGTGGTTGCTGACCTGCTTGAGGTAGATGTTGCGCATCAGCAGCGCCGTCAGCAGCAGCACGCCCCCCAGGCCCGCCAGCAGGCCGTACATATGCTGGCGCTGGCGGGCGGCTTTTTGGGTCTGAAGCTGGCGGGTTTTGGTGAGCAGCACAATCTGGTTGCGCCGCTTATCCAGCTCGTAGCCGTAGCGCAGGGCGCTGGTGCGGCGCTGCGTATCCTCCCCCGACAGCGTATCGTCGTAGGCCATCTGCAGCGTCCGGAAGCGGTAGGCCTCCCCGAATTTGCGCTGGCCGGCATAGGTTTCGGCCAGCAGCCGGGCCGCCTCGCGGCTGATGCTGTTGCTGTTGCTGCTGCGGCGCTGGCTGAGCGCCAGCGCCGAATGCGCCAGCGCCAGCGTGCTGTCGGGCTGCTGCCGGAGCTGGTAGGCGCGGGCCAGGGCCAGCTGCAGGCCCGAGAGGTTGTAGTCGTCGTGGTGGGTGCGCACCAGCTGGCGGGCCCGCTGGCCATGGGCCAGGGCCTCCACCGGGTTGCCCAGCCGGCTGTACACTTCAGCCAGGCTTATTTCGGAGCCGGCCTCACCCTGCTGGTCGCCCTGCTGCCGGTTCAGGCGCAGTGCCTGCTGGTAGCAGCTCAGCGCCCGGGGCCAGTCGCTCAGCATCTGGTACGCGTCGCCGAGCGTACTCAGGGCAGTCAGTACCATCTGGTGGTCGCCGAGCTGGCGGCCAATGCGCAGCGTGGCTTTCAGGGCCGGCAGGGCTTCGTCGTAGTTGCCGGTCTGGAAATACGTGGTGCCGATGACCAGCTTGAGCCGGTTCTGGGTCCGCAGGTCGTGGGCGCGTTCGGCCAGGGGTAGGCCCCGCAGCGCGGCGGCCAGTGCCTCAATGGGGCGGACCTGCACCATAGCCAGGGTACTCAGCTCCAGCCAGGCCCGGCCCTCGCCCTGGTAGCCATGGCGCCGGGCATGAAGCGCCTGAGCCCGCCGAGCATATCGGTGGGCCACCGTAAACTGGTTCTGGCGCCGGTACAGGTTGCTGAGTGCCAGCATGGCCTCGCCCTGCCCCACCGAATCGGACAGGGCCCGCGCCAGCCGCAGGGCCTGGTGGCTTACCTGGGTGGCCTGTTCGGCATCGGTAGTTTTAAGGTAATGCGCCAGGGCCTGCAGTCGCCGCACCCGCAGGGTATCGGGCCGGCGCTGGGTGCGCAGCAGCTGCCGCAGGCTGTCGGGGCCAGCCAGTTGGCTGAACGCGGGCGGCGCTGTTGCCAGCAGGCTCAGCAGCAGGGCAATCAGGAAGGGTTTCATGGGTGTGGACTCAGGAATTCAGAACAGCGCGGGGCCGGCCGCTGCCGCACCCCGGGCCCCTGAAAAACGAATGCTGCCGGTCGCCTTCCGTCACCCGGGGCCTGGGTGGCGGTTGCGCCTGCCGGTCCGGCCTACCAGTTGGGGTTGTGGATAGCCCCCACGGTCGTATCGTCCGACGTAGCCTGCTGGCCCGTTTGGAACCGGGCCATGCCCATAGTGAGGCGCCGTAGCATAGGCGGCTCTACCACGGGAAACACGTCCATTGTAATGGATCGTATGATAACCATAGCGCCAAAGCTTCTAGCCGCATCTATGGCGCTACCTACATCTTGGGGATTACCCACGGGAAAGAAGAAGATGCTATTGTTTGTCTGCTCAGCAAGCGTGTTTTTATCGTCGGTCTGCGTGACGCGAATCTCGTAGCCCAGCTTCGACTGGAACACCGCCGTGGGCGGTCCGGCCGGATTTGGCGACACGCCCGTCAGTTTCTCGTAGAACTCAACCGCGTGCTTCCAGGTGGCTGACGAGAAGAATATCTCCTGAATGTTGCTGTTGATAGCATCCTGGGCGCGGGTGAGGGGAGAAGCGGGGTCGTTCATAACCAAGAAGGTGAGATAGTTAAGAGAGTATTTTGATTAAGTAATATAACACATTTTATCTAATAATTAAAAATATTATAAATAAAGTCATAGTAAATTGAAATGCTTATTCATCTATTCCGGATAGGTGAAAAGGTACTGTCGTGATGTTGCGACGTGCTGTTTGGGGGCTCATCGTTAAGCTATAATAGGCGACAGGCAAGCAGGCTGGTCAGCCTGCTTGCCTGTCGCCTGCTGAACAGATTCAGATACACCGTTCAGCAAACTGCTATACTTTGGGCCGTCACTGCCCTTGGCCGGATGAGTTCGGAAAGGAAGCTTCGTCGGGTAGCACAAAGTTGCTTCCAGAGGGGTTGATGCCGAGTCGGGTTAGCGGCCGGCCCACTCGGCCAGCAGCGCGGGCACCTGGGGGGCATCGTCGGTGAGCCAGTACAGAGCCGTTTCGGGGTCGTCGAAATACTGCGAGTCGAAGCCGATGGAAGGCTTTACCAAGTCGTGGAGGGCATCAATGGCCAGCTGGTGGTAGGTCTGGTGGCTGCCTACAATAAGCACCAGCCGTTCGAGGGGCATGGCCAGCAGGGCGGGCATAAAGTGCGTGCCCAGCCACAGCTCGTCGTACACCGTCAGCAGCGGCACGGTGCGCATATCGATGAGCAGGCGGCGAACGGTGTGCGCGCGGGCCAGCGCCAGCAGGGCCGTCACGTCGGGGCGTCGCAGCGCCGATTCGGCCCCCATCTGGTACTCCACCCGCAGCATACCCGAATCGGTGTCGGTTTGCAGGCAGAAAGCAGGAATATACTGATGAAGCATGCGGCGGAGTAGGTCGGGGGCAGCCAGCGGGTGGCGGATGAAGCCGACAGGACGGTCTGACTGCCCGCAAAGCTGCATGTGGTTCCGGTGGCAAGCTAACGGTCGGCGCTTATTCTGGCCCGACGAACGCAACATAACGACCAAAGGCAGGTTTTACCGACTAAACCATTGGTAACCGCCGTCCATGGTGAACACCCGCCCGGCGGGTTGCGTATGCCGATACTAGCCGTCTGCCTGCCTCGGTAGTGGGCCTTTCTTCTACTCCGTTTCTGCTTTATGTCTGCCCCCACGACCCCCGCCCCGCTCAACCCCGACGGCTCGCGCCGCACCTTTATGAAACAGGCCGGCGGCTTTCTGGGGCTGGCCCTGGCCCCGCCGTTCCTCAGCCAGGCCGAACGCCTGACGGCCCTCTCGAAGAAAGTAGAAGGCGTGTCGACCATTAGCCTGAAAGTGAACGGCACCGTGCGCAGCATCCGGGCCGAGCCCCGCGTGACGCTGCTCGACGCCCTACGCGAATACCTCGATCTGACGGGCTCGAAGAAAGGCTGCGACCATGGCCAGTGCGGCGCCTGCACCGTGCTGGTAGATGGCCGCCGGGTAAACAGCTGCCTCACGCTGGCCGTGATGAGCCAGGGCAAGGAAATTACCACCATCGAGGGCTTGGCTAAAGGCGACGAGCTGCACCCCATGCAGGCCGCCTTCCTCAAGCACGACGGTTTCCAGTGCGGCTACTGTACCCCGGGCCAGATTATGTCGGCCGTTGCCTGTGTGCAGGAGGGCCACGCCGGCTCCGAGGCCGAAGTACGCGAGTGGATGAGCGGCAACATCTGCCGCTGCAGCGCCTACCCCAACATCACGGCCGCCATTCTGGAGGCTAAAACCAAGATGGGGTAGGGGCAGGGCTTGTCCCCGCCCGCCGTTGAACGGTCCTTTCCCGCATCGTTCAACGGCGGGCGGGGACAAGCCCCGCCCCTACAGCACTATTCCTTCGCCCAGACCCCCAATAAGCCATGAATAATTTCTCCTATATCCAGGCCGATAAAGCCAAGGAGGCTACCGCCGCCAAGCGCGACGATAAGTCGGCGGCCTTTATTGCCGGTGGCACCACGCTGCTCGATTTGATGAAGTCGAATGTGGAAAACCACGACCAGCTTATCGACGTGAACCTGCTGCCATTCCGGGGCATTGAGATGACCAAGGACGGGCTGCGCATCGGGGCATTGGAGCGTATGAGCGACGTGGGAGCGCACCCGCTGGTGGCGCAGCAGTTTCCGGCCGTGGCCGAGTCGCTGCTGCTGGCGGCCTCGGCGCAGCTGCGCAACATGGCCAGCATCGGGGGCAACGTGCTGCAGCGCACCCGCTGCGGCTACTTCCGCGACACCGCGTTTCCGTGTAACAAGCGCGAGCCCGGCACCGGCTGCCCGGCCCTGGAAGGCGACAACCGCAACCTGGCCATTCTGGGTACCAGCGAAACCTGCATTGCCACCAGCTACCCCGGCGACCTCTCGGTGGCCCTCATTGCCCTCGACGCGGTGCTGACGCTGGAAAACGCCAAGGGCAAGCAGCGGCAGGTGCCCATCACCAAGTTTTACCTGCTGCCCGGCACCACGCCCCAGCGCGAAACGGTGCTCGAAGCCGACGAGCTGATTGTGGCCGTGACCATCCCACAAACTGAGGCGGCGCGCAAGTCGAAGTACCTGAAAGTGCGCGACCGGGCCTCCTACGCTTACGCGCTAGTATCGGCGGCGGTGGGGCTGGAAGTGCAGGGTGGTACCATCCGGGCGGCTCGCGTGGCGCTGGGTGGCGTGGGGGCCCAGCCCTGGCGCTGCTCCGAGGCCGAGAAGATGCTGGTGGGCAAACCCGCCACCGAGGCCACGTTCCGGGCCGCCGCCGAGCTGGCGTTGCGCGGAGCCAAGCCGCGCGAGCACAACGCCTATAAGATAGAAATGGCGAAGAATACGCTGGTACGGGCTCTCAGTGAAGTAGCCGTTTAATATAGCTTTCACGCAGTGTCTCGCAGTGGGCGGCGCAGTGTCGCGCAGTGAACGGCCACCCCGAAACCCTGCGTAATCCACCGCGAGACACTGCGTGAAACAAGTCTGAATCAAATGGAAACCAACCAGAAAGAAAACGCGCCCACCAACGTAGTCGGTAAACCCCTGGACCGCGTGGACGGCCCGGCCAAGGTAACCGGCGCGGCCCGCTACTCGGCCGAAATAAACGTGCCCGGTACGGTGCACGGGGTGCTCAAAACCAGCACTATTGCCAAGGGCCGCATCACCAGCATCGACACTTCGCGGGCGGCCAAGGAGCCGGGCATACTCAACATCTTCACCCACGAAAACCTGCCCAAGCCGGCCAAAACGCCCAAGCAGATTGAGAAGTGGCGGGCGGCCCAGAGCTACCTGCCCATGCAGGACAACCAGATTCAGTACGCCGGCCAGCCGGTGGCGCTTGTAGTGGCCACCACGCTGGAGGCGGCCACCCAGGCGGCCGCCCTCATCAAGGTAACCTACCAGGTCGAAACGCCCATCGACTCCTACCTCGACCCCAAGGCCGAGCTGTTTGACCCCCAGAAAATCCAGAGCGGCAAGAAGGACGCCCACGTGGTGCGCGGCAACCCGCAGCAGGCCTACGACGGCGCGGCCTTGAAGCACGAGGCTACCTACGTGCACGCCATCAACCACCACAGCCCCATGGAGTCGGCCGCCACGCTGGCCGTGTGGGAGGGCGCCGACAAGCTGACGGTGTACGAGGCCAGCCAGAACGTGACCATGCACCAGGGCAACCTGGCTGAGCTGCTGGGCATGCCGCGCGAGCAGATTCGGGTCGTGACCAAGTACATCGGGGGGGGCTTCGGCTGCAAAGGCTCGTTCTGGCCCCACACCATTCTCACGGTGCTGGCGGCCCGGGCCGTGAACCGGCCGGTGAAGCTGGCCCTCACGCGCCAGCAGATGTTTACCGGCGTCGGACACCGCGAAGACCAGGAGCAAACCCTGAAACTAGGCGCTACGGCCGACGGCAAGCTGGTGTCGATAGTACACACGAAAAAGGCCACTACCTCGCCCTGGGACAACTACACCGAGTCGAACGGCAAGATTATGGACATGCTGTATGCCTGCGAGAACTACTCGACGGTGTACGAGCTGGCCCGGGCCAACGTGATGACTTCGGTGTGGATGCGGGCCCCCGGCGAGGGCCCCGGCTCGTTTGCGCTGGAGTCGTCGATGGACGATTTGGCAAACCAGCTCAACATCGATCCGCTTGAAATCCGGCTACGCAACTACGCCGACCACGACCACAGCAACGGCAAGCCCTGGAGCAGCAAGAGCCTGAAGCAGTGCTACACCCGCGGGGCCGAGCTATTCGGCTGGGACAAGCGTAACCCCAAGCCCGGCCAGACGCGCCGGGGCCGGATGCTGGTAGGCCACGGCATGGCCAGCGCCACTTACCCCGTGCATAGCTCGCAGGGTACGGCCCGCGTGCGGCTATTCGCCGACGGCCACGCCGTGGTGGAGGCTGGCGCCACTGACCTGGGCACCGGCACCTACACCGTAATGACGCAGGTTTCGGCCGACGCGCTGGGCCTACCGCCCGAGAAAATCCGCTTCGAGCTGGGCGATACCCGCCTGCCCACGGCCCCCGGTTCGGGCGGCTCGGTGGCGGCTGGCACTGTGGCTTCGTCCATCATGGCCGCCGCGCAGGATGTATGGGATAAGATGGTAAAAATGGCGGTGGCTGATAAGAAGTCGCCGCTTTACAAGGCCAAGCCCACCGATGTGAAGGTGGAGCTGGGCCGCATGTTCCTCATCAAAGACCCCAAGAAGGGCGAAACCTTGGTGGCAGCTTTGGGCCGCAGCGGCCAGCCCGACATTGAGGGCAGCGGCACCGGCCGATACGGGGCGGGCTACGAGGAGAAGAACTTCGGCCAAAACGGTGCCGACCCGAACAACGACAACAAGGAGAAAAAAACCGGCGGCCACTCCATGCACTCGTTCGGCGCCCACTTCTGCGAGGTGGAAGTCGACCCCGACCTGGGTACGATTCGCGTAACGCGCTGGGTGGGCGTGCACGGCGCGGGCACCGTTCTCAACCTGAAAACCGCCACCAGCCAGATGACCGGTGGCGCTATCTACGGCATCGGGGCGGCTTTGATGGAGGACACGTTCCGTGACCCCAACTTCGCCCGCTACACCAACGCCGACCTGGCCGGCTACCACGTCCCCGTCAACGCCGACATACCCAACATGCAGGTGGAGTTCGTGCCCGAAACCGACCCTTACATCAATTTGCTGGGCGTAAAGGGTATTGGCGAGTTGGGCATGGTCGGCGTAACCGCCGCCGTAGCCAACGCCGTGTTCAACGCCACCGGCCGCCGCCTGCGCAGCCTCCCAATGACGCCCGATAAGGTGTTGGAAGCCATGCGGCTGCCGGCGTAGTTTCTGCTGAGAAGCAGGTCTATTAACACGATGTAGGGGCGGGGCTTGTCCCCGCCCGCCGTTGCAACTGGCTTTGTGGGGCATCCCAACAGCTGTTTAACACGTTGTGCTGACGGCGGGCGGGGGCAAGCCCCGCCCCTACATCGTGCTCGCAACTGGAGTTACCTTAACAAAAAGCTGACAGCTATCAGCTAATGGCTAACAGCTCAAACTAAATGACTGAACTCGAACGCCTGCTCCATGCCTACGACCAGCACCGCGCCGCGGGGCGGGCGTGCGCGCTGGCCTCGGTGGTGGATGTGGCCGGCTCGGCGTATCGCCGCCCTGGGGCCCGGATGCTGGTTACCGACGAAGGCCAGCTGACCGGAGCCATCAGCGGGGGTTGCCTCGAAGGCGACGCCCGCCGCCGGGCCCGCCGCACCATCCGCCAGGGCCGCCCCGCGCTGGTCACCTACGACTCGACCGACCCCGACGACGACCTGCAATTCGGGGCCGCGCTGGGTTGCCAGGGCATCGTGCAGATTCTGCTCGAACCCCTCGACTTCCAGGACCCCGACAACCCGCTGGAGCTGCTGCGCCGTTGGGCCGCTGCCACCGCCCACGCCCCGGCCGTAGTAGCCACTGTGTTTGCCGGGGTGGGGCCTGGTGATGAAGTACAGGTGGGTCAACGGCTGCTGTTGCTGGCCGACGGAGAAATTCAGGGCACGTTGCCCGATACGGCCACCTTATACCAGCCGCTGCTGGCCGATGCCCGGGCCGCGCTGGTGGCTGGTCGCCCCGCTACCCGCCACTACCCGGGCGGAAATGGGGCTGTGCGCGTGAGCCTGGAAATCCTGCGCCCACCCGTGCGCCTTACCGTGTACGGCGCCGGTAACGACGTGCAGCCGCTGGTGCGGGTTGCCGCCGGCTTGGGCTGGCGCATAACGGTAGTGGACGGCCGCCCGGCCCAGGTGCAGCCGGCCCGCTTTCCAGAGGCGCACGCCGTGCGGGTGCTGCCGTTGGAACAAGTGGCCCAACAGCCCTATGATGGGGCCTTTGCGCTGCTGATGACCCACAACTACTACTACGACCTGGCGGTGCTGCGCCACCTGTTGCCCGATGCCACCACACCCTACATCGGTCTGCTGGGCCCGCGTAAAAAGTACGAGCGGCTATTGCAGGATTTGGTGAAGGAAACGCCTGATGCCGCCGCGCAGCTGCAAAGCCGCCTGCACAGCCCCATCGGCCTGAACCTGGGCGGCGAAACGCCCGAGGAAATTGCCCTTTCCATCGTGGCCGAAATCCAGGCCGTGCTCACGGGCCGCCCCGCCGGTTTCCTACGTGATTCGCCCCATCCCATTCACCCCACATTGCAGGCCGATGCCCCATTGGTGCCCGAGGGGAAGGTAGAGGCGGTGTGCGAGCTATAGGGGCGGGGCTTGTCCCCGCCTGCCTTTTGGGACATGTGGAACTATCGTTTGAACAGTTGTCCAACGGCGGGCGGGGCTTAGCTTCGCCCCTACATCCTATTACTCCCATCGTATGCCCGCTATTCTGCTTCTGGCTGCCGGGGCCTCCTCGCGCCTGGGGCGACCCAAGCAGTTGCTGATGTACCAGGGCCGGACACTGCTGCGCCGGGCCGCCGAAACCGCAGTGGCCGCCGCGACCGGCGCGCCGGTGGTGGTGGTTACCGGCGCGCTGCACGAGGCCCTGTTGCCCGAGTTGGCCGGTTTGCCGCTCGTGGTGCAGCATTGCCCCAACTGGCCGGCCGGCATGGGCGCATCCATCCAGTGCGGCCTGCACGCGCTCGAAAGTCTGGGAGTATCCTTTACGGATGTCGTGGTGATGCTGTGCGACCAGCCCCACGTAACGCCCGCGTTATTGGAGCAGTTGGCCGAAGCACGGAACACCACGGCCGCGCCATGGTAGCCTGCCAGTACGGCGACACGCTGGGTGTACCGGTGCTGTTTGGCTCCGAGGCGCTGCCGCTGCTCCGGCAACTACCAGCTGCCGCCGGAGCCGGGCAACTGCTCAGGCAGCATTCGGCGCTGGTAGCCGCCGTAACTTTCCCGGCCGGAGCTGTTGATGTGGATACCGAGGCCCAGTACGCGGCGCTGCTGGCGGGCGAAAAGTAAGGACATTGTTTCCCGTTGGGTCTGTTACTTTTGGATCGGCCTGCTACTAGCTGCTGCTACCCCTTGTTCCCGTTGCCATGCCTTCCACCCCGCATACCCCGCCGCCCGCCTACTTCCTCTCCTTGAGCCTGGAAAACGTGCGCAGCTTCGGCGAGATACAACCAATTTCCTTCGCCCGCCCCGACGGCCGCCCCGCACGGTGGACAATTATTCTAGGGGATAATGGAGTGGGGAAAACGACGGTGTTGAGAGTATTGGCAGGAATGGTTACAGAAATGCGCCCGTTTGTTAGTGGTGAGCAGACTACCAATACTGCTTTACCAGCCTTATGGCGCTATGCTAATTACGGTTGGCAACCATTCAGATATGGAAGTGAAAGTCCGGCTATTTTGACCTCAATTATTGGACAAGGAAAGAAGTTATTAGAAGAAAATACTGATTCAAAAATTGCCATAGTAGAAATGACAGTGCGCAAGCATAGGAATGCTGGTATGATGACTAGGGGAAAAAACCCTTCAAGTTTGATCTGTTATGGATACGGTGCAGGTAGAATAGTAGGAGATACAAACATAGGAGCACAGCATAATAGCGAGGATGATAATTGTATTAGCCTTTTCAATGACCGAGCTGATTTGCTTAATCCAGAAGAATGGTTTCTGCAAAAGACACTTAGTTCCTATGTAAATAAAAATGGTGCTAAGAGCGCTTTAATGCAGCTAGAGCGTGTGCGGCAAGCCTTGCTAATTGTATTGCCCGAAGTATTCGATATTCAAATTAAGAGTAATGAGAAAGATGAACAACAACTAGAGCTTCTCACTCACTTCGGCTGGGTGCGCTTGCGCGATATGAGCCTGGGCTACCAAACTCTTGTCGTATGGCTCACGGACTTTGCCAGCAAGCTGTTCCTGCGTTATCCCGATAGCCCGAATCCGTTGGAAGAGCCGGCCATTGTGCTCATTGATGAAATTGATTTGCACCTGCACCCGAGCTGGCAGCGCAAGCTGCTGGGCTTCCTGAGCGGCATCTTCAAGAACACCCAGTTCATTGCCACCGCCCATAGCCCCCTGGTGGTGCAGGCCGCCGGCGACGAGGGGGCCAACGTGGTGCTGCTGCAACGGGAAGGCGACCAGACCATCGTGCGCCAGAACCCGATTGATGTGCAAGGATGGCGGGTAGATCAGATTCTCAATAGTGAGCTGTTCGAGGACGTGACCACTCTCTCGCGGCAGACTGAGGATGACTTGGCGCTGCGTAACAAGCTGCTTCTGAAAAAGCGCCTCACGGCCGCCGAAAAGCAGCAGCTGGCCGAGCTGAACGCCAAAGTAGCGCAAGCTCCCATTGGCGATACGGCCCCCGAGCGGCGGGTGGAAAGTCTGCTGGCCCGGCTGGCCCGCAACCTGAAAGAAGATGACTTGCTGCACTAGCCGCATATGATTCAGGTAACTAAAAGCGCGACCGAACCGGCCATTCTTGGTCGGCGCGGCACCCGGCACCTGCGGCAGCTGGAGCAGCTCTATACTGCCGATCCTGCGGCTTGTCGGGCTCCCGAGAACACGCGCCTGAAGTCGCGCGATGGGATTTACAACGATGCGACGGTGAAGGAGCAACTGCGCCTCGACCAGCATAAAAAGTGTTGCTACTGCGAATCGCTGTTCACTGCCACAAGCTACGGCGACGTAGAGCACTTCCGGCCCAAAGCGGGGTATCAGCAGGATTGGAGAGGCCCGTTATCTAAACCTGGCTACTATTGGCTAGCCTACGAGTGGACCAACCTGCTCTTCTCCTGTCAGCTCTGCAACCAGGAATACAAAGGCAATTACTTCCCTCTACGCGACCCTGCCACCCGGGCCCTCATGCATACCGAAGCGCTGAACCGGGAACAAGCGCTGCTGCTACATCCCGCGCTCGATAATCCTGCGCTACACATAACCTTCGTGCAGGATGCCATCAAGGCCTTGGATGATCGGGGGGAAGCCAGCATCCAGGCTTTTGGCCTCGATCGGCCCGATTTAATAAAGAGCCGATTAGACCGCCTGAAAGAGTTGTTTTACGCGCGGATAGTGGGCGCGCTGAAGTTTATGGCGCCTCTTGAGGAACGAGAACAGGAGTTCCTGACAGAATTAGGCCTTTCAGTAGCAGAGGGAAAAGAAGCCGCCGCAGAGGCCCGGCAGATATGGCAGGAAGCCGCCCTAGACCCGGCCGAGTATGCCGGAATGGTACGGGCCAACTTCCCGCACTTGCCACAGCACTAAGGCGTGGGAACAAGTTGGCAGTAAAGGCAGCAACCGCAACCGTGAAATCCCGTTATCTTGCCCGCACCACTGCCCAATCCCCTGCCTATATGAGCGACGCTACCGCCGCCGTTTCGTCCGCCGAACCCGGCGTTCAAACCATCCCCAAAGACGACAAGCGCATCACCCGCGGCTGGACGTTTTACGACTGGGCCAACTCAGTGTATCCGCTGGTGATTACCAGCTCCATTTTCCCCATTTACTGGGGCTCGGTAGTAAAGGACATCACGGGCACCGACAGTGGCAAAACGCCCGTCGAGTTCCTCGGTATGAGCATTCCGGGCACCTCGCTCCAGAACTATTCGGTGTCAGCGGCCTTCTTGGTCATTGCCCTCATCAGCCCACTGCTCACCGCGCTGGCCGACTATTCGGGCCGGCGGAAGCTGTTTATGCAGATCTTCTGCTACCTGGGGGCAGCCTCGTGCGCGGGGCTGTATTTCTTTGAGGCCAGCACGTTCACGCTGGGGGTCGTCATCTTCATCATGGCGACGGTGGGCTTCTCGGGTTCCATTGTATTCTACAACTCCTACCTGCCCGATATTTCGTCGGAGGAGAAGTTCGATTCGCTCTCGGCGCGCGGGTTCTCGATGGGCTACATCGGCTCGGTGCTGTTGCTCGTTACTTGCCTGATACTTATCCAGGGGCCTACGCTGTCGGGTACGCCGCTGTTTGGGCTGAGCGTGGGCGAAGCCACCCGCCTGAGCTTCCTGCTCACCGGCATCTGGTGGGCCGGCTTCGCCCAGATTCCCTTCGCCACCCTGCCCGCCGACCCCGGCCGCCCCGCCGGAGCCACCAACGATTCGGGCTGGCTGCTCAACGGCTTCCGCGAGCTGGGCAAGGTCTGGGAAGAAACCAAGCGCCAGCCCAACCTCAAGCGCTTCCTGCTGGCCTACTTCACCTACAATATGGGCGTGCAGACGGTGATGTACGTGGCCACACTCTTCGGCTCGGAAGAATTAAAGCTGGAAACTTCCGCCCTGATTATGACTATTCTGCTGCTGCAGATAGTGGGTATTCTGGGCGCCTATCTGTTCGCCAAACTCTCCGAACGCATCGGTAACACCCGCGCCCTAAGCTGGGCGGTATTTATCTGGATGCTGATTTGTATTGCCGGCTACTTCGTGCAGGCCGGCTGGAGCTTCTACGCGCTGGCGGCAGTTATTGGCCTCACAATGGGCGCGGTGCAGAGCCTCTCGCGCTCCACCTACTCCAAAATCATCCCTGAAAACACGCCCAACCCGGCGGCCTATTTCAGCTTCTTCGACGTTACCGAGAAAGTAGGCATCGTTATCGGCCTGCTGGTGTTTGGTGGCATCTCGCAAATAATGGGCGGCAACATGCGCTACAGCATCCTGGCGCTCATCGTATTCTTCATCCTGGGCCTGGTTTTCCTGCTCCAATTGCGCGGCCGCAAGCTCCGCGAAGACTCGCCAACCGCCCCCGATACCTTCCCCGGCCCCCCGCCCGCCTCACCCACCAGCCCACAGCTGTAGGAAATCAGGGGAAATAAAAAACGAAAGTGAGAACTGAAGCTATGTAGAAAGCCGCGAATTCAAGTCAGCCCGTCATGCTGAGCGAAGCCGAAGCATCTCTACCGCAATAGTCATCATATACTGTTGGGGTAGAGATGCTTCGACTTCGCTCAGCATGACGATTTGAAAGCCTCAGTCCTTCGCGGCCATCATTAACCTGCAATTTTTATCCTTCACTTCCACCATGCATACTTCCTCGCTACAACAGAACATCCTCGCCGAGCTCGACCACGAGCTGGCTACCACCCGCAAACTGCTGGCACTAGTGCCCTACGAGCAGGCCGATTTCCAGCCGCACCCCAAAAGCATGAAGCTCGGCCAGCTGGCGGCCCACATCGTGAACCTGCTGGCCTTTAAGCAGCTGTTCGTGCAGCATAGCAGCCGCGACTTCCTCGACCCCAACGGCCCCAAGCCCGGCCCCTCGCCCACAAACCACGAGGAGCTGATGGCCCGCTTCGAGGAGTATAGCGCCAGCCTGCGGGCGGCCCTGAAGCAATCCACCGACGAGGAGCTGACCCACAGCTTCCGCCTCCACCGCGGCGAGCAGACACTACTCGAATACCCCAAAGCCACGGCCATTCGCATCATGGGCCTCAACCACAGCATCCACCACCGCGGCCAGCTCAGCGTGTATCTGCGCCTGCTCGATGTGCCGATTCCCGCCATGTACGGTCCCTCGGCCGATGAGCCCAACTGGTAAGGGAGGGAATTAAAAAGCCGCACGTCATTCAGAGCGAAGCGAAGAATCTCGCGTGCTGACACAGTGATAGTAATCCTAACGCAGGGCTACTATTGCAATATCAGCACGCGAGATTCTTCGCTTCGCTCTGAATGACGTGCGGCTTTTCTATCTATTTCACTGAAAACACCTTCTCGCCCGCAATCCAGGTTTGCTGTACTTTGGCAGTGCGGAGTTTTTCGTTGGGGGCTTTGAGCAGGTCGGTGTCGAGGATGACGAAGTCGGCGGCCATACCGGGTTTGATGCTGCCCTTCTGCTTGTCCTCGAAGGCGGCGTGAGCGGCCCAGGTGGTCATGCCGCGCAAAGCGTCGGGGCGCGAAAGGGCGTTTTCGGGCTGGAAACCACCGGCCGGGTAGTTCTTGGCATCCTGCCGGGCCACGGCCGAGTGGAAGCCGAAGAGCGGGTTGATATCCTCGACCGGAAAATCACTGCCGATGGCCACTTGCCCGTACTGCTTGCGCAGCTGCTCGTAGGCGTAGGCCGTTTTGAGGCGCTCGGCCCCCAGCCGCTCGCCGGCCCAGTACATATCGGAGGTGGCGTGGGTGGGCTGCACCGAAGGCACTATGCCGAACTGCCCGAACTTGCCCATATCGGCCGCCGTAACCACCTGGGCGTGCTCGATGCGCCAGCGCCGGTCCGGCTGGCCCTTCAGTACTTCGCCGTAGATGTTGAGGATGAGCCGGTTGGCCGAGTCGCCGATGGCGTGGGTGTTCATCTGGAACTTGCTGGAAGCCAGCAGCCGGGCCAACTCGCGGAACTCCTTTTCAGTGGAGAGCAGGAAGCCGGTTTCCTTGGGCTTGTCGTTATAGGGCTCCACCAAACAGGCCCCGCGCGAGCCCAGCGCCCCATCGGCGTACACCTTGAACGAGTTGACGGTGAGCCGGTCCTTGAAGATAGGGCCGTTTTTGAGGTAGAAATCCTTGTTCTCCTTGGTAGGGGCCAGCATGACGTAGAGGCGCACCTTGAGCTTACCAGCCTCCTGGAGCTGGTCGAGGCGCTCGACGTTGGCCTTTTCGAGGCCCGCGTCGGCCATGCTGGTCAGGCCCACGGCCAAGCAGCGCTGCTGCGCGTCGAGCAGAGCAGTTTCAGCCTCGGCCGCGCCGGGCGCCGGTATTTTGGCCGACACCAGATCCACGGCATTATCCACCAGCAAACCCGTGAGCCGGCCGGCCGCATCTTTGGCAATTGTGCCCCCGCTGATGGGGGTGCGGGCTGTAATGCCGGCCAAATCGAGCGCCTTCTGGTTCACAAGGGCCGCGTGGCCGTCTACCCGCACAATGAACACCGGCGTGTTCGGAAACAGCACGTCGAGCGTGTCCTTGGTTGGGAACTGCTTGCCGGGCCAGTCGTTCTGGTCCCAGCCGCGGCCGGTGAGCCAGGCTGCCTGCGGGTACTGCTGCCGCTGCTGGTTTAGCTTCGCCACCACCTGGGGCCACGAGTCGGTATCCACCAAATCGGCGTCGCGCAGGCCTAAGCCATAGCGGTAAAAGTGGCAGTGCGCGTCGTAGAAACCCGGGTAGATGAACTGCCCGTTCGCATCCACTTCCTCTTTGGCCTCAAACTGCCCGCGCAGCTCCTCGGCCGTGCCCACGCCCACAAACTTGCCATCCTTCACGGCAAACGCCCGGGCCGTGCTGAACGCCGAATCGACGGTGTACACCGTGGCATTGTACACGAGCAAATCGGCCGGCTGGCGGTTGCCGTTTGAGGTGGATTGGCAGGCGCTAAAAACGGCGGCCAGCAGCGGCAGGGCCAGCAATGAGCGAAAATGTGGAAGCATAGAAGCGGGAGAGAGGTTGGAAACGGGAAGGTCGGGGAAAAGCCGCTGAGAAAGATAACAGCGAAAAAAAGAACGTGTCATCCTGAGCGGAGCGAAGGACCTTATCACGTTCGAACGACCGTAACAACGACTCGTTCAAGCGTGATAAGATCCTTCGCTCCGCTCAGGATGACACGTTCTTCTCGGCTTCTAAAAAGCCGCGCTTAGTCGAAGCGCATGTGCTTCACCGACTCGCCGGAGTTCTTCAGCTCCAGCAGCGACTCAATGCCGATTTTCAGGTGATTCTTCACGTAACCGGCAGTTACTTTCTTGTCGCTCTCCGACGTTTTCACGCCCTCGGGCGTCATCGGGTTGTCGCTCACCAGCAGCAGCGCACCGTGGGGGATGCCGTTGACGAAGCCTACGGTGAAGATGGTCGCCGTTTCCATATCCACGGCCATGGCCCGAACTTGGCGCAGGTACTCTTTGAACGCGTCGTCATGCTCCCACACGCGGCGGTTAGTGGTGTACACCGTGCCGGTCCAATAGTCCAGCTCGAACTTCTTGATGACGCTGCTCACGGCCCGCTGCAAACGGAAGGAGGGCAAAGCCGGAATTTCGGCCGGCAGGTAGTCGTCCGATGTACCCTCGCCCCGGATGGCGGCGATGGGCAGAATCAGGTCGCCGAGCTTGGTGTTGCTCTTGAGGCCGCCGCACTTGCCCAGAAACAGGGCTGCCTTGGGCTCAATGGCCGAAAGCAGGTCCATGACGGTGGCCGCCATGGGCGAGCCCATGCCGAAGTTGATGATGGTGATGCCGTTGGCCGTGGCCGTCTGCATGGGCTTGTCGAGGCCGCGCACTTCGGTGCCGAACTGCTCGGCAAACATGGTCACGTAGTTCGCGAAGTTGGTGAGCAGAATGTACTGTCCGAATTCCTCTAATTCGACTCCGGTATAGCGCGGGAGCCAGTTTTTAACAATGTCAGCTTTAGTCTTCATACGAAAGGGTTAGGGTTGCGAAAGATAAGGTTACACCGCAACCGGCAGCAGCCTGGAGCAGCGGCCAGCTCAGTCGGCCGGAAAAGGGTAGGTACAAAAAAGCCGTCGGTGCCCGGAATGGGGAATCGACGGCACGGAATGAAAAGCGGGAGACATACCCCGGGGCCGTACCTTTGTAGGTGATGCAAGAGTTGAATCTGCCGCCTTTCGAAGCCAAAGTTACACAAAGCGGCGAAAAGTTGCTAATCTGGGACGTGCTGCGCCGCCGCCACGTGGTGCTCACGCCCGAGGAGTGGGTGCGCCAGCATCTGGTGCATTACCTCATCAACCACCGCGGCTACCCCAAGGGGCTGCTGAGCCTGGAACGCGGCCACCAGTACAACCAGCGCCAGAAACGCACCGATTTGCTGGCCCTCGATGCCACCGGCCAGCCGCTGCTGCTGGTGGAGTGCAAGCGCCCCACCGTGCCCATCACCCCCGCCGTCGCCCACCAGATTGCCACCTACAACCTCACCATCGGCGCCCCACTGCTGCTGCTCAGTAACGGCCTGGAGCACTACTGCTGGCGCGTGGATGCGGTAAACCGCACAAACGAGCGACTCAGCGAAGTACCCGCTTATCTGAGTTGTTAGCGGAGAGCTAACCCAGGTTGGGAAGTAAGGGTGTCGGAACGACGTAGGGGCGGGGCTTGTCCCCGCCCGCCGTTGAACGATTATCGTTGAAGCGGCGTGAACGGCGGGCGGGGACAAGCCCCGCCCCTACAGCGCCCACCGCAACTTGGGTTAGTTAACAGCTAACCTTAGCACCGCCACCAACGCGTCAATTTCGGCTTTGGTGTTGAAGGAATGCACGATGAGCCGGAGCCGCTCGGTACCGGCGGGCACGGTGGGCGCTACAATGGGGCGCACATCGAAGCCGGCGGCCTGGGCGGCGGCGGCTATGGCGCGCACGGCGGCGGGGCCGGGGTTTTGGGTGAAGAAAACCGGGTGGATAACGTGGCTGGTGGCCGGCACGTGCAGACCCGGTACGGCATTGAGCGTGGCTTTTAGGTAGTCGGATAGCCGGAAAAGCTGCTCGCGGGCCGGCTGTAGCTCGGGCAGCAGCTCGTAGGCTGCCGCGAGGCCGGCTACGGTGGCGGGGGGCAGGGCCGTGGTATAGATGAAGGGCCGGCTGAAGTTGAGCAGGTAGTCGCGCAGCAGGGCGGAGCCGGCTACGGCCGCGCCCTGGCTACCAAGAGCCTTGCCGAAGGTGAGGATACGGGCAAATACTGCGTCCTCAAGCCCCAGCGCTGCTACCAGCCCTTCGCCGCGGGGGCCGTAGAGGCCGTTGGTATGGGCCTCATCGACCACTAAATACAGGCCCAGACGCTGGCAGAGGGCTGCCAGCTCGGCCAGCGGAGCTACGTCGCCGTCCATCGAATACAGCGCCTCCACGGCCACGAACACCGCCCCGGTGGCCCGCGCCGCCTTGCGTTCCAGGTCAGCCAAATCGTTGTGGCGGAAGCTCCAGGAGGTGGCCGGCGTGGCCCGGATGCCGTCCTTGACCGAGGCGTGGCTGGTTTCGTCGTAGAGAATGGTGTCGCCGCGCCGGGGCACGGCGCCGAACAATCCCAGGTTGGCCGCGTAGCCCGAGTTGAAGAGCAGCGCCGCCTCGGCCCCATGGAACTTGGCCAAGTGGGTTTCAAGGGCTTCAGCGGCGGCCGAGTTGCCGGTGAGCAGGCGCGAGCCGGTGCTGCCCGCGGGCAGTTGGGCCGCAGCCTGGACCGCCGCCAGTACCTGCGGGTGTCGGCTCAGACCCAGGTAGTCGTTCGAGCTGAAATCGACGAGGCCGGGTGCGGGCGGAGCGGGCAGGTGGCGGCGGGGTGGCGGCGGCCTCGCGCCGGGCCAGCTCGGCGGCCAGGCGCTGGTGCAGGGCAGAAGAAGCGGAGTCGGGCGGCATACGTAGTGGCGGAGCTATGCAGGGGGCAATCAGCCCGCAAACGGCCCCACCGAGAGCCACACGCTGCCATCCTGCCCGAAGGTGCGGGCGCTGATGACCAGCCACTCCGAATCTACCTCTACCCGGTCGCCGACGGCGGGCAGCACACCATGGCGCTGCATCACCAGCCCCAGGGCCGACCCAACCTTATCCTCCAGCTCCGAAATCAGGTCTTGGGCCTCGCGGGCCTCATGCTGCTGGCGGATGCTCTCGGCGTAGGCATAGTCAAGGTTGAGGTCGAAGGGGATTTCCATGGGAAGTGGTGAGGAAGAGAAGTCGGGAAGAAAAAACAGTGTTATGCTTTATCTGGCGCGCAGATAAAGCATAACACTGTTCTGGGGGCTGCTTCGGCGCTTACGCCTCTACCGGCGCCTTGCCGCGGCCCATCAGTACGGCGCCCTCGGGCACGTCCTTGAACGACTTGCGGGGCTTGAGGCCGAGCAGGGCGAACATCTGCTGGTCGGCGTCGAAGTCGGGGTTGGGGGTGGTCAGCAGCTTCTCGCCCGAGAAGATGGAGTTGGCACCGGCCAAGAAGCACAGGGCCTGCTCGGTAACGGGCATTTCCTGGCGGCCGGCCGAGAGGCGCACCATGGTGTTCGGCATCAGGATGCGGGCGGTGGCAATCATGCGCAGCATTTCCCACACGCTCACGCGAGGCTGGTCGGCCAGGGGCGTGCCTTCTACGGGCACCAGGGCGTTTACCGGCACGCTCTCGGGGTGGGCCGCCAGCGTGGCCAGCGTGTGCAGCATGGCTACGCGGTCCTCGTCGGTTTCGCCGAGGCCGATGATGCCGCCCGAGCACACCGAAATGCCGGCCTTGCGCACGTGCTCCAGCGTGTTCAGCCGGTCGTCATAGGTGCGCGTGGTAATGATGTCGTCGTACTTCTCGCGGCTGGTGTCGAGGTTGTGGTTGTAGGCGTAGAGGCCGGCCGTTTTCAGGCGCTCGGCCTGGTACTCGTTCAGCATGCCCAATGTGCAGCACACTTCCAACCCGAGGCCGTTCACCTGCTCCACCATGCCCAGCACGCGGTCAAAGTCCTTGTTGTCGCGGATTTCGCGCCAGGCGGCACCCATGCAGAAACGGGTGGAGCCGGCGTCGCGGGCACGCTGGGCCGAGGCCAGCACTTCGGCGTCGGGCAGCAGCTTGTGGGCCTGCACGCCCGTATGGTAGCGGGCAGCCTGGGGGCAGTAGGCGCAGTCCTCGGGGCAGCCGCCGGTTTTCACGCTCAGCAGGGTGCACACCTGCACTTCGCCGGTGGCCTGGGTTACGGCATGGATGGCGGCAGCCTGGCTGACGAGTTCCAGCACGGGCTGGTGGTAAATGGCGGTTACTTCGGCAAGGGTCCAGTCGGTGCGGAGCATGTTTTAGGCTATTAGCTGTTAGCTGATGGCTGTTAGCTTTCGGGGCATTGCTGTCAGGTGGAAAGCTAACAGCCAATAGCCAACAGCTAACAGCTAAAATGTAGCCGCAAGATACTCAGCGGCGCCAGAGTATCCGCTGCTTAGGTCGCCGAATTGCTGGCTATTCGGCGTTGAACCGGTTTTCCGGGGCCGAGGTGGCGGGCTGGTCGGAGCGGGCGTCGCGGGTGTTTTTCTGCACGGCAATGGCGGCAAACAGGCTCAGCAGAAACGACATGGCGTAAAAGCCTTTTTCGCTGAGCGTAAGCGTGGCGTTCCACAGGCCCACCGTGAGCAGGGCAATAGACAGGATGGTGGAAAACCAGCTCAGGCCGTAGTAAAGGTTGGTTACCGGAATGCCATCAAGCTGGTCGCGCACCGATTTCTGAAGCGAAATAGCCGAAAACAACCCGTACATCAGAATGGTGAAGTAGTAGCCTTTCTCGTTGAGCAGCATCTGAGCGTTCCAGAGGCCGATAATGAAGGCGGCCATGCCGGCAAGCAGGGCAAACCAGGAGGCGGCAACAAAGGCGTTGGAAGGTTTGGCGAGGGGAGCGTTCATGGTAATTGGTGTTAGAAGGATGGAGAGAGCAAATCCGGCGGTAACCCGTCCGACACCACAAACATACGCGGCCACCCCAGGCAAGTAGCCCCAAGGTTCAGCCATTTCAGACTTTACAATCATCCTTTATTCAGGTGATTTGGACGCTGATAAGTAGTTATGTGCAGAAGACAAAGGGTTCTATTGAAGGCCTGAAAGGTGTTTTGGCTGAAATAGAGCTTACTTTTCAGAGGGTTTGCTTAAAGTCATAAAACCGACTTCTTAATAGGCGCGATTCCTATCTGAATCGGCTCAATCGACGCCCAATATAGCGCAGATGCCCCCGACCTGTTGCCAGGTCGGGGGCGTCTGTGCTTAAATTCGGAAGAGGCTATCGGCTCCGGCTGGAACCGCGGCTGCCGCGGCTGCTGCTTTGGCCTTTGGCGGGGCCGCCGGCACCTTTAGCCGGACGCTTGGTGGCTCCTTTCGGACCACTTTTTGGACCGGCGGATTTGCCGGGGCGGGGACCGGCTTTATCAGTAGGGCGGCCCGAGCCGGCGGTTCGGCCGGCCGTAACCAGCCGCTTGGGCTTGGCTCCGGGACGGATGGAGTCTTTGTCGAGCCAGGTGCCGGCAGGGAGGGCTTTGGTTTTGCGCGGGGCCTCGTCGCCCATCGAAGGATCGGAGGGGAGGCGTACGATGTCGGGGCGGGTGGTAGCGCGGCGGGCGGTTTTGCGGCCCGGCTGGTCGCCCCACTGCTCGGCCGTCGATACCACTTTGCGGCGGCGCGGCGTGCGGCCGTCGTCGGTGCCGCTGGAGTTTTCAATCATCTCAAACAGCACCTTCAGCTCCTTGTCGCGTAGTTCGCGCCACTCGCCGGGCCCGAGGCCTTTGATGCTGATGTTCATGATGCGGATGCGTTCGAGCTGCACCACTTCGTAGCCGAAATGCTCGCACATGCGCCGTATCTGGCGGTTCATGCCCTGCACTAGCGTGAGCCGGAAAATGTAGGGCGTCTCCTTCACCACCTTGCATTTCTGGGTCATCACGCCCAAAATGGGCACCCCGTTCTGCATGGCCTCGATGAAGTCGTCCTTGATGGGCTTGTCCACCATCACCACGTACTCCTTCTCGTGCTGGTTGCCGGCGCGCAGGATTTTGTTCACGATGTCGCCGTTGCTGGTCATCAGCAGCAGGCCCTGCGACTCCTTGTCGAGCCGGCCGATGGGGAAGATGCGCACCGTGTGCTTGATGGCGCGGATGACGTTGTCCTTCACGCCCAAATCGGTGGTCGTGACGATGCCGGGAGGCTTGTTGTAGGCCAGGTACACCGCCTCTTCCTCGGGCCGGGGCTCGATGTGGGCACCGTTCACCACCACCCGGTCGCGGGTCGTTACCTGGTCGCCGATGGTGGCGCGCTTGCCGTTCACCGTCACGTTGCCCTGCTCGATGTGGCGGTCGGCTTCGCGGCGCGAGCACACGCCACTTTCGCTGATGTATTTATTGAGTCGGGTTGCCATGAGAGTAGAACGTAGTGCCGGGTACTTAAAGGGTGTCAGGGAATTGTCAGGCTGAGCCTGTCGAAGCCGCGTTTCTAGCAAATGCATTCCCGATTCCCGCTTTGGCCGGCGGCAAAAAAAAAGAGGCTGCCGGCCCGAGGTGGGTCAGCAGCCTGCAAAGGTACGCCGTATTCAGGACAGGGGTAGTGTCTCCTCATATAAGCAGCGGGCAGGCCCGGGCCGGGCTCACGCAAAAAACGCGAACAGTGCTGTTTCCAGCGCAGCAGGCAGCGTGGGTGGTGTGATGGTGCGCAGATGCAGCGTTGAGCCGCCCTCGGTGGGCGAAAAGGTGCCCTCGGTGGTGTTGAAACGCAGCTGGCCCTGCGTGAATTCGCGCAGGTGCTCGCCGGCTTCCGTGCTCATATCCTCGAAATCGAGCTGGCTGAGCTGGCCGCTGGCGTTATCGAAATACAGCCAGAAGTACAGGTGGCTGGGGTTCTTGCTCTGGATGTCGAGGCGCTTTACTTCGAAGATGGTGGCCGTATCGGCTTCAAACAGAAACAGGGAGCGGTAAGGGAAACTCATAGGGAAGGGGAAAATAGTGCTTACAACACGTACACGAGCAGCCCGAGCAGGGGCACGAAAACCAGCAGGCACAGTAATAGCGGCCGCCAGATGCTCCGGGCCGGGTGGTCCTGTTTGTTCAGGATAAACGAATCGGCGTAGGTATTGAGGCCGTAGCCGCCCGCCAGCCCGATGCCCGCGGCGTAGGCCCCGTAGGCAGAAGTATTGGGCAGAAAGGACACCAGCACCCCCATCAGGCCCATATACACCACACTCGCCCAGATAACCTTGCGCGCTTGCTCGGGCCTTCCTATTGCCCGCAAATTGCTAGCCGTGAGCGCACTGCCCGCTATGGTGGTGAATACGAGCGAAAACAGCCGGACACTACGCTGGGAATACAGAGGAAGGGTGGACGCGGAGTCGGAAGCTGGAACAGGCATCAGGAAAATTGGGCGTTTGCCGGAAAATGAGCGGCGTTCGGACTACAATTTTACCTCTTTTTTGCCCTGGTCCACGCCTTTCATCCACGTTATCAGGCCGCGCATATAGGTGGGCTGGTCGTCGTAGAAGCTCATGTGGCTGCCGTTGGGGCAGATGAGGGCGGTTCCGTGCTGCACTTTCTCGGCTACCATGCGCATGTGCTTGGGGTCCATGGTGTCGTGTTTGCCGCCGATGCTAAGCACCGGCACCGCCAGTTTCGGCAGGTCGGGCACGCGGTTCCAGTTCAGCAGCTTGCCGGATACGCCAAACTCGCTTGGTCCCTGCATGGTCACGTAGAGCGACTGGTTCATTTTGGCAAACGAGCGGTTCACCGGCTCGGGCCACTCGGCCAGGGGGCGGCGCAGAATATGCTGGGTGTAGAAGTTGGGCAGCAGCAACTCCATATAGCGCGGGTTCTGGTAATCCTTGCGCGCCTCAATGGCCCGGATTTCCTTGAGCACTTCGGGCTTGAACTGGGGCGCCAGCACTTCTTCGGCGTACTTGCCATAGGCCGGAATGCTCATCATCATGTTGGAAATAACGAGTCCTTTGAGGTGCTGCTGGTATTTGAGGGCGTATTCGGCCACCAGAATGCCACCCCAACTGTGGCCCAGCAGGTAGAAGTTGCTGCTGTCGAGCTTGAGGGCCTGGCGCACCTGCTCCACTTCCTCCACATAGCGCGGCAGGCTCCACATGGCCGTGTCCTTGGGGTTATCGGAATTGCCGCAGCCAAGCTGGTCGTAATAAATAAACTCGATACCCTCGCGGGGCAGAAAGCTTTCCATGCACTCGAAATACTCGTGCGTGGCCCCCGGCCCACCATTCAAAAGCAGCAGCTTGATGCGCGGGTTGCTCCCAAACCGCTTGGTCCAGACGTTGAACGTGCCTTTGGGCGTGGTAATGGGCACCATCTTCACGCCGCCATCGGCCAGCGCGGTGGTATCGGGGGTAGGAAAGTAGGTGGTGAGGGCCGGTGCGGCGGCGGCATCGGGCGCAGCTGTAGGGGCGTTGGAACAGGCGGCGACCGTGAAGCCCAGTAGGGCGGCGGCGAGGAGACGTTTCAGCATCCGGCAATATATTCAGTTGTCAGTTGTGGAGGGCGCTGTAGGGGCGGGCTGTCCCCGCCCGCCGGTGAACGGAGTCGTTGCAGCGGCGCGAGCGGCGGGCGGGGACAAGCCCCGCCCCTACGTCGTTCAATTACTCCGTCAGCCACTGGCTGGCCCGGTACTCACCCGGCCCGACGAACAGGCGCAGCAGGTCGTTGGTGAGTTGGAGGCCGTTGGCGCTGTTGGTGAAGAACAGCAGGCTCTCGCGACGGCCGGGCAAAACCATGAAAAAGCCCTTAAAGTCGCCGTTGTCGCCCCAGTGCCAGAGAGCGGGGCCGGTGCTGGTGGTGGCCAGGCCCAGGCCCGTAGCCCAGGCCACGAACGGGTCGGCGAGGCCGGGTGGCCGGCCGCAGCGGTCGGCCGGGTTGGCGGGGGTGGCCAGGAGTTGGGCAGTGGACTTCTTTAAGCCCCGGCCGGAGCGCAGAGCCTGCAGAAAGCGGTTGTAGTCGGGAGCGGTGGTGAGCAGGCTGTAGGCTGCGTAGGGCTCGGTGAAGCGGCGCACTTCGGTGGGCTGGCCAGATTTATCGTGGCCGCAGGCAGCGTTGCCCACGAACCGGGGCTGCCACCGGAAGCTGCTGCGGTCCATCTTCAGCGGCCCGAAAACCTCCTGCTGAGCCAATGCTTCCAGCGGCTCGCCGGTGAGGTGCTCCAGCGTTTGCTGCAGCCACACGAAGCCTTCGCCCGAGTAATTCCAGCAGCTGTCGGGCGCAAACCGGAACGCGAGGGGCGAAGCTGCCCAGGCGGGGCCGAGCGGGTTGTCGGCCCAGTTGGGCAGGCCGGTGGTGTGGGTGAGCACCATACGGGCCGTTACGCGGGCGGCGTGGGGCTGGCCCTGCACCCGCGGATACGGTGCGTAGCTGAGCAGCGGCCGGTCGAGGTCGAGCCGGCCCTGGTCGTGGAGCCGCAGCGTGAGGTAGGCCAACACCACCTTGCCCAGCGAAGCCGCCTGAAACACGGTTTCAGCAGTCACAGCCGCAGCTGAATCCTGCCGAAGGTGGCCCAAGTTGTAGGTCGTAACGCGGGAGCCTTTGGTATGCACAAGCTGGAGGCCCGGCACGTTGTGTTGGGCCAGCAGCGCCGCCAACTCGGTCTGCTGAGCGGCGGCAGTTAGGCTAAATAGCAGCAGGGACAGGAGAAGCAGCAGTTTCATCGGGACCAAGGAAGCCGGCCGCAGGTTTGCGGCCGGGACGGGTACTTCGGCAGATGTGGGAATTGGGACAGCGGTTGCCCATTTCAAAACTAAAACGGGCCGCCCCGAAAAGAGCGGCCCGCTAAATGAACTGAATCGGATACAACCGAGGGACAGCGCAGCTAAATCCGTGAAATTCGTGCTAATCCGTGATCAGCCCAACGTGTGGTACACGGCCTGCACGTCGTCGTCGTCCTCAAACTTCTCGATCAGGTTCATCACTTCTTCCAGTTCGTCGCCTTCGAGGTGCACGGTGGTGTTGGCCACGCGCTGCAGCTGAGCCGATACCACGTTGAGGCCCTTTTCCTCCAGCGCCTTCTGCATCTGGCCGAAGTCGGTAAAGGCAGTTTCCACCACGATATAATCCGCGACTTGGCCGTGCTCGTCTTCTTCCTGGTCGGCGTACACATCCTCCGCGCCGGCGTCAATCAGCTCCAGCTCCAGCTCTTCCAGCTCCAGGCCTTCGGCAGCCAGCTTGAACACGCCCTTGCGGGTGAAGATGTAGTCGGAGGAGCCGGCGGTGCCCAGCGCGCCGTTGCCGCGGTTGAAGTACATGCGCACGTTGGCCACGGTGCGGGTGGGGTTATCGGTGGCGGTTTCGACCACCACGGCCACGCCGTGGGGCGCGTAGCCCTCGTACACCACCTCCTGGTAATCCTTTTCCTCGCGTGAGGAAGCCCGCTTGATGGCGGCGTCCACCCGGTCTTTGGGCATGTTCACGCCCTTGCCGTTCTGCATGGCCGTGCGCAGGCGCGAGTTGGTATCGGGGTTGGGGCCGCCCTCCTTCACGGCCATCACAATTTCGCGGCCGATGCGGGTAAAATCTTTCGACATCCGGTCCCAGCGCTTCATTTTGCGGCCTTTCCGGAATTCAAACGCGCGTCCCATCTATGGTGATTTAGTGAAATGGTAAGTAGTAAGTGGTCGTTCGGGCGCGGGGCCGGAACGGGGCGCAAGTTAACAGAAAGCCGGCCGGGGCGCAACGGCAGCCCGGCTCACGCATTCCCTGGCTTCAGGCCCAACCCGCGCGCCAGCAGCCAGTCGAGGGCACGGGCGGGCAGCAGGCGGGGCACGATGTAGGCGCGGAACACGTCGGCGGCAATGGTGTAGCGTAGTTTGGGGCGGGGCGTTTCCAGAATCTGCACCAACCGGCCGGCCACATACTCGGGCGTCAGACCCTGCTCACGGGTTTTGTTGATGAAACCCAGGAAGCGTTGGGCCGGGCCGTGGTAGGGCGTGTGAGCGTAGGGCGCAAGGTCGATGCCCTTGTCCCAGATGGGGGTTTGCGTGACGCCCAGGCCGATGAGTACTACCGGAATACCGAACAGTTTCAACTCGCGCCGCCAGCTGCCCGTTACGCCTTCCAGCGCGTGCTTGCTGCCCACGTAAGCCCCCAGAAACGGCGACGCCACCTGTCCGCTCACCGAGCCCATGTTCAGCACCCGGCCGGGGCGGTCCGTAAAGCCGGGCCGCGCCCCCAGCAGCGGCAGAAACGCCTGCGTCACGGCAATCAGGCCCAGCACGTTCACCTCGAAATGCTGGCGGATTACCTCCAGCGGCTGGTGTTGCAGCGGCCCGCCAAAGGCCACGCCGGCATTATTGAGCAGGCCCGTCAGCGGCTCCGGACCCAGAGCCTGGGCCACCTCGGCGGCGGCCCGGGCCACGGCTTCAGCGTCGGTTACGTCGAAGATCAGGGGTGTGAAATCGGGGCCGAGCTCCGCCTGCAGCCGCGTGGCATCAGCGGCGGTGCGCAGGCTGCCGAATACCCGGTAGCCCCGGTCCAGAAATGCCCGCGCCGCTGCCAGACCCACCCCGCTCGATACCCCGGTAATAACGATTGACTGCATCAGATGAGAAGAGGTAAGCTGAAAGGTTACTCGTGTCGTAAGCAGCCCGGGCCGGGCGCCTGCCGCTACTGCCGCCGTAGCGTGTAGGTGCTCTGGTTGCCCACCGGGAAGCCCGCCACTACGATGGTAAGCTGGCCTTTATCCAGCCTAAAAGTGCCTTCGTCGGTGCGCGGGCGGCCTTTTTTGTCGGTGTGCGTGAAACTGATGCGGCCGGGCGCGAACGTATAGCGGCCGTCCTGGTCGAAGCGCATGGGGCCGCCGTTGGCCGTCAGCGTCAGGCGTTTCTGGTAGGTGCCGTCGGGGCGCAGCGTAAGGGTGCCGCCCACGCCCTGGGCCAGTATGGGCTCGGGGCTGCTTTCCCGGTCGAGGATGGTGTAGCTGAGGTAGGTGTAGGTGCCGAAAAACGCAGCAGGCGCAACCGGGCGGGGCGCTGGCTGCGCCCGAGCGGGCCGCTGGGCCGCTAGTGGCAGCGCCGACAGTAGCAGCAGTGAAAGTAGAGGCAGCAGGTGACGACGGACGTTCATGCCGAAAGATAAGCGCCCTTCAATGGATTGCGCACGTTAGGGTCGCCCGGCTGGCCTTCAGTCCTTGATACTCAATACCCAGGCCAGCGCGGTATCCGCCTCGTCAAAATCAAAGGTTTTAATGGGCAGTTCCTGCGTGAGCGAAACACTGCAGGCCACCGCGTCGCGGGAGGGCCAGTCCATGGCATTTATCCAGGCTACGGCCCGCACGCCGCGGGCGGCCAGGGCGGGTGCCAGTACCCGCCCAATCCAGTCGCCGGCCTCCAGCCACTCGCCAAATGCTTCGCTGCTGTCGTTAATCATGCGGTGCACGGGCTGCGTGGAGGGCAGGCTGGCCAGCATATGCAGGCACTGCTGCTGGGCCAACGCCGCATCGAAGCGGCCGCGCCACTGGGCCTGTACCAGCTTGTACTGGCTGCTGTAGCTCACCAGCAGCGTGGGCGTGTCGAGCAAGATCTGGTCAAAGTAAACCATGCTTCTCAGGGTAGGGGCGAGGGTAGAGGCGCCGCCGGCTGGCAGCCTGCGGGTACATACGGTACTTGGGGCCTAAAAGTAAGCGTCGCCGGGGGATTGATACAGGAAAAATGTGGCGGAGCGAGGCACAATAAACCTGGCGGTTTGATTGGCCGCCAATCCGTTACTTTGGGCTATGGCTGATTTTCTGCGTGAACTGATTTGCCCGGCTGCCGAGCTGCCCGTGGCCGACGTGTGTCTGGTAGGTCTGCCGCTCGATTTCGGGACGGTGCTGGAAGGCGGCCGGGGCGGGGCCGCGCACGCCCCGAACGCCATCAGGAGCGAGCTGCGGCGCTACCACAAAACCTACAACCTCGAACACAACACCGACCTGCGCCGGCTGCGCATAGCCGATGCCGGCAACTTACCGCTACGCGCGGCCCGCCACACCGATAACCACGAAACCATTGCCATCGAGCTGGCCCGGCTGCTGGCGCAGTATCCGCGGGTAGTGGTGCTGGGCGGCTCGCACGATGGCACCTACAGCACCGTGCGGGGCCTGCACGCCGCTACCGGCGGCCAGCCGCTGGGCGGCATCAACCTCGATGCCCACGCCGATGTGAAAGACCGTCCCGGCCTGCTCAGCAGCGGTACCCCCTTCGGAAATCTGCTGCGCGAAGGCTTGGTGGCCGGAGCGGGTTTCACTGAAATCGGGCTGCACTCCAACCTCAATATGCAGGCCGATATTGACTTTCTGCACCAGCACCAGGCCCACATAGTGCGATTGGCCCAGGTGCAGTCCGATGGTATGTCCGGGCATATGGGCCGGGCCCTGGCGCGGGCTACGGCGGCCGGGCCGGCCTTCGTGAGCTTCGATATCGACTGTTGTGCCCAGGCCTATGCACCCGGGGTAAGTGCGCCCAGCGCCGACGGCCTGACGCCCTGCCAGGCTACTGAGGCCGCCTGGCTGGCCGGCGGTGCCGCCGGCGTGCGCCTGTTCGAGGTAATGGAGCTTAATCCGCTATTCGACCGCGACCAGCAGACGGCGCGGCTGGCAGCTACCGTTGTGGCGGCGTATCTTACGGGAGTGGCCGCAGCAACGGGCCGGTAGCACCCGCTGCCCCGGCCGGCCTTTCGTCTCTTTCTGCCCTACTATGAAAACGACCCTGCTATTCCTTCTATTCGTGCTGGCGGCTGCGGGCCCGGCCATGGCCCAGAAAACGACGCCCCCCAAAGCCGCTGCCGCCAAAAAAACTTCTCCTACAACTGCTGTCCAGCCGGCCGGGCCTGCCCCCACCTTCCTGCTCGACTGCGCCACCGACCTGCCGCCCGCCGGCCCGCTGCAGAAAATGCACTGCGAAACCCGGCACCTGACGCTGCCCGCCCCACCCGCCGACACGCCCCTGACGGTGGACGCACGCACCAATGGCGGCATTACCGTGCGGGCCTGGGCCGGGACCAATGTGCGGGTGCGGGCTCGTATTACGGGCAAGGCTGCCACTGCCGAAACAGCCCGGGCGCTGGCCGCCGCCGTGCGCCTGAGTACCACCAACCATACGCTGCGGGCTGCGCTGGCCAATGGTTCGGTAGAGGGCTGGGCCGTGAGCTACGAACTGCTGGTGCCAGCCCAGACCAACCTGGTACTGACGGCCGTGAACGGGGCACTGACGCTGGAAAACGTGCGTGGCCAACTGCGCCTGACCACCACCAACGGACCGCTCGTACTACGCGGCGTTTCCGGCGACGTGCGCGCCCAGACCACCAACGGCCGCATCGACCTGAGCCTGAGCGGAGAAACCTGGACTGGCCCGGGGCTGGAAGTGAACACTGTGAACGGCGACATCAGCTGGGAGCTGCCGGCCGAATACACGGCTACGGTACTAGCCCGCACCACCCGGGGCCGGGTAGCCGCCGAACTCAACACCAAGCGCCTCAACCTGCTGCCCCACAACCTGGCCGCCACGTTGGGCAAAGGCGGGGTTCAGCTTAAGGCCAGCACCGTAAACGGCAATGTGCGGGTAACGCAGCCACGACCCGCCCCAGCCGCCGCCCCGGCAGACTCCCTCGACGCGGAGTAGCCAGGGCGGCAACCGCCTTCGTGGCCAGCTTGGTGTGCGCAGCTACCCCGGTTTGTGAGTAGCCACTGCCTGCACCCGGTTGGGCTCGCCACTCATGCCCGTAGTGCCATGCAAGCGCTCTTCAACCACTGCCAAACGCGTAAACAGCCACGCCGCCAACCCAAGAAAAATACCGGGCTCTTTAGCGCGCTACTTCTTCGGTGCGGAAGCGCTTGGGTTCACCGGCTTTAGGGCGCGGGTATTTGTTTTGTTGCTTTTTCTGGTACGATTTCACCAGCCAGGCTGCGCCCACCAGCCCGCCAAGGGCCGCCGCCGCCAGGCCAAACTTCGCCCGAATAGGGTCGTGGGGTGCGGGGGGCAGATAGGCTACGCCATTGGCATCTAGGCGGGCGGGGTGCTGTACGTAGCGCCCGTGGGCCGGTATGCGGAACTCGTCGGCCAGTTGGCGAAGGCCCGCGCCCGCACCGGGCCCTGGCATGGCCGGACCGTGGCCGCAGCCAATGGCCTCGGGGCGCAGGTCGGCTAGCTGCCGGATAGATTCGCCCACCTGTTGCCAGTTGTAGTTGAACGGGGCGCCGGCAATGCTGATGCCTTCCAGCTGCAGCAACACCGCCGGCACCGACTCGTGGTTACAGGTGGCAAAAGCGTCGGCCCCCAGCAGCGTACGGTCTTTCTCGCGGAACAACGCAATCTGGCCCGGGGCGTGGCCGGGTACGTGGTGCCACTGCCAGTCGGGCAAAAAGGGCGGGTCGAGGTCGTTGGCGGGCAGCTGCTGCACGTAGTCGGAGAGCTGAAACGACTGGGGCGGGAAAAACCGGGCCGCAAAGGCCAGCGAGCCACCGCCGGCCACCGTGGGGTCGGCGGGCGGATACACGGCCCGGGCCGTAAGGAAGGGCAGCTCCAGCGGGTGGGCCAGTATCGGTACCTTCCAGTGCTCGGCCAGCGCCTGCGCCGAGCCGGCATGGTCGAGGTGGCCGTGGGTGAGGATAATGGCCTCGGGGTGAGTGCCAGGATAGAACAGTTCGTTGGCGGCCGCCACTATGGCCTGCTCCGAGCCCGGCAGACCGGTATCAACCAACACCCACTCGCCGGGCCGGCCGGTTTCAATAAAATACACGTTAACAAAACGCTGAATAGTAAGCTGATGGACGCCGGGAGCTACTTGTTTCATAAGAGGGCTGTGAGGTAGAAGGACGCAATTAATACGCGTCCGCACCCGATTTTGATTTACCGTCCCGGCTCCGCAGATCAGTCTGCACAATGATTCAAATCGGACAATCCGCTACTTTAGTGCCTTCACCCGGCCGCCAAGTCCTCATATGGGCGGCTCTAAGGCATCTATGGTTACCAGTTCCGACAAAACAGCCCGCTTCCTGGAAACCCGCCAGCAGCTGGAATTTAATGGTTTCCGAATCAGACACGAGGACCCGGCCCGGCCCTGGGGCGGTTTCTTTGTGCTCGATGAAACGCAGACGCAACGGTTCGCTAACCAATATTTTGCCGGTATGGCTATAGACGAACTACGGATTGCTGGCCAGCTAAGCCCCAAAATTCTGCTGGTAGCCCCGCAGCAGCGCCTTTCGTGGCAGTACCACCACCGTCGGGCCGAAATCTGGCGCGTCGTCAGCGGTCCGGTGGGCATTATCATCAGCGACACCGACCAGGAAGGGGAGCTGAAAACATATGGTGCCGGTGACCAAATCACGATCCGGCAAGGCGAGCGGCACCGCCTCGTGGGCCTCGGCAACTGGGGTATCGTGGCCGAAATCTGGCAGCACACCGATGCCACCCACCCTTCCGATGAGGACGACATTGTGCGTGTGCAGGACGATTTCAACCGCTAAAACCACGGCTCCGGCCGGCTACCCAAACCAATAAGGCAGTACGCAAAAGCGCCCCGGCTACTACAGCCGGGGCACTTTTGTCTGGTAGCAGCGGGCCGCGCCAGCCCCAGTCATTTTCGACCAGGTAGCGCACAGTATTGAACCGGGTGTGCACCAACTTGCTGCCTTTGCCTTACTTCACCTTGCCATGTTATAATAAATTCCAAAACTGCGCGACACGGAAGAAGCGCTACTGATAGAAATTCCACCTATGGTAGGGGTGGTTGCTGAGCCGCTGCTTTGGATTTTCATGGTGCACGCACTTGCCTGCGGGAGTTCTGTGAAAGCCTTACTTTTTGCGCTTTGTCTTTTGTTTGCCAACAGGTGGTTCTGCCGAAGTAGGCGCAACAGTGTCCGTAACTGGCGCAACGGCCAGCGGCTCGCCATTAATATCCAGCTCGACTATCTCATAGCCCAGCGTCTGTAAGGCGGGTAGCTGGGCTTTGTCGCCAACCACCACGTAGTAGAGGTTTTCGGGTAGGTACTGCCGGGCCGCGGCCTGCACATCGGCTTGCGTCAGACTCTTCAGAATGGCGGCCTGTTGGGTTACGTAGTCAGGCGGCAGGTTGTAGTCGAGCAGGCGGTTTAGAAACAGGGCTTTCTGCAGGCCGGTTTCGTACTTGAGCGCATCACCCTGGCCTACCGAGGTTTGCAGGCGGGCCAGTTCCTCGGGCGTGATGCCTTGGCGGAAATTCTTGATTTCATCTACCATCTCCTGCAGTGCTGGGGCGGTGGCATCGGCGCGGACGCTGGCCTGGGCCGTAAACGGGCCAGGGGAGAACGTGCTCTGAAAGGAAGAAAACGCCCCGTAGGTATAGCCCTTCTTTTCGCGTAAGTTGGAGTTGAGGCGCGAGTTGAAGGCCCCACCCAGGGGATAGTTGGCCAGATAAGCGCGGTAGTAGGGTCCGGTAGCATCATAGGGGAGCTCGGACAGGTAGCCGACCCGGATTTCCGACTGCGGCGCGCCCGGTTTGGCCACAAAGTACAAGCGGGCCTTATCGGGCTGGGGTAGGGCGGCCAGGGTAGGGGGCATTTGTACGCGCTGGCGCGGCCAGGCTTTCAGGAAGGCCAGCTGGGGCAGTACCTCCGCCTCCGTCACATCGCCTACTACCACCAGCGCGCCCACGTTGGGCGCGTAGTTGAGCTGATAAAAGCGCTTCACATCATCCAGGGTCAGGCTGGAAACGGAGGCTGCGGTACCCGAAGTGAACACGCTCATAATGCTGGCCGGCCCGTAGAGCAGGCGGCCGTACACCTTGTCGGCAATGGTACCAGGCTGGGTGGTTTGGTCGGCAATCTGCTGCAGGGTCTGCTGCTTGAGGCGGTCAAAGTCGGCCTGGGCGAAGCGCGGGTGCAGCAGCAGCTCCTGTAGCAGGGCCAGAGTAGCGGGCAGGTTTTTGGTCAGCGACTTCACGTAAACCAGCGTTCTGTCGTCGTCGGCGCTGGCCGAAACGGTGCTGCCCATGCGCGTGAGCATGGCGCTGAACTCTTCGCCCGTGTACTGCTGGGTGCCCTCGTTGAGCATCCGGGCCGTGAGGTCTGCCAGGCCCGCCTGGCCTAAGTTGGCTTGCTGCAAGCGGTGTCCCCCACGCATACTCAGCAGCAAGGTAACGGAGGGAATCTCGGTATTGCGGGTGCCGATGATTTTAAGGCCGTTAGCCAGCGTATCCTGCCATAGAACCGGCACCTGCACGACCGGGTTGGGGCCGGGCTGGGGCCGCTGGCTGCGGTCAAACGTGTCGCGCGCCTTCTGGTAGGTGAGGCCCGCGTATTCGTCTTTGGGGGCGCGGTAGTTAGCGGAGTTCACGGTGTAGTTGTCGGCGTGGGCCACCAGTTCCGGCTTGCTGCTGGGCACTACGCTCAGCACGACGGCATGCTTGCCTTGCACGTACTTCGTAAATACGCGCTGCACATCGGCCGCCGTCAGCGCCTGCAGGCGCTGCTGCTTCACCACGAGGTAGTTGGGGTTGCCCGTAAACGTCTGGTTGGCGGCCAGCCGGCTTACCTTGCCACTCACGCTGGCTAGGCTGCCCACGAGCTGAGCCTCGCGGTTGGCCTTGAAGCGCTGGATGGCCTCGGCGCTGGGGCCGGTGCGGGCAAACTCCGCCAGCGTGCGGCGCAGGCGGGCTTCGGTGCTGTCGAGGCGCTGGCCTTCCGGGGCCATGGCGAGCAAGGTGAACTCGCCGGCAAGCTCCGAGGAGCTGTTGTAGGCCGTCGCCTCCACCGCCAACTGGGGCTTTTCCAGGTTTTTGTAGAGCAGCGAATTATTGCCCTGCCCAATGATTTCGGCCAGCGCTTCCAGCGGCAGCTCGTCGGGGTGGTTGCTGGGTACGCTCGGGAACACCATCTGCAACATCGGGTACAGCACCTCGTCGGGGTAGCTCACGTACCGGTCCTGGGCCAACACTGGCTCGGGCACCTTCATGTTCTGCACGGCCGGACCGCGATGGATGGCGCCGAAGTACTTCTCTACCATCTTCACCACCTGGGCCGTCTGCACGTCGCCGCCCACCGTCAGCGTGGCGTTGTTGGGACCGTACCAGCGCAGGAAGAAGTTCTTCAGGTCGTCAACATTGGACTTATCCAGGTCTTTGAGGTAGCCGATGGTGGGCCAGGAATACGGGTGCCCATACGGGTAGAGGGCCCGTTCCAGATACTCGCTAGCCTGGCCATACGGCTGGTTATCGATATTCTGGCCGCGC
Source organism: Hymenobacter lapidiphilus (assembly GCF_003417065.2). Lineage (GTDB taxonomy): Bacteria > Bacteroidota > Bacteroidia > Cytophagales > Hymenobacteraceae > Hymenobacter. The sequence continues at coordinate 37,731 of NZ_QVLT01000021.1, read as the reverse complement.
TCGTTCTTTACAGTCGCGCGCTGAATCTCAAATTTTTCCTGGGTCACCGCATCGAGCAGAAAGCCCATCCGGTCGGCTTCCAGCCACAGCACCATTTCCAGCTGGTTGCTGGGAATGGTTTCGTAGTAGTTGGTCCGGTCGCGGGTGGTAGAGCCGTTGAGCGTGCCGCCGGAGCCGAAAATCAAGCGGTCGAACGTGCCCTTGGGCGCGTTGTCGGAGCCCTCAAACATCATGTGCTCGAAGAAGTGGGCAAAGCCTGACTTACCAATCTGCTCCCTAGCCGAGCCCACGTGGTAGGTTATATCCACGTGTACCAACGGGTCGGAATGGTCCTCCGTCACGATCAGGGTCAGGCCGTTGGGCAGCACGTACTTACTGTACGGAATCAGCAGCTGGCCGGCCTTGGCCGAAACGCGCTCTACGAGCCGGGCCCCGGGGGCCGGGCTGGGCGTGGCTTTGGCGCTGCGGACGGCCGGCTTTTTGGCCTGGGCCGAAGCCGAGAAAGGGGTAGCCAGCAGCGCGCCGGTTACGAGCACGAAAGAGAAGGTACGAAGCATACGAGTGGGAAGGCAAAGCCAGGCAGGCCGGACTTTTAAAGTGAAAAGAAGGAAAAGTTGAGCTAGGAGCGGGGTGGGTGGGTCAACCTAGCGGCCCGGCATGGCGGCCGCCGCCAGCCGGTCGATGGGCTGGTAATGCATCCAGGTCAGCTCGGGGGCCAGATAGCCGGAGCGCACGGGCTCCTCGCGCAGTAGGTCGGTGCTGAGGTACTTTTTGTTGCTGTCGCAGAGCAGCGTTACCACGGTCGCCTCGGGGCCCAGCTCGGCCGCCAGTCGGATGGCACCAATCACGTTGGCTCCCGACGAAATACCGACGGCCAGCCCCAGCTGCCGGGCCAGCTGCTGGGCCACCAGAATAGCATCGCCATCCGAAGCCTGCACTACTGCGTCGAGCTCATCGAGCTGCACAATGGCCGGAATAAACTCGTCGCTGATGCCCTGAATGCGATGCGAGCCCACCTTATGGCCGGTGGTCAGCGTGGGCGACTCGGCCGGCTCCAACGGATGAATCTGTACCTGAGGAAAGTGCGCCCGCAGGTAGCGCCCCACGCCCATCACCGTGCCGCCCGTACCAACGCCGGCCACGAAGGCCGTGGGCTCCCGGCCCACGCTGGCCAGCTGGGCCGCAATTTCGGGGCCGGTGGTGCGGGCGTGGGCTTCGGCGTTGTAGCAGTTCTCAAACTGGCGCGTCAGAAACACGCGCGGGTCGGCGGCCGCCATATCCTCCGCCAGCTCGATGCTGCCCAGAAAGCCCCCCTGGGCCTTGCTGATGAGCGTGACGTCGGCCCCGAGCGAGCGAATAATATCGATTCGCTCCCGGCTCAGCCAGTCGGGCATAATAATGAGCACCGGATGGCCCAGCGCCCGACCCAGGGCGGCGAAGGCAATACCGGTGTTGCCGCTGGTGGCCTCCACAATCGTGTCGCCGGGCTGAATCTGGCCCAGCTCGTAGGCCTTTTGCAGAATGTAAAGGGCCATACGGTCCTTGAGGCTGCCCGTCAGGTTGTAGTGCTCGCACTTGACGTAAATGGTGCCCGCCTCGCCCTGGTGGCGGTAGTGCAGCGCCAGCATGGGCGTATTGCCCACCAGCAGCCACAGCCGGTCAAAAGTGGTCTGTAACTCCGTTGCCAGGCCGGCAGCGGCAGTAAGTTGGGTTGTCATGTTTTTAGCGCGTAGAGCTTGGTTAGTAGAGCTTAGGCAATAGGGTCCGGGAGTGGAAACGGGCGTTGTGCGCAGCGTAGGAAAGCCGCCGCAAAAAGCGCGATTTGGGCCCCGCGGGTAACTTATTTGCCGAACGCCCGCAGGCCGCTGTCAAGGAAGTTCACGAAGTTGTCGGCGTCGTAATTAGCCCCCTGGGGCGGGGTGAGGACGCGTTCGGTGGCGGGGTCGAGCAGCACATAGTAGGGCTGGGAATTAGCCTGGTAACGGCTGGCCTGGAAGTCGCTCCACTTGTTGGCAATGGTGCGGATGGGCTTGCCGCTGAAGACCGACGTGGTGTGCTCGGCCGCTGGCAGTTCCGTTTTGTCATCCACGTAAAGCTGCACCAGCAGGTAATCCTGGCGCAGGCGCTGGAGTACGCGCGGGTCGGGCCATACCGTCGCTTCCATCTTGCGGCAGTTCACGCAGGCGTGGCCGGTGAAGTCAATCAGCAGCGGCTTGCCGGCAGCCTGGGCGGCGGCGCGGGCCTCGTCGTAGTCGAAGTAAGCATCGAGGCCCAGCGGCGAGTGGAACAGGTCGCCGTACTTATGGGCGGTGCGCGGCGCAGTGGGCGTGGCCGAAGTAGCCGGGCCGCCGCCGAGCGTGGGCGTATAAAGGTCGAAATCCTGGGTGTGCTGGGGCGGCAGGAAGGCGGCCACGGCCTTGAGCGGCGCCCCCCACAGGCCCGGCACCAGGTAGATGGTGAACGAGAGCGTGAAGATGGCCAGCATCAAGCGCGTTACCGACAGGCCGCCCGCCGGGGCGCTGCCGTCGTGGGCCAGCGGCAGCTTGTCCAGCAGGTAAAAGCCCAGCAGACCGAAAATGATAATCCACAACGCCAGGAATACCTCGCGGTCGAACCACTCCCAGTGGTAGGCCAGGTCGACGTTGGAGAGGAACTTGAGGGCCAGCGCCAGTTCCAGGAAGCCCAACACCACCTTCACCGAGTTCAGCCAGCCGCCCGACTTGGGCAGCGCCTTCAGCCAGGCCGGAAACAGGGCAAACAGCGTGAAGGGCAGCGCCAACGCCAGCGAGAAGCCCAGCATGCCAATGGCCGGCCCCAGGTACTGGCCGGTAGTAGCCGCCTGCACCAGCAAGGTGCCGATGATGGGCCCGGTGCAGGAAAACGACACCAGTGCCAGCGTGGCGGCCATAAAGAACAGACCAGTCAGGCCGCCCTGGTCGGCGCGGGCATCGGCCTTGTTTACCCAGGAGCTGGGCAGCGTGAGTTCGAAAGCGCCCAGAAACGAGGCCGCAAACACCAGCAGCAAGGCAAAAAACACGAAGTTGAAGATGCCGTTGGTGGCCAGCTCATTGAGCGCATCGGCCCCGAACAGCACCGTAATCAGCAGGCCCAGGGCCACGTAAATGACGATGATGCTCAGCCCGTAGATAACGGCCCGGCCCACGGCTTTACGGCGCGAGTGGTCCTGCTTGGTGAAGTAGCTGACCGTGAACGGTAGCAGCGGAAAGATGCAGGGCATGAGCAGCGCCGCCAATCCGCCCACGAAGCCCGCTATAAAAATGGCCCACAACGAGGAGGGAGTTCCTGCGGCGGTTGGCGCATCAATAGCCACCGTAACTCCGGCCACCCCCGACGACGCCGTTGCAGCGGCGGCATCGGCGGTAGCCGGGACGGTGATAGTATCGGTAGTAGCGGCAGCCGCTACCGGCTCAGCCGAAGCAGCGGTGGTTGGCGCTGTAGTTGGCGTGGCGCTGGTAGCCGCAACGGCCGGATTGGTTTTGGTTGGCGCGGCTGCACTGGTGGTGGCAACGGCGGTGTTCGGCACGGCAGGTTTAGCGGTGGCTTTAGGGTCCGGGGCCGGGGTATTGGCCAGGGCGCTGGACGGTACCGTTACGGTGATGCTGAACGGCACGTCTTCGGGCGGAAGGCAGCGCTGGTCGTCGCAGACCATGTAGGTAACCGTGCCCTTGATGGTGGTCGTGGGGACCGTCAGGCGCACGGCCTGGGTGAAGGTGGCCTGCTCCTCAAACGAGGAGATTTCCATGCCGAACAGCTCCTCGTAGGCCGTGTGGGGCTTGGTGGCCTCCACGGGCTTGCCGGTCAGCACGTAGCCGGTCCCTTTCTCGAAGGAAATCGAGGTAGCCACCGGCCCGCCTGGCTTCACCGACAACGAATAAATGTGCCAGTTGGGGTCAATATTGGCCGTGAAGCTCAGTGTCGCATTAGCACCGCCGGTAGGCTTGGCCCCAAAACTCCACTTCACGGGCCGCAGAATCTGGGCCTGGGCGGTGAGACTGGCCGTGAGCAGCAGACAGAGCAGCAAAAACAGTTTTTTCATGCGGGCAAGGAGGTAGGCGAGCGGAAGGGCAAAGAGCGGGTAAGGGCGGAAGAAGGACCAGCTGAGTAGCCAAATAGATAGGCACGTCATGCTGAGCTTGCCGAAGCATCTCTACCGCTTCGTAGCAGTCATTCAACGAAGCGGTAGAGATGCTTCGGCAAGCTCAGCATGACGTGCTGGTTATTCGATGGCTCAGATTTTCAGATCCTGGAGGGTGGCGTCGAGGTAGGCACCGCGCATTTCTACGCGCATGATGCGGCCTTCCTTGTCGAGCATCAGGCTGAAGGGAATGGCCAGAATGCCGTAGGCTTTGGAGATGTCGCCCTCGAACCCTTTGGGGTCCACCAGCTGGGGCCAGATCATGCCCTCTTCCTTCATGGCCTTGCGCCAATCGGCGTCCTTATCATCGAGCGAAATGCTCACAATCTGGAAGCTCTTGCCTTTGGTGTCGTACACGTTGCGCAGGTGCGGAATCTCGGCCCGGCAGGGGCCGCACCACGAGGCCCAGAACTCGATGAGCGTGTACTTGCCCTTGGGCACGAGGCTCGACAGCTTCACCTGCTTGCCCTCGGGCGTGGTAAGCATGAAATCCTGGTACTTGGTGCCGATGGCGGTGCGCTTGGCTTTCTCGGCCTTGGCGTTGAAGGCGGCCATGCGCGGCGTACCGGCCCAGCCTTTCTCCAGCAGGGCCTGCAGCTCACTGATCTGCGGCACAGTCATGTCCACGAACATGCCGCCCAAGAAGTAGCTGGCCTGGTCGTAGGCCACCACCGATGACGGGTTGGCCTTGATGAAATCCAGCTTACGCTGGCGCAACTGGTCGTCAAGGGCCCACTCCTGTTTGGCCAGCTTGATGCCCACGGGGGTATTGAACTTGCCTTCGAGCGAGGGCAGATGGAACTCGTCGGTGTACTGTTTGTTGGTGGCGGCCAGCTGCTTGCTGAGCGGCGCAATCGACTGGCGGAACGCCACGGCCTGGTTTTCGGTGGCCGAGCCGGTGATTTTGGGCTGGGCTACCACCCGGTTGCGCTTGTAGTAAAAGGTGGGCAGGCTGTCGAGGTTGCCGGCGTAGATGATGGGCGAATTTTCCAGATAGAAGCTCGACATCAGCCAGTTGCGCTGCGACGTCTTCTCACCGGCCGGGGTCTTGTCGATGATGATGCGGTGCAAGTCGGGGCTCGCCAGTTTGCCCTTGAAAGCGAAGCGGCCGTTCTTCATCACGGTGCTGTCCACCATGTTCGACTCGGGCCACTGGGTGTCCTGCAGGTACACTTTCAGCCCGTCGGGGGCGTTGGCCACGCGGCCGTCAATGGTATACTGGCCCTGGGCCAGGGCCGCGCCCGTAGTCAACAGGGCCGCCGTAAGCAGCAGTAGGTTTTTCATGTAGGAAGGGATTGGGGGGATTTGCGGTAGGGAAAGGATAGAAAGAAGCGTGTCATGCTTCATCTGGCGTCCGTGAAGCGAAGCGCAGTAGAAGCATCTCTACCGCTTTGTTGCAGCCGACTGGGTTAACATTGCGGTAGAGATGCTTCGACAGGCTCAGCATGACCTTTCCTTCTGTCTTAATCACGGGTTGTTGCGCACCATCCCGGGGTTGAAGCGCAGCACCCGCGCCGGAATTTCGAAGGTGTAGCGGGGGCTTTGCGGGGCCAGCGTTTCCAGCACCTGGCCATCGGGTCCAATGCGCTGCACGGCGGGCATGCGCTTCTGCTGGTCGATGCGCTTCATGTCCTGCCAGCGGGTGCCGCGGAAGGGCAGCTCGCGGCGGCGCTCCAGCAGCACGGCGTCCAGGGCTTCGGGACCGGTGCCCACTTCCAGTGGCTCGTAGCTACCAGCATCAATGCGCTTCTCGCGGAGCGTTTCCAGCACCGCCAAGGCTTCAGCGGCCTGCCCGGCGCGGGCCAGGGCCTCGGCCCGAATCAGCTCCATCTCGGCAAAGCCGATGCCATGAATACCGTAGTCAAACCGTCCGTAGGCAAAACCCGTCCCGATATCGAACGCCAGCAGCTGGGGCCGTAAATCGTCGGGCTCGAACAGGGCCAGCAGTTCGGGCGAGTAAGTCAGGTAGAAAATAGTGCTTACGTCGTCCGCCTGCCGAATCCAGAGCAGCTCCGGGTCTTCCGAGTCAAGCGGAATCACAAACTCGTTGTAATCGTTGATTTTGTGGGGGGCCTGCAGGGCGCTTTCGGCGTAGCGCTTGGCCCCGGCGTAGTCCTGCATGTACAGGCTGATGCGCGCCAGCAGGCCGTAGGCCACGTATTTGGTTACGCGGGCCCGGCTGATGTTGGTGGGCGGCAACACGGCGGCAGCGCGCAGCAGGTTCTGGCGTAGCGTGTCGAGCACCGTCTGCACCGGCGCGCGGGGCGGGGCGGTGTCCGTCACGTCGATGCCCGTCACGAAGGGTACGCCGGGGTCGGTGGCCGCCGTGGCCGGGTTGTAGGCCTTGGCAAATACCGTGAGCAGGTTGAAATACAGGTCGGCCCGCATCACCAGCGCCTCGCCCAGCACCTGTTGGCGCTTGAGCGGCGTGCCGTCGGTGGCATTCAGCACCTGGCCGATGATGACGTTGGTATTATAGATGGAGCGGTAGGCCGTGCCCCAAATCAATGGGCTCGACTCCTGCTCCACATCCAGGCTGGGGTTCCAGAAGTAGGCGTTGGCCAGCGTTGTGCCCGATTGCCGGGTGAGGCTGAGGTCCTGGCCATCGTCGCTCATGTAGAGTAGCGCCGAGGGAAACGTTTGGGTCAGGGCCGGCGAGTTGAGAATCAGCTCGTAGTCGGTTACCTGCTGAGGGACTACCAAGCCCTTGGGCTTCACGTCGAGGAATTGCTCACAGCCCGTCAGAGCCAGGGCCGCCAGGGGCAATGCAGCCAGTAAACGAAGGTTTTTCATGGTCGGGCGGGCTTAGAAGTTGGCGTAGAGCGACAGGCTGTAGAAGGGCTTGGGCCGCAACGTGCGGGTGCCATCGCGCCGGTCAATGGCATCGGGGTCGATGTCGTTGCCGCTGAAGGTGTAGTTGAACGCGTTCTGCACCTGACCCCGCAACTGGGTGCGCTCCAGGCCCAGGTTGGTAAAGAAGGCCGACTTGAGGTTGTAGCTCAGCACGATGTCGCGCAGCCGGATATTGTCGGCTTTGCGCACGAAGTCGCCGGCAAACGTGTAGGCCGAGCGGGTGTAGCTGTCGTAGGCGCCGGGCGTGCCGCCCACCGGGAAGCCGGGGATGTTGGTGGTTTGCTCGTCGCCGGGCTGTTGCCAGTAGTTGTTGGCGCCCGCCAGCACCCGGCCCGCGCCGCCGCCCAATTGGGCTTTTAGCGGGTCGGGGGCCTCCACGCGCATCACGTAGCCGCCGTAGTACATGAACAGGAAGTACAGGTCGAAATTCTTGTAGCTCAACTGGTTGTTGAGGCCCAGCACATAGCGCGGCGTGGTGCTGCCCTTGTACTCCAGGTCGGCCAGCGTAATATTCTCGCCGCCGCTGGCCGATATGGCCAGCTGCCGCCGGGTGCCGTCCTGCCCGAATATCTCGGGCTGGCCCAACTCATTCAGGCCCGCGTAGCGGTAGGCAAACAGTGAGTTAATGGGGTAGCCCTGCTGCAGGCTCAGCACCGAAATCAGCGGGGCGCCGTCAGCGGTGTTGGTCACGGTTTTCACCTTCGTTACCTCGTTTTTGTTGAACGAAGCCGTCAGCTGGGTGCGCCACGAGAAGTCGCGGGCCCGCAGGTTGAGGCTGTTCACACTGAACTCCAAGCCCTGGTTACGGATGGCCGCCGTGTTGGCGCGGTACTCATTAAAGCCCAGCGTGGGGTCGGCCGAGTACTGCCCGAAAATGTCGTCCGAGTTCTTCAGGTAGTAATCAACGGCGCCAAACAAGCGGTTGCCGAACAGCGAGTAGTCGAGGCCGGCATTGTAGTTCTTGGTCTTCTCCCAGCGAATCGACTGGTTGCGGGGCGAGAGCACATCGTAGTACTGCTGCACCGGGTCGAGGTAGTAGTTCAGGTCCGACGTGAGCACCAGGAAACGGCCGCTGTTGCTGGTGGGCACGTTGCCGTTCAGGCCGTAGGCCACACGCAGCTTCAGCTCATCCACCCACTCGGTATCCCGCAGGAAATCTTCCTGCTTGAGCCGCCAGTTGGCGCCCACCGAATAAAACGGATTGTTGCGGTAGCGCGGGTCGGTGCCAAACAGGTTCGACTTGTCGAGCCGGATGCTGCCGGTGAGCGTGTAGCGGTCGAAGTAGGTGTAGGCCGCGTTGCCGTAGAACGACACGAAGCGCTGGTCGTTGTAGTTCTCGTCGAAGTAGCGGTTGAACTGGAACGTGGCCGGGCTGCTGGCCGGCAGGGTACTGAACGCCGGCCGCCGGAAAGTGGTGAGGTTGGCCAAGTTCACGGGCTTCACGATGAGCGTCTGCCCGTCGTAGCCAAAGAAGGTGTTGGTGAAGTCGGAGTTCGTGACTTTACGCACCTCCATGCCCGCCAGGCCGGTAAGCGTATGCTTAAGGTTTTCACTGCTGTGGTCCGCGTTCAGCTGGCCGCGCAGGGTATAGCTCTTGGTCTGCCCGTTCACGCGGGTCAGGAACGAGCCGCGGGGGAGGTCCGAAAACACCGGCGTACCGTTTACCGGGTCCTTGCCGGCCTTGTAGTTGAGCAGCCGGCGCACCGCCAGCGCGTCCTCATTCAGCAGCCGCGACTCAGTCGAAGGCTGGTCTTCGTACACGCTGCCCAGGTCCAGATTCAGCCAATTGGTCAGGTCGGCCCGCAGCCGCCCTTGCAGGCGCAGCGTGGTCGAGTTGATTTTGGTGGTGCTGGCCGTCAGCTCTTGGTAAGGGAAATAGCGGCCGTCATAGAGGCCCAGGGCCACGTTTTGCTCGTTGAAGCCGTTGGTGATGCCCTGGTTGGGGTTGCGGCCCGGGCCCAGCGTTACGGGCAGCGCCTGGCCGTTTTCATCCACCAGCCGCTCGTAGGGCAGGAAATTGTTGAGGTACTCGCCCGCAGTATTGCTGGCCGAGTTGAAGGGTGCCCGGGTGGTCGTGTTGGCGTAACGGCCCCGAAACTCGAAGCTCAGCCGGTTGGTAAACCGGTGGGTGCTGGCCAGATTCAGCAGAATCCGCTCGTTGCCGGTGCGCACGTTTTGCGCGTCTTCGCCCAGGTAGTTCAGGCCGATGAGGTAGGTGTTCTTGTCGCCGCCGCCGCTCATGTCAAAATCGACCTGGCGGGCCTGACGGGCACGGTAAAACAGCTTCTCGTATTCCTTCAGGTTGTCGTAGCTGCCGATGTCGCCCACGCGCTGGTCGAGCACGCTCCGCTCAATTTTGCCGGCCTTGAAATCGTACACCGCATCGGCCACCGGCGACACTGGCACGCCGGGGCGGGTGCTGGCCCGGTTGAGCGTAGAGGAGAGTAGGTAGTCGCGCTCCAGGTTGGCGTAGTCGGCGACGCTGCCGTAGTTGAGGTAGTCGAAGTTGGAGCGCGGCTGCACGCCATAGGTAGCGCGCAGGCTGAACACCGGCGCACCCGATTTGCCGCGCTTGGTTTCAATCACAATCACGCCATTCGAGGCGCGGGTGCCGTAAATCGAGGCCGCCGCGGCGTCCTTCAGCACGTTCACCGAAACAATGTCGTTGGGGTTGATGCTCCGGATGTCAATCTCGGTGGGAAAGCCGTTGAGCACAATCAGCGGCTGCTTCACGGCATCAAACGTTGAGACGCCCCGGATGGCCAGCTCGCCGGTCTGGCTGTTGTAGAGCAGGCCCGGCACCTTGCCTTCGAGGCTTTCCAGGAAGTTGCCCGTTACGGCCACGCGCTGGTCGTACTGCTCCCGGTTGAGCGAGGAAACCGAGCCGGTCAGGCGCTCCTTTTCAATCTCCTGGTAACCGGTCGCCACCACTTCCACCTCGCCCATCTGGTTGCTGGTGGGTTGCAGGGGAATGCTAAAGGTGGTGCGTCCTGCCGCCACCCGAATCTCCTGGGTGATGTAGCCTACGTAGCTGAAAGCCAGGATTTCGCCCACTTCCGCCTCCAGCGTAAACCGGCCGCTGGCGTCGGTGGTACTGCCGCGGCTGGTGCCCTTCACCGACACCGTTGCGCCCTCCAGCGGCTTCTGGTCGCTGCCGCTGGTTACAATCCCGCTGATGGTTTGCCGCGCCTGCTTTGCCGAGGTCGTCGGCGCCTCCTCACGGGGCTTCACTACAATGGTGTTGTCGGTGATGACGTAAGTCAGCGGCTGGTTGGCGAAACAGGCGGCCAGCACCTGCTCCAGCGGCTGCTGCCGGGCCGATACCGTGACTGGTCGGGCCTTGCGCAGCAGTTCCTCATTATAAATGAAGAGGTAGCGGCTCTGGCGGTTAATTTCCTTGAACACTTCGGAAAGCGGCGCGTTGCGCACTTCCAGGTTGATGTTCTGGGAGTATGCCAGCGCGTGCACCTGCAGGCAGGCGGCCAGCGAAAACAGCACCGTGGTGCGGGCCACCCGGCCGGCCCGGCCCGGGCTACCGGTAGCCGCTGGTTTGAGGAAGCGTAAAGGGTACTTCATAAGCGAGGGGAAGCAGTTGAAGTGAGGAAAAAGAGCGTAGGAATTGAAGGCGAAGAAGTGGAGGCCGGCTAGCGACCGGGGGCCGGCGTTTTCGGCTCGACGCGCACGGTGCGGCCGGTTTGCTCGAAGCGCACCTCACCGGTCAGGGTCAGCATTTCCAGCACTTTGGGCAGCGTGCTCCGGCGCGAAATCAGGCCGCTGTAGTGGCTTTCGGGCAGCGAGGCCGCGTATTGCACGTCCACGTTGTACCAGCGGCCCAGCTGGCGCATCACCTCGGGCAGCGAATGACCCCGGAAGGCGAACAAATCCTGTTTCCAGGCTACGGCGGCCTCCACATCGGCCGGCCCAACAACTATGCTGGTGCTGCCCAGCGCGCAGGTGGCCTGCTGGCCCGGCCGTAGCCGCGCCGTCCGTCCGTCCCGCTCGATGGCTACTGAGCCTTCGAGCAGCGTGGTGCGCACGCCCGGCTCGTCGGGGTAGGCCATCACGTCGAAATGGGTGCCCAGCACCTGCACCGTGGTGCCGTTGGCTTCCACCCGGAAGGGCTGCCGCTTGTTGGGTGCCACCTCAAAATAGGCCTGGCCCGTAAGCTCCACCCGGCGCTGGGCACCGGTAAATGCCGTGGGGAAGCGCAGCGACGAAGCCGCATTCAGCCACACCCGGCTGCCATCAGGCAGCACCAATTGGTAGCGGCTACCGCGCGGGGCGGCCAGCGTGTGGTAGGCAACTGCTGCGCCCGCTTTGGCAGGCCCCACCGACTCGTACTGCACCACTCCACCGCGCTGCGCCACCCGAATTCCGTCGCCGGTCCAGACACTGCCGTTACGCAGCTCGTCGAGGTTGAGTACCTGCCCGTTGGCCAGCTTGAGCTGGGCGCGGGCACTGGCCGGCTCGCCAGCGGCCGGAGCCGCCGGAACCGGAGCTACGGCTACTGCTGAAGGGGCAGCTGGGTGGGTAAGCTCGTAAGTAGCGGTGCCCAGACCCAACAGCAGGGTCGCGGCCGCTGCCACGCGCCAAGCCGTGCGCTGCCACCAGGCGGGCGCGGGCTTATCGGTTGTAAATAAGTTGCCGTCTTGTGCGGGCGTGTCGTCGGAGAAAGGCGCTAACGGGCGCACCGTTGGCTGGCCGGTCTGGCGGGCCACATGCTGCCAGGCAGCGTCGGGCTTGAGGGCCGCGAAAAAGGCCAGCTCGGCGCGCAGCGCGTCGGCATCCTGCACCTGTTCGAGCAGGGCGGCGTTGCGCGGGTCGGCGGCCAGCCACTGCCCGAACGCCTGGGCCTCAGCGGCCGTCAGCTCGCCGCGCAGGTAGCGGCCGAGCAGGCGGGCTTCTTCGAGGGCTAGTTGAGTTGGTTTCATGAGAAAGGAGGGGTATTCCTTTCTAAGAAACGCGAGCCGGATAAAGGGGTGAAAGAGAGGTAGAAAAAAGGTTTATTTTTTTCTGGCGTGGGGAGTGGTAGGGCTTTAGGCCGCTGTGCGGGCCAGTAACAGCAGTGCCAGCAGGGTTTCGGGGCGCAACCGCAGGCGCAGCAGCTGCAGCCCCCGCTGCTTCTGCGTCTTCACCGTATTCACCGATATGCCCAGCTCCGCGGCTATTTCGGCGTTGCTCTGGTTTTCGAGGTAGCCCAGCCGGATAATGGTGCGGCAGCCGGCCGGCAGCGTTTCCAGGGCTTCGTAGATTTCGGCTACCACTTCGGCCTTAATCAGCGTCCGCACTACATCGGGCTCCGCTTCCGGCACTACCGGGGCGGCCTGGGCCTTATCGTGGTGCAGCTGCACCACTTTGGCGTGGCGCACGGCGTTGAGGCTGGCGTTTCTGACGGTACTGTACAAATAGGCCTTAATGGCCGCTTCCGAAGCCGCCACTTCCTCGCGCTGGTGCCAGTAAGTGATGAATGCTTCCTGGGCAATATCTTCGGCAGTAGCCTGCTGGCCGGTTATCTGATACGAGAAGTAAACCAGCCGGGAGTAGAATTTCGTGAAAAGCTGCTCCAGTGGCTGGGGGTGCTCGGCAGGTACTTCCGGAATACCATCTGGCGGGAGGAAGCTGGCGCCCATAATCTTATCTGGCAGGACAAAGCAGAAGCAAAACAGCGAAAAGAAAGCAGTATTTATGACCCGAAGTCAGTCAGGTCTGGGAAAACCTCCGACCAAGATAGAAATTTAATTACTGGATATAGTAAGCAATGGGTGATGAACGCGCGGGTGGATAAAGCAAACTATCGAGCTATTTGGGGAAGGAATTTTACTGCACTTCACTCAGAAAGAATAGCCGCCTATATCACGGGTTGTTTGGCCTGAATGAGGGATGCTTAATAAGTTGTTTTTCTCCGATAATAGACAGGCTAAACCTGATTGCGGGGTTGGCGACAACGCGTACTAAAGGGGCCTGTTTTCCGACCACCGCGCCTCAGCATACCGGCAAGAATTTATCAGGACTTACGCACAGAGGTTGCGCGAGTATGTAGCGCGAGGCTCCGATTTCGCGCATCGTTGAACCTATTCGGTTAGCCGTCAGCAACGATGCGCGAAGCTGGAGCTTCGCGCTACAGTCTCTTTGCGCAAGCCCCATATAGTCCAGGCCGCAGGGTAGAATGGACAAAAAAGGCGAGAGGATGTCTGCACTGTACACCGGGCCGCAAGCCTTTGCTTACTTTGAGAAGACCATAAGAAAAAAGCGCCCCGGCTACTACAGCCAGGGCGCTTTCGTTTGATAGCAGCAGGCAGCCTATACCAGCACCTGCTTCAGGCGCTTCAGCAACTCGGCCAGGCCGGCCTCGGTGTTGCCGCTACCCAGATGCACCCGTAGCGTGCGGCGGCCATAGTCCTGCAGGGCCTGCAGGTCGCCGGCGGCCTGGGCATTCTGGAAGGTGCCGAAGGTGTAGGGGCGGCCGGGCAGGGGCAGATCCTGGGGGTGGTCGGTGGTGAGCTGCAGAAAAAGGCCGGTATCGGGGCCGCCCTTGTGGTACTGGCCGGTAGAATGCAGAAAGCGCGGCCCGTAGCCAGCCGCCGTAGCCAAGTGCAGGCGCTGCTGCACGAGGACACGAAGCGCATCGAGCTCAGCATTGAGGGCCGGCGTTTCCATCAGGTAAGCCTGCACGCAGAGGTAGTCGCCGGGTTTGGCCTGCCCGAAAAAGGCCTTTAGCACGGCTTCGGCGCTGGTGCCGCTTACGCTGGCGTAATAATCGAGGCCGTTTTCGGAGGTGACGGGGGCGCTGGTCTGGGGCAGCTGGCCCTGCTGCTCCACCACTTCCATGAGGCGGTTGGTGGCGGTTTTGGCGGCCTGCACGTTGGGCTGGTCGAAGGGGTTGATGCCCAGCACCGCGCTGGCTACGGCTGTGGCCACCTCCCAGCGGAAAAACTCGGCGCCCAAATCCAGCGCATCGCGCAGCAGAATAGTGATGGTGGGGTGGCCGGCAGCTTGCAGGGCAGCTACTTTTTGGCGGTTTTCTTCATCGGGCTGGTTTTCGTAGCTCACATGTACAAACACCCGGTCGGAGCCGTACATGGCCGGGGCGCTGAGCGGGTCGCCGGCCAGCGGCAGGATGCCGGTGCCCTGCTTGCCGGTGCTTTCGGCCACGAGCTGCTCCAGCCACAACCCAAAATCCGAGAGGTTTTCGGGTACCACCAGCGTCAGCTTGTCGCGGCCCTGCCGGGCCAGTACGCCCAGGGCCGCGCCCAGCTCCAGGCCGGGGTTGTATTCCGTCGGGCCTTCGGCTCCGCAGGCTCGCATCATGCCTGGGCGCGCTCCAGCAGGGTTTTAATATCAATACCTAGCAGGGCGGCGGGCACCAGGCCGAAGTAGGAGAGGGCCGAGAAGCGGCCGCCCACATCGGCGAAGTTGAGGAAGATGCGGCGGTATTTCTGCGCCGTAGCCTGCGTTACGAACTGCGAGCCGGGGTCGGTGATGGCCACGAAATTCTCGCCGGCCTTGTCGCCCTTCAGCTCCTGCATCCGGGCGTAGAAGTAGTCGCCGAACGCCAGCGGCTCGGCCGTGGTGCCCGATTTGGAGGCTACTACAAACAGCGTTTCGGCCAGCGGCACGGCCTCTTCAATCTCGCGCACTGAGCCGGGGTTGGTGGTGTCGAGCACCGACAATGGCAGGCCGCCGGCCAGCTGCCCGAACGCTTGGCGCAGCACAATGGGCGTCATCGAGCTGCCGCCCATGCCCATTACCACCACGTGGCGGAAGCCGGCCTGCTTCACGTCCTGCACAAACTGCTCTATTTCGGACACGGCGGGCAGCATCTCGTCTACCACCCGTAGCCAGCCCATGAAACTGCGGATACTTTGCTGCCCCTCAGCGTCGGAGACCCATAAATCGGACTGTTTCTGCCAGAAGCCGGTTGTGAAATTCTGCGCCTTGAAGCGGGTGAGCTGGGCCTCGGCAGCAGGCTGAAACGGGCCAAGCAGCAGGGTTTGGGGGGCAATAGCGGAAGGAGTCATCGGGAGAGAATAAGCGGGCGGAACATAGGTACGCGGGCTGGCTGGTGGGCCGGCCAGGAAGATAGCAAAGGTAAAGAAGCCAGCTTACCCGGCCGGAAGCAGCACGTCGGCGCTGGCCCATTCCTGCTCCAGCGCCGCTTGGGCGGCTGGGTTCTGGAAGCTGAGCAGCCAGTCGAGGGCGGCGGCCGAATGGTGGAAAAACTGCACCTCGCAGTGGAACAGATGCCGCGTGGCCCGGTGCAGGGCCTCCACCGTCATCTGGTTATAGAGGCTATTTTCAGGGATGATGAAGGCGACGTGCTGCACCGCCGCCACCGCTACCCGCGGTAGCCACTGCGCCAGCAACCACAGCTGCTGGCCGATGGTCAGGTCGGGCAAGCCGTGCAAATCGATAAGGCTTTCGGCCACCGTGTGCTGCTCGACCAGCTGCGCCACCGCCCCCAGGCTACGCTGGAACGAGGCCAGATTAGCCGGAGGCCGGCGAAACTGCAGGCGCAGCAGGGCCACGGGCGGGGCGTACTGGACGCGGATATCATGAAAATATAACAGTATAGAAACCACGGGAGCCCATCGAACGAGACGACGGGGAAATCATAGCGCGAACCAATAAGGATTGGATAACGGCCAAAAATAGCCCGCTGCCTCAGGTAATGGCAACTCAAACCAAGGCAAAACGACGAAGGTTTGATTATCAGCGGGCTTTTTTGCTACCCGCCCCACCGCAACCGGCCCGGCGTGGGCGGTTGCCGGCCCGACCCGGCGAAAAGCCGGATATTTGCAGCCATGACAATGCTTAGCACACCGCCCCAGTCCGTCGCCGCCCCCATTTTGCCGCCCGGCGTAAAGCTGTTGCGCCTGCAGTTCCGGCTGCTGGCCGCTATTTCCACCGAATGGGCCTTCCGGGCGGCCTGGCGGCTGTTTACCACCCCCCGCCGCCTGCCCGAAAAAGCCTGGGAAGCTGCCGTCCTGGCCGATGCCCACCGGTTTGCAGTGCCCGGCCCAACCGGCGCGCTGGCGGCCTACGAGTGGAATTCGGCCGGCGCGCGCATGGTGCTGCTGGTGCATGGCTGGGAGCATCGGGCCAGTTTTTGGGGCGTGCTGGTGCGGGCGCTGGTGGCGGCCGACTACCGGGTAGTGGCACTCGATGCGCCGGCCCACGGCGCCTCCGAGGGGCGCCGCCTGACGCTACCGGCCTACGTGCGGGCCGTGCAGGCCGTGGCCGATACGCTCGGCCCCCTGCACGCCGTGGTGGCCCACTCGCTGGGCGGGGCCACGGTGGTGGGCGGGCCGGTGCACTTCAATGCCGCTACGGGCGGGGGGCTGCCGCGGCTGGTGCTGCTGGCCGTGCCCGGCAGTACGCCCGCCGTGGCCCGCCGTTTCGCCGATATGCTGGGCCTGCCGCCGGCCGTGCTGGCGCGCATGAGCCGCTATATCCGCGAGCAGCACGGCCGCGACGCCGAGAGCTTCAGCCTGACGCAGGCCGGGCCGGTTTTTCCGGTGGGGCGGGCCCTGTTGCTGCACGACGAACACGACGAGAGTATTCCGTTTGCCGAGGCCCGGGAGCTGGCCGCCGCCTGGCCCGACCTGGAATTCGGGGCTACCAGCGGCCTGGGCCACAACCGCATCATGCGCGAGCCGGCCGTATTGGCCCGTATTGTAATGTTTCTGAGCTGAGCTGGTGTGCCCATCGGGCAGGAGCCGGGCAGCAGGAAAAGCGTCAGATTCCCGACAGAATTTGCGGCTACCTTGCCCGAAAATCAGCCTGGCTGTTTAGAAAGTCCAAAGAGTGTCAAGCTGCATCTGACGTTCTGTTTATAGCTGCCGACTTTCCAAACAGCTTCAGTAGCTCACTCCGGTTTTATCCATTCACTTAGCTGTTCTTATCCGGTGCTTAAATCGTTCTTATTCCGTCTGGTGCTGGCCTTCTCGCTGGGTAGCGCCGCACTGCCGGCCGGGGCCCAGGTGCCGCTGGCCACCCCCACCGATACCACTATCAACAAGTACCAGACCCCGGCCGGAGCTGCCAAAAAGCCCTGGTACAAGGGTAAGCTGGTACGGGCCACTATCGTGCCGGCCGTACTTATTGGCTACGGGGCCATTACGGCGCAGGGTAACGCGGGCGTCAACCGCGACGCCCGCACGTTCGTCCGGCAACAGTTCCGGCCGGTAAGTACCAGGTTTGATGATGCGCTGCTTTTTGTGCCGTATGCCGAGCTGGGCGTGGTGGCACTGGCTGGGGTAGAGTCGCGCTCCGACCGCATCAATACGCTGCTGGTTATTGCCAAAGCCGAGGCTATTATGCTGGCCAGCGTGTTTGCGGTGAAGAGCCTGAGCCGCGAAACCCGGCCCAACGGCTCCGATAATCTCTCGTTTCCGTCGGGGCACACGGCGCAGGCGTTTCTGGCGGCCAGCATTGTACACACCGAGTTTCGCGACAAAAGCCAATGGTACGGCGTGGGGGCCTATACTATTGCCACGAGCGTGGCGGCCCTGCGCATGATCAACGACAAGCACTGGCAGAGCGACGTGGTAGCCGGTGCCGGCTTCGGTATTTTATCGGCCCACCTGGCTTACCTCACGCACCGCAACCGCTGGGGCCGCCAGCCCCGGCTTCTGCGTGAAACCAGCTTCTCGCCCACCTATGTGCCCGGTGGTGGCATGGGCCTGGGGCTGGTGTGGCGGCCCCGCCGGTAGCGCCCAGCTTTACTACGCATTGTAAGGTGGGCTTTCAGCCGCCACATTATCTTCCTGCATGAAACAGCTGCTGGTAGCGCTTTACCGGTTTACCCGTGAGTTACTGGCCGCATTGTACCGGGGCTTGCACGGCCACGGCCACCTGGTGGGGGTGTTGCTGTTGGGCATAGCCGTACCGTGGCTGATATTTTTGAACGTGGCCGAAGATATCTGGGAGAGTGGCGGTTTCGTCGGCGACCAGTCTATTTTGGAGTGGCTGCATGCCCGTCAGGCTCCCGGCCCCGACCAGCTGGCGCTGTTCTTTTCCCGGGTCGGCGGAACCAGCATCATGACCGTTGTGAGCCTGGGTATCGGGGGGCTGCTGCTGTGGCGGCGGCAGTGGTCGGCGGCCTGGTTTTTTGCCCTAGCGGTGGGCGGGGCAATGGCGCTCAATATAGCGGCCAAGCTGCTGTTCGGGCGGGCCCGGCCGGCCCTCTGGGAGTCGATTGCGCCAGAAGGATTCTACAGCTTTCCGAGCGGGCACGCCATGGGCTCGGCGGCACTGGCCGCCGCAGTGGCATTTCTGGTGTGGCATACGCCCTGGCGCTGGCCGGCCGTGGTGCTGGGTACCCTGTTCGCGCTGGGCGTGGGCCTCTCGCGCATGTATCTGGGCGTACACTTTCCGTCCGATGTGCTGGCTGGCTGGTTCTGCTCGGTGGGCTGGGTGGCTAGTCTGTACGTGCTTTTCTCGCCCTATCTGGTCCAGCTTCGGAGGTGGTGGCGGCAGGTGCGGGGGCGATAGTGAATGGTTGCGGCGGCGGTGCCGGCGGGCAAGTCGTGTGCCCTCCGGAGCCTGATTATATTACACCAGGCCAAAGTCAGCCCACAGGCGCTGCCGAAGCACCCGGGAAAGCCTTCCTTATCTCATCACCATTTCACCTGCTTGCATATGTGGTGGATTTACGCGCTCCTCTCAGCCCTCTTTGCCGCCCTTACGGCGGTGCTGGCTAAAGTCGGTATCAGGGGCGTCGACTCTAACCTGGCCACGGCCATACGCACGGCCGTGGTGTTGGTGCTGGCCTGGGGTATCGTATATTTTCGGGGCGGCCTGGAGGGTGTTTATAGCCTCACCCGCACCAACTGGCTGTTTCTGGGGTTCTCGGGCGTGGCAACGGGGCTTTCGTGGCTGTTCTATTTTCGGGCGCTGCAATTGGGTAAAGTATCCCAGGTTGCGCCGGTCGATAAGCTGAGCGTGGCGCTGGCCATTGGGCTCTCGGTGCTGTTTCTGGGAGAGAAGCTGACGCTGCACACCGGCATCGGTGCGGGCCTGATAGTCCTCGGTACGCTGGTGCTGATTTGGGGGCAGTGAGGGCGGCGGCGCCAGCCTGATATTTACCCCGCTATTTCTTCTCCCACTACTTCGCCACGCACAAAACGGGCTACCAGATCGGGCTGGGTAATGGGTAGCATGTGGCCGCCCTCAACCAGCTGCAGGGTGGCGCCGCGTACGCTCCCGACCAGTGCCTGGCCGTTGGTGGTCCAGTCGAGCACGGCATCGTGGCGGCCGTATAGCACGCGCACGGGCAGCTGTAGC
The DNA here is from genome assembly GCF_003417065.2 of Hymenobacter lapidiphilus. Taxonomy (GTDB): domain Bacteria; phylum Bacteroidota; class Bacteroidia; order Cytophagales; family Hymenobacteraceae; genus Hymenobacter. Next base: position 18,437 of record NZ_QVLT01000021.1, on the reverse strand, counting down.
TCGGGCAGGCGGGCCGTGAGGGTGGGCAGATAGGTGGGCAGGGCTTCCAGATCGGCAATGGTTGCCAGAAACTGGGCGGGCTGCAGGCTGAGCATACCGCCCGCTTTGGTGGCATAGTCGTGGGGCGGAGTTTCGGGTCCGAACAGGACCTTCATTACCTGCGGGCTGCGGCGCATGGAAAGCGGCGTGGCCACCGTCCAGGCGACGAGCTGCCGCTGCCAGCGCGACGGAATCATCAGTCGCTGAAACATGGGCGGCACCGTTTCGGGCAGCGCCGACAGCGGCGCAACCAGGGCCAGGCCCGCCACGCGGCTGGGGTGGTTGAGGGCCAGCGCCAGCGCCACGGCACCACCCATCGAGTGGCCCACTACCAGCGGCCGGCCCAGGTCCAGCTTGTCAATCAGGGCCGCCAGCGTGTTGGCCTGGCTAAGCAAATCGGCGCTGGCGGGCCGCTGCGAGTAGCCCGAGCCCGGCCTGTCGACCACCACCACCCGATAGTCGGCCGCCAGCTTTTCTACCACCCGGTACGTGAACTGGCCCATCTGACCGCCCAGCCCATGCACCAGCAGCAGTACCGGCCCCGCGCCCTGCTCGCGCACGTGCAGCCGCCCACCGGGCAAATCCACGAACGAGCCGCTGGGCGGCAGCGCCGCCCGCACCTTGCGGGCCGTGCGATGCGTAAACAGCACCAGCCCGCCCAGCGTTGCGCCGCCCAGGGCCAGAATCGAGTAGGCAGTAGTTTTGAGAAGCTTCATGTTGGGTTTTCTAAGAGGGGAAGTTCTTTGGTAAAAGGAAGCTGTTTAGAAAGTCAAACGACCGGTCATGCTGAGCGCAGCCGAAGCATCTCTACCGCTTCGTTGTAGTAGTAATTCAAAGAAGCGGTAGTGATGCTTCGACTGCGCCTCCGGCTACGTTCAGCATGATGTTCTTTTGACTTTCTAAACAGCTTCAAGGTCTTCAGTTAAGCGCTAAGTGCCCGGCATTCGCCCGGCTGGTCCTATTTGCAGCGTGCCGTCGTTGATGCGGGTGTAGCGGATATTGAGCAGGTCTTTGAGGTAGTTCTGATGGACAAACCAAGGGCGGCGGGAGCCCTGTTGGGGCAGCTCGCCGGTAGCCCGTTGCACGTAGCCCGACGAGAAATCGAGCAGCGGCCGGGCCAGCAGGTCGTTGGGGCGGCGCGGTACGGCAATGGCCAGCTGGTGGCGGTCGAGGTAGCGCAGCAGGCGGCAAAAGTAGTTGGCCGTCAGGTCTACTTTAAGCGTCCAGGAGGCGTTGGTGTAGCCGAACGCCATCAGCAGATTGGGCACGCCGCTCAGCATCATGCCCCGGTAGCTAAGGGTTTCCGATGGCTGCACCGGCTGGCCATCAACGGTGAGCTTAATGCCGCCCAGCAGCTTGATTTTGAGCCCGGTGGCCAGTACCACCAAATCGGCGGGCAACTCCCGCCCCGATTTCAGCCGCAGGCCGCCGGGCGTAAACCGCTCCACCTCGTCGGTGACCACCGCGGCCCTGCCCTTGCGGATGGCCCGGAACAGGTCGCCGTCGGGCACTAGGCAGATGCGCTGGTCCCAGGGGTTGTAGCGCGGCGTAAAATGGGTGGCTACATCGTAGTCGGGGCCGAGCTGACGGGCTGCCAGGCGCACGAGCTGCTGCTTAACCAGCGCGGGCCGGCCCCGGGCAACGGCATACTGCACAATGCCCAGCAGCACGTTTTTCCAGCGCGTAAGCCGGTGGGCGAGGCCGCCGGGCAACCACCGCCGGAGCCAGTTGGCCAGCTTATCTTCGGAAGGCTGGCTGACCACAAACGAAGGGGAACGTTGCAGCATGGTAACGTGGGCAGCCACTTTTGCCATGGTAGGAACCAGGGTAACGGCCGTAGCCCCGCTGCCCAGCACTACCACCCGCTGGCCGTCGTAGTTCAGGTTTTCGGGCCAGAACTGGGGCTGCACAATGCGGCCCCGGAAGTCGGCTTCGCCGGCAAATTCGGGTCGGTGGGCCTGCTCATAATCGTAGTAGCCGCTGCAGGCGTACAGAAACCGCGCCTTTAGGCTCTGTTGCTGCCCGTTGTGCTCAACCGCCACGGTCCAGCAGGCGTCCGCACTCGACCAGGCGGCACTCAGCACCTTATGGCCGAACCGAATGTGCCGGGTAATACCACCTTCTTCGGCCGTTTCGCGCAGGTAGTCGAGGATGGCCGGACCGTCGGCAATGGCCTTGGGGTTGGTCCAGGGCCTGAACGAGTAGCCCAGCGTGTGCATGTCGGAATCGGAGCGCACCCCCGGATAGCGGAACAGGTCCCAGGTGCCACCCAGCGCCGGGCGCGCCTCCAGAATCTGGTAGGTTTTGCCGGGGCAGCGCCGCTGCAGCACATGCGCCGCCCCAATGCCCGACAGGCCCGCGCCCACTATCAGCACATCAAGCAACTCGTTTTCTGGGGTCATAGGCGCTGTTTTAGACTTTCGTTCTAACGCTTAGTGGGCAACGGCTCAATAACCGAAAAAATATACCGGCCCGCCTATCGCCTCGGTCGGGTAGGAAAACGAGCTGATGTTGCCCTTTGCCAAATACCGCATAGCCGGCAGTCGGTAGCCAGCACCTATACGAGAGCTGTTTAGAAAGTTAGCAAACTCAAGTTGCACAGCACGATGTGGGGGCGGGGCAAGCCCCGACATCATGCTGCGCAACTTGGGTTGGTTATACTGTGTCGTGGCCCTCGGTGGCCAGCTCGCGCAGCAGCTGGCGCAGGCCCGCCGGCTCCTGCAGCAGCCGCAGTACCTGGGCCAGGTACTCGGCCTCCGCTTTCAGGTGGCGCTTAAGCTGCCGGATTTCCTGTTCGCGCTTTTTGCCGGTGGTAGCGCCCAAGCCGTTCTCACCGTATTGCAGCGCCTGAATCTGCTGTTTTAGCTCGGTTTGCTGCTGCTGCAGGGCCTGGGTATAGCGAGCCAGCAGCGTGTCGTTGGTCTGGTCGGGGGGGGCGGTTTCGGCCAGCAGCTGCAGCAATGTGTACAGGTCGTTGGCTTCGTAGGCCTCCGTAATGCGCTGCATAAGCTGGGTGCGCTGCCCATGGGTGCTTTCGTCGCGGCTCAGGTCGGGATGATGGGCGCGGGCCAGCTGGCGGTACAGGGTTTTGGTATTGGCCAGCAGCGCCTGCTCCTGGGTACGCGCTGCCTGGGCGGCAGCTTCCTCGGTTCGTTGCTGCTTGGTTTTGCGCCGGGCCCGGGCTGCTTCGGCGGCCTGCTCGTGCGGGGCCTGCCCGGTTGCGGCGGCTGGCGGCGGCCCGGCCGTTTCCGGGGCCTGCTGCTCGTCTTCGTCCGCATCAGCGGCGCTGCGGCGCGGGGCGTATTTGCGCAGCATTTCGGCGGCATCTTCCCCAAACCGGTCCTGCAGGGTGCGGGCATTACCCAGCAGCAGGGCTGTAATCTGCTGCTGCTCCAGGCGGCTGAAATAGTCCAGCAGCAGGGCCTCTTCCAAGGGTGAAAACAGCTCCTGCCGGGCCTGTACCACAGTTTCGGCGGCCGGGCCTACCTGCTGCCAGTAGCGGCGGCGCGCCTCGGTCTGTGCCGCCTTCAGCTCCCGCAGCCGCTGCCGCAGCCCTTCTACCCGCGCCACGGCATCGGCAAAGGCCTGTTGCGCCGGCGTACCGGGGGCCGCCGCCGAAGCCGGAGCAGGCAGCGAATTGGCCGCAGGCAGATCGGTGTAGGGGTTGTGCAGGTGCATGGTGAGCGGGTAGTGGAGTGAGCAGGGCAAAGATACTGTCATCCTTTCGCCGCCTCATCCCCACAGCTCATACGCCACCCGAAACGTGTTGCAGTGCGCGTCCACAATGTCGGCCAGCCGCTCGGAGTAGCCGCCGCCCATGCTCACGGCCACAGGCAGCTGGTGTTGGTAGCAGCGGCCGAGCACGTACTCGTCGCGCTGGCGGCAGCCGGCGGGAGTGAGGGCCAGCTTACCAAGCTTGTCGGTGGCCAGCACGTCTACGCCGGCCAGGTAAAACACGAAATCGGGCTGTACTTCGGCCAGCAGCCGGGGCAGCGTGTCGGCCAGCACCCGGAGGTACTCGGTGTCGGTGGTGCCCAGGTCCAGGGCTACGTCGAGGTCCGATTGCTCCTTGCGCAACGGGTAGTTGGCCCCGGCGTGCATCGAAAACGTAAACACCCGCGGCTCATCCCGGAAAATGCTGGCCGTGCCGTCGCCCTGATGCACATCGAGGTCCACGACCAGCACCTGCCGGGCCAGCCGGTGATGAAGCAGGTGGGCGGCGGCAATGGCTATGTCGTTGAGCACGCAAAACCCCTCGCCCCGGTCGCGAAAGGCGTGGTGGGTGCCCCCGGCCAGGCTCAGCCCAACGCCCTCCTGCAACGCCCACTGCGCCGAGGCCAGCGTACCGGCCGCACTGCTCAGCGAGCGGCGCGTTAGCTCCGGACTTTGCGGCAGGCCCAGGCGGCGCACCTCGGCCGCGCTCAGCTGCTGGTCGCGCACCTTATGCCAGTAATCGGCCGAGTGCACGCGCAAAATGTCTTCTTCGGGACAGAAGCCGGGGTCGTAAAAATCAGCTTCGGCGGCTATGCCCTGCCACAGCAGCTGCTCCCGAATCAGGCCGTATTTGGCAATCGGAAAGCGGTGGCCGGCCGGCAGGGGCAGCGTGTAGCGGTCGGAAGTAGCGAGGTGCATACAGGATGGCTGGCTCCGGCTGCGGTTAGGGCTGGGGCAACACGGCCACCGCATCGTCGACGTGGATGAGGCCACCCTGGATGATGCGGGCAGTGAGGCCGCCGTGGCCGCGCATGGCGTTGTAGCCACCGGGCCCGAGCTCCTCTTCCATGCGCGAACAGGGGTGGCACTCCCCCGTAATTTCGAGAATAACTTCGGCACCGATGCGGATCTGCCGGTTTTTCAGGGCCAGCAGGTTCAGGCCGCTCACTACCAGGTTGCGGCGCAGCCGGGCCGGATCGAGCGGCCCGGGCAGACCCAGAAAGCCTGCCACGGCGGCCAGGTGTTCGTGCTGAATGAGGGTGATTTGACGCTTGCCGCCGGGGCGGGGGCGGGCATGGTCGCCCAGCAGGTGGCGGTCGGTTTCAGCCTCGGCCTTTGCTGCCACCAGCATGGCTTCGCGCCGAACCGGGCGCAGGCCAATCCATTCGATGCGGCCTTGCTGAGGCAGCGTGCCCAGCAGCCGGGCAATGGTCGATTTATCGTCGCCGAAGAAAGGAAAGGGCATTTTGTAAACGCAGAAATTGAAAACTCAGAACGATGGGCAGCTTTTCCGTGCAACCCAATCTACAACCCTAAAAAATCCCAACCTGCAATTAACTTGGCTACCCCGTAGGCCGCCCCGGCAGCCAGCGAGCCGACGCCGGCCATTTTGAGTGCCCCCCACACGGGCGGCTGGCCGGTGAGGCGGCTGCGCAGGTAACCGAAAACCAGCAGGCACACCAGCGTTATCAACGCCGACCAGATCAGGCCTTCGGTGGGCGTGGGCGTGAAAAAGTAGGCACTCAGCGGAATCAGGCCGCCCACCACGTAGGCCCCGGCAATGGTATAGGCGCTTTTGGGCGCCTGGCGTGGGTCGGGCTTTTCGAGGCCCAGCTCGTACTTCATCATAAAACGTACCCATTGGTCGGGGTCGGCAGTCAGCTCGCGCACGGCCAGGGCGCGGGTGCTTTCCGACAGGCCGATTTCGGCCAGTAACTCGTCTACCTCGGCCCGCTCTACCTCGGGCACGGTGGCTACTTCGGCGTACTCGCGTTTCAGCTCAGAATCGTAATGTTCCACTTCGGTGCGGCCGGCCAGGTAGCCCCCCAGGCCCATGGCAATGGAGCCGGCCACTATTTCGGCCAGCCCGGCCGTAATCACAAGGCCCGATGAGTCTACGGCCCCGCTCAGGCCGGCGGCCAGCGCGAACGGCACCGTCAGTCCGTCGGCAAGGCCGATAACAATATCCTGGAGCATGGCCGAACTGCTCAGGTGGCTTTCGTCGTGTGGGTGGATGTGCGGGTGTGGCATACGCAACGGTTAGGAAGAGGATAAAACGTGTACCGGATAACTAACCTACGCCTACGTCCTACGTATGCTAAACCAACCGGACGGATTCGTGCCGGCATTATTCTCTGATTTTTTCTGACCTCTTTACTTATGGCTAAATCAAACGCCACCACCACGGCAAAAAGCGCTAAAACCAAAGGCCCTGCGTCCAGCATCCAGCCCATCCTCAACCAGCAGTTCGATGCGCCCAAGCCGCTCCAGAAGTACGGCACCGTATCGCAGCGGCTGCCTATTGGCCTCGACGAAAAAACGCGTCAGCAGAGTGTAACCCAGCTCAACCAGCTGCTGGCCGACACCATGACGCTGCGCGACATGTACAAAAAGCATCATTGGCAGGTAGTAGGCCCCACGTTTTACCAGCTGCACCTGCTTTACGACAAGCACTACGAGGAGCAAAGCACTATTGTGGATACCATTGCCGAGCGCATCCAGATTCTGGGCGGCGTGGCCATTGCCATGGCCCACGATGTGGCCGAGCTGACCACTATTCCGCGTACGCCCCGCGACCGGGAGGAGGCCCCCATTCAGGTGTCGCGCCTGCTTGAGGCGCACCAGATCATCCTCAAAAACTGCCACGACTATGCCAAACAGGCCGATGAGGCCGGCGACGATGGCACCAACGACGTGGTGGTAAGCGATGTGATGCGGACCAACGAACTACAGGTGTGGTTTGTGTCGGAGCACATGGTAGACACACAGCTGGTTCGTTCCGAATAAGTATTGCCTGCTGAGTAAGTGAAAAAGGCTTCTTCCCGCTGTGGGAAGAGGCCTTTTTCGCTTATTCAGCAGGAAGTGTGGGCTGGCCGCCCCGACGGTGGCGGCGGTGGCGGCGCTTTTTTAAGTGGTTTTCCTCGGCTTCCTCTACCGAATGCGTCCGGCCGAGGTTGTGGTCCCGACGTGCCTTTTCGGCCAGCAGGCAGAAGTAGTTATGGAGCATGTGGATTTCCTCCTCCGAAAAATCCTGCGCGTTGATGAGGCGGTTGCTGGCTCCTTTATGGGATGCCAGTAGCTCGTTGAGCTTGAGGTGCAGCACCAACGAATCTTTGTTCTGGGCCCGCTGAATGAGAAATACCATCAGAAAGGTGACAATCGTGGTGCTCGTGTTGATGACCAGCTGCCAGGTTTCGGAGTAATGAAACAGCGGCCCTGTAGCGGCCCAGGCCAGTATGGTAGACAGCGCCAGGCAAAAGGCCGCCGTGCTGCCCGACCAAGTGGTGACTCTGGCGGCAAACCTGGCAAAAAAGTGCGTGGTGCCCGCCGGCGCTACGGAAGAAGGGGGCTGCATACGAGAAAGATAGGAGAGGCGGCAGAAGCAGGAGTTATTACTAAATATAAGTCCATTAAATGAATGCGGAACGAAATTTTTACGCCTGACAATGAGCCCTAAGCAGTGTGCCGATGCATTATCTGACGGAAAAACGCGGTCCGTGCTTGCACCCTGACTTCCGACCCCCTACTTTTGTCATCGATTCGCCGCCTCAGCGAGTCCGGAGGCTTCGGCTTTCGAATAAGAAAGAGTGCTTGCCAACAACTGCGCACGTGGTGAAACTGGTAGACACGCCATCTTGAGGGGGTGGTGCCTTCGGGTGTGGGAGTTCGAATCTCCCCGCGCGCACTCTTGCAGGAAAATCCGCTTCGGCTTTGGCCGGGGCGGATTTTTTGTTTCTGGGCCGGCCAGGAGTTGAGGGTGGCCGAAAAACTTTGGCTTTCTTGGCGCGGCAAACTACATTTCTCCCCGCCTTCACCATGCAACTGCCTTCCCTGCAACACCTGGCGGCCGAAACGGCCCGGGTGGCCCGTCGCTTCCCACTCACGCTGCTGTGCGCTTTCGTGCTGTGCGGCGCGGGTTTCTACCTAATTCAGCGCGATACGTCCGCAGGTCCGCAGGAAAACGAATTGTCATGGCTGTTTCCACTGCTGTCGGCGGCGGGACTGGGGCTACCGCTCACGCTGGCCCTGGCCCTCATGGCCGAGCGGTACGGGTGGCGACCGGGCACACATGCAGTTGTGCAATTGGGGGGACTGGGGCTGTTAGGGGTTTGGTACGCGCTGGCGCCTGCCGAGCCCAACCTCATCTGGGTCCTGCGGCTAGTGCTGCTGCTGCTGGCGGCCCACTTGGCCGTGGCGGCCGGTCCCTACCTGGCCGAGCTGCGCGGCGCGGCCGATACGCCGGGCTTCTGGCGCTATAACGAAACGCTGTTCCTGCGCATTCTCACGGCGGGGCTGTATTCGGGTGTGCTGTTCGGGGGCTGCGCGCTGGCGTTGCTGGCCATTGATAACCTGTTTGGGGTGAAGCTGGACGGCCGTTGGTACGGTTACCTGTTCGTGGGGCTGGCCACGGTGTTCAACACCTGGTTTTTCCTGGCCGGCGTGCCCGCTAGTTTTGCGGCCCTGGAGCAGCCGGCGCCCTACCCCAAGGGCCTGAAGGTGTTCACCCAGTTCGTGCTGCTGCCGCTGGTTGTGCTCTATTTCGCGATTCTCTACGCCTACCTGGGCCGCATTCTGCTCACCTGGACGCTGCCGCAGGGCTGGGTTTCGGTGCTGGTGCTGGCCCTGGCGGTGGCCGGCATCTTCGCGCTATTGCTCATTCACCCCATCCGTCAGGCGGCCGAAAATGCTTGGATAAGCACGTTTGCCCGCTGGTTCTACCGGGCGTTGTTTCCGCTGCTGGGGCTGCTGGCCGTGGCCATCGGCACCCGCATCAGCGAGTACGGCATTACGGAGGAGCGCTACTTCGTGCTACTGCTGGCCGGCTGGCTGCTGGGCATGGCCGCGTACTTTCTGTGGCGCCGGGGCCAGGGCATCATCTGGATTCCGGCCTCGCTGGGGCTGCTGGCGCTGCTGGCCGCCGGCGGACCCTGGGGTGCGTTTGCCGTGGCCGAGCGCAGCCAGCTCGGGCAGCTGCGCGACCTCAGCCAGCAGTTCAACCTACTGCAAAACGGCCACCTCGACGGCGCGGCCCAGCGGCAGCCGAATCTGCCCTTCAAGGCGCGGCAACGCCTAAGCTCCGTCTTTGAATTTTTCGCCAACCGTGACGCGCTACCGCGGCTTCAGCCGCTATTCGCGGCCTCGCTCACGCCGCCCGATTCGATGCGTAACCTTCCGCGGCAGCAGCAGCGCCTACCAAGAACCGACTGGAAGGAGCGCCCATTCACGCTTACGGGCTACGACCGGATTTCGCGCTACGCCACCGAAAAGGACTCCCGCGAGTCAGTCCAGCGAGTGAACTTCGGGACGGAAAGAAGTGGCGATACCAATGAAGTGTACGACTTGGGCAACGGCCGCTATTGGATCAACGACATCAACGTGTACGAGTACAACGGGTTCGCTGCGGCTGGTAAGCCGGTGGTCTGGATTCCGTTGGCAGATAATAGCAGTTTCCGGCTGCGGGTGCTTCGTTTCGGGCAACAGCTGGTGCTGGAGCAGCGTCAGGGCCCTGGCCAGTGGCAGCAGCGGCTGGCCGTGTCGCCGGGCGCGCTGGCCGATTCGCTGGCCACTGTCCATGGCCGCAACCCCGCCGACTACCGGGTCAACCTAACTACCAAAAACCTTACGCTCCGCGCCACCAGCCCAACTCTCACCCTGCAACTCTACTTAAACGATTTAACCCGCGAGCAGCGAGGCGACACGGTGCGCTACAACTACTCGGCCCGCGCGCTGCTGGAGGTGAGGTAAGCCAATGCCGGGGCGGCGCAGAACGACGTAGGGTGCGGGGCTTAGCTGCGCTGTCCTATGGTTGGCCCCGCCCGCTGTCAGAACGCTTCACGTTAAACAGAAACCGTTGCCTGTCGTAGGCCCAGATTCGTGTTCTAACGGTTCGTTCAACGGCGGGCGAGGCCAACCAAAAGGCAGGGCAGCTAAGCCCCGCACCCTACGCCAAACCTCAGCTCACTTCTACTTTACTCCCACTCAATCGTAGCTGGTGGCTTCGAACTGATGTCGTACACCACGCGGTTGATGCCGCGCACCTGGTTGATGATGCGGTTGCTGACTTCGGCCAGGAACTCATAGGGCAGGTGGGCCCAGTCGGCCGTCATGCCGTCCACGCTCGTTACGGCGCGCAGGGCCACCACCTGCTCGTAGGTGCGCTCGTCGCCCATTACGCCTACGCTCTGAATGGGCAGCAGCATCACGCCGGCCTGCCACACCGCGTCGTAAAGGTTGTGCTCTTTGAGGCCGTTGATGAAGATGGCGTCGGCGCGCTGGAGCAGGTCTACTTTGTGGGGCGTGACGTCACCCAGAATGCGGATGCCCAGGCCGGGGCCGGGGAAGGGGTGGCGGTGCAGAATGTGGTCCGGCAGCCCCAGCGCCGCGCCCACCTCACGCACCTCATCCTTGAACAAGGCCCGCAGCGGCTCCACAATCTTCAGGTTCATCTTATCGGGCAGGCCGCCCACGTTGTGATGGCTCTTGATGGTCACGCCGGCCCGTTCACCGACACCGACTCAATCACGTCGGGATAAATTGTGCCTTGGGCCAGCCAACGGGCCCCGTCTACGCGCTGGGCCTCGCGGTCGAACACCTCGATAAAAGTGCGGCCAATGGCCTTGCGCTTCTGCTCAGGGTCGGTGAGGCCTTCGAGAGCTTTATAGAACTCGGCGCTGGCATCCACGCCGCGCACGTTCAGGCCCAGGTCGCGGTAGGAGTGGAGCACTTCCTCGTACTCGTCCTTGCGTAGCAGCCCGTTGTTCACGAAAATGCCGTGCAGCCGCTCGCCAATGGCGCGGTGCAGCAGCAGCGCCGCCACTGACGAATCGACCCCGCCCGAAAGGCCCAGAATTACCTGATCCTGCTCGCCAATGGTGGTTTTTAGCGTCGCTACCATGCTGTCCACGAAGTGCTCGGGCGTCCAGTCCTGAGCGCAGCCGCACACGTCCACCACGAAGTTGCGCATCAGCTGCTTGCCGTCGGTGGAGTGCGTCACTTCGGGGTGGAACTGGATGCCGTAGGTCTGCTGGCCCTCAATTTCATAGGCGGCCACGGCCACGTCGGGCGTGCCGGCAATGGCCAGGAAGCCCGCCGGCAGCGTTTTAATCGTGTCGCCGTGCGACATCCATACCTGCGAGCCGGGCGCCAGGCCGTGCAGCAGCGGGTGGTGCTGGTTGATGTGGCTGAGGCGGGCACGGCCGTACTCGCGGATGGTGGCCGGCAGAACCTCGCCGCCCTGCTGGTGGGCCAGCAGCTGCGCGCCATAGCACACGCCCAGCACCGGTACTTTGCCTAGGTAGGCGCTCAGGTCGGGGTTGGGCGAGTCGGCGTCGCGCACCGAGCAGGGCGAGCCCGAAAGCACGACGCCCCGGATGTCCTCAGTGAGGTCCGGGGCGTGCGTAAACGGGTGAATTTCGCAGTAAACATTCAGCTCCCGAATGCGCCGGGCAATGAGCTGGGTGTATTGCGAACCGAAATCGAGGATAAGAATTTGTTCAGGCATAGGCAAAAGTAGCGCTCCGATTCCAGACCCGCCGCACCCGCCCGCCCTTTTTTTCGGCACCTGCTTTCGGCCTGGCAAACCTGCTGTAGCAGCCGGGCACCCAGCAACGAATCAACCTTGGGGCTTCGTTCAATAGAAAAACAGACCTGTCGGCCCCGAGAAGCAGGTTCGGAATACCGCCACGACAAATAAACGGCCTGATAGCCTTACGCATAACGGCCGGGCCGGCAAAATTTCGGTGGCCGAGGCAGAAGCCAGCGAAACTGTAGCTACCTTTGTCATGGCGAGTCAGAACGACCAGCTCCTACTAAATTCCCCCAGGACCGGAAGGTAGCAAGGGTAGGTGGTTGAGCGGTGCGATTTTGGCTCGCTTTTTTTTGCACTTTGGATTAGCACGGTTTTCGTGGTCGGGCTTCTCTCATTATATAAGTGTCAGCAATAGCTGCTGGCGAATAATTTCAGTAAAACATAAAAGGCGGCCTATTTGGGCCGCCTTTTTGTTTTTACGTACTTTGCAACGCCGGCCGTTGCCGGCGCCGGACGCGTAGCGGGCGAGTGGACAACTGTTTCCAAAACCCGTGAAATCCGTTAAAATCTGCGCTAATCCGTGATCTGATGAAGTTTTTTCTCGATACCGCCAACCTCAAGGAAATTCAGGAAGCCGTAGAGTTGGGCGTACTTGATGGCGTGACCACCAACCCCTCGCTGATGGCCAAAGAGGGCATCAAAGGCACTGATGCCGTGATGAGCCACTACCGGCAGATTTGCGAAATCGTAGACGGCGACGTGTCGGCCGAGGTAATTGCCACCGATTTTGAGGGCATGATTCGCGAGGGCGAGGCGCTGGCCGAGCTGCACCCCAACATCGTGGTGAAAGTGCCCATGATTAAGGAAGGCATTAAAGCCATTCGCTACTTCTCCGACAAAGGCATCAAGACCAACTGCACGCTCATTTTCTCGGCCGGGCAGGCTCTGCTGGCTGCCAAAGCCGGCGCTACGTACGTGTCGCCCTTCGTGGGCCGCCTCGATGATATCGGCCACGACGGCCTGCAGCTGGTGCAGCAGATTGTGGACATCTTCAGCAATTACGGCTACCCCACGCAGGTGCTGGCCGCCTCGGTGCGCCACGTACCCCACCTGATTCAGTGCGCCGAGTTGGGTGCCGATGTGGTTACCTGCCCGCTGAACGTTATTATGGGCCTGCTTAACCACCCGCTCACCGACAAAGGCCTGGCTACCTTCCTAGCCGACCACAAGAAAGTAAATGCCTAAGGGATTTTAGGGTTTTGGTTTGTTGGGGTCCTGGATGACGTTCAACAGCTTTCTGCAGGAACGTCATCCAAGGCCCCAACAAACCAAGACCGCAAGCCCCCATCATGTACATCATCAAAGTAAAGGGCAAGGCCAAGATTCCGGACTACATTCAGTTGCGCGACCAGGAATTTGTGCTCATTGCCTACTTCCGGGCCGACCGGCCGCTGAAGGATTTGCACCGCTACGGTCTCGAAGGCAAGGAAACCGAGCTGGCTGGCGTCATCAGCGGCCTCGAATTCGGCCGGCTGCAGAAGCTGGAAATCTAGTCTTTAGACATTCGGTGAGGGTTTGTCATTCTGAGCCTGCGAAGGACCTATACAGCCAAGCTGATTTCAGTTTATAGCTTCTGTATAAGTCCTTCGCACGCTCAGGATGACAGACTCATCCCAAGACTCCCACACTATGACCGTTATTGAGCTGCACGACGCCTACATTATGCAGGACGTGAACACGGTACTGCAGAAGGTGACGTTTGCGCTGGAAAAGGGCGAATTTGCCTACCTGGTGGGCCGCACGGGCTCAGGTAAAAGCTCGCTGCTGAAAACGCTGTACGCCGATTTGCCGCTGCCCGCCGGTACCGGCTCGGTGGTGGGCTTCGGGCTGCCCAGCAGCATGGGCAGCAGCGGCAGCGACAAAGTGCCCTACCTGCGGCGCAAGCTGGGTATCATCTTTCAGGATTTTCAGCTGCTTTTCGACCGCTCGGTGGCCGATAACCTGCTGTTCGTGCTTAACGCTACCGGCTGGAAAGGCAAGGCCCGCAAGCAGCAGCGCATATCGGAGGTGCTCATGCGCGTGGGGCTGGCCAGCGTGGCCGGCAAAATGCCCCACCAGCTTTCGGGTGGCGAGCAGCAGCGGGTGGTAATTGCCCGCGCCCTGCTGAATGAGCCGCTACTACTGCTGGCCGACGAGCCCACTGGCAACCTCGACCCCGACGTATCGGACAGCATTATGAAGCTGTTCGTGGAAATCAACAACGCCGGTACAGCCGTGCTCATGGCCACCCACAACTACCAGCTCATCGAGCAGTACCCGCACCGGGTGCTGAAGTGCGAGCAGGGCCAGCTGATTGACTCGGCCGTTACGCCCTTTGCGCTGAGCTAAGCCCGTTCGGCCCAAAAAAACGGCTTCCGCTGACAACCAATCGGGCCGATTGGGCCTCTAATGGTAGGCAGCTAGTTTGCCCACCTGCCACTTTCCCACCCGCAAGCCCCTACCCGTCGCGCATGATTGGGCTCTCCGTGCTGATTCCGGTGTTTAACCACGATGTGCGGCCGCTGGTGCGCGCGTTGCTGGCGCAGGTACCCGATTGGCACGGTCCCGTCGAAATCCGCTGCCTCGACGATGGCTCGCAGGAATCGTTCCGGGTGCTGAACCGCGAGCTGGCCGAGCTGCCCGGCGTGGTGTATGCCGAACTGGAGCGCAATGTGGGCCGGGCGGCCATCCGCAACCAGCTGGCGGCCACCGCACGCTATGCCTGGCTGCTGCTGCTCGACAACGACAGCCGCCTGCCTGACGACCAGTTTCTGGCCCGCTACCGGGCGGCCCGCCAGTTGGCCCCAGTGCTGGTGGGCGGTACCTGCTACGAAACCAGCCCGCCGCCCGATGCCGCCCTGCACCTGCGCTGGCTGTATGGCTGCCGGCGCGAAGCCCGCCCGGCCGCCGTGCGCCAGCGCGCCCAGCACGGCCAGCTCACGCTCAACAACCTACTCATCCAGACTAGCATTTTCCGGGAGCTGGGGCTTGATGAAAGCCTCACGCGCTATGGCCACGAAGACACAAAATTCGGCTGGCTGCTGCGCCGCGCTGGCATAACCGTATGCCACCTCGACAACCCCGTGCTGCACGACGGCCTGGAAGCCGCCCCGGTATTTCTGCAGAAAACCCACGACGCCGTGCGCAACCTCGTGCAGCTTTACCGCGCCGAGGGCCTGGGGGCCGATACCCGCCTACTGGGGGCCGCCCTGCGCCTGCAGCGCTGGGGCCTGAGCGAGGCCGTGCGTACCACCTTCAGCCTGCGCCAAACCCAGGTGCAGCGCAACCTGCTCTCGGCCCGCCCCAGCCTGCGCCAACTCGACGCGCTCAAGCTCTATTGGCTGCTGACTGAGCTGCGCTGAACGGAACCGGCGGTGAGGTAACCTGAAATTCGGTAGGATAGCCGTAGCGGAACCAACGTAAAAGCGCCGGCCCTTCCGAAGAAGAGCCGGCGCTTTTACGCTTGTGCTGATGGCTGCGAATTAATCGTTGTCGGTGTTTTTAACTTCCGACTTCACTTCTTTGTAGGCACCTTTCACGGCTCCGCCTACTTTCTTACCCACGTTGGCGGCGCCTTTGCCAACGTCTTTACCCGCCTCTTTTACATCGGAAGCGGTATTGCTGACGGCACGACCTACGGCCGAGCGCTCGTCCTGGGTTTCGTTGGCTACTTCATTGGCCGCGCCTCCAATGGCGTCGGCTCCCTGTGCTGTGCGCGCTTCGGCCTTATCGAATGATTTGAAGGCGGCGTACTTCAGCTTTTCCTTCTGAATCTCGGCCAGATCATTAACCGGAATGTCGCCTTTTACTTTGTCGTAGGCCTCATCGAGCGCCCGCCACTCAGCGTTGATGTTGCGCCAGTCGTTGATGTCGTATTTGTCCTCGTTCTGCTTGATATCATTAACGAACGACTCGTACGTCTGGCGGGCGTTGGCAGCCGTTACGCGGGTGGCCGGCGAGCTGCGCTTGTAGTACTTGCCCAACTGCATTTCGCCCGCCGAAGCCATGCCCGAACGGCTGGTCCAGGAGGCCTCGCGCTTATCATAGGCCGTGGTGTAGCGATTGCGCAGCTGCTCGATTTCCTGACGACGCGTGTCGTCATACTGGTCGGCGTATTTGTCTACGGCTGCCACCCGGCTGTCGAAATCGGCCTTCATCTGGGTTGTTTCGCGGTTGTAGTCCTCCTCGGTTGCATTGGCCGCAGCTTCTGCTCTGGTCTCGGCGTCGGAAACGAAGGTCTGAAAATCGTTGTAGGCCTGGTCTTTATCGGCGGCCATTTCGGTTTGCTGAGCGTTGCTGCAGCTGGTTTGCGTGAACATACCGCCGGCCAGCAGCAAGGCCGATAAGGCCGGGATGGTGAGGGTTTTGCGAAGCATAAGAGTGGGTTTAAAGAGGAAAGGGAAGTTGCCGGAGAGAGCAAAAATGGCCGGAGCCTTTGGGGTCTAACGCAAACCTGCAACCTGCGGTTGCGGTGGTTTGGGGTGCGGGTACGTTGGGCACAGTCCGGTGTGGCGCGCTGTATATTTACCACTCCGGTTGCTTTTTTTTTGATTTTGCCTTTGTCTGTTTCGCCCTTGCCTGCCGTGCCATCCGTCCCCATTCAAATGCTCGATTTACCAGCCCAGCACGCCCCACTGCAAGCCGAGCTGATGGCCGCCGCCGCCGCCTGTCTGCACGAGGCCGCCTTTATTCAGGGGCCGGCCGTGGGGCAGTTTGCTGAGGAGCTGAGCCAGTATCTGGGTGGCCCGCACGTGGTGCCCTGCGCCAACGGCACCGACGCGCTGCAGTTGGCCCTGATGAGCCTAAACCTGCCGGCCGGGGCCGAAGTCATTGTGCCGGCCTTCACCTATGTAGCCACCCTGGAAGCCGCCGCCGTGCTGGGCCTGCGCCCCGTGCCGGCCGATGTGCTGCCTGGCACCTTCAACCTTGACCCGCAGGCTGTAGCTGCCGCTCTCACGCCCCGCACCGGCGCCATCGTGGCCGTACACCTGTTCGGGCAGTGCGCCGATCTGGCTGCCCTGCGCCAGCTGGTCGACCAGCACGGCGTGGCGCTCATCGAAGATAATGCCCAGGCCATTGGAGCTACGTTTCGGGCTGAAAATGGGGCCATCTGGGTAGCGGGCACGGTGGGAGAGGTGGGTACCACGTCGTTCTTCCCGAGCAAAAACCTGGGTGGTTTTGGTGATGGGGGCGCGCTGTTTACGCGTGATGCCGGGCGCGCCGACTACCTGCGCCAGCTAGCCAACCACGGCCAGACCCGCAAGTACCACCATCAGCATGTGGGCCTCAACTCCCGCCTCGATACGCTACAGGCGGCTCTGCTGCGCGTGAAGCTGCCGCACCTGCCCGCCTGGACCGCCGCCCGCCAGCGCGTGGCCGCCCGCTACGATGCGCTGCTCGGCGGCCTGCCGGGCCTTTCGGTGCCGGCCCGCGACCCGCGCAGCACGCACGTTTTCCACCAGTACACACTTACCCTAGCCGACAAGCCCGGCCGCCGCGATGCGCTGCAAGCGTTTCTGGCGGTGCGGGGCGTGCCCACGGCCGTTTATTACCCGCTGCCTAACCACCTGCAGCCCGGTTACGAGTACTTGGGCTACCGGGCCGGGCAGTTTCCGGTGGCCGAGCGCCTGTGCCGCACGGTTCTCTCGCTGCCCATCCACCCCACACTTACCGACGAGCAGGTGGCCTACGTAGCGGCGCAGGTGCGGGCGGGGCTGGCCGGATTGGAATAGCGGCTTGGCCCGGTTTTTTCTCTCCGCGCTGGCAGTTCTAATTTTTTCCTCCTGATTCTTTCGCATATGCGCGCTTCCTTCCTGACTATTTTACTGCCGCTGGCCGGCGTGGCTTCCCTTACCACGGCCGCCATCAACAAGCCTGCGCAGGGCTTCAATATTTTCTCGGTGCAGCAGGATATCGAGCTGGGGGCCCGAGTGGCGCGCCAGACTGATTCGCTCTATCAGGCCAAGGGCCAGCTGCTGAGCCGCTCCGGTAACCCGCGCGCCTACCAGCTGCTCGACGGCGTGGTAAAGCGCGTGCTCGACAGCGGCCAGATCAAGTACCGCAAGGAGTTTCCGTGGGATGTGAAAATCATCAAGGACGACAAGACGCAGAACGCCTTTGCTACGCCTGGCGGCCACATTTACGTGTTTTCGGGGCTGATTAAGTACCTCGACAACGAGAACCAGCTGGCTGGGGTGCTGGGCCACGAAATTGCCCACGCCGACCGCCGCCACAGTACTCAGACAATGCAGAAGCAATATGGTACCACTATGCTCCTGGGGCTGCTGCTGGGCAACCGCTCCAACGGCCAACTCGTGCAGATTGCCGCCGGCCTGGGCCAGCTCAAGTTCAGCCGCAGCTATGAAATCGAGGCCGACAAGTACTCGACCATTTACCTCAACGGCACCCGCTACTACGCCTGCGACGGCGCGGCCGGCTTCTTCATTAAAGCCGAAAAAGAAGGCGGCGCCCGCTCCCCGGAGTTCCTAAGCACCCACCCCAACCCCGGCGCGCGCGTCCAGAATATCCAGCGTAGCGCCCAGCAGTTGGGCTGCACCGGCCGCACCGTGAGCAACAAGAACTTCGAAGAGCTGAAGCGGGTGCTGTAGCGCACGTCCGGGACCGGAGGGTACTCCTTTGGAGCGAGACCACCTTACTCGCCGACTTCGGCATTAGACCCGGTTTTGGGCATTTGGTATGAGGAAAATAGCTAACCCAAGTTGCGAGGTATAAATAAGGCCAAAAAAAGTCTGTTCGGCGTGAACAGACTAAGTTTGAAGTATTCGACCCCTTCAAGCCCTGCCGACCATGCGCGAACAGACCGTTGCAATGTACTGTGTTCTCGATGATTTGATTCGTTTTACCCGCCCCACCGGGACTCCGCCCCCGCCCTCGGGCC
>NZ_QVLT01000020.1 GCF_003417065.2 Hymenobacter lapidiphilus | reverse complement strand
GTACATTGCAACGGTCTGTTCGCGCATGGTCGGCAGGGCTTGAAGGGGTCGAATACTTCAAACCTAGTCTGTTCACGCCGAACAGACTTTTTTTTGGCCTTATTTATACCTCGCAACTTGGGTTAGCTAGCAAGTCGGCCATCGAGCCGTAGCTGCTGATGTCTGGATACGCCGTAGCGGCAGTTCTATGCGTGCGTTCCACCACGGCCCGCAGCGTAAAATGGGGGCTGGCGTGCAGGAACGGCGCGTGAAAAACACGGCCCGACATGCCGTAGGCCAGCAGGCCGGTCTGGATAGGCATAGGGTGAGTTGAGTAGTTGGTGGTAAAGAACGTCATTCAGAGCGAAGCGAAGAATCTCGCATGCTGACGTTGAAACGCCATTGCAACGTCAGCATGCGAGATTCTTCGCTTCGCTCTGAATGACGTTCTTTACTCCCAACTGCCAAAAATCAGCTGCCAAACAATGCTCGACCGATTCTCCGCCCAGGCCGAATTGTACGCCCGCTACCGCATCAGCTACCCGCTGGCGCTTTACCAGTGGCTGCTGCCGCGGGTGGCGGGCCGGGGCCGCGTCTGGGACTGCGCCACCGGCAACGGGCAGGTAGCGGCGGTGCTGTCCAGCTATTTCGGGCAGGTGGAAGCTACCGACATCAGCGCCGCCCAGCTGGCCCAGGCTCCGGTGCTACCCAACGTGCGTTACCAGCTCAGTCCGGCAGAAAGCACGCCTTTTGCGGACGCAGCATTCGATTTGATAACCGTGGCCCAGGCCGTACACTGGCTGGAGCCCGAGGCCTTCGCACGGGAGGCGCGGCGGGTGCTGCGCCCCGGCGGTATGCTGGCCGAATGGGGCTACGACCTGCCCACCGTCAGCCCCGAAATCGACCCGCTGCTGCGCGAGTTTCAGGACGATACGATGGGTCCGTATTGGGACGCCCACCGCCACCACATCCACGAGCGGTATGCCCGGCTGCCGTTCCCGTTTGCGCAGGTCGAAACCCTGGCGCTGGCCGACCAGCGGCAGTTCTCGGTCGAGTGGTTCCTGAATTACCTACGCACCTGGAGCAGCGTGGTGAAATACGAGCAGCAGCACGGCCGCAACCCCGCAGACGCGCTGGCTCCCGAACTGACGCGCCGGTGGGGGCCGGGCGAGCGGACGGTGACGTTTCCAATCTTCGGGCGGCTGGGAGTGAGGGAATAAAAGGCGTTGCCGGCCGTTAGCACTCCGGATTTCTTATACGACAACTATGGAGTTTGCTGCGTACCGTCGGGTGGTGGGCCTGTTTTACCGGCGGCTGTTGCCACTCACCAGCCTGGGCTCGGGGTTGATTCTGGGGTCGGCAGTGATGTTTGGCAACTGGCCGCTGCCGCTGAACGCGAGCGTTGTGCTGATGAAGCTGAGTACCTTTCCGCTGATCTGGTACATCGGGCAGCGCACGTGGCCCGACCAGCACTGGTTCTACTGCAACCTGCACTTGGCACAATGGCAGCTGTGGGCGCCGCTGGTGGTAGTCGACACGGTAGGCTTCGCCATGCTGGTCGGGCTCATACACCAACTAGCCACCTGATGCCCGCCTGTTCTACTTCCGTGCCCGCACCCGGTGCGCCGCATGTGCTCGAAGCCGACGGTATCCAACTCAAGTTTGGTAACCGGGTGCTGCTGTCGGATGTGTACCTGCGGGTGCAAACCGGGCAGGTGGTGGGCCTGCTGGGCCGCAACGGCTGCGGCAAATCGACCCTGCTGCAAACCGTGTTCGGGGCCCGGCCGGTGGCTGATGCCTCGGTGCGCGTAAACGGGCGGCGGGTAGTGCCGGCCTACCGCCAGCCGGGCCTGCTCAATTACCTGCCCCAGGTGCCGCTGCTGCCACCCCGACTAACGCTGACCGCGGCCGCCCAACTGCTCAGAGTAGATGCTGCCGCGGCGCTAAGCGACTTTCCAGAGTTGCTGGCTCAGCTAAACCGACCGGTGGAAGAGCTGTCGAGCGGCACCGTGCGGTTGGCCGAAGTGCTGCTACTCTTGCACGCCGATACCCAATTCACGCTGCTCGATGAGCCTTTCACCGGGGTGATGCCCGTGCACACGGAAGTTCTGGCCGAGGTGATGCGCCGCGTGAAGCCGCGCAAAGGCCTGCTGCTCACCGACCACCGCTACGAGGAAGTGCTGGCTCTCTGCGACGCAGTGTATCTGCTGCACGACGGCCGCCTGGAGCTGCTGGCTAACCCCCGCCAAGGCCTGCGTGACCGAGGGTATATTAGCGGTTAGAGGTGGGTGGGGGAGACCAGATAGGAAAGCGGGGAAAAGACCGTCATGCTGAGTGCAGCCGAAGAATCTCTACCGCTTCGTTGCCGCCGCTATGATTACCATTGCGGTAGAGATTCTTCGACTGCGCTCAGAATGACATTCCAAACTTAACCCCTTCTCAATGACGGACCTCCCACTACACGGCCTGCGCGTGCTGGAACTGGCCTCGGTGCTGGCCGGGCCTCAGGTGGGCCAGTTTCTGGCCGAGTTGGGGGCCGAAGTGCTGAAGATTGAGTCTCCGGCCGCGACGTGACCCGCACCTGGCGCACAGCCGCCGAAGCGCCCGATGCGCCGGTTTCGGCTTATTTCAGCGCCGCCAACTGGGGCAAAACCAGTCAGGTGCTCGACCTGCGCACCGACGCCGGCCGCGCCGCGCTGCACGGGCTGGCTGCCGGGGCCGATATTGTGCTGGCCTCCTACAAGCCCGGCGACGCCGAAAAGCTGGGGGCCGATTATGTCACGCTCTCCACCCTGAACCCGCAGCTGCTCTACGGCGCCATTACCGGCTACGGCCCCGCCCACGCCCGCGCCGGCTACGACGCCGTGCTGCAGGCCGAAACCGGTTTCATGCACCTTAACGCCGCCGGCCCCGGCCAGCCGCCCCAGAAAATGCCAGTGGCCCTCATCGACCTGCTTACGGCCCACCATCTGAAGGAGGCGCTGCTGCTGGCCCTCTACCAACGCGAGCGAACCGGCCGCGGCGCCCTGCTCGAAGTGTCGCTGCACGACAGCGCCCTGGCCTCGCTGGCCAACCAGGGCACCAGTTGGCTGGTAACGGGCCACGAGCCCCAGCCGATGGGCTCGGGCCACCCCAGCATCGTGCCCTACGGCACCGTGTACACCGCCGCCGACGGCACCCGGCTGCTGCTGGCCGTGGGCTCCGACGGGCAATTCCGTCAGCTTTGCGCCGTGCTCGAACGGTCTGCCTGGGCCGCTGATGCGCGCTTCAGCACCAACCCCGCCCGCGTGGCCCACCGCCCCGAACTGGAGGAATTGCTACGCCAGCGGATTGAAGAACTAAGTGGCGCGGAGCTGCTGGCGGAGCTGGAAAAACGCGCCGTGCCGGCCGGGGCCGTGCGCGCGGTGGGGGAGGCGCTGAGCCAACCCGCGGCCCGCGCCATGCTGCTGCCGCCCACGGCCGGCTTCCCCCACCCAGGCCTGCGCACGGTGGCTTTTCGGAGCAGTACCTGGCCGGTGGCGGCTGCGCTGCCGGGGCCGCCGGCATTGGGGAATGATTCGCCGCCGGGCCCGGATTTTGCGTAAGTAGGGCATTGCCACTTGATTTTCATCCGCGCTTTCAGTCGCGCCTCAACTTTTCTCTGCTGCATGGACGACGAAATTTCCCGCCCAACCAAGCTCACCCGCTCCCCGGGCCCACCGCCCACCAGCGCCCGCCCGCCCATTCGTACAACGGCTGATGCCAGCCTGACCGATGCGCCCAATACCGACGGGGCCGAACCCCAGGCCCCCGGCGACCCGGCGGCCGCCCCCGCCGACCGCCTCAACCAGATTTTTGAGGGGCTGCGGCAAAAATCCTCGGCCAAGCAGGCAATTTACCGCCAGACGCAGTCAACCTTCGAGCTGCTACGGCAGGCGTCGCAGCAGTTGGTGGAAGAGTTGAGCAGCAAGGTGGCGGCCGTCGATGCGTCGGTGATGATCGAGTATCGGCCTGTTAATGAGATGGAGTTTCACATCCGTTTCAGCGGCGACTTGCTGGTGTTTGTGCTGCACTCCAACATCGTCACCTTCCCCGACGATTATGGCCCCATGCCTACCAAATACGTAGAGGATGACTTCCGGCGGCGGTTTTTCGGCCACATCATGGCTTATAACTTTATGGCCGACAGCATCAAATACCAGCGCCTCAACGACCCCGGCTATCTGGTGGGCCGCCTGCTCATCAACATCGACCAGCACTATTACCTCGAAGGTGTGCAGCAGCTCGAACTACCCGACAACGACATGTCGGACAACGTTGTAACGGAAGACGCTCTGCGCCTGTTTGTGGAAAGCGCCATGATTGCGGCCGTCAACAATGACCTGATTGCCCCGCCCATGACGGAGATCCAGAAAATCACCGTCAAGCAGAAGCTCGAAAACCAGCAGGTCAGCCGCGGCAGCAAGGTAGGGTTCAGCTTTGGTAGCCAGCAGAAAATCCAGAATATCGACGGCCTGCAGTATTAAAAGGACTCCTGTTTTTTTCTGGGAAATGCAAAGGACCTGCCCGGAAGTCACTCAATCAATTGAGCGGCTTTCGGGCAGGTCCTTTATTGCCGCCAGAGTGTGGCAGACGGGCTTGTTACCGCTGGGCGTAGCCTACTTTCTCGCGTACCTTATTGAGTACGACCGAGCCATAAGCTTGGGCTTTGCGGGCGCCTTCGGCCAGTTTTTTATCCACTTCGGGTAGGTTCTGGCTGTAGAAGGTAAACTGCTCCCGCTCTTGGGCAAAACGGGTGCGGATGACCTCGAACAGCGCCTGTTTGGCATGGCCGTAGCCGTAACCGCCGTTGAGGTAGTTCTGGCGCATTTCGGCCACCTGCTCGGCGTTGGCTACCAACGAGAATAGCTTGAAGGTGGTGTCTGTGTCGGGGTCTTTGGGCGCTTCGAGCGGGGTGCTGTCCGAAACGATGGTTTTGATGGTTTTGAGCAGCGTATTATCATCCACGAAAATGTCGATGGTGTTGCCGTAGCTCTTGCTCATTTTCTGGCCATCGACGCCGGGCACCAGCATTACCTGTTCATCTACGCGCGGCCGGGGCAGCACGAAGGTTTCGCCGTAGCGGCTGTTGAAGGCCTGAGCAATATCGCGGGCAATTTCGAGGTGCTGCACCTGGTCTTTGCCCACCGGCACGATGTCGGCGTCGTAGAGCAGGATGTCGGCGGCCATGAGCACGGGGTAAGTGAACAGGCCCGCATTCACGTCGCTCAGACGGTCGCTTTTGTCCTTGAAGCTGTGCGCGTTGGCCAGCATCGGGTAAGGCGTGAAGCAGCTCAAATACCAGGTCAGCTCCGTTACCTGCGGCACGTCGGACTGCCGGTAGAACAGGTTTTTATCGGTATCGCAGCCACAGGCCAGCCACGCGGCAGCTACAGCGTAGGTGTTCTGGCGCAGCAGTTCCGGGTCGCGGACGGTGGTGAGCGAGTGCAGATCGGCAATGAAATACAACGACTCGTTGGCCGGGCTTTTCGACAGCTCGATGGTGGGCAGAATGGCGCCGAGCAGGTTGCCCAAATGAGGCCGGCCGGTGCTCTGGATGCCAGTGAGAATGCGGGACATATTTTTAAGATATTAGCTGACAGCCGTTAGCTGTTAGCTCTTTTTATGAATGGTTACTAGAAGGCCAGCTAACGGCTGTCAGCTACTAGCTAACAGCTCAGAATTAAACACTCACATCGGCCTCGGCCTGCTCCTGAAGCACCTCAGCTTCGTCCTTGCCCAGATACCGGTCGATGACGTAGCGGGCGAGGTAGAGCAGGGGTGTGAGCAAGATAGCCGCCGCAAATTTATACCAGTAATTGGTGTTGGCTACTTCCAGCACCTGGTCCAGCGCCCAGTTGCCGAACACGTAGAAAGCTACGAACAGCACCACCACCGAATCGACGAGCTGGGAAACGAGCGTGGAGCCGGTAGCCCGCAGCCAGATGTAGCGCCCACCCGCCACGCGCCGGAACCACTGGAAAATGCTGGCATCGAGCACCTGCCCGATAATAAAGGCCACGAGCGAGCCTATGATAATGCCCAGGCCCTGCTGGAAAATGCTCTGGTAGGCAAAGTCGATATTGAACGGCCGGCCCTGCGCGTCGGTGCTGTTTACATCGAGCCAGAACTGGGCCGGCGGCAGCTCGTTGGTGGCCAGAATCACGAGGAAGGCGTACAGAATCAGCCCCACCGTGAGGAAGCTGATGCGCAGCACGCCCTCGCGCCCAAAGTACTCGTTGATGATGTCGGTGGTGATAAACACCACGGGCCAGATGATGACGCCCGCCGTGAGGTTGCCGGGTAGCCCCATCAGCTTGTCCACCGAAAAAATCTTCACTCCGATAATTTCGGCCAGCAGCGCATTCACGATAAAAATACCGCTGAGCACAAGGTAAAGCTGCTGTTTTTTGTGCGCGAAACTTTTGGCAGGCATAGGGGTGGTTATTGAGAAGAACCGTCATGCTGAGCGGAGCCGAAGCATCTCCACCACAATAGTAATTTTGGCGTCAGGATTACCATTGCGGTAGAGATGCTTCGACTTCGCCTCCGGCTGCGCTCAGCATGACAGTTGTTTGACAACCAACACAGCCCTTACTCGGCCACCGAAAACGTGCTGCCTTCCACGGCCAGGCTGGTCCAGGAGAACTGGACGCGGGCCTCGGCCAACAGCGGCTCTAAGTCGCGGTAGCGGCTGCTGAAGTGGCCGATGAGCAGGCGCTGCACCTCGGCGCGGCGGGCCAGCAGGCCGGCCTGGCGGGCGGTGCTGTGGTGGGTGGTGGCGGCTCGCTCGCGCATATCATCCAGAAACGTGGCCTCGTGGTAGAGCAAATCCACGCCGTGCACCAGCTCGGCCAGGGTTTCGGTGTAGAGTGTATCGGAGCAGAAGGCGTAACTGCGGGCGCGCTTGGGCTCGGTGGTAACGGCCGCGTTGAGGGCCAGCACCTGGCCGGCTTCGTCGCGCACATCTTCGCCCAGCGTGAGGGCCGTGAGCTGGGCGGGCGTCAGGCCGGCAGGCAGCTGCCCGGCCAGCAGCCGGCGGCGCTTGGGCTTCTCGCGGAACAGGTAGCCGCAGCACGGAATGCGGTGGCGCATGGGCAGCGAGTGCACCGTCAGGTTCTTATCCTCGAAAACTAGCCGGTGCTCGGTGGTATCGACGGCCGTGAATTCAAGCGCAAAATTGAGGTGGGTGTGCGAGTGCCGGAACTGGGTGGTCAGGATTTCGTCGAGGCCGGCTGGCCCGAAAAGGTGCAGCGGCTCGGTGCGGCCGGTCAGGTTCATGGTGCCCAGCAACCCGAACAGCCCAAAAAAATGGTCGCCGTGCAGGTGGCTGATGAAGATGTTCTGCAGCCGCTGGGGCCGCAGCTTGTACTCGAGCAGCCGCCGCTGGGTGCCCTCGCCGCAGTCGATGAGGTAGGGCGTGCCGTTCACGCTCAGCACCTGGGCCGTGTGGTGGCGGTCGAGAAACGGGGTGGCCGAGGCGCTGCCGAGGATTTTCAGCTCAAACTCCATAGGGTGAATACGGCTACAAGCTATAAGCTGCAAGCTGCAAGCTTTGGTTCTGAGAACGAGTCGACAGAACGAAGGCTTGCAGCTTGCAGCTTATAGCTTGCAGCCAAAAAATTACTCCTTACTGGTGAGGTCGCGCTCGATGGCGTGCAGGAAGATGCGGTCGATGCCTTCTTCCACGCTGGGCAGAATGTGCAGTACCGATTCTAGCTTGCTGATGGTGATGAGCTTCATCACGTGGTCCTGCAGGCCGGTCATCACCAGCAGGCCGCCGGTCGAGTTGCACAAGCGGTTGGCAATCAGAATGGAGCTCAGGCCCGATGAATCGGTGTATTTTACGTTGCTCAGGTCCAGGATCAGGTTATTGATGCCCTCGGCATTGAGCTTGACGAATTCCGACTTCAAATCAGGCGCTACGGTCGTATCGAGCTTCTTTTCGTCAATCGTGATGATGGTGTAGGTTTCTTTTTTATCGATGGAGTACTTCATACCGCAAGTCGGTTCGGTTGTTTGGGAGTAGTTGCGAAGGTAGCAAAAAAAGCCGTTGGGCGTAAATCCGGAGTGAATGACCGAAAAAGCCGGCTTTCAGGATTAGGGCCGGGCTTTTTCCGACACCCCGAAGGTTAGCGTGCTCCACGTGCTCTGCCAGTCGGCCCCGGTAGCGGCCGGCGCGCTTTCCATGCGCACGGTGCTGACGAGGTACTGGCCGGGGCCGGACAAATGTAACAACACCCGACCGTTTTGGTTGCTTCGGAGTTTCTGCAGCAGTGCCTTGGGCTTGGCGTCGCGCCGCCACAGCAATACCAACTGGCCCGCCACGGGCTGGCCAGCCCGCAGCACGCGCACCGTAAGCGGGGCCTCGGGGGCCAACATATAGGGGTTCTGTTCGGGCACCAGCTCTAGCGACAGGCCCACCGGCCGGGCCCAGGCGCGGGCGGTATCGGTGGGGTTGAGTGGGCCGGCCTGCACCAGCGTTTTGGCGCAGCGCCGGTAAACCTCGCGGCCGGGCTTGGTGGTTTGCTTTTGCTGTTCGCGCAGTGCCAGAACGTTGTCGAGGCCCTCTTCTTTTAAGTAGGCCGTAAACTTAGCCGCCTCCAGGGTAATAGAGGAGTTGTTGGTAGCCAGGGCCACCAGATGCGTGCCGGGCTGAGCGAGCGTAACGGTACTTTGAATGGTATCGGCCGGGGCCGGTAGCGGGGCGGCGGAGAGCAAATCGGTGGGGGCGGCTCCAGGGGCGTAGTGCCGAAAAAATATTAGCCGGCTACTCCGGCCAGCCCAAGCTTCGCCCTGAAAATCCTCGCCCGAAAACCGCCGCAGGTGCACCCTGGTACCCGGCGCGACCACAAACCGCGTGGGCTCAATCCAGAATTCGTGGGCTAGCGCGGCGGTGGTGGCCAGTAGCAGGAGAATAGGGAGAAGACGTTTCATGGGTTGGGGCAGATGAGAATTGGAAGCTAGCGGACGAGCGGCCGGGAAATGTGGCCCAGACTTCAGTCCGGAGCCCGACTATCCGGCCATTCAAATCGGCGGACGACGGACTAAAAGTAACCTAATCGTAATACGGTTCAGATCAGCGGGCTACGGACTGAAGTTTGTGCCACATTCTATAGCCGCTCTTCGCCACACTTCTCAACTCCGCTCCAGGGCCAGCTGGTAGGCGTGGTCGTAGTACACGCGCAGGTTTTTCCAGTCGAACATTTCGGCCGAGCTTTCTACGTTGTTGCGCTGCATGATTCGCTCGCGGCGGTTGAGCTGCACGAACTCCCAGAGCATATCGGTGAGCTCTTCGGCGGCCTCGTCGAAGCTTTTTTCCTGGCGATGCACCACGAAAATGCCCTGCTCGATGTGGGCCGGCACGTTCTGTAGGACGTAGTCGCCGAAGCCCGAGAGGTCGGAGGTAATGGCCGGTACGCCGCGGGCCACGCATTCGAGGGGCGTGTAGCCCCAGGGCTCGTAGTAGCTCGGGAAAACGCCCAGGTGGCAGCCGCGCACAAACTGCCCATACTCCATACCGAACAGGGGCGAGGTGGGCGACACGAAATCGGGGTGGTACACGATTTTCACCCGGTCGTGCTGGTTGTTTACCAGGTCGGCGCGGCGCAGGAAGTTGAGGATGTCGTCGTTCTGGTCGTCGACTAGATTGTGGGTGATGACGGGAGGAAGGGTGTTGGTTTTCCAGCTTTGCAGGGTGCGGCGGTAGCGCAGGCGCCAATAGTCGTCCACCATCGTGCTCAGGTCGGGCAGGCGGTTGTCGTCGCTGGCGGCGGCGGCATAGAACAGCCGCTCGCCCACCTGCCGCTCGATGGCCTCGCAGGTTTCGCGCACTTCTTCCAGTACGGCCCGGCTCTGCAGTACCTGCGGGTTGATGCTGGTGAAAGGCCGCTTGGTGATAAAGAACATCACCACCTGCCCCTCCAGGCCACTTTGCTGCAGGCGGTAGTTGAGCCGGGCCAGGGCCTCCAGCGTCAGGTCGAACCCCTTGTTGTGGTACTCGTAGCGCCCGCTCGTGAACAGGTAGAGCGTCTTGTCGAGGTCGAAGGAGTAGCTCTGGAAGAAGTGGGCCATCACGAACTCGTGAATTTTGGCCTTGTACTGCTGGTGCAGGTTCTGGAACTCGTGCAGAGCCACAAACCGCTCGATGTTGAGCCCGTTAGGCAGCACCGCGTCCGGAATCCGGTCGAGCAGGTAAATGCACTCGCGCACCGTCAGCTCGCTTACCGTCGTGAACACGTGGGCCCCGTGGGCGGCGGCGCGCTCCATGGTCACGGCCGATTCGATGTTGAAGCGCCGGGCCTCCGCCTGCCAGTCCACCTGCATCAGGTGGTCGTAGAAGTTGGGGTCGTTCATGGCCAGGTAGCGGCCCAGCAGCGTGGCGTGGGTGGTGAACACCAGATGCACCGGCACCTGCTCGCGGCGCAGGGCCGGAATGGCTACGCCCGTCATCCACTCGTGGAAGTGCGCAATCAGCCGCTGAGGCGGCGCGGCTTCGGCAGCCAGCAGCTGCAGAAACACCTTCGCCAACTCGCCGAAGGCTACTACCTGGTGCAGCAAATCGTCGTCGGCGGGCACCGGCAGGCCGTGGTGCTCCCACAGGTCGGCCTTAATGGCATCGAGCCGCGGGTACGCCTGAAACGGGTCGATGAGCACCACGCGGGGGCGGCCCGTTACCAGCCAGGTGCCCAGCTGCACACTGTAGCCCAGCGCCCGCATGGCCTCTACGGCCCGGGCAAACGGGTCGTCGAAAGAAGCCAGCTGCTCGTCGTCGGGTTCGAACTCGCCCTGGGCCTGCTGCGGAAAATAGGGCCCCAGCAGGCAGTACTGCCCGCCCCACACCTGCCGGGTGGCGGGCACCTTGCTGCGGATAACGGTGTAAATGCCGCCCACCTGGTTGCAGACTTCCCAGGCTACCTCCACCAGCAGCGTATCGGCAGTAGTAGCGGCGGGGGCAGGGGCGGGGATGGGGGCAGACGAAGAACTGGGCATTGGCAGCAAAGAGTGGGTTTGGCGCTACAAGCTACAAGTCGGGAGCTAAAAACTCCTGCCAGAACGGCGTAGAGACGCAATATTGTGCGTCTCGTCGTTGCTGACGTTGACCATTTCGCCTTACTGTTCAACGACGAAGCGCATAATATTGCGCTTCTAAGCCGCTCCGGGTAACGCTAATAGCTCAAAACTACTCCGGCTCCTGCGACAAAATCAGCACTGAATAAGGTGCCAGGCCGAAAGTGCCCTGAAAGGGTTGGTCGTCGTAGATGCCGGCTTCGGCCTCGCAATCCACGCTTTCGAAATTGCCGAACTCGTGGTCGTAGCCTTCCCAATCGGAGTTGAAGCGCACGTGCCAGCGGCCGGCGCGGGGCAGGCCCACGCGGTAGTTGGCGTGGCTCTGGTCGGCGAAGTTGCACAGCACCACCGTCGTGTCGGCGGCCCCGCCCTGGTCGCGGCGGATGAAGGCCAGCACCTTCTGCTCGTCGTTGAGGTGGTGGACTTCGGCGTGCTGGCCCAGCAGACCGCGGGTGCGGCCCGCCAAGTTGCGGCGCAGCGCAATCAGGTCGCGGTAGAGGTGTACCAGGCCGGCATGTTCTTCGGCACGGGCCCAGTCGAGGGGCTGGTCGTCGGAAAAGGAGCCGTCGGCCAGCATCGTCTGGCCCTGGAAAATCATTGGGATGCCGGGCACCGTGAGCACCAGCGCCGCGCCCAGCGTCGAGCGTTTCTTCGGGAACCAGGAGGCCGCTTCGCCGGGCATGATTTCTTCGGGCACCCGGGCCTTGCCGTTGGCCACTTCGTCGTGGCTTTCGGTGTACACCACCCGCTGGAAGGACTCGCCGTTGTAGCGGTGCAGCACCGCTTCGGCTACGGCCGCCATACTGCGGTCGGCGTCGTCGGGCGTCGTCAGCGCGTCGCGGATGGGGTATACGAAGCGGGCATCCCACTGGCTCGAAAAGCCCTGGCCACCCTCCTCGGGGGCGCGGGTGATGTATTCATCGCCCAGCAAATCCTCGGCAATCATGATTTTCCAGGGCATGCGGGCGCGGACTTCCTCGTTTATCCAGCGCATCAGGCTCCAGCCATCGGGCAGGTCGTGGTCGGGGTCGGTGGTGCCGTTCACGTTACGGATGTGGGCAATGGCGTCGCAGCGCAGCCCGTCGAGGCGGTAGTCTTCGAGCCACATCAGCACGTTGTCGCAGATGTAGCGGCGCACGGCTTCGCGGCCGTAGTCGGGGCGGTTGTGGCCCCAGGGCGTTTCGGCGCGCCAGTCGTTGTAGAAGTAGATGCCGCCGCCGTCGTTTTCCTGCCAGCCGTCAAACTGCCACAAATCCAGGTCGCCGGGCCCGAAGTGGTTGTACACCACGTCCAGAATAACGGCCATGCCGCGGCGGTGGGCCTGCTTGATGAACTCCTGAAAGCCCGCCGGCCCGCCGTAGTCCACATCAATGGCAAATGGATGAGCCGGATTGTAGCCCCAGCTCAAACGGCCCGGAAAGGCCGCGGCGGGCATAATTTCCACGGCATTAATACCCAGCTCGCGCAGGTAGTCGAGCTTTTCGATGGCATCGTAGAACGTGCCGGGATGCGCCGGGTCGGGCGTGTAGAAGGTGCCGATATGCAGCTCGTAAATCACCAGCTCGTTCCAAGCCGGCATTTGAAAAGCGTCGTCTTCCCAGTCGAAGTTAGGGTCGAACACCACCGAGTGACCGGCCGAATGGGTTACCTGGCGGGCATAGGGGTCGTTTTTGGTTTGCTCGCCGTGGGGCGTAGTCAGGTGGAACTTGTACTCGGTGCCGGGGCCAAGGTCGGCGAAGTCGGCGGCCCAGTAGCCTTCGCCTTCGGAAGCGAGCGGGTGCGTGGTGGGGTTCCAGTCGTTGAACGGGCCCACCAGGGCCACGGCAGTAGCCGCCGGGGCCCACACCCGAAACGTGGTGCCGCCGGCGTGGGGCCGGGCACCCATACCGCCCCACGCGTTGGGGGTAGTGGTGGCAGGAACAGCGGAGGTAGTAGGAGTTATTGGCATGAAATACGTCGAAAAGGCCGCCGCCGGAAAGCGGGGCGGCCGGAACTGCTTTACTGCCCCGGTTGGGTGAAAGTTGTTGGGCGGGGCGGCCAGGCGCGTAGCTTTGTGGTAAACCCGCCCGCCCCGGCGCCGGTTATACGGGCCCTCGCCCTTCCATTTTTAACTCCTGATTCTGTGCCCCGACCCAAACCCGTGGTGTTTGGCCTCTATGGCTGGACGCCCGAATACGGCTACCGCTACATCCATCCGGCCAACCGCCGCTCCTTCGAGTGGCTGGAGCCGGTGGGCAAAGTGTTCGAGAAAATCGACGAAAACGACGACTGGATTACCCTGCGCTACGACGAGCAGCAGTTCTTCGTCAGCGCCGAGCTGTTCAAGGAACTCTACCAGAAACCACCTTTCAGCTTCGGCGACCAAGTACGCACCACCGCCCCACCCGCCCACCAGGGCCTCGTCTCCGATGTGTTTTTCGACGAGCGCGCCGATACGTTCCAGTTTCAGGTAGTCGAGAAGAAGCGCAAAATCCAGCGCGTCTTCGAGGCCGATGAGCTGGTGATTGAGTAGACCATCTAAAACGAGGTAGGGGCGGGGCTTGCCCCCGCCCGCCGGGCGCGCAATTTCAACGACAATCGTTCAACGGCGGGCGGGGGCAAGCCCCGCCCCTACGTCGTTCGGTCTGCTTCCCGCTCTACTCCCCTTACAGCCCCACCGCAATACCGATTACTACCGCCACCGCGCCCAGGGCCAGCAGCAGCAGGTAGAGGGGGAAGGCGAACTTCCACCACTCATCAAACCGCACGCCGCAGGCGGCTACAATGGCCACCAGGGCGCCGTTGGTGGGCGTTATCAGTTCGCAGAGGCCGGCACCGTACTGGTAGGCCAGGACGGTGACCTGGCGCGAGAGGCCGATAAGGTCGGAGAGGGGCACGAGCAGCGGCATGGTGAGCACGGCCTGGCCGCTGACCGAGGGCACCGGCAGGTGCAGGGCCGTGTGGACGCCCATCATACCCAGGGCCGCCACCCAGGCGGGCAGCCCGGCCAGTGGCGCCGAGAGGCCGTTGACGATGGTATCGACAATCTGCCCCTGCTCCAGCACCACGAAAATGGCGCGGGCAAAACCGATGAGCAGGGCCGAAAAGGCAATGTCGCGGAAGCCGGCAATGAATCCCTCGGCGGTGCCTGTGAGGCCCAGTCCACCCACGAGGCCGGCCACCACGCCCATCGTGAAGAACAGGGCCGCCATCTGCTCGAAATCCCAGCCCAGTTTCAGTACCCCGTAGGCGAAAAAAGCGAAGCCGCCCAGCAGCAGCGCCAGCACCAGCCCGTGGTTGCGGCCCGCCACCAGCGTGCCATTTGGGTCGGCTTGCTCGCTGGTTTCGGGCGTTATGCGGTGGCGCTGGGCGTGGCGCACGGTGCCGCCAATCCAGATAACCAGGGCCAGCAGCAGGAACACCAGCCGGAAGCCGCCGCCCGACAGCAACGGCAGCTGCGCCAGCTTCTGGGCAATGCCCACCTGAAACGGGTTGAGTGGACTAAACGCCGCGCCCACCGCCGCCGAGCCGATGCTGACGGCGGCGGCCGTTACCACCGGATAGCCGATGCGGCGCATCAGAATCAGGAGCACCGGCACCAGCGGCACGATTTCCTCCTGCATATTTTCCAGCGCGCCCATGGTGGCGAAAAGCACCGAGATGATGGGAATCACCACCGCTTCACGCCCCCGGAATTTCTCCAGCAGCCAATCGACGCCCCGGCGCAGCGCACCCGTCAGGTCCACGACCGTGAAGGCCCCACCGGCTAGGAACACCAGGAAAATCACGGCCGCCGCATCTACCAGGCCTTTCGGAACGGCCACCAGCGCCTGCAGGGGGCTGACCGGCGTGGCTGGCACGCGGTGGTAAGAGCCGGGCACCACCACGTCGCGGCCGGTGGCGGCGTCGGGGGTGCGCTCGAATACGCCGGCCGGCAGCACGTAGCTCAGCGCGCAGGCCAGCAAAATAAAGCCCACCAACAATACCAGCGGGTGCGGAAAGCGAATCGTTTTCATGCCGCGAAGGTACGGGGTGCGTGGATTAGTGGGGGAAAAGGAACGGTCATTCAGAGCGCAGCGAAGAATCTCGCGTGCTGATGTCGGTTCGTTGATGCAACATCAGCACGCGAGATTCTTCGCTGCGCTCTGAATGACCGTTCCTTTTCCACCTTATTACCCTGTCACCTGCTCACCCCGTACCTTTGCCCCTGCCATGAAATACGCCGAGTTTAAAGCGCTGAACATGTTCCGCCAGGCCGAGTACCTGGCCGGGCACGGCCGGCTGCTGGCCGAGCGGCGCGAAGACAGCTTCCGGCTGCAGCTGTTCGCGGTGGCCGATTTCTACGCCGAAGAGTGGCGCGAGTCCGATAACGAGCACCTGCTGTTCATCCACCTGTTCCGCCACCCGGCCGGCCTGCGCGACTACCTGCCCGCCATCCGGCTGCCGCGCGATTGGTAGCGAGTATCCGTAAAAATCTATATTGAGGAATGAAAAGCCCCCGCCTGCTGCCGGTGCTGCTGGCTTTGCTCAAATTCGCCACCGGCTATGGGCTGGCCAGCCCCGCCTACGAGCTGCACCGCGACGAGTACCTCTACCTCGACTACGGCCGGCACCTGGCCTGGGGCTACCTCGAAGTGCCGCCCCTCACGGCCCTGCAAAGCTGGGTTACGCTGGCGCTGGGTGGCAGCTGGTTCTGGGTGAAATTCTGGCCCCTGCTCTGGGGTAGCCTTACTATTTACCTGGTGGGGCGGGCTGTGCAGCGGCTGGGCGGCGGGCCCTGGGCCGTGGTGCTGGCGGGACTCTGTTATCTGCTAGGGGCCTATGCCCGGCTCAACTTCCTGTTCCAGCCCAACTCGTTCGAGGTGCTGGCTTTCACGGCGGGGTGCTACTGGCTGATTTGCTACGTGCAGCAGCCCGCCCCGCGCTGGCTTTACGCCATTGGCGCCATGCTGGGACTGGCTGTGCTCAACAAATACTCCGCCCTGTTTTTTGGGGCGGCGCTGGTGGGGGCGCTGCTGCTCACGCTCTGGCGCCGGATGCTGGCGACGCGGCACTTCTGGCTGGCGGCGGGGCTGGCGCTGCTGCTGTGGCTGCCCAATCTGGCCTGGCAAATCGGGCACGGGCTGCCGGTGCTCCACCACATGGAGTTGCTGCGCGCAACGCAACTGGTCAATGTGTCGAGGGTCGATTTTTGGAAGGACCAGTTGCTGATGAACCTGCCGGGGCTGTGGGTGTGGCCGGCAGGGCTGCTGGCTTTGCTGCTTAGCCCGCAACTGCGGCCTTACCGGGTGGTGGGCTTCGTATACGCTGGTGGCCTGCTGCTACTGACGCTACTGCACGGCAAAAACTACTACGCCCTGGGTTATTACCCGATTCTGCTGGCGGCCGGGGCCGCGTGGTGGGAGCAGCGCCTGCATCGGTGGCCGCGTCTGCGGGCGGCCCTGCTGCTCGTGCCGCTGCTGCTGAGCCTGCCCCTGTTGCCGGTAATGTTCACGCTGCTGCCCCCGGCCCGCATGCTGGCGCTGGGCCAGTTTTACGGCAATACCGGCGTGCTGCGCTGGGAAGACGGCCGCGACCACCCGCTGCCCCAGGACTACGCCGACATGGTAGGTTGGCGCGCGCTGGCCGATGATGTGTGGCAGGCCTATCAGCGTCTGCCGCCGGATGCTAAAGGACACACCTTCATCAAGTGCGACAATTACGGCCAGGCGGGGGCCATCAACTACTACAACCGCCACCGCGAATTGCCGGCGGCCCATAGTACCAATGGCTCCTATTTGTTCTGGTATCCCCCGCAGCCGGCTCGTCTACGCTATCTGCTACTGGTAGAAGACAATGAGCCGGCAGGGCTGGCCGGCCACTGCCAATCGGTTCGGGAGCTACCCCTGCGGCCCAACCCTTTCGCCCGCGAACAAGACCGCCACCTTTACCTCGTAACGGCACCTGACACGCACCTCATCGGCCGTATCTACGCCGAGCGCCGAGCCGCCCTGGCGGAATGGGGGCAGTTTTAAGATTGATGCGCCGTGGTGGAGTGGGGGGCGTTCAACGGTTGCTTGCGTCTGGCACCCCTCCCCACTGAGGAGAGGTCGGGGGTGGGGTTTGCTTTCCGCGCATTTTGGGCGAACTTCACGGCTTCCCACCTGATGCAATCCGTTATGAAAAAACTTCTGTTTGGGCTCCTGTTATTCAGCTCGCACGCGATGCTGGCCCAGGATGCCGCCACGTACCAGATGCCCCCCAAAGCCCTGGCCGACCTGGTAACCGTGGCGTCCACGCCGGGCGTGAGCGTCGATTCGAAGGGCCAGTACATGGTGATTCTGGAGCGCGCCGCCAACCCTACTATTGCCGAGCTGTCGCAGCCCGAGCTGCGGTTGGCGGGCGTGCGGCTCAACCCCGCCACCAATGGCCCCAGCCGCGCCCAGTACCTGACTGGCCTCAAGCTGAAAAAGCTGCCCACCGGCACCGAAATGGCCGTAACCGGCTTGCCTGCTGAGGCCCAGCTCAGCTACGTGCAATGGTCGCCCGATGAAACCAAGATTGCCTTCACCAATACCACCGACGGCCGCATTGAGCTGTACGTGGCCGACGTAGCCACGGGCGCCGCCCGGCGCGTGGGCAGCGTGGCCCTGAACGCCGTGCTCGGCACGCCCTACAACTGGTTGCCCGACGGCCAAGGCTTTATCGTGCGCGCCATCCCAACCGGGCGCGGCGCGGCGCCGGCCGTGAGCCGCGTGCCGGCCGGGCCCACGGTGCAGCAGAACCTCGGCCGCTCGGGCCAGGCGCCCACCTACCAGGATTTGCTCAAGAACCCGTCTGATGATAAGCAGTTCAACTACTACGCCACGGCGCAGGTAATGCGGCTGGGCCTCGATGGCCAGATGAAGGCCATCGGCCAGCCGGGCATCATCACCGGCGCGCAGTCGTCGCCCGATGGTCGCTTCGTGCTGACGGAAACGGTGCACGCGCCGTTTTCCTACCTCGTGCCGGTGTACCGCTTCCCGCTCCGCACCGAGGTGTTCAACATGGATGGTACGCTGGTGAAAATGCTGGCCGACACGCCCGCCCAGGAGAACGTGCCCTACAGTCCCGACGGCGCCCCCACCGGCCCCCGCGACTATGCCTGGCGCAACGATGTGCCGGCTACGGTGTATTACACCGAAGCCCAGGACGGCGGCGACCCCAAGCAGAAAGCCGAAATCCGCGACAAAGTATTCGCGCTCGACGCACCGTTCGGAGGTCAGCCTAAGGAGATTTACGCGGCCCAATACCGTTTTGGGGGCTTTGAGTGGGGCGATGATAAGGTGGCCCTGGCTACCGAGCGGTGGTGGCAGTCGCGCAAGAGCCTCACCAAAATCGTGAACCCGCGCACCTGGCAGGCCAGCACGCTGTTCGACCGCTCGTACGAGGACCGCTACACCGACCCCGGCCAGCCCGACACCCGCCGCAACCAATATGGCCGCGACGTGCTCAACCTGCTGCCCAACGGCGAGCTGCTGATGCTCAACGGCACGGGCGCCTCCACCACCGGCGACCGGCCCTTCGTGAGCGTGTTCAACCTGAACACCGGCAAAAGCCAGGAGCTGTGGCGCTCCCAGGCCCCACGCTTCGAGCGGCCCGTAGCCGTGCTCGACGCCAAGAAGCGCGTGCTGCTCACGACCCAGGAGCAGCCCGACGAAAACCCGAACTACTACATCCGCAACCTCGCCAAGCGCAGCGCCCCCCAGCGCGTTACCAACTTCCCGCACCCGTACCCGCAGCTCAAAGGCATCCAGAAAGAGCAGCTCCGTTACAAGCGCGCCGACGGCGTGGAACTGACGGCTATGCTGTATCTGCCCGCGGGCTATAAGAAGGAGGATGGTCCGCTGCCCACCTTTTTGTGGGCCTACCCGGCCGAGTTCAAGAGTGCCGCCGCCGCCGGCCAGGTGAACGGCTCGCCCTACCAGTTTAACCGCATCAGCTACTCGGGCGCGGCCGCGTTTGCCACCATGGGCTACGCCGTGCTCGATAACGCCAGCATCCCCATCGTGGGTGAGGGCAGCAAGGAGCCCAACGATACCTACGTGCAGCAGCTCGTGTCGAGCGCCCAGGCGGCCATCGAGGAAGGCGTGCGCCGGGGCGTGGTCGACCCGAACCGCGTGGGCGTGGGCGGCCACTCCTACGGCGCTTTCATGACGGCCAACCTGCTCTCTTACAGCAAGTTGTTCCGGGCCGGAATTGCCCGCAGCGGCGCCTACAACCGCACGCTCACGCCCTTCGGTTTCCAGAACGAGCAGCGCACCTACTGGCAGGCCCCGGAAGTGTACAGCACCATGTCGCCCTTCCAGAATGCCGACAAGATGAAAACCCCGCTGCTGCTCATCCACGGCGAGGCCGACAACAACACCGGCACCTTCCCGATGCAGTCGGAGCGCTACTACACGGCCCTCAAAAGCTTCGGCGCCAGCACCCGCCTGGTGCTGCTGCCCTACGAAAGCCACGGCTACACGGCCAAGGAGTCGGTGCTGCACATGCTCTGGGAGATGAACAGCTGGCTCGATAAGTTCGTGAAGAACGCCCCCGCCGCCGGCACCGAAAAGTCGGTTGGCCAGGCTGGTAGCGGCTCGAAGTAACGCAGCGCAACCCGTATCAAAACGGCCTCGCCCACATGGTGGGCGAGGCGTTTTTCGTTGAAAGGCGAGGTGTAGAGACGCAACAGTTGAAGTCTCGTCGTTGCTGATGTTGCTTTCCTATAAGAACCATTCAACGATGAGACTCCAACTGTTGCGTCTCTACAACCCGGCTACTGCTGCCCCCCGAACTGCCGGCCGAAATAGTCACCGGGATTCCAGCGGGGGCGCTCGGGGTTCTGGGCTACCAGGTAGCCGACCAAGAAATTGAGCTGCACGTAGGTACGGCCGGCCTCGAAATCGAAGGTGCCGTTCATGTCGTCCTGGGGTTTGTGGTAGGTGAGGGCGCGCCACTGCTTCACCTGCTCGCTGAGGTTGTTGCGGCCGTCGGGCGTGCGGTTGCCGTACTTGAGGTGCAGCGCCGGAATGCCCTGGGCCACGAAGCTGTACTGGTCGGAGCGGATGAAGCGGTTCTGCTCGGGCTCGGGGTCGTCTTCCACCGTCAGCTTGAGGTAAGCGGCGGCCTGCGCCACCGGCCCGGCCAGCGTGGAGTGCTGCGCGCCCAGCGGCACCACCGACAGCAGCGGCGCAATCAGGGTAGGCATGTCGGTGTTCACGTTGGCCACGAGGCTGGTGGAGGGCACGGTGGGCCGGGCCGCGAAGTAGGCCGAACCCAGCAACCCCAACTCCTCGCCGGTTTGCAGCACTAGCAGAATACTCCGATGCGGCTTTTGCTTGAGGCGCGAATAGATACCGGCAATTTCAAGCACCGAGGCTACGCCCGTGGCATTGTCGTGGGCCCCGTTGTAGATGGAGTCGCCGCGCACCGGCGCGCCCACGCCCAGGTGGTCGAGGTGGGCCGAATGCACCACGTATTCATCCCGCAGCTTGGCATCAGAGCCCGTGATTTTGCCTACCACGTTGTAGGAATCGAAATCCTGGTAAGCCGATTCCCAGCGGGCAGATAGTGTGCCGGGCAGTGCCACCGGCGCCGGTCGACTGGCGCGCAGGCGTTGCATAATCTGGGCTGTGTCGGAGGCGGCGGCGCGCAGCAGGGTTTGCAGGCCGGCGCCGAGAGCGTGCCGGTGAGGGCCACCCCGGCTGGCCCACTCACGAAGCCCCGGGCGGCGGCCACTTTGCCATCAGCCCCCAGCACGCTGGTACTCGAAGCCAGCCGGCTCGGACCCCCCGGCGCGGCCCGCAACGTGGCGAACAGCACGCCCACCGCCCCGTGGGCCGCGGCTGTGCGCACGATTTGGGTCTGGTCCTGGCTGGCGGCGGCCACGGTGCTCGGGAAAGCGGGCGGGGCGCCGCGCAGCACTACCACCACCTTGCCCCGGGCATCGAGGCCCTGGTAGTCATCGTACTTCTCGGCCGGGGCCGAGATGCCGTAGCCCGCAAACACGAGGCCGGTGGCGGGCAGCTGAGCGGTGGGCTGTTCGGGGTGGGGCAGCAGGCTGATGGCATCAAGCGGCAGCCCGGCCGCGCCGGCCGCTGGTTGGTAGCTGGCAGCGGCGCCCGGCCGCACGGTGGCTCGGCGCAGGCGCACGCGCTGGGTGAAGCCGCCGTTTTCGCCGGCCGGCTCCACGCCTCGTTCTTTCAGCTGGGCCACCACGTAATCGACGGCCATCTGGTAGCCGAGCGTGCCGGGCTTGCGGCCCAGCAGTCGGTCGTCGGCCAGGTAGGCTACGTGGGCCCGGATGGCTTCTGGCCGCACCTGGTCCATGGACCTTCGCACGGACTTGGGCAGGCTGAGCGAGGAGGGAGTGGTGGTTTGGGCGGCGGCTTCCAGCGCAGGCAGCAGTAGGGCGGGCAGCAGGAGCAAGGTCGAGAACTTCATCGGGCTAACATACGCCGAAAAGTTCTTGCCAACCCTGCAAAGGCCAGTTTGGACTTACGCCCGCAGCATGTGGATGTGCGGGATATCATCTTCCAGATACCCTTCGCCCACATGCCGAAAGCCGAAGCTTTCGTAGAAGTTTTGCAGGTACAGCTGAGCCCCAATCTGGATGGGCTGGGAGCCGAACTGGCGCTCTACGCCGCTAATTGCCTCGCGCAGTAACTCGCGGCCCAGCCCGGTGCGGCGGTGGCGGGGGCTGCTCACCACCCGCCCGATGCTGGCCTCGGCGTACGCTATGCCGGGCCCGAACAGGCGGGCGTAGGCGGCCAGCTCGCCATCGGGCACGTGGCCCAGCAGGTGCCAGGCGGTCTGGTCGAGCCCGTCGATATCCTGAAAAGGGCAGGTTTGCTCCACCACGAATACTTCGGAGCGCAGCTGCAGCAGCGCGTACAGCTCGGTGGTGGTGAGGTCGGCGAAGGGCTTGAGGGTCCAGGTGAGGGGCATGGGGCAAAGATGCGGATTGATTCGCATTTGTCAGGGAGTGTTTGGCAGTTTTCACAGGCCGGGACAAAGGCACAGTCATGCGGAGCGAAGTAGAAACATCTCTACCGCTTCGTTGCAATGTGTAGTTAGTCGATGGGTTAGGGTTGCGGTAGAGATGCTTCGGCATACTCAGCATGACTGCGCCTTTTTCCTGGTATCTGAAAACCAGTAACTCAACGACGCTTCATCCGCCTCATCCGACGCTTCGGTAACGGCGAGTTTCAGCAGCGGTGGCGGCGGCGCACATTTGGGCATCATTTCACTGCCCCGCCATGAAACGCCTCCTGCTGCTGCTTCAACTCCTGTTGCTGACCCTCACCGGCTTCGCCCAAACCACCACCCTGCGCGGCACCGTGCGCGACGCCAGCGGCCAGGCGCTGCCGGGCGTGAACGTGTTTGTGCGTGGTACTTTCGATGGGGCCAGCACCGATTCGTTGGGCCGGTTCCGGTTTGAAACCGCTGGCGTCGGCAGCCACGTGGTGCAGGCTAGTTTGCTGGGCTTCATCACGGCCGAAAAACTGCTGACGCTGCCCGCGTCAACTGCACCGCTGAGTTTCGTGCTGAAAGGCGAGCCACATGCGCTGGGGTCGGTTATCGTTACGGCCGGGGCCTTCGAGGCCAGCGACGAGCACCGCAGCGCCGCCCTCAACACCCGCGACATTCAGACGACGGCCGGGGCGCTGGCCGACGTGGCGGCGGCTTTTAACACGCTGCCCGGCACTACCCGGGTAGGGGAAGATGGGATGCTGTTTGTGCGGGGCGGGGCGGCTTCGGAAACCAAAGTGTACCTCGATGGCATGCTGGTGCAAAACCCATTCAACGCTACCGTGGCGGCTGTGCCGGCGCGGGGGCGGTTTTCGCCGTCGCTTTTCAAGGGCACGGTGTTCAGCACCGGCGGCTACTCGGCGCTGTATGGGCAGGCGCTGTCGGGGGTGCTGCTGCTGAACTCGACCGACCTCGCGCCCGAAACCCAGACCGGGCTATCGGCTACCTCGGTGTTTCTGGGGGCTTCGCGCACTAAGCGCTGGGAGCGCACTTCGCTGGCCCTCAGCACCGACTACACCAACCTTTCGCCCTACCTGGGCCTGCTGCCCCAGAACGTGCGCTGGGACCAGGCCCCGCGGGGCCTCAGTTCGTCGGCGGCCCTGCACCACCGCACCGGCCAGGCGGGCATGCTGAAAATGTACGGCACCTGGACCAGTCAGCAGCTGCAAGTCGGGCAGCCCAGCCCCGAGCCAGCCGGTATGCAGACCGTGGGGCTGCGCGGGGCCAACGCCTACCTCAATGCCACTTTCCGCGGCCCATTGCGCCGGGGCTGGAGCCTGCAAAGCGGCCTGGCCCTGAGCCGCGACGATCAGCGCCTGCGCCCCGATTCGGTGCGGCTGCGCACGCTGGAGCAGGCGCTGGTGGGCCGGGTGGTGCTCATCAACGATTCGGTGCATGCCCGCTTCAACCTGAAAATTGGGACTGAAGGGCTGGTGCAGCAGGTGAACCAGACGGTGCAGCCCAACGCCGCCGACCCGCTCAGGTACCGGCCGGAATTCGGCGAGCAGCGCCTGGCGGGTTTCGTGGAAAGTGATTTTCAGCTGACCGACCGGCTGGCGGGCCGGGTGGGCGGGCGCACCGAGTATTCGGCGCTGCTGGGCCGCTGGAACGCCGCGCCCCGGCTGGCCCTGGCCTACCAGACCACCGAGAACAGCTCCCTGTCGGCTGCTTACGGCCGCTTCTACCAAACGCCCGAAAACAGCTTGCTGCTGGTTGCCGCGCCCCGGCTGCGCTTCGAGCGGGCCCGGCATGCGGTGCTCACCTACCAATACACCCACGGCGGCCGGCTGCTGCAGCTCGAAGGCTACCACAAAACCTACGCCCAGCTCGTTCGCTTCGATGGCGCGCAGCTCCGCAACCCGCAGGTTTACGACAATGGCGGCGCCGGCTACGCCCGCGGCCTCGACCTGCTCTGGCGCGACCGGACGACGGTGAAAAACCTCGAATACTACGTTAGCTACGGCTTTCTGGATACCAGGCGGCAGTTCCGGCAGGACCCGGTTTCGGCCGTGCCCACCTTCGCGGCCCGCCACAGCGTGTCGGTGGTAACCAAGTACTGGGTGCCGGCACTGCACACGCTGCTCGGGGCCACCTACAGCTACGGCAGCCCCCGCCGCTACCACGACCTCAACCAGCCCGAAGCCGGTTACAACCAGGGCCAGCTGCCCGCTTTCCAGGACCTGAGCCTGAACGCCAGCTACCTCACCAAGCTGTTCGGGCAGTTTACCATCGTGCATCTGGCCCTCAACAACGCCCTGGCCCAGCCCAACGTGTTCGGCTACCGCTACGCCCAGCGCCCCGATGCGGCCACTGGCCAGCGCAACCGCGTGGCCATCACGCCCACCGCCCCACGCATGGTGTTCCTGGGCGTGTTCGTCAGCATCAACAAGAAAAACCCCGCTAGCGTGAACGAGCGGCCGGAATGAGTCGCTAGTTGTCAATGGCCAGTTGTTAGCTGTCGGCTGCTAGGAAAACCGTGTCATGCTGAGCGGAGCGCAGCGGAGTCGAAGCATCTCTACCGCTTCGTTGCAATGGTAGAATTGATTGGCACTGCGGTAGAGATGCTACTCCGCTTCGCTCCGCTCAGCATGACACGGTTTTCCTGACAACCAGCAACTAGCAACTGAATCCCACGCTTCATCCGCCTTATCCGACGCTTCGGTAACGGGAAGTTTCAGGGGCGGCGGCCGGAAGCCACCTTTGAATCATCAAACCGCCAGCAACTTCCTTTTCAACTCCTTAACCACTTTTCAGCCATGAAAAAGCCCTTGTTCACCCTTGCCCTCGTAGCCGCTTCCTTCGCCGCGCTGGCTCAGCGGCCCGCCACTGCTACCGCCGTGCCGGTTGCTGCTGCTGCTCCTGCCGATGCCTACACCACCATGATGACGGCGGCCGTTGCGGAGCTGATGAACACCGGCGACCCGGCCGTGCTGCGGGCCAGCGCCGCCAAAATGGAGCGCGCCGCCACCGTGAAGCCGCAGGACTGGCTGCCCCGCTACTACCAGGCGTACGCCCTGCTCATCAACACATTCCAGAGCAAGGAAGACGGCGACGCCAAAGACAAAACCCTCGACCAGGCCGAGGCGGCCCTGGCCCAGGCCCGCAAGCTGGGCGGAGCCGATGAGTCGGAGCTGCTCGTACTCCAGGCCTACATCCATCAGGCGCGGCTGAGCATTTCGCCCATGCTGCGGAGCATGAAGTATTCGGGCCTGGTGAATGAGGCGGTAGAGAAGGCCATTCAGCTCAACCCGACCAACCCCCGCGCCTACCTGGTCAAGGCGAACAACATTTACTACACGCCCGCCATGTTCGGGGGCGGGGCCGAGGTGGCCAAACCGATTTTCCTGCAGGCCAAAGCCCACTACGCCACCTTCAAACCTGCTTCCCGGCTGTCGCCTAACTGGGGTGAGCGGCAGGTGGCCGGCCGGCTGAAAAACTACGAAACGGCCGCGGTGAAGTAAGCTGGTCGCGGCGGGTGCGGCACGCTGCCGCACCCGCCGCGTGTGTTTCGCTTTGTTTTGATACCTTCCAATCTCCATGCCGCCAAAGGCCCGCCCGTGAAAACTGCCTCCGTTTCTGCCTACCCTGCCCCGGCCACCAAGCCCCCGGCCCCGGCCGCCAAGCAGAGCAGCATTTCCCGGTATTACCCGCACCGCAATTTGTGGAAGGGCCTGGGATTGATGACGTTGGTTTCGTTGGTGCTGGCGCTGTTGATGCGCGATAATGCCCCGGTCTGGAGCGAGAAGTTCCTGGTAACGTTCGGCTACAACTTCTTCTATACCAGCGGCCTGTGGCTGGCCAACGGTTACCCGACCGAGTGGCTGGGCCGCTACCTCGACTGGACGCAACACCCCATCCGGCGGTTTTTGCTCACGCTGGCCTTTTCGCTGGTGATGTCGCTGCTCGTGATTCTGGCCGTCACCGGGAGCTTTCTGGTGTTCTACCACCACCGCCCGCTCAGCGACCTTACCTGGCGCCCGTTCATCTTGCCGCTGCTCATTACGCTGTTTGTGTCGCTGTTTATGCACAGCCGGGCGTTTCTGATGGGTTGGCGCGAAAC
Organism: Hymenobacter lapidiphilus; assembly: GCF_003417065.2. Lineage (GTDB taxonomy): Bacteria > Bacteroidota > Bacteroidia > Cytophagales > Hymenobacteraceae > Hymenobacter. Next base: position 50,716 of record NZ_QVLT01000020.1, on the reverse strand, counting down.
GGCCATCCGGGCCGAGCGGCTGCAAACCGAAAATGCCCGCGCCCAGGCCGACTCGCTGCGCCGCCAGCTCGACCCGCATTTCCTGTTCAACTCGCTCAACGCCCTCACCTCGCTGGTCGAGGAGCACGACCCGGCCCGCGCCACCCGCTTCATCCGCCAGCTCAGCCAGGTGTACCGCTACGTGCTCGACCACCAGGACCAGGAGCTGGTGCCACTCGCCGAAGAGCTGCATTTCGCCGAGAGTTACCTGTTTCTGCAGCGCACGCGCCTGGGCGAAGGTGTGCAGGTGGAGATGCGCCTGCCTCCGGCCGCCGAGCTGGTCGAGCTGTTCGTGCCGCCGCTGGCCCTGCAGCTGCTGCTCGAAAACGCCCTCAAACACAACGCCACATCGCGCCAAAACCCGCTGCGGCTTGTCATCGAATTCGATGCCGATGCCCGCCAGCTCGTAGTGCGCAACTCGCGCTGCCCCCGCCGCTTGGCCGAGGGCGAATCGACGGGCCTGGGCCTGCCCAACCTGCAGGCTCGCTACGCTTTCCTAACGCCCCAACCCGTGCTGATTACCGAGTCCGAAACCGAGTTTGCCGTGACGCTGCCGGTGCTGGAGCTGCGGTAGGATTGATGGACAAATAGAGGCGGTCATGCTTCGGCAAGCGGCCGCCAGATGAAGCATGACCGTCTCTCAACTCTCAGTTTTCAACTCGTACTTCTCAATTGAAACCTCTCCGCGCAATTATCATCGAAGATGAGCCCCTGGCCGCCCGCCGCCTGGCCGGGCTGCTGACGCAACAGCCGATGTCGGTTGAAGTGGTGGGCACGGCCGAATCGGTGGCCGAGGCCGAGGCGCTGCTGCGCGCCCCCGGCACCGCGCCCGACGTGCTGCTGCTCGATATTCACCTGGCCGACGGGCTGAGCTTTGAGCTGTTCGAGCGGCTGGAAATCCGCTGCCCGGTCATCTTCACCACGGCCTACGACAAGTACGCGCTGCGGGCTTTCAAGGTGAATAGCATCGATTACCTGCTCAAACCCATAGACCCCGAGGAGCTGACGGCGGCCCTGCAGAAGCTGGTGCAGCGGCGCGAAACCGCCGCTCCGGCTCCGCTTGATGCGGCGCTGCTGGCCCAGGTGCTGGAGCAGGTCCGGCAGCCGCTGAAGGAGTACAAGTCGCGCTTCGTGGTGCGGGTGGGCGAGCACCTGAAGGCCGTGCCGGTCGAGGACATTGCCTACTTCGCCAGCCTCGAAAAAGCCACGCTGCTCCACACCCACGAGGGCCGCCGCCTGGTAGTCGACTACACTTTGGAGCAGCTCGAAGCCCTGCTCGACCCGCGCGAATTCTTCCGTCTCAACCGCGCCTACCTGGCCCGGGCCACCGCCATCCGCGACATCATCCACTACACCAATTCGCGCCTGCAAACCATCCTCCAACCCGCCCCGCCCGACAACGACACGGTATTAGTAAGCCGCGAGAAAGTAAGCACCTTTAAAGAGTGGCTGGACCGGTGAAATGGAGAACTTGACGGGTTGGTGGCGTAGGGCCGCCGTGGTGGTATCGTTGGTAGGGCATCCGCTGGTGACGGCCCCGGCCTTCGCGGCTTTTGTGATGTGGCAGCAACCCGGGGAGCGAGGTGCACTGTGGTTGTTGGGCTGCATCGCAACCGTGGCGGCGCTGCTGAGTTTCTGGAACCTGCGCCAGACGCGCCGAGGCCGCTATTCCAATTTCGACGTTTCGGAGCGGAAGCAGCGGCAGGCTTTTTACCCAGTGCTGCTGGGGCTTTTGGGCCTGGCAACCGCGGCTTTAGTCTGGCAGGGCCCGGCAGGACCGTTGCGGGAAGGGCTGCTGGCTTGCTGGCTGCTGCTGTGGGTGTGTTATGGCATCAATTTCTGGTTGAAGGTGTCGTTGCACGCGGCCCTTTCGTTCTTTTTAGCTTGGGCATTGCTGCATCTGCGCGCGGACTGGGGCCTGTTGGCCTTTGTAGCTGCCGCCTTGGTGGCTGCCTCGCGCTTGGCGTTGCAGCGCCATACCGTGCCCGAACTGCTGGTAGGTACCGGCATCGGCCTGGTGGCGGGTGCTCTGCTAAGGTGGCTGTAGCGTACCACTCAACAAACTCACCATTTCACCCCTCCAGCCATTGCTTTACTAGCCCCGCCTTCTCCCGGCTCACCAGCACCTCCTCACTCGGAGCAGGTTGTAAATCAACCAGTAGCTTGCCGTTGAAATGCGGGTGCAGGCGCTGCACGGCGGGCAGTTGGGCGATGAGCTGGCGGTTGAGGCGAAAAAACTGGGCGGGGTCGAGTAGGGTTTCCAACTGCTCCAAAGTGTAGTCGACTACGAAGCGGCGGCCGTCGAGGGTAGCCAGGGTGGTGGTTTCGTGGCGGCTCTGGAACCAAGCGGCCTGGGTGGCGGGCAGTGGCAGCAGCTGCTCGCCGTGGCGCACCAGAAACCGGGTTTTGTGCTGGCGTTCGGGGCGGGGCAGCGCATCGAGCAGGCGCTCCAGGCGCTGGGCCGGCGCGTCGGTTTCGGGCTCGTTGGTAGTGTTGGCTGCGGCTGCGGTGGGCCAGCGGCGCAGCTTTTCGAGGGCTGTTGTCAGCTCAGTAAGTTTTACTGGCTTGAGCAGGTAGTCGATGCTGCGGGAGCAGTAGAGTGGCCATGGCAGCGGGGTTTTTTACTGGATAGCAGGAGCGGCGGAAACCGCTTGGGGCCGATAAAAGCGCCGCAGCCCCGCATAAAGCAGCAGCCCCACCGGGCCCAGCAGAAACGTGAGCACCAGGCAGGGCACCAGCAGCCCGTGGGGCACCCCACGCCGCCGCGCATCCAGGCTTTCCCAGATGCCCAGGCACAAATCGAAACACAGGTAATGCACCCAGCCGGCCAGCAGCGCCCACGGATTGCGAAACAGCGCCGCTACTTCGGCCAGCGAGCCGAAACCACCTGCTGCGCCGGCCGGCCCCAGCAGTTGGTAACCGATAAGCAAGGCGTAGGCAAGGGCCAGCAGCAGCGGCAGTGCTCCGCTCAGCACCAGCCACCGCGTAGCGCGCCAGTGCGGGGCCAGTACCAGCAGGGCCCAGCCCAGCAGCGCTATCGGGTTGGCTACGGAAAATAGAAAATCAGGGGAGAGCGGCATGGGTGGTGGGGTTGGTTGATGAACCAAAGGTGTTCATCGGAAGCCGTGAAACCTACCTGCTTGCGGGTGAGCCGACGCCAGCCGGGGGCGAAGCAGCGGCCCGGCAGGGGTGAACCAAAGCCCCGCTGCCAACCACCGCGCCGCCCGTGCCGTACCTTTAGGTTGTGAAAGCCCGTTCCTTTTTTGCTGTGTTCCCGCTGCTTGCCGGGGTGCTGGCCGCTCTGCCAGCCCAGGCCGATAGCCCCCCCGATTCCACCTTCGTGCGCGAGCGTCACCGCCGGCCGGTATTCCAGATTGACCAGCGGTTTTCCATCATCAACGGGAAAGTAGCCGGCATTAATGGGCTGCGCGGCGGCATCGAGTGGCGCGGACGGTGGCGGGCGGGCCTGGGTTTCTACCGGCTTTCGGGGGGGCTGCGCACGCGCCAGGCCCTGCCGCCCGGCCTGCCCCCCGGCACCCGCGACGAAATCCGCTTCCGCTACGTGGCCGGTTACGGCGAGTACGTGTTCATCGGCAACCGGCGTTGGGAGCTGAGCGCGCCGCTGCAGGTTGGTGCGGGCTTCTACTACACCCGCTTCTTTCTGCCCGATGGCAACACTGAGCGCAGCTCGCGCCGGGTGCTGTACCTGGTCGAGCCTTCGGTGGCGGCGCACTACCGCATTTTCCGTTGGGTAGGCATCGGGGCGGGCACCGGCTACCGGCAGGTTTTCGCCTCCGGCCAGCAGCCCAAAGACCAGATTAGCGGCTATATTTTCTTTGCCCGCGCCAAGCTGTTTCTGGGCGACTTATACAAAGTAGCCCGCGGCCGCGAGCGGCTTCTCGATAATAATTGGGGCGAGAGGGAGGATTTTGGGAGTGAGCGGTAATGAGGAGATAGGTCATGCTGAGCGAAGCGGAGCGTAGCCGAAGCATCTCTACCGCTTCGTCGCAGCGCCAGTTCTAAACGACGGGATTACTACTGCGGTAAAGATGCTTCGGCAAGCTCAGCATGATGTGCCTTCCTCTCAAATCTCAGCCAACGTAGCTTTCCGGTCGAGTTTGCCGGAAGCCGTAGTCTGAAATTCGGGGATGAAAACCAGCTGCCGGGGCAGCTCGTAGCGGTCCAGGCGCTGCCCTAGTAGTTCGCGTAGCTGCTGCTGTCCGGCTTGGGGCAGCGGCTCGCCTTCCACGAAAGCCGTCACCTGCTGGCCCAGGCGCTCATCGGGCCGGCCGGCCACGAAGGCGCGGCGGTTCAGGCCCAGCTCCATCAGGGCCAGTTCCAGCACGCGCTCCACCTTTTCGGCCGCCACCTTCACGCCTCCGCTGTTGATGACGAAATCGGCCCGCCCCAGCCACTCGAAGCTGCGGCGGTCGGGCGCGAGGCTGATGAGGTCGTTGGTGACGATGAGCTCATCGTTGGTGACGTCGGCGCGCACCGTGAGGCAGCCGCGCTCATCCTGGCCCACCGCAATACCAGGCAGCACCTGGTAGGTGGGACCGGCCTGCGGGCCGTTGAGGCGGCGCAGAGCAATGTGGGAGGCCGTTTCGGTCATGCCGTAGGTTAAATACACGGGCACCGTCAGGGCTTCGATTTCGCGGGCCTGGCTGCCTTCCACCGGTGCGCCGCCCACCAGAATAGCGCGCAGCTGGTTGAGGCGCAGGGCCTGGCCGGCCGCCAGCATCGCCCGCAGTTGCAGGGGCACGAAGGAGGCAAAATCGAATGTGGCGTCGGCTTCTACCAAAGCAAGCGGGTTGGCCTGCGGCTCCACAATAGTCAGGTGCATGCGTCGTTCCAGCCCACGCACCAGCATCATCAGCCCGCCCACAAATTCGCAGTTCAGGCATACCAACAGCCGCTCGCCGGGGCCCAGGTCGAAGTAGTCGCCGGTGCGGCGGGCCGAGGCTTCGAGCTGCTGGCGCCGGAAGTGCACCGGCTGGGGCGGCCCCGTCGAGCCCGAGGTAGTCAGGGTGAACTCCTGTGCCCCGTTGAGCCACTCGCGCACGAAACCGAGAACCCGGGCCTCGTAGCCGTTCAGCTCGGCGGGGGCCAGGGCGGGGTACTGCTGAATGTCGGCGTAGCGAAATTCGCGGCCGTTGAGCAGCAGCGAATCGGGCAATAAGTTGGCGGTGGGGGGGTGGTTCATGCGCTATGTATAGGTTGGATGCGGTGAGCCGTCGGAAGAAAAGCTATAAGCCAACCGCGGTCTGCTAACAGCTCAAAATTGCAGTAGCCAGCGTTGGTATGTTTCGGCCGATGGAGCGGTGAGCCGGGCCAGCAGCGGCATCAGTACTACGTACGCGCCAAGCGCCGGCAGGCTGCCCACCAGCCCGTAAGCCAGCAGCAGCGGTAGGCCCGAAAGCAGCAACAAACTGTCTTGGAGCAGAATACGGCCCTGGTAGACGCGCAGGTTTTCTTCGGCCAGCCGCCGCAAGTTGGGCACCATGCGGCGCCGCAGCCACAGCAGCCCCAGGCCCGCCAGCAGCGCCCCAACCGCCAGCAAAACCAGCGTTAGGGTTGAGGTGAAGGGGGCGCGGCCGGCCGGACGGGCCACCACAACGGCCCGGCTGACTGCCAGCACCAGCCCGGCCATCAGCAGGCTCTGCAACGCGTAGTGCAGCCAGTGCCGCCACCGGAGACGACCAATGGCGCGGTGAAAATCGGGGTTGTTCATCGGGCGGGCTTAGTGACGAAGGCAGGTTGTTAGAGACCAACCATAGCCGCCGAAAATAGTCTGAACCCAGGCGGAAGAAACTTGCGGTTTTAGATGAGCGGCGAAATTAATTGTATCTTAAGATGTTCACTAAGCCCTGCTGCCATGTCTGTTTCCACAGTCAATAGTCCATACGTGCTGGCTAAAACGTTTGTGTTCCGGCGCTACTTTACTGCCCGCCACCACCTCGCCGGCCTGCGCCTGACGGCCGAAACCATCCGTGAGGCCCGCCAGCGCCGCAAGCAGGCGCGCCACGACCAACGGATGAGCAGCATCTATAGCTGGTGCGAGGCGTTCCGCGGGTTGGGTTTCATGTTTTAGCGCGGCGTACCTATTTCTCCAGCCGCCGGATCATCGCCTTCATCTGGCCGATTTCCCGCTCCTGCGCCACAATAATGCTGTCGGCCAGTTGCCGAGCTTCAGGGTCCTGAATATCGGCCCGTTTGCTGACCATGATGGCAATGGAGTGGTGCGGAATCATGGCCTTCATCCAGGTCAGGTTATCCATACATATCTGCGACCAAGCTATCAGCAACGTGGCATTGTAATGACAAGATGTCGTCTGTAATGTACCCGGCCGGGCCCGGAGTCAGGCCGTCGGCACGGGGTAGGGCCGCCACGGAATCTGCCGCCACGGACTGGTGGGCGACTCGACCAAAATCTGCAGGTTGGCGGCCATTTCGGCGTGGTTCGGGTTGTCGGGCGCCCACATGAGGCGGCCGGCCATGAAGCTGGCCGCCAAACTTTCCCAGGAGTCGAAATCGCGCAGCGCCAGGCGGGCACCCACATCTATAAACGGCCAGGCTTCCTCCCAGCTCAGGTACTGGTAATCATAGCACCAGCGGGCCACGCACACCAGCCGCACATAGTCCCAGCCGGCAATGCTGTTCACTGGCCGCTTGGCCAGAAACGGGTTGGCCTCGAACTGCCGGTGCCAGTGCAACGACTCGGTTTTAAGCCGGGGCTGGTATTCCTGCCGATGCCCTTCCAGCCGCAGCCAGTGCAACGTATCGTGGGCGCTTTCCGCATCCTCGATGCCCCACCATTCAGCCAGCGAGGCCTTGCTTTCGGCGTGCGGCTTGGGCTTGAGCTGGGCCAGCAGCTTCACGGGCAAATCGGCCCAGAAAAACAGCGGCAGCCCCAGCGCCATGGCCCGCACTTCGGTTGGTTCGAGCATGCGGTGGGGCTGGGTAAGGTCGTAGGAGTCGAGGCTGCGGGTGCCGTACTGCTCCAGGCTGAAGTTTTCGAGCACGCGGGCATTGCGCGCCCCCGGCCGCAGGTTCCACAAAAATTTAATCAGGCGACTCATAGAGCAGATAAAGCGGGAAGGTATAAGGAAGAAAGCCGGGGCCAAGCTAACAAAAAAAGGGTTTGCACCGCAGCGCAAACCCTTCTTCTACGGCCTAAAAACAGGCGTTACGGAAACTTGGGGTACTTGTCGAAATCGGGCTGGCGCTTCTCCACGAAGGCATTGCGGCCTTCCTTGGCTTCCTCCGAGAGGTAGTAGAGCAGCGTGGCGTTGCCGGCCAGCTCCTGAATACCGGCCTGCCCATCAAGCTCGGCATTGAAGCTCGACTTGAGCATCCGCAGGGACAGCGGGCTTTTCTGCAGGATTTTGTTGCACCATTCCACGGTGGTTTCCTCCAGCTTATCCAGCGGTACTACCTTATTTACCAAGCCCATATCGAGGGCTTCCTGGGCGTCGTACTGGTCGCAGAGGAACCAGATTTCGCGAGCCTTCTTCTGGCCCACCACGCGCGCCAGGTACGAGGCGCCGAAGCCGCCATCGAAAGAGCCTACTTTCGGGCCGGTCTGGCCGAAGCGGGCGTTGTCGGCGGCAATGGTCAGGTCGCAGACGACATGCAGCACGTGCCCGCCGCCAATGGCCCAGCCGGCTACCATGGCAATAACGGGCTTGGGCAGCGAGCGGATGAGCTTCTGCAAATCCAGTACGTTGAGGCGGGGCACGGCATCCTCGCCGATGTAGCCGCCGTGGCCGCGCACGCTCTGGTCGCCGCCCGAGCAGAAGGCCTTGCCGCCCTCGCCAGTAAACACCACCACGCCGATATCAGTCCGGTCGCGGCAGATGTGCATGGCCTGAATCATCTCATCCACCGTGAGCGGGGTGAAGGCGTTGTGCACTTCGGGCCGGTTGATGCTGATTTTGGCGATGCCGCCGTGCTGGGTGAAGAGGATTTCCTTGAACTCCTTAATTGGGGTCCAGTCAATTTTTTCTGGCATATAGAAGAAGATTACCTCTGCGAACCACTGCGAAACCTGTGCGCACCTCTGCGGGAAATACCGTTGACTATCGGGTTCCCGCAGAGGTCGCAGTGGTTTCGCGGAGGTACGCAGAGCAGTTCTAGAATGAGGTGCGGACGAAGGTACGGTACTGCTCAAAAAACTCGGCGTTGGTTTTCGAGTCGGTAAAGACTTCAAGCAGGGCCGCGCCGCCTTCGGCCGTCAGGAAAACCGGCAACGCGGCTTCAAGTTCAGCGAAAGTGGAAATTGGGAAGTAGCGCAGCCCGAAGTCGCGGGCCGTATTCTCGGCCGTCAGGGTCTGGCGCGTCTCAAAAAATTCCTCCAGTTCGGGCTGCTGGCGCGGTCCATCGATGATGCGGAAGATGCCGCCCGCGTGGTTGTTGAGCAGGATAACGCGCAGGTTGGGCACCGGGTAGTTGTGCCAGAACGCGTTGCGGTCGTAGAAAAACGCCACGTCGCCGGTGATGAGCACCATCGGCCGGCCCGGCTGGGCTAGCGCCGCGCCCACGGCCGTGCTCGTGCAGCCATCGATGCCGCTGGTGCCGCGGTTGGCAAACACATCGGCCCCTTGCCCGGCCGGCAGACCCAGGATGTTGGCGTAGCGCACGGCCATGCTGTTGGCCAGGTGCAGCGCCGAGCCATCGGGCAGCAGCTGCAGGGCCCGGAAGATGGTGCTAAACTCGTTGAACGGCTGGTCGGGCTGCTGCATGAAGCCCGCCAGTAAGCCGGTAGCCCAGTTTTCGGCGGCCAGCCAGGGCCGCAGATAGGCTTCTTTGGCGGTATCGGTTTCAGCCGGCGCCGACCAATTCAGGCGGGGCCGCGGGGCTACACGGGTGGCGTCGGCGGCCAGCACGTTCCGGCCCGGCTCGGTTGGCGCTGCGGAAGCAGCAGCGCTGTCACTCAGGTTCTCAGATTCCTCGTTTCCGGTGCTGAGCGCAGCGAAGAAATCGGCCGGCTCCATCCGAATAACCTGGGTGAGTGACTGGAACGTGTCGGCCACCGGGCCGGCTTGCTGGATGTGCCAGTGCTGGGCGGGGCGATGCTGGCGCAGGTAGAGCTTTAGGGCCTTGGAAATGAGCGACTGGCCGAAGGTGATGAGCAGCTCGGGCCGCAGCGCCTCCTTCAGGCCGGGCTCGGGCACGGCCAGAAATACATCCTGCCGGCCCACAAAGCGCGGATGCTGGTTGTGGCCGGCGGCGGCAGGTTGGTGCAGGTTGGCAATCAGGTCGCCGACTACCGGCACCTGCCAGGCAGTAGCAAACTCGCGCAGTGCCAGCCGCAACGGTACATCGGCCGGGTGCTGGCCACTCACTACCAGCACGCGGCTGGTATCGCGCAGGGTTTCGCGCAGTTCCCGAAGGGTGGCGGTGGGCAGCTGGGGCCGGCCCGGCAGCTCGCGTATCACCTTCACCGGCCCAAACGTCAGCTCCTCGCCCGGTTTGGGGTAGAAGGGTTCCCGCAGTGGCACGTTCACCTGCACCGGTCCGGCCGGGAACTGCTGGGCCAGGTTTATGGCCTCGCTCACAATGCGCGCCGCGTGCCACTGGGCGTCGGCGTGGTCGGTTTTGGCGGGGAAGGTGAACGAGCCCTTGGCGTGCCGGCCGTACAGGTCAGTTTGGCGGATAGTCTGGCCGTCGAGCTGGTCGATCCACTCCGGAGGGCGGTCGGCCGTAAATACCACGAGCGGAATCTGCTGGAAAAAGGCCTCTGCCACGGCCGGGGCGTAGTTGAGGCCGGCCGTGCCCGAAGTGCATACCAGCGCCACCGCCCGCCGCTGGGTCTGCGCCAACCCAAGGCCGATAAAAGCGGCGGCCCGCTCATCGGGCACCGTGCGCACCGTAATGGCCGGGTGGCGGGCGAAGGCAATGGTCAGCGGCGCGCACCGGCTGCCCGGCGACAACACCACATCGGTAATGCCCAGCTGCGCGCAGATTTCGGGGATATTATGAACGGCTTGCAGGGAGGACATAAAGGGTGTGTTGAGCTAAGAAAAGGGAGCTATTTGTCATGCTGAGCTTGTCGAAGCATCTCTACCGCAGCAAGTAAACCCATACTTCAGGCGTCAGCATTGCGGTAGAGATGCTTCGACTTCGCTCAGCATGACAACGGGCTTTTTCGTGTTCCGTTTATCGTTTTCTACTCCAAAACTGCTCCGATTGTGCGAAGTTTCAGCTCAGTTTCCTGCCATTCTTTGGTGGGGTCGGAGTCGGGGGTGAGGCCAGTGCCGGCGTAGAGCACGGCTTGGTCGGGGCGCAGCTGCAGGCAGCGCAGGTTTACGTAGAGGCGGGCCGCGCCGGGGTCGGGTAGGTTCACGGGCCCCAGGAAACCGGCGTAGTAGGCCCGGTCGTAGCCCTCGTGCTGCTTGATAAAATCGAGGGCCGCCTGCCGGGGCATGCCGCTTACCGCTGATGTGGGGTGCAGTAGCCGCAACATATCGGTGCCCAGCGTGGCGAAGGGCACGTTGTGCAGGTCTACCGCAAAATCGGTGCGCAGGTGCAGCACGTCGCCGGCAGTTATGGTGCGCGGACCGGTTTCCTGGTACTCGCGCAGCCGCAGCTGCTTGAAGCAGTTTACGATGTAGCGGGCCACCAGCGCCTGCTCCTCGATTTCCTTCTGCCGCCAGATGGCCTCGCTCGGGGCGTGGCCCGGCAGCAGCGGCTGGGTGCCGGCCAGCGCCATCGTCCGGAACACCTGGTCTTCGCCCACTTCGGCCAGTACTTCGGGCGTGGCCCCCAGCCAAGTGCCGGCCCCCGGCGCACTCACCAGCGACACAAACGCCGTGGGGTAGCGCGCCTGCAGCTCCTCAAAAGCCTGCAAGGCATCAAACCCGGCGGGCAGTACCCGGTGCACCGCCCGGCTCGATACTACTTTCTGCACCGTGCCGGACCGGATGGCCTCCACTCCGGTCCGCACCAGTGCCTCGTATTCGGGTTGGGTGGCGGGCCGGGGGGCGTGGCGGGGCCGCACGTGCCAGGCCAGCGGAACCGACTCGGGCAGTGCCGCAAACTGCTGCCGCAGCTGGGGCAGCCGGCTGGCGGCCGCCGCGCTCAGGCGCACTTCGTCGGGTTGGGCGAGGTCGAAATACAGGTCGGCCGGCAGAAACAGCGGCGGGTTGTGGTCGGAATCCTGGAAGGGGAAAAAAGCAAACAGCTGGTCAACGTCCTTTACGTTTTTCAGGTTGGGCGCGGTATAGGGCGCGCTTTCGTCGGTGGCGGGTTGCTGCTGGTTGCAGCCGGTTAGCAGGGCGGCGGCCAGCAGGCCAGTGAGGGCAAAGTGCAGATGCTTCATAGAACCACGGATTAGCATGGGCTTTTGGAATTTCACGAATATTGGAACGAGCCGCAGCCTGAGGGAATGGCGCACCGGGTGCGGTCTGGCAGGCCAGCGCGGCCCACATGCACGGCCTGCGCCGGAAAGGTAAGCACGTTTTTCAAGCCCAACTGTCTGCCGGCCCGGAGCCGGGCACTCAACTTTTGCCTGGTCGCCGGGTTGTATCTTCTTCATTCAACCCAACCCCCGACTATATGGAAGACTTAACCGGCAAGACGGCCCTCGTAACGGGCGCGGGCAAAGGCATCGGCCGCGCTATTGCGCTGGCCCTGGCCGAACAAGGCGTGCGCGTGGCCCTGCTGGCCCGCACCGAAACTGATCTGCAAGCCGTAGCCCAGGAAATAGAAGCCGCCGGTGGCCAGGCCGCCGTGGTCGTAACCGCCGATGTGGCCGACCGCGCCGCCGTAGATGCCGCCGTAGCCCAGGCCCTAGAGCAGCTTGGCAGCATCGACATCCTCATCAACAACGCCGGCATCGGCACTTTCGGCAAGTTCATGGACATGGAGCCCGCCGACTGGGAGCACATCATCCAGGTAAACCTGCTGGGCACCTACTACGTGACGCGCGCCGTGCTGCCCCAGATGCAGCAGCGCCAGTCCGGCGACATTATCAACGTGGCCTCCACCTCGGGCCTGCGGGCCTCGGCGGGCTCCAGCGCCTACAGCGCCTCCAAATTCGGTATGATGGGCCTCACCGAGGCACTGATGCAAGAAGTGCGCAAGCAGAACATCCGCGTGTCGGCCCTCACGCCCAGCACCGTAGCCACCGAGCTGGCCACCACCAACGGCCTCACCGACGGCGACCCCGAAAAGGTGATGCAGCCCGAAGACCTGGCCGAAATCGTCATCAGCCAGCTGCGCCTCAACCGCCGCATCTTCATCAAGGAAGCCAGCATGTGGAGCACGAACCCTTGATTTAGAGCTTAGGTTTTAGAGCTTAGAACGTAGAATCGGCTGTCATCCTGAGCGGAGCGAAGGATTTTTTTCAGTTTAAACGAGTCGTTGTTACGGTCGTTCTAATAGGATAAGATCTTTCGCTTCGTTCAGGATGACAGCCGACTCTACGTTCTAAGCTCTAAAATCTAAGCTCAAAGCTCTATTCCTTCTTCACCTGCTCCAGCACCAGCTGGTTCATGGGGTTGGGCGTGAGGCCGCGCACATTGTTCTGGGTCAGGCGCACCACTTCATCGTAATACACGCTGATAACCGGGCATTCGGCCACAATGATGCGGTCCATTTCCTGGTAGAGGGCGTAGCGTTTCGCGTCGTCCTGTTCGAGCTTGGCCTGCTGGTAGAGGCGGTCGTAGGTGGCGCTTTTGAAATGGGTTTTGTTGGGGCCGGCGGGCGCGAAATTGGGGCTGTAGAACAGGGCCAGGTAGTTTTCGGCATCGGGGTAGTCGCCGAGCCAGCTGCGGGTGAAGAAGGCGGCGCGGCCGTTGTCAATCATTTCGCCGTGGGCCGCGCCCTGGTTCACGTCGATTTCGACCAGCACGCCCACTTCGGCCCACTTTTTTTGGTAGTATTCGCACAGCTCCTTGGTTTCGGCCACCGTGTTGAGGCGTAGGCGTAGCGGCTTGCCCGGCCCGTAGCCGGCTGCGGCCAGCAGCTGCCGCGCTTTGGCCAACTGGTAAGTGTAACCCGGCACTTTGGCGGCGCTGAACGAGGGCAGCGAGGCCGGCACGAAGCCTGAATTGCCCGGCCGGCCCACGTTGTTGAGGAAGTAAGCCAGCAACTCGGGCTTGTTGAGGGCGTAGTTGAGCGCCTGCCGCACCCGCTTATCCTGCAAAGCGCGGCCGGTTGCCAGGTTGTCGCCGCGCAGGTTGGTCAGGTCCTGCTGCATGCCGATGTACTCGGTGTTCAGGTAAGGCACCTTCTGCAGCCGGAACTTGCCCCGGAAATCCTCGCGCACAGTACCGTCGGGGTACATTATCAGGTCGCGTGAGCCGCTGCGGATGCCGCTCAAAAAGTCGAGCTTGCCCTGCATAAAGGTCAGGAACTCGGTTTTTCGGTCCTGGATAAACGTAATCTGCACCGCATCGAGGTAGGGCAGCGGCCGGCCCTGGGCGTCCTTCTTCCAGTAGTTGGGGTTGCGGTGGTAGATGATGGCGTTGCCCTCGTCCCACTCCTTGAACAGGAACGGGCCGGTGCCGACCGGATGGGCCCGGAAATCCTTACCCCACTTCTGCACCGCCTCGCGGGGCACCACGTAGGCGTAAGGCATCGTCAGTATGCCCAGAAACGGGATGAACGGCTCCTTCAGGTGAATGCGCAGCGTGGAGTCATTCACGGCCACGAAGCAGGTATCCGACGGCTCGCCGCCGTCCTGCTCCAGCACCTTGCCCCGGAAAATCCAGCCGCCGGGACTGGCCGTGGCCCCGTCTAGCAACCTTTTAAACGAGTACACGAAATCCTGGGCCGTTACGCGGCGGCCTTTGCCGCCCGCGAATACGTCGGCGTCGTGGAAGCGGGCTTCGGGCCGGAGCCAGAAGGTGTAGGTGGTGCCTTCGGGCGAAATGCGGTAGCGCCGGGCCAGGCTGGGACCAGGGCGCAGGCTGTCGTCGAGCTCCACTAAGCCGTTGTAGAGCTGGGTGGTGGCCCAGGTGTTGGCTTGGTTGCGGGCGAAAGCCGGGTCGAGCGAAGTGAGGCTTTCGGGCTGGTTGTAGCGGAACACGCGCCGCTCGTCGGTGGGAGCGGCCGAATCGGTGCAGGCGGCCAAACCCAAGAGCATTAACATTGCCAATAGCCGCGGCAGGCGTTGCAGTGGCCGCGCGGACAGCTGTGGCCTTAGCAGTTGGAAACGCACAAATCCCGCGGCGCGGGGCAGAATTGGAAGCAGGGGAACCATGAAACCGTGTATATTTGCCAAAGGTATCTTCCCGGCCGGGATTTGCTTCCACGCCACTTTACGGCGTTACCCCAACCTGGCCGCCACCTGAACTAAGCTAACAGCTAGCAGCCATCAGCTAACGGCTTTATTTCGACCTCATGGGCAAAATCATTGCCGTAGCCAATCAGAAAGGCGGCGTGGGCAAAACCACTACCTCCATCAACCTCGCCGCCTCCTTAGCGGCGCTGGAGTACCGCACCCTGCTCGTTGACGCCGATCCGCAGGCCAACGCCACCTCGGGCGTGGGCTTCGACCCCAAGGATATCCAGAACAGCATCTACGAGTGCATGGTGGACGGCATCAACGCCCAGGACATCATTGTGCAGACCAACGTGCTGCCCCACCTCGACCTGATGCCCTCGCACATCGATTTGGTGGGCGCCGAAGTGGAGATGATTAACCTGCCCAACCGGGAGGAAAAGATGAAGGACGCCCTGCGTCCGCTGGCCGAGCTCTACGACTTCATTATCATAGACTGCTCGCCCTCGCTGGGCCTGATTACGGTGAATGCCCTCACGGCTGCCCACTCGGTTATCATCCCGGTGCAGTGCGAGTATTTCGCACTCGAAGGCTTGGGCAAGCTGCTCAACACTGTCAAAATTATTCAGAGCCGCCTGAATGAGGACCTGGAAATCGAGGGCATCCTGCTCACGATGTACGACGTGCGTTTGCGCCTGAGCAACCAAGTGGTCGAGGAGGTGAAGCTGCACTTCCAGCAGCTGGTATTCGATACCATCATCCCGCGCAACGTGAAACTGAGCGAGTCGCCCAGCTTCGGCATCCCCGTCATTCTGCACGACGCCGAGAGCAAGGGCAGCATTAGCTACCTCAACCTGGCCCGCGAAATAGTGGAAAAGAACATCGAGCTTATCAACGGAACCGGCAGCGAGGAGCCGGAAGACGCCGCCGCGTAAGGTTTTTGAAGGGATTAGGAAACACGCGAGTTGTAGGGGCGGGGCTTGTCCCCGCCCCTACAACTCGCGTTATGAATTAGAAAACCAGTAAGCCTAATGAAAACGCAGCCGCGTGCGAAATACCTGCTAGGTGCGGCCGCGGTGGCGTTGCTACTGTGGTTCGTGTTTGATGCCCTGACCCAGCCCGGCCCCCAGGATCTGGATGGTGGCTTCACGGAAGTAGCGCTTTACCGCAACGAGAACAACACCGGTCCGGTGCAGCGCATTTACGCCGTAACGGTAGCCGATACCGCCCGCTGGGCCGAAATGCAGCAGTACGGCGAATACATGCCGTTCACCAAGTACGGCAATACCAAGGTGTATTTCTTCGCCGCCGCCCGCCCGGCGCCCCGGGTGCTAAAACCCGGCTCCGAGCCATTTGCGGCGGAGTTCCGCACCAACTGCCTGGCCGTGTACGAGAAGGATTTACTGAGCAACGTCAGCTTTAAGCGCCTGCCTTTCCGGCAGCCCTAGCCTGGCGGGCCGCGGCTGATAGGCTGGGCTATTCTCCTTTTCGGAGCCGCAACCTCAACTGTAGGTAGCCAACGAATTTCGCCGGCTAAGTGGCTCATTGCCGCGTGTTTCACGGTTTTTCTGCCGGCGTGGAACATTTTTATCCCGGCATCCCGCTTGTTTGTGTATTTTTGACTCCCGCTTTTGCTCCGTGCTATTGGGTGAGGGCGGCTTGCCGGTATGTCTGAAAAAAACGAAGAGAAGAACTCATTTCCCGCGACTCCCAAGCGCCGGGTAGGTGGCCTGGGCCGCGGCCTGAACGCCCTGATTGAGGGCAGCTACGAGAAGAAAAGCGAGCGAATGGGCGGCCTGGTGCCCCACCCCGTCAACTCGGTGGGCCTGATTCCGGTGGGCCAGATCCAGGCCAATCCCTATCAGCCCCGCACCCACTTCGACCAGGACGCACTGCGCGAGCTGGCCGAAAGCATCCGCGTGCAGGGTATCATCCAGCCCGTTACGCTGCGCCAGACCGGCACCAACTCCTACCAGCTCATTTCGGGCGAGCGGCGCCTGCAGGCTTCCAAGCTAGCCGGCCTCGATGCCATTCCGGCCTACATCCGCAAGGCCGACGACCAGCAGATGCTGGAAATGGCCCTGATTGAGAACATTCAGCGCGAGAATCTCAACGCCATCGAAATTGCCCTCAGCTACCAGCGTCTGGTGAGCGAGTGCAACCTCAAGCAGGAGGAGCTGGGCGACCGGGTGGGCAAAAACCGCTCGACCGTGACCAACTACCTGCGCCTGCTCAAGCTGCCGCCCGATATTCAGATCGGCCTGCGCGACACGGTTATCAGCATGGGCCACGCCCGCGCCCTCATCAGCATCGAGAGCATGGACCAGCAGTTGGCCCTGTTCCGCCGCATTGTGGCCGAAGAGCTGTCGGTGCGCAAGGTAGAGCAGCTGGTGCGCGGCGGCTCGGGCAGCGAAACCGAGAAAAAAACGGCTAACGCGCCAGAGCCGGTGGTACCGGTGGCCGAAATCAAGCGGACCGAGCGGCACCTTTCGGAGCGTTTTGGCAGCCGCGTGATGGTGAAGCCGGGGCCTCAGGGCCGGGGTGAAATCAAGATAGCCTTCGACTCGGTGGAGGACATGCAGCGCATTTTGCACATTCTGCAGCCCTCATAGCCGCGGCCGGCATTTTATACCAAGGCCTCTGCGTAGCGCGTTGGCTGAAAGCCGGGTATTGGCCCGGTTTTCCACCTGCCCGCGTGGCCCGTTTCCTGCTCCGTTCGTATGCGTCGTTCCCATTTTTCTCTGCTTTTTGCTCTGGGTTTGCCGCTGGCCGCGCTGTGGCCGTCGGCAGCCTCGGCGCAGGTCGTTACGGCCGGAACCGACTCGGTGCGGGTAGCCTCGCAGCCGGCGGCCATCGATTCGACGAGGCGCACCGAGCGGCTGTTGGGCATGCGGGTTACGCGGCCCCAGAAAGCGGCGCTGCTGGCGCTGATGCTGCCCGGCGCGGGCCAGGTATACAACCACCGCTACTGGAAGCTGCCCCTGGTATATGGCGGCCTGGGCGGCGTAGGCTACGGCCTGTTCTTCTACCAGACTCGCTACCGGGAGTACGCAGATGGCAAAAACCAGCTGATTGCCAACCCCAATATGGACATCAGCAAGCTGGATGGCGAACGGGTGAGCCAGGAAACGAGTGCGGCCAACGTGCAGCGGGGCGTCAATTTCTACCGCCGCAACCGCGACACGTTTATCGCCTACACGGCCGTCGTGTACGGGATCACCATTCTCGATGCGCTGGTGGATGCCCACCTGCGCAACTTCGATGTCAGCGACGACCTGAGCCTGCGCCTCGACCCGGCCTTACTGCCCAGCCCGGGCCAGGCTCCGCGCGCCGGCCTGGCCCTTACCCTCTACATGAAGTAGCGGGATAAAAACAACAAAGGCACCCCATCAATTTATCACCACCCTCACCCGGTTATCTACTAGCTTCTGACTTCCAGCTTTTTTCACATGAATATTCTCCTGATTGGCTACGGCAAAATGGGCCGGGCCATCGAAGCCCAGGCCCGGGCGCGGGGCCACCAGATTGCCGGCATCATCGACCCCAGCCGGCCCGGGGTAAGCATCACCGATTTCACGCCTGCCCAAGTAGACGTGGCCATCGAATTCACCCACCCCGACGCGGCCTTTGCCAACGTGGCAGCCTGCCTGCGGCAGGGTCTGCCGGTGGTGTGCGGCTCTACGGGCTGGCTGCACCACTTCGGCGAGGCCCGCGCCCTGAGCCAGAAAACCGGTACGCCGCTGTTTTACGCCTCCAACTACAGCGTGGGCGTGAACCTGTTTTTCCACTTCAGCGAGTACATGGCCGCCAAAATGCACCAGTTCGGCGGCTACGACGTGCAGGTACGCGAGATTCACCACACCCAGAAGGTCGACCAGCCCAGCGGCACGGCCTTGACGGTGGCCGAAGGTATTCTGCGCCACTTCCCCGGCAAAACCACTTGGCGCAATGAGGCTACCCGCGAGGCGCATGAGCTGGCCGTGCTTTCGGAACGCGAAGGCGCGGTTATCGGCACCCACATCGTCACCTACTCCTGCCCGGCCGATACCATTGAGCTCAAGCATGAGGCCCACACCCGCGAGGGGTTCGTGCAGGGCGCGCTGCTGGCGGCCGAATGGCTGCCCGGCCGCCAAGGCGTTTTCGGCATGAAAGATTTGCTGGGGCTGTGAGGCTGGAAGGCCTGTCATCGAAACTGCCTGCAAAGTCAGTAACAATCAGAATGACAGGCATTCTGCACAGTTCGCGCATTATTTCGCATCTTCCATCGTTTAAACCGCAGCGGCCCGGCCTTGGCCGGTAGCGCGCTTTTTCTGGCTTATTTGCATCATGGCAGTACAATCCTGGGAGAAATACCTCGAAAAGAATCCGGCCGGCTCGGCGCCGGCGGGCGCGCCCGTGCCCAAAAAGCGCAAGGGCCCGATTCGCGAGTGGGGCGACGCCATTCTGTTCGCCGTTATTGCGGCTACCCTCATCCGCTGGGCCACGTTTGAGGCCTACACTATCCCAACGCCCAGCATGGAGCACACGCTGCTGGTGGGCGACTACCTGTTCGTGAGCAAGCTGCACTACGGCCCGCGCACACCCCAGACCCCGCTGCAGGTTCCCCTCACGCACCAAACCATCTGGGGTACCAGCCTGAAAAGCTACTCCGAAGCCATTCAGTTGCCCAGCTACCGGCTGCCGGGCTTCTCGGAAGTAAAAAACAACGACGTGGTGGTGTTCAATGTGCCCTTCGAGGCCGAGCACCCCGCCGACCTGCGCACCAACTACATCAAGCGGTGCGTGGCCGTAGCCGGCGACGTGCTCGAAGTACGCCAGAGTCAGGTGTATATTAATGGGAAGCCGGCCGCGAATTTCCCCGAGATGCAGAACAGCTACTACCTGCAGGTGCCCCAGGCCAACGACGACCTGATGACGGCCTTCAAGGAGCAGGGCATTGTGGAGTATAACACGCCCGACGGCCTGCCCTATCAGGAAAACAGCGCCGAGTATGGCCCGGGCTACCTCATCAGCATGACCCCGGCGTCCTATAAATACTTCAAGCAGCAGCCCTACGTGAAGGGCATCATCGAGTTGAAAACACCCGTAGGCCAGCGCGAGGGCCAGGAGGTGTTCCCCAACAACCCCGACTACCCCTACAGCCAGGCCCTGCCAACCTCACCCTACCCAGGCTGGAACAAGGACAACTACGGCCCCCTGCAGATTCCGAAGAAAGGCCAGACCGTGCAGCTGACGGCCCAGAACACACCCCAGTACTTGAAAATAATTACCCGCTACGAGCACAACGAGGGCATCACCGTCGATGGGACGGGCCGGATTCTGCAGAACGGCCAGCCGCTCACGAGCTACACCTTCAAGCAGGACTACTACTTCATGATGGGCGACAACCGCCACAACTCGCTCGATTCGCGCTTCTGGGGCTTCGTCCCCGAAGACCACATCGTGGGTAAGGCCGTGCTCATCTGGATGTCAGTTGACCCCTACGGCAGCTTCCTGAGCAAAATCCGCTGGAACCGACTGTTCAATTTGGTCCATTAAGTCACAGATGCTGCAGATGATAAGGAAGCCGTTCAGTGGCAGATTAGCTCGCCTTCTTACGTCTGATGAGAAAACACAAAAGCCACCCTATCCGGGTGCTTTTGTATTTCGGTTAGCCGCTGAAATCAGCACTAATTCGCCACCGAACGGCATTTTTTTCGTCTGCAACCTCTGTGATTTACCACTGGATGGGCTGCTGGCCGTGCTGTTCCAGGTAGGCGTTGGTCTGGCTGAAGGGGCGGCTGCCGAAAAAGCCCCGGTCGGCGGCGTAGGGCGAAGGGTGGGCGGCCTTGAGCACGAGGTGCTTGCGGGCATCAATGACTTCGCCCTTTTTCAGGGCTGAGGCCCCCCAGAGGATGAACACGACGTGCTCCTTCTGGTCGGAAATGGCTTGAATGACGGCGTCGGTGAACTGCTCCCAGCCTTTTTTCTGGTGGCTGGCGGGCTCCTTGGCGCGCACCGTGAGCGTGGCATTGAGCAACAGGACCCCCTGCTGGGCCCACCGGTCGAGGTTGCCGTTGGGGGCCGGGGCCGTAGCGGGCAAATCGGTGGCTAGTTCCTTGAACACGTTTTGGAGTGAAGGTGGCGTGCGTATGCCCTCGGCCACCGAGAAGCTCAGGCCGTGGGCCTGCCCCCGGCCGTGGTAGGGGTCCTGGCCCAGAATCACCACTTTCAGCTTATCAAACGGACAGGCCTCGAAGGCGTGGAAAATTTGGGGACCGGGCGGAAACACTTCGGCCGTGGCATATTCGCCCTTCACAAAGGCAATCAGGTGCTGGAAATAGGGTTTGCCGAATTCGGGGGCCAGCACCTGCCGCCAGCTTTCTTCAATCTTAACCGACATACGAACCAGTATTATTTGTTAGTTTGTGTTAGTTTGAGACGGTATTGGCAGCCCGGACTGCGTAGAAGCAAGGAAGTAAACCAAACCCGGGTCCGTGCTGTTAGCTTTTTTCTCCTTTGGAACTCCGTTGTTATGAATACGACCACCACTCAGGGCGTAACCGTCAGCGTTACTACCAACTATCTGCCCGACTATTCGAGCCCCGGTCAGGAGCATTACGTTTTTGCCTACAAAATTGATATTCGCAACAACAGCGAATATACCGTGAAGCTGTTGCGCCGCCACTGGTTTATTTCGGATGCCAACGGTGTGGTGCGCGAGGTAGAAGGCGAAGGCGTGGTAGGCCAGCAGCCGGTACTCGAACCCGGCGAATCGCACCAGTACGTGTCGGGCTGCAACCTGAAATCGGGCGTGGGCAAGATGCGGGGCACCTATCAGATGGAGCGCATAATGGACGGCAGCGAGTTCGATGTTGAAATTCCGGAGTTTACGCTCATCGTACCCTACCGCCTGAACTAGCACTTTCAGCGCTGTTTCTGAAATACCTACAGCCGCCTTCGGGCGGCTTTTTTGTGAATTAGGGGCTTTGGAAGGTGTATTGGTTTGCAGAACGGCGCCGGGGCGGGGCCGGCCTCCACCCCTGCGCCGCTGAACGAAATCGTTGGAATGGTACGAGTGGCGGGCGGGGGCAACCGAAGGACAGCGCAGCTAAGCCCCGCCCCCACGCGCTCATCAACTAATCGGTTTCTACCTTTCCGGCTTCAACCCAATTCTCCGCAACCGCGCTTTGCTTTTCCAGATTCTTAGCTACCTCCGTTTTTGGGGGCGCTCGGGCAATGCCCACGGGCTACACTCGCCCTTCGTATTCGGGCTGTATGCGCACGTCGTCAACCATTCGGGCCGGTTTGCTGCCTACGAGGCCGTAGAGGCCCGCCGCGCCGCCCTGCTCGCCGACGGCACTGCTATTATAGTACGCGACTTCGGGGCCGGCTCGCGGGTGGCCGGAGCAAGCCGCACGCGCCGCCTGCGCGACATTGCCCGTACCGCCGCCAAACCGCCCAAGCTGGGGCAGCTGCTGTTCCGACTCGTCGACCACTACCGGCCCCGCACCGTGGTGGAGTTGGGCACTTCGCTGGGCCTCACCACCGCCTATTTGGCCCTGGCCGACTCGCGGGCCCGGGTGCTCACCTTCGAGGGCTGCCCCGCTACGGCCGCCGTGGCCCGCCAAACGTTCGAGGCCGTGGGGGCCAAAAACGTCGCGCTTATCGAAGGCAACCTCGATGATACTCTTGCTCCTGCCCTGGCTGCCCTGCCTGCGCCGGTCGATTTTGCCTTCTTCGATGGCAACCACCGCTACGAGCCCACCCTGCGCTATTTCGAGCAGCTCAATGCCCACCGCACTGCCAATAGTGTCTTCGTACTCGACGATATTCACTGGTCGGCCGAAATGGAACGGGCCTGGGAGGCCATCCGCCAGCACCCCGAGGTCACGCTCACCGTCGACCTGTTCTACATCGGCCTCGTTTTCTTCCGCCCCAGCCTGCCCCGCCAGCATTTCACCCTGCGCTTCGATAACCTACTGGACAAGCTGCTGGAGCGCACTCGGGTTTTTGGGGCTTGATGAGGGGTTAGGGGAAGAACGTCATTCTGAGCGCAGCGAAGAATCTCACGTGCTGACGTTGTAGCAACCGTTCAACGATTCACGCGAGATTCTTCGCTGCGCTCAGAATGACGTTCTTTCATTGACCACTCAACGAACCGCCTCCCGCACCCGCGTCAGTTTCACCAGCAGATCTTCCAGCTGATCGAGGGGCAGCATATTGGCACCGTCGGATTTGGCAGTGGCGGGCGTGGGGTGGGTTTCGATGAACAGGCCATCGGCGCCCACGGCAATGGCGGCTTTGGCAATGGTTTCGATGAGCGCGGGTTGGCCGCCCGTTACGCCGCTGCTCTGGTTGGGGCGCTGCAACGAGTGCGTGACATCCATGATAACGGGCACGCCGAAGGCACGCATGGCGGGCAGGTTACGAAAATCGACCACCAGATCGGAGTAGCCGAACGAGTTGCCGCGGTCGGTCAATAGCACGTTGTCGTTGCCCGACTGGCGCACTTTGTCTACCGCGAACTGCATGGCCTCGCCGTTCAGAAACTGGCCTTTCTTCACGTTTACCACTTTGCCGGTTTGGGCGGCGGCCACCAGCAAATCGGTCTGCCGGCACAGGAAAGCCGGAATCTGCAGCACATCCACGTACTCGGCGGCCATGGCAGCCTCACCCGACTCGTGGATATCGGTGACCGTGGGCACGCCGATTTCGCGGCTTACTTTCTGCAAGATGCGCAGGGCTTTTTCGTCGCCAATACCAGTGTAGGAATCGAGGCGCGAGCGGTTGGCCTTGCGGTAAGAGCCTTTGAAGATGAAGGGAATCTGGAGCTTGTCGGTGATATGCTGGATGCGCTCGGCAATGCGCAGCGCCATATCCTCGCCCTCAATCACGCAGGGGCCGGCCATCAGAAAAAACTGACCGGAATTGGTATTACGGAAGTGCGGCAGTACGTTGGCAAGGGCTTCTAGCATGAGCTTGGATATTTAAGGACGGAGAGAGTAAGGAGAACTGGTTTGTTCAGCTATTCGGGCAGCGTTGCCTTCCTTTTCAAACAGATAAACAGCTCCCGGCCCTGGCGGGGCGGCAGCGAGTTGGTGGCGGCAGCGAAGTGCCCGAAATCGAACCAGGGCTCGAAGTAGGCCCGGTACTCCTCGCGCGAGCCGCCGAAGGGCGGGCCGGCCTGGGCAAACTCGGTATCGAAGAGCAGGCCCATAAGCGTACCGCCGGGCCGCAGCAGCCGGGCGCACTGGCGGGTGTAGGCGGGCCGCAGGGCGGGGTCGAGGGCGCAGAAGAAGGTTTGCTCCACGATGAGGTCGAAAGGCGGAGCAGGTTCCAGGGCAAAGAAGTCGGCCAGCAGCAGATGGGCCGCCGGGAAGCCGGGTACGCGGGCCTGCAGGGCCTCCAGGGCCGCCGGGGCGAGGTCGGCTACGAACACCCCGGGCCAGCCGGCGCGGTGCAGGTATTCGGCCTCGTAGCCGCGGCCGGCCCCCGGAATGAGGATGCGCCGCGAGTCGGGCGGACCCAACTGATTGAAATATTCGCGCAGCGGGGGCGTTATCCCCCCCGCATCCCAGCCAGTCTGGCCGATTTCGTAGCGCTGCTGCCAGTAGGCGGTATCAAGAGACGGGACAGGCTGCATTTCGTGGCGGGGTTGTACCTTCGGCACTTGCCGGGGTACCAAACTCGGTTATTCTTGCCTTAAAGGTACTACCGCGTCCGGACTGTCTGGACCTCCACCAAACCCCTTTCTCTATGGAACAAGATCAGAGCCCCGAACCGAAGAACAATAACCGTCTGCTATTGATTGGGGCCCTCGTTCTGGTGCTGCTGGGCATCAATGGCTTTCTGTTCTACATGAACCAGCAGAAGAGCAAGCAGAACGAAATGCTTCAGGCCGATGTGGTGAGCAAGGACGCCAAGCTCGAAGACCAGATCAAGCAGTACGAGTCGCTGAAAGCCGATTATGAGCGCCAGAGCCAGGAAGTGCAGGGCATGGGCCTCGCCAACGACTCGCTGGTAGCCAAGCTGGCCCAGATCAACTCCGACCTGCTCAAGCTCCGCTCCTTCCGGGCCAGCAGCTTTAGCGTATCCGAACAGCGTCGCTTCAAGCAGCGGGCTGCCAACTTTGAAACCCAGCTGCGCAAGAAAGACGAGGAAATCGTCCAGCTTAAGGCCGACAACGAAGCGCTTTACACCGAAACCACCACCCTTAAAGAGCGCCAGAACAAGCTGACCGATACTATTTCGTCGGTAGTGCGCTCCAACCAGGAACTGAGCCAGAAGGTGGCCGTGGCCTCGCGCCTGCAGGCTGAGAACATCCGCGTTAACGTGGTTAACAGCCGCGACAAGGAAAAAGAAGACACCGATAACGAGTTCAAGGCCAAGCGGGTAGAGAAAGTCAAGGTAACCTTTAACCTGGCCCGCAACGATGTGTCGCCGAAGGAAACCAAGGAAATCATGATGCGCCTGATTGAGCCTGATGGCGCCGCGCTCTACAACCTGAGCACCGGCGGTGGCACGTTCATGATTGACGGCTCCGAGGCATTCTATACTGCCAAGCAGGACATCGTGTACGACAACACCCGCCAGCCGGTGCAATTCACCTACGCCAAGGGAGCAGCCTACAAAACCGGCCTGCACACCGTTGAGCTATATGAAGGCGGCGTGCTGATTGGCAAAACCACCTTCACGCTTAAGTAGCACTACCGAATTACAAGCGTTGTAACTGGCCCGGTTGTCAACTCCGAGCCAGACGCGTAGTCAAAAAAAGAGCCGCCCCTAACGAGGCGGCTCTTTTTTTGACTACAGAATCCGGGAAGTCCGGGGTGGCTTATCCGTGGTTCGTGGCAATCTGCGCCTCAAACTCGTCGAGCTTCTGCAGCGTCGATTTGATGTCTTCGGTGAACATGGCTATCAGCGAACCGGGCCGGGCAGTATGCAGCACGTGGTCCATGGCTTCCATCTCGTTTTCGATGTAGGTGATGATAATATCGGGGGCGTCGAGGCGCAGGCCCTCCGTCATCAGCTCGCGCAGCTCCTCAGCCGTTTTACCGCGTAGGTCGCGGTCCTGGCGCAACACTACCTCATCGAACACACGGCCCACAATCCGGGCAAACGCCAGCGTGTCTTCGTCGCGCCGGTCGCCGAGGCCCGAAATCACCCCTACTTTGTGGGTGGCTTCGGTGGCTTCCAGAAACTGGGCAAACTTCTCCATACCGTGGGCATTGTGGGCATAGTCCACAATCACCTCGAACTGCGGGAACTTGTACACGTTCATTCGGCCCGGCGTTTTCACGCCCGAAGGCACAAACGTGCGGAGTGCCTGCTTGATTTCGTCCTTTTCGAATCCGTAGCAGTAACAGGCCAAAGCAGCGGCCATGGCGTTTTCGATGTTGAAGGTTGCCCGTCCACCAAACGTGACCGGGAACTCTGCCGCCCGATCGATGCGCAGTTTGTAGCTGTTTTTATAGATGGAAATATATCCTTCCTCGTACACCGCGGCCAGCCCGCCATGCTCGGCGTGCTCACGAATGCGGGGGCTGTGCTCGTTCATACTAAACAGGGCCACCCGGCAGTCGAGCTTTTCACGCATGGCATACACCAGGTCGTCGTCGGCGTTGAGTACAGCCCAGCCGTTTTTGCGCACCGTGCGCGGCAGCACGCCCTTCACGGCCGCCATATCCTCCACGGTGTAAATATCACGCATGCCCAGGTGGTCGGCGGCTACATTGGTTACAATGGCCACGTCGCAGGTGTGGAAACCCAGGCCCGAGCGCAGCATGCCGCCGCGGGCCGTTTCGAGGACCGCGAAGTTTACCGTAGGGTCCTTCAGTACAAACTCGGCACTCTGGCCGCCGGTACAGTCGCCGCTCTGCAGCTGCACTCCCTGTATGTAGATGCCGTTGGTGGTAGTGTGGCCCACTTTATAGCCTTTGGCAGCTACAATGTGCGCCAGCAGCAGCGTAGTGGTGGTTTTACCATTGGTGCCCGTAACGGCAAAAATCGGAATCCGGGATTTGCTACCTGCCGGAAACAGCATGTCGACAACCGGAGCAGCCACGTTGCGGGCCAGCCCCTGGGTGGGCGAGATGTGCATCCGGAAGCCGGGGGCAGCATTTACTTCGATAACTGCGCCGCGGGTTTCGTTTAGCGGAATGGCAATATCGGAAGTCAGCAGATCGATGCCGCAGATATCGAGGCCCACGATGCCGGCCACGCGCTCGGCCATCAGCACGTTGTACGGGTGCACCAGGTCGGTTACATCGGTGGCCGTGCCGCCAGTGCTGATATTGGCCGTGGTTTTCAGGTACAGCTCCTGCCCGGCAGGCAGCACCGAATCCAGCGTCAGGCTTTGGGTGAGCAGTAGGTCCTGGGTGTGCTGGTCGGCCTTGATGCTGGTAAGCACTTTCTCGTGGCCTACCCCCCGGCGCGGGTCTTCGTTTACTTTGTCAATCAGCTGCTGAATGGTGTGCTGGCCGTCGCCGGTTACGGCGGCCGGGGTGCGCCTGGCAGCGGCAATCAGCTTGCCGTTTACCACCAGCAGCCGGAAGTCGTGGCCCTGCACCAGTTGCTCTACAATTACGGCCCGCGAGTGCTCACGGGCAGCTTTAAAGCCTTCTACGGCTTCCACCCAGCTCTTAATACCAATGGTGGCCCCGCGACCGTGGTTGCCATTGAGCGGTTTGGTGACGATCGGGAAGCCCAGCTCCTCAATGGCCTCACGCAATTCGTCTTCCGAATACACGGTGGTGCCGTTGGGAACAGGCACGCCGGCCGCGTCGAGCATGGCCTTGGTGCGGTTTTTATTGCCGGCTACCTCCACGCTGGCATGGCTGGTGTAGCTGGTGGTAGTAGCCCAGATGCGCTTCTGGTTGACGCCATAGCCCAACTGAATGATGCTGCTGTTTTTAAGCTGGATGTACGGGATGTTGCGCGAGGCAGCCTCCGATACGATGCTCCAGGTACTGGGTCCGAAGAACTCTTCTTCCCGGATTTCGTGCAGCTCCTCAATCGTGCGCTCGATGCTTACTGGCCGGCCTGGCAGATATCATCAACGAGCTGCACGGCGGCCTCGGCAGCCATGCGGCCCGCCCGCTCTTCCTGGTAAGCAAACACCACAAACTCCACCCCCGGCTCGTGCTCGGCCGGGTACGACTTGCCCCAGAACACGGGCATGCCGGCCGTGCGCTGCAGGGCCAGGGCAACGTGCTGCAGCACGTAGCCCAGTGGTTCGCCGTCGGTGAGCTGCTCGGCGGTAAGCGGGGGTTTCTTTAGTATAGCCTTATCCGCGTCGGAGGGTGGCGCATCGGTCAGCCGGGGCAGCAGCCGGGGTAGCTGCTCGGCCAGCGCCGGAATGCTGCTCGACCATTTGTCGGCCAGACCCTCCAAATCCACTTTCATTACAATCAAACGGTAATGCTTAACAGACCAGAAGCTGGGGCCGCGCATAGTGCGCAGGTTCACAATTTTCATAAAGAGAAAGAGAAGAGAGAAGACGAGTTGGTGCGCGTTCTACGCAGGAACGGAATGTAAGGATAATGCACGGGTTAACTACAACCGGGGCGCTAAATTCCGCTCCGAAAAGGAGTAGCTGCACGGCAGCCCCCAACTTAATTGCCTCTGCTGCCCGCCGGTTTCATGTCGGCGCAAAAAACCCCGATTGAAACGAATCAACCGGGGTTCAGGCAATGAGCAAAAAAGAGAGGTGACGGGCGGATTCGAACCGCCGTAGGAGGTTTTGCAGACCTCTACCTAGCCGCTCGGTCACGTCACCATGAGGGCTTTGAGGATGCAAACATACGGCTTAATCCGACGTGTGCCAAAGTGAAGGTGCTTTTTTCAGGACGGGTGCGGGTAAGTCGTTGGCGACGTGTGGCTTCTTTTTTCAAGGAACGGGGGTTAAGGGAGAACGTCATTCAGCGCGCAGCGGAGAATGACGCGTGCTGATGTTGCAAAGAGCTTCAACGACGACACGCGAGATTCTTCGCTGCGCTCTGAATGACGTTCCCTCACCGATAATCCAAAAAAGAGAGGCCCCGACTTGCGCCGGGGCCTCTCCTATTCACTTGCCGATAAGCCGGAGGGCTTACGACTCGTTGTCCATCATCTTGTCGCGCAGAGCCGACAGGGCGTCGAGGTCACCGAGGGTCGATTTCTCGGCCGGGGTGGTCTTCTTCATGTCGCTCAGCTTGCCTTCGCCCTGCGAAGCAGCACCAGCGGCACCAGCCGACGGCTTCTTCTTGGCGAACTTGGCAGCGCGGCCTTCTTCCTCAGCCTGCTTGTTGTAAACAGCCTGGTGCGAAAGCACTACGCGACGGTCGTCCTTCGAGAACTCAATCACGCGGAATTCGAGCGATTCGCCGTTCTCAGCCATCGAGCCATCCTCCTTCTGGAGCGACTTGGGGTAAGCGAAGCCCTCGATGCCGTAAGGCAACTCGAGCACCGCACCACGGTCGTTCTTGTCGATGATGGTAGCCGTGTGTACCGAACCGGGGGTGAACACCGTCTGGAACGTATCCCAAGGGTTTTCCTCCAGCTGCTTGTGGCCCAGGGCCAGGCGGCGGTTGCTCACGTCCAGCTCCAGTACTACCACGTCCAGACGGTCGCCCACCTTCACCATTTCGGATGGGTGCTTGATCTTCTTGGTCCACGACAGGTCCGAAACGTGCACGAGGCCATCCACACCCTCTTCCAGCTCTACGAACAGGCCGAAGTTGGTCAGGTTACGCACGAGGCCGTTGTGGTTGGTACCGATGGCGTACTTGTCGGCGAAGTCGCCACGAGTCCATGGGTCTTCGCTGAGCTGCTTGATGCCGAGGCTCATCTTACGGTCTTCGCGGTCGAGGGTCAGAATCTGCGCCTCTACTACGTCGCCCTGCTTGATGAAGTCCTGCGGGTTGCGCAGGTGCTGACTCCAGCTCATTTCCGACACGTGGATCAGACCCTCTACGCCGGGGATAATTTCCATGAATGCGCCGTAGTCGGCTACGTTCACGATGCGGCCCTTCACCTTGGTGCCTACGCCCATGTCCTCGGGCAGCGAATCCCACGGATGCGGGGTCAGCTGCTTCAGGCCGAGGCTGATACGCTTCTTGGCTTCGTCGAAGTCAAGCACAACGATATTGAGCTTCTGGTCGAGCTGCAATACTTCGCTCGGGTGAGCGATGCGGCCCCACGAGATGTCGGTGATGTGCAGCAGACCGTCGACGCCGCCGAGGTCGATGAACACACCGAAGTTGGTCATGTTCTTGATAACGCCCTCCAGAATCTGGCCTTTCTCCAGGTTGTTGAGGATGGCTTCGCGCTGCTTCTCGAGGTCTTTCTCGATGAGCACTTTGTGCGATACCACGACGTTGTCGAACGCGGCGTTGATTTTCACCACTTTCACTTCCATGCGGCGACCCACATAGATGTCGAAGTCGCGAATAGGCTTTACGTCAATCTGCGAGCCGGGCAGGAAGGCTTCTACGCCGTCGAGGTCCATGATGAGGCCGCCTTTGGTGCGACGCTTCACCACGCCTTCGAGCACGGAATCGTTCTCCAGGGCGTCGTAGATGGCTTTCCAAGCCTGCTTGATTTTAGCTTTCTTGCGGCTCAGGATGAGCTGGCCGTTGGCGTTTTCCTGCTCCTCAATGAATACCTCGACGGTGTCACCGGCCTTCAGGTCGGGCAGGTCGCGGAATTCCGACAGGGGCACCAGACCATCGGACTTGAAGCCGATGTTCAGGATAACGTCGCGGTCGGTCATGCCCACCACGGTGCCGGTTACTACTTCTTCTTCCTGAACCGTGGTGAGTGTACCGCTGTACATCTCTTCCATTTCGGCACGCTGCTCGGCGGTATAGTTACCACCGAAGCCGCTAGCGTCCACGTTGTCCCAGTCGAAATTGTCAACTAATTCTGCTTGTTCTGCCATGATGTATTGCAGTGGCCCTTATATACACGTCCGGCGCAGGGCCCACCTCCGGAACGCGTTTTTGCTTGATACCCAACGCTAAAGCGCCGGCCCGCCACCCTGGCAGGGCCGCAAAGATACGACTTATGATTCAAAAACAGAATCATACTCAGCGCATTAAATCAGCAAAGAAGGCGTAAGGAATTTACCGCAGAATATGCAGGAAGTGTTCAGCCGACAGCACTTCGATTTTGGGGAAACTGATTGCCGCTAGTACGTCGAAGTGACGGTCATTAGTGACCAGATAGTCGCCGCCGCCGGCTACATAGCAGTCCACGAACTTTTCATCGTCGGGGTCGGCCGCAATCAGCCGCCAATCGTAATACACATAGTAGCGATGAACTGTCGGAAAGCTGGCCAGCGCCCGAACTACGCTGGTGGCCACTTGCGCAGTAGTGCGGGCGGTTAAAATTTCTTCGTATTCCAACAAGATGCTTGTGCTGACCAGTAGGTCAACTTCTCCCTGTATAATGGCCGTAAAAACGCGCCTGTAGGGCGAGCTTCGGCCGATACTAGCCAGCAGGACGTTGGTATCGAGTACGATTCTCACGCTGCCGATTCACGCTGATAGGGGGTACGCATATGCTCCCGCACCCAATCCTGCATCGTGTCAGCCGTCCAGCCATTCTGGTCCCATAGGTCGTCTATTAAGCGCGTGGCTTTTTCGGCGTAATACAGCCCCACAAGATGGCGGATTTCGTCGGCATCAACCGCTGGAACCGTAATTTCCGCTTCTGCTTTATTTGATGCTTTAAGGACCGTAGGGTCCTCCTGCTCCGCCAACTTTTGCAGTAAGAACTTCTGCAACTGCTCGGCATTGAGACCAACTGAATCGGGGAGTGTGAGAAGGACGGTTTTCATAGTTGAATCTACGCACTTATCATGAATACTGACGATCTATGACTTTCCCGTTGTATAAGCTACCCCCAACACAACCGCCGCCTACTCGGTTGCTTACGGATCGGCAACTTTCCGAACACCCGCCAATCCCCACCGACTTCCTTTCACACCGAAACCCCGAACTTGCCTACATGTCTATTGCCGAAAACTTGAACCACATTGAGCAAACCTTGGCTGGCACCAACGCCCGGCTGGTGGCCGTTACCAAAACCCACCCCGTAGAACTGCTGCAGGAAGCCTACGACGCCGGCGGGCGGCTATTTGGCGAGAACCGGGCCCAGGAAATGGCCACCAAGCAGCCCCAGCTACCTGCCGACGTGCAGTGGCACCTCATCGGGCAGTTGCAGACCAACAAGGTCAAGTACATTGCCGGCTTCGTGCACACCATCCAGAGCGTCGATAGCCTGAAGCTGCTGCTCGAAATGGAGAAGCAGGCCGCCAAGCATAACCGGATAATCGAGGGCCTGCTGCAGTTCCAGATTGCTGACGAGGATACCAAAACCGGCCTCACGCTACCCGAAGCCGAGGAAATCCTGCGCTCCGAGGAGTACCGCGCCCTGCGCCATGTGCGCCTGACGGGCGTGATGGGCATTGCCACTAACACAGACAACGAGGACCAGGTGCGCCGCGAGTTCCGGCAGTTGCGCGGCTACTTCGACAAGCTTCAGGCCCTGTACTTCGCTGATGAGCCCACGTTTAAAGAGGTGTCGATGGGGATGAGCGCCGACTATCCGCTGGCCGTGCGCGAAGGCAGCACCCTGGTTCGGGTAGGCAGCGCTATTTTTGGGCGTCGGTAGGCATTGGTCTCGTTGGAACGTCATGCAGAGCATAGCGAAGCATCTCGCTTGATGACGTTCCGGGGGTCACTAAATAGCAGAGTCGCCATTGCAAGCGAGATGCTTCGCTACGCTCTGCGTGACGTTCTAAAAGTGAAACAACATCCCCACAAAAACTAAACACTATGACTGCTCGACTCATTATTCAACTGGCGGCGCTGCTGGGCGCTCTGAGCGTGGGCATCGGGGCCTTCGCGGCGCACGGGCTGCGCAAGAGCCTGGAGGCCGCCGGGCGCTTTGAGACTTTTGAAACGGCCGTGCGCTACCAGTTCTTCCATACGCTGGCGCTGCTGGGGATTGGGCTGCTGCTGCTGATGCGGCCCGAACTCAAGAGCTTGAGCACCGTGGCGTGGCTGTGGCTGGGGGGCATCCTCGTCTTCAGCGGCTCACTCTACGTGCTCTGCCTGACGGGCATCACCAAGCTCGGGGCCGTTACGCCCATCGGCGGCGTACTCTTCATTGCCGGCTGGATTATGCTGCTGCTGGCGGCTCGGCAGCTGTAGGTTTTTCTGAGCTGATAGATTAAGCTGTCAGCTTTCGTTCTGGCGGCTCTGCTTAGCTCGCACAAAAAAGGCGCTTCCCTGCGAGGGGAAGCGCCTTTTTTGGTTTGCAAGAATTTGCCTTACGACTTCTTCTTAGCCTTGATTTTATTGTCGTCCATCTTCAATTTCTGCTTGCCGTCAACAGCATTCTGGTCTACCATCGACTCGGCACTGGCGGGCATGGCCTGCATGGTAGCTCCGGCTTCCTTTACATCTCCGATTATTGCCACCATGGCGTTGCCACCCACCGAGTTCGATTCGACGGTGAGCACCTTGTTCTGCATGCCGTACTTGCCGGCCGTGTTGAACTTGGCCACCACCGTGCCCGACTTGCCGGGCATAATGGGCTCACGCGTCCATTCGGGCGTGGTGCAGCCGCAGGTAACGCCGATGTTGGAAATGAACAGCGGCTGGGTGCCCACGTTTTTGAATTTGAAGACGTGTTCCACCACGTCGCCGGTTTTCACGGCTCCAAACTCGTACTTGGTTTCCTCGAACTGAATTTGCGGACCCGCCACTTTGGCCTGGGCGTTGGCCGGCTTCATGGATTGCGCCTGAGCGCTCAAGCCCATCACCGATAGCGACAGAGCCAGAAAAAGAACATTTTTCATAAGGAAAATAAGTAAATGACAGTTGAAAGTACGAAAAATTCTACTGGGGTGTACCCGCCAAGTTTCGGGCCAATGTTGCTGCTGCCTAACGCAGTCGGTAGACGTTGAAGTTCACCGGACAGCGCCAGCTCTGTCATTCAGACGAAGGAGGACTCTAGGCAAAACTACTGCCACGATTTCCCCCAGATTCCTCACACTGCTCAGAATGACAATTAGTCCTCCTCGGCGGGGTCGCCGAGCAGCTTCTGGTTGAAGTTGAGCAAAAACAGCTTCTCCGACGAGCGGGTGATGGCCGTGTAAAGCCAGCGGGCGAATTCGGAGTTCACCATGTCCTCCTTCAGGTAGCCGTGGTCGACGAAAACGGCCTGCCACTGGCCGCCCTGGGCTTTGTGGCAGGTGAGGGCGTAGGCAAACTTCACCTGCAGCGCGTTCAGGAACGCGTCTTTGCGCACGGCCGCGCTCCGCTCCTTCTTGGTTTCGAGATGAGCATAATCTTCGCTCACGGCCTCGTAAAGGGCTTTGTTGCGGTCGGCGGGCAGGCCGGGACTTTCGGTATGCAGCGTGTCGAGCAGCAGCTTCACCTCCAGGTCGGGCTCATCGGGATAATCGACGAGGCGCACGCGGGCATCGGCGAAGCGGAAGCCGAACTCCTCGGTGAGCCGGATAATTTTGACCACCTGCACGAAGTCGCCGTTGGCCAGAAAGCCGATGTCGGAGTCGCGCGGGAGCCAGAAGTAGTTGTTGCGCACCACCATCAGGTAGTCGCCCGACTCAATCTCGTCTTCGGCCTCGAACAGGATGCGGCGGATGTACTGGTTGTACTGGTTGGCGTTTTTGTTGGAGCGGCAGATGATGGTGCTGTTCTCGTAACCGAAGTGCTTGTAGGCCCAGCGCAGGCCATCTTCGAGCTTGTCGGTTCCCATCGAAAAGATGTCGGGGTAGCCTTTGGTGAAGAACTGAATGTTCGGGTTATCCTGGCGCAGCTCCTCGCGCAGCACGGTAGCGTTCATCAGTATGCCCGACTTTTCGGCCTGGCGCATCACCTGGCGCAGCTCCACCGAGCCCACCTCGGCCCGGAACCGGTCGCGCAGCATGTCGGGGTCGAGGGCGGGGCTGAGCAGCTGGCCCACCGGCGGCAGCTGGGCCGTGTCGCCGATGAGCAGCAGGCGGTTGCTGGTTTTCTCAAACACATAGCTCATCAAATCGTCGAGCAGCCCGGTCGAGCCGAAAGCCTTCTCATCGGAAATCATCGAGGCTTCATCGACTATAAAAAGCGTATCCTGGGCGCGGTTGGGCTGGCGCTGAAACGTGAGGCCTTGGGCCGGCTGGCCGCTGGTCTGGCGGTATATTTTCTTGTGGATGGTGCTGGCGGCCACGCCCGAGTAAGTACCCATGACTTTGGCAGCGCGGCCGGTGGGGGCCATCAGCACGTATTTGCGGCCCATCTGGTGCAGCCATTGCACGAGGGCGCTGACCACGGTGGTTTTGCCGGTGCCGGCGTAGCCCCGCAGCACGAAGGCCTTGCGGCCCGGCAGGTCGTCCTTCAGAAATCCATCGAGCTGCTGAAACAGGGTCGATTGGTCCTGCGTGGGCTCGAAGGGGAAATAGTCGCGGACGGACGGAGTTCTGACAGTTAGCATAGGTTCAGCAAAGATACCTCATAGCAGCACGACGTAGGGGCGGGGCTTAGCTTTGCTGTCCTCCGGTTGTCCCCGCCCGCCAGCGGGCTCCCGTTGTTCGGGATGGTTACCAGGTCGTCAAGACCATCGAAGGCCAGGGCCTCATTGCGGTTCGCGGTATTGATAACGTTGGGGTTGTTGCCGGCCAGAGTACCGCACACGCCCAGTTCGGGCGAGCAGGCCAACGGCGGCAGTCCAAAGCTAGCCGGCAACCCCAAAGAGGCCCCTGGGTCGACGTACAGTACGCTGCCCGGCGCGAACACCAGATTGGCCCCGGTTTCCACGCACAAAAACGAGCCTGCTTCCAGGCGCACCCCTCCATTGACGATAAGCGTAGCCCCGTTGCGCACCACCAGCGCCGACCCCGCTAAAAAATGAATGACGGAATTGGTACTCACCCGGACCGTGCTGTTGGCCTGCGCATCCAGCAGGCCCCCGGCCTGTACGCTCACCTCGGCCGTGTTGCCCCGGCCGTCGTCGCCTACTTCCAGGCGGCCGTCGTCGGCGAGTGTCAGCCGAAAGCGCCCGCACAGGTTAGCCGAGAAATTGCTGCCAGCCAGCGTATTTTGTCCGCTGCCGGCGTAGCCGCGCTCCGCGCCAAAATGAATGCCTAACCTGGCCCCGCTTCGCACCGTGAGCGGGTCGCTGAGGCGGCCGGTACCACTGGCAACGGTCGCAGCCAGGTTGTAGCTCTGGGCCGCCCCGCTCAGCTCGTTCACGTCGAGCGTCAGCGGGAGGGTGATAGCGCCATCCTGATAGAAAATAGCACCATCTCTCTTAAAGAAGGGCTCGGTAAGCGTTGCCGTACGCTGTAGCTCGTCGGTACCCAGTCGCTGAGTGGGGGCGGCGGTAGCCGGCAGTCCGCGTTGGGTCGGAAAATCGGAGATACGATTAATAAGAAACACGTTGGCGGCCAGCCGGCTCTGCTCACAGTCGCCGAGGTCTTGCAGCAAATACTGATAGTACTGCGTGATATCCTGAATGACGGCGGCGCTCGATAAGCCGGCACTGAAGCTACCGTTGCCCCGGCGGGAACGGATGGGGGCCGTCAGGTCGGCGAAGCTAAGGCTGGATTCGTCCAACAGCCGCTGCCCCACGAACGGGTTGCTGGGAATGTCGTCAGTAAAGAGCAAGGGCGGATTGGCATTGCCCGTGGGCGCGCCGCCCCCGGTGGTCGTGGCCGCCAGGGGGCTGTTGGAGCGCAGGGCTAGATTGTTGGCCCCGTCCCACAAGTCGTAGATGGTGGTCGAGATAAAATACTCAGATAACACGCCGTGGGTCAGCGTAAACTCGTCCGTTACCGCCCCATTGCGCAAAACAGGCTGACGCAATCTGTCAAATCCAGTACGATCCTCGTTGCCGTTTCCGCCATCGTCCACGTCCCGCTCGCCGTCGTAGCGCACGGTGTACGCGTCCATGATACGCGAAAAACCATCGGCCCAGCCTTCGGTCCAGGCCAGGCCGGGATTGGCATTGCGGGTGTCGCCGTGCTTGGCGAAGCTAGCGGTTAGGTCCGACCAGGAGCGGTTCTGCATGTGCCACATCACGTAGTGCCCGAACTCGTGGTAGGCTACTTCCTCCGTTTCACGGTTTTCGCCGATATACAGGCAGTCATCATTGGAAAGGTAGAGTGTAAGGCCCGCTGCCGTTACGACCCCCGCTCCCAGGCCAATAAACCCGAACCGCCCAAACACGGCTATCAGCGTCCCAGCAGCAACATTGCGGTACCCGCCCGGAATAAAGAGGGCTTGATCTTGCTGGAGGTTCAGCGGCGAAATCATGATTTTGAGAGGTTGGCTTTGCGAGTTGGGTAGCACGCTACCCAGCCCGTTGCGCTCCAGAAACCGGCGCGACTGCCAGGCGTAATGCAGCAGATGCGGCTTCACGTCATCGTGGCTGGGGCCTACGTCGCCCAGGTTCAGCGCCCGGGTGTCGAAGTGCAGGCCGGTAGGGTTGCTTTGCCCGATCGTACCGTTGCGCGTAATGCCGATGCGCTTTATCACCCGTATCACCCCGCCAGGGGCCGAAGCCTCTATTTTCAGGTATAATTCCAGGTAACTGCCTTCGCTGCCCTGCGTGTTGCTGAAATTAATCGTGAAACGTCCGTCATCGTCGGTGGTGGCGCTGGCCAGAAAGTCGTCCAGCAGACCGTCCTTATCCCACAGCTCTACCCGAATTCCACTAACTGCCAGCGGAAAAGCCGCCCGCACCGTAGAAGACCGGCCGTTCCACTGCTCCGTCAGCACCCGCCCCGATACGGCGGCACTCCAGGTGTGGCGGACAAGCATCCCACGTTGGCTGATACCTTCTAAATCCTCCAACTCGGCTTCCCCTTCTTCCGAGTCCTGGCCCACATCCTTCATTGGAATGCTGTAAGCGAGACCAACAATGGATTTCAGCTTTTTAGGTACGTCCGGATCGGCTAGTTCATCGTCAGTAAGATCGGAAAGCGGGATATCCCTTTCGCTGACGTATCGCCGCGTGGGGGCAACGCCCGTATTAGGCACGTCCCATACCCGGTTTAGGTTGTCGAGGTCAGTCCGATTCCATACTTCCACCGTTTGGTACGGCGTAAAGAACACGAAGGCGGGTGCCGAGGCTACCAGGTCTCCGGCCGGATTTACCAGTCGTACCAGAAGTTTTTCCAGCGCGAACGGGATGCGGTTGACATCGTATTCAACTGTTATAGTTGAGCGCAACGTGTCGCCCGGTTCTACATATTGATTGAATACGGCATAACTACGGGCAGCCGTGTTGTTGCGCAGCGGCAGGCCGGATTCTGCTAAATGTAAATTATAGCTGGCCTGTCCGGTAGTCTGGGCAACCATCGCCACTTCAAACGAGAACTGACCATCAATTCGGGATATCTCGCGACTTCGGATAGCCAAGGTGGGAGAAAGAGATTGGGCCAGGCTCGCCGTAGCGAGCAAAAGTACCATGAGCGTGACGTACCAGTGTTTCATAAAAATGCGAATTAAAAAACAAGTGATAAGGAGAAAAGATGATGAGTGGGATCGGATTATTAAGTACTCTACCCTGCTAAATTTTGCGGCTAAAAACGGGGCAGTCCGACCTTTGGTATTCCTAGCCACCAAACCCGTTCAGCCCCGTGAAGCAAGGCCTCAGAACCAAACTTACCACCTTTTGCGACAGCTGCCCATCGTGAGCCATCTGTCGCGCCAAAAGTTTATTGACCAATTCGTTATCGGTCTGATCAAGAGCTGCAACGTACAATTCTGCGAAGTAGCCCAGCACCTCAACGACGCGGTCAAACCCGTCTCGAATGAGACACGGATTCAGGACTTTTTCCGCGAAACCGAGCTCAATTATCTATTGCTGGCCCATTTGCTGCTCGGCTTGCTGCCAGTCACCGGCAAGCTGCGCCTGAGAGTGTCAAAAAGTGAGGGGCAGTCTCGGGGGTAACTGTCTTCTAGCTTAACTTGAAAATCCGTTTTTGTCGATGAACGCCATGCCTCAACCAGCTGCTTCTATTTTATCCGGTACTGACCGGCTGGCGGCAGTCTAAAGGTGCGGCCCCCAATTACTCTGTCAGCCCATCCGGTGTGCGTGAGTGGTCGCCGGGCCTGCCCACCGGAAGAGGTCGGCGGTCCCGAGGGCTACATCTAGCGCACGCTGGCCCAGTTCAGCTGGGCCTACGAAGCCCGTGACCGCCTGCTGGCCGGTGAGGATATCTGGGACGACGACGTGCCGACCTGGTTTTGGACCTCCCGCCCGGAGCACTTCGACAAAGACCAGGTCAACGAACGCCTAGCGAAAGTGTAGCAACTTAAGGGTAGTCCCGATTTCCTGTATTCGCAGGGCGGCTACGACTATTTCTTCGCGGATTTTAAATCCTGAAAACTGTATCAAGAAAACCAAGTGGTTTAGTTGATACATCCCGGGTAGCTTTGCGCCATGCAACAGGCCGTCATTTTCGTGCGCGTCTCCAAAAAGGAGCAGGAGTATCAGCGGCAGGTAGAAGACCTGCGCGCCGTTGCCCAGAACCAGGCGGTGCAGGTCGTGGCCGAGATTTCGGAGAAGATTAGCGGCGCCAAGCGGAATCAGGACCGGGAGGGCATTCAGCAGTTGCTGGAACTGAGTCGCCGGGGCACTATCCAGAAAGTATTAGTGAGCGAAGTCTCGCGCCTGGGTCGCTCCACGGTGGAAGTGCTGCAAATTGTCGAGGAGCTGACGCAGCTGGGCATCAGTATCTACGTCCAAAACTTTGGGATTGAAACCCTCAAAAACGGCAAACGCAATCCGGTCGCCCAGTTTATGTTCACGCTGTTGGCCGAGTTTGCCCGTCTCGAACGCGAGACCCTGCGCGAACGCATTATCTCCGGCATGGACGAAGCGCGGCGGCAAGGCATCCGGATTGGCCGCCCGGTAGGCGCAACGGAAGAAAAGGCCGTCTTTCTGAAAAAGTATGCCGCCGTCGCTCGGCAGCTACGTGCGGGCCTGAGCGTGCGCAAAACGGCCAAGTTGTGCGACGTGGCCATCAATACGGTGCGTAAAGTGAAGACCTTGTTGTAATCCTTAATTACTGGCTGCCATGAAAATTACTTGCTGCCATGAACTTTAAACTACAGCTGGTGGCGTACCTGTCGGAAGGCGACGAGCCCCTTCTCGGAGACGTGTTCACCTAGAGCCGCGAAGACCTTAGCTTAGCCAGCATGGGCCTGACGCTGGACGAGTCTAAAGTAGGGTGTTGTTAAACAAATAGGGTAAAACCTCCGAGTCCGTGGCCAAATGGCCCTGTCGCTCGTGATAAGGTGCAAAATCGGCGTAAGAGCATCGAAAACCCGATAGTATTACACGCACCTTAACGCAATCAAAAGTGGCTAGCGAAAACGAACGTTAAGGCTATCATTCCGGCCACATGCCAGCTAACATATTGTCCAACAGGTCGCTAATTAGGAAATCCAGGCAGTGGTATGCCCGAGTCGGAGGTTTTACCCTATTTGTTTAACAACACCCAAAGTACTGCTGCAGCGCATCCAGCAGCTAATGATTGGGCAGCGGGTGGCGATGCATCTGCAGGCGCACCAGCCCGTTGGATTGCGGAAGAAAGGCAGCTACCCGCTCCAGCTCCACAGACTTTTCCTACTGGTCAAGATGTTCCTTCCGATGCTCAAGTAAATCCTAACAGAGAAATATATTTCAACTTTACGACAGTTGAGTTTGCTGATTTTAGTGGCGCTTTCTTTCAGATAAGAGCCAGTGACGGAATATCCCAAAATAGCAGACCTAAAGCAGATTTTTTTGAATAAATTCTACAATATCATCTCATAAATAATTTGTGATGGAGCTGACATATAATTTACTGTCGGCTTCATCACAAATTAATAATTTAAAGGCTAAACCAGAGCAATGCTATGAATTATCTATTCTTTCAAAAGTTTTATAGTAATTACCTTATCAGAAAAACGAGATTGAAAATAGTAAACACCTGCCGCTAAGTTACCTATGTCGATTGGGGCCGAAAGAGCAGTAGATATGTTAGTCTGGAAAATGAATTGCCCCACTGCATTGTATAGTCGGAGTTGATACGGACTAAAGCAGGCTGTCGGAACCTGTAGCTGCACGGTACGAGAGGCAGGGTTGGGAAACAGCACCAGCGCAATATCAGCGCATGGTAGTGGCGGCTCCTGCTTTGGTTCTAAGCCGTTGAACGAGCTTTGGATAAAGTTAGGTAAACCTGGTCCGACGTTCGAATCGGGAAAGGAGAACGGTTGCGCTTGTACGTCACAGGCAAAGCCCCGGCGGTTGGGATAGTTGATGACATACATATAGTGTTGGTTAGGCAGGCGCGGTAAAAAGCGGTCTTCATACCCGCTATTGCCGTACAGGCGGCCGTCTGGTCCTAATTGAAACGTATAGTATCCATTTGCCCCCTGTTCATCTGCTCGAATATTGGTAGTCGGGTTATTCGCAATAATACTTAAGCGCGATGCGGCAATGGCGGCTCCGCTGCCCGCCGCCAAGTCATACTGGCTGATGACGGCCCGGAGCCTCTTCTCTTGGTCAACTACATCAAAGTGACTCACATAGAGTTTGGAGTTATCCGGGGAGAAGGAGATTCCACTTTCATTAAAAAGAGTGCCTAAGTTGAGGTAGTTGCTTAATAGCCCCGTGGTAGCATCAAAATCGAACAGGCTCAATGCAAAGTTTCCACCAATGCTGTAAGCGAGCTTTTTGCCATCGGGTGAAGGCTTCAGGTACCCGCCATCAAAGTCAATTTTTGGTGTCTGGGCCAGTCCTATAGCTAACTTATGGGATAAGCTAATGCCCTGCACATCGACCAAATAGATGAAAAACTGGTTGGTGCTCCATTCGGGAGCAATGACCCAATAAGCCTGTCCGTTCGTGTGTGGAATGGCTGTGAGTTGGTGGCTGAAGGTGCCGACCAGCGACTGGTTTTTCTCGGTCTCGACCACGTCGCCTAAGCCCGCGTCTAGCCCCATGTCGAGGCGAGAGTAAGAGAGCGTGGCCGGCGTGAGTTGGCTGCTCTGCATGGTAAAGAGGTAGTATTGGCGCGCTTGCCCTGGTACGGGTACGGCGAGTACACCCTGCGGCAGGAAGAAAAAACCTCGAAGCTGTTGGCCGTGGGGCATGAGTTGGTGGTTACGGTTCCATACCTGTTCGCCGTCGCTGTAAAAGAGTAGTTGCCCCGTCTGTGGATCTGACTGGACTACGATACCAATACCGAGCCTAGTGAGCCCGTTCTGCTCTATTGAGACCGGCGAACCCTGAGAAAAATCGAACCCGGCGTTACGACCAAAGTACCATGTGGTGGTCTCCTTTTGGGCATAAGTAGGAACACTACTCAAAAAAGATAGGCATACACACAAGAGAAAATGATGACGCATAGCAGTGGACGGATTAATGCAATGAATAATTTACTCTCTTCAAGTTAGAAAATTGGCCTTGGTTAAAAGCTTGGGCCAACACCCTTGCGGCGCATTTATGCCTTATCGGCATCATTCGAACTGTTTGGCTTGCGAGTCAGAGGTTTTCCCCTATTTGTTTAACAACACCCTATCAACGCTTTACTCGCTTGTTCTCTTTTTTAGCTGGTTTAGGGTCAGTGGGATACGGAAAGTATTTGTAGGCTATCTCTGGCCGGTCTTTAGCTAATGCTGCCCGGAATTGCTGGTACTTCTGTACCTCTTCCGTCATGCGCGTCGCTTTCGTCTGAGCCTGCGTTGTCTGGGCCTGGGCCTGGGCTAACTCCTGCTGCGGCACCCGCGAGAACATACCCGTAAACCAGAGCATCAGCAACACGAGCACCACCGGCCCCAGGGCTATTGAGGCCGTTGCCTTCCAGTGCGTCCGCCAGTTGACGGCCACCTCACGCGGGATGTCCTGAATAGTAACGGCCAACTTCGTTTGCGCTTGCTGCAACCCCACTAACTTGGCCGTTAGCTGCTCGTTAAGGTAGTCGGTCCGGTCATCTACCAGCCGAATTAGCTTAGTGCACACCTCCTCAAACGCCTTCGTCTGCTGGTCCACTTTACCCATCAGTAGCTTGGCCACGGCCTCGCTGTTGACGCTCAGCGTCAGCGGCCGGTCGCGCTCGGCCAGCGTTACCAGTGCCTTTACCTGATCCTCGGTCGCCGGTAAGGGCCGTTTGTCCAGGGCGCGTAGCTCTTGGGCAATACGCTCAATTTCGGCCATCAGAATGGCTACGCCGTTGCTGGGTGGGGGCGGTGGGGAAGAAGGATGCATGACAAAAGGGAAAGAAGATTAATCACCTAATTGGAAGCCCCCGCTGCGCTCAATCGTCCGTTGCGCGGGTTTAGGGGCTTGTTGCGTAGCGGCCCGTTCCTGGGCCTGTTGCTGGGCTTTATCAGTCTGCTGCTGCGCCGCGTACTCGCGGCCGAAGGCCTCCAAGTCGAGCGCTACGCGGTGCTGGCCGTATTGCTGGCCGGCTTCCCCGACCGCCGACCGCTGCTGCTGCACCTGGTGCTGCTGCGCGGCCAGCGTCTTCGCTAGGTTGTTGCCGCTGTACCCCCGGCCAACCTCACTGCCTTTCAAATGCAGGCCCTCCCGCTCAAACACCACGGCCTGCAACTGCCCCTTCTGGTAAGTGGCCTGCACCCCGATACCGTCCCGTTGCAGGGCGGCCGTCAGCTCCTCGGCGCTCGTGGCATGGGGCAGGTGCCGACTCAGCGCGTCCTGCAGAAAGAGCTTGGCCGCGGCCCGCGCCGGCAGCTGCTCGCGCACGGCGCGACGGTTGTCCTGGCTCACGGCCTGGGCACTCACCAACCCGTACTGCTTCTCCAGCTTACGGCACGCCTCCTGACTGTTGCGGTAGTTGTGTTGGTCGCTCACCGTGGCCCCTTGGTTATCAACCCGGTTGATAATTAGATGTGAGTGCGGGTGAGCCTGGTCGTGGTGCCGTACCAGTGCCCACTGCGTCCCCTCTGGGTCCACTTTCATTTCTTTCAGATAGGCGCGGGCTAGCTCCTCCATCCGCTCATTGCTCAGCCGCTCCTTCTCCTCCGCTGGCCAGGCCAGCGCCACGTGCATCACGGCCTTGCCCAGATTCGGGTTCAACTCCCGCTGCGCGTTGAAGTCGGCCGCCATGTGCGCGGCCGAACTACCCCGCACGCCCTCGCTGGCCAGCACCTCCGCCCCCTTCTCCTCCCCAAATACATACTGGCAGATAGCGCCGAAGCTCTTGCCGATTTTCACTTTG
This sequence comes from Hymenobacter lapidiphilus, assembly GCF_003417065.2. Classification (GTDB taxonomy): domain Bacteria; phylum Bacteroidota; class Bacteroidia; order Cytophagales; family Hymenobacteraceae; genus Hymenobacter. Next base: position 7,241 of record NZ_QVLT01000020.1, on the reverse strand, counting down.
CCAATCATCGCGTTGAGTCTGGGGCCAACTCATCGAGCAGCCGGTAGAGTTGCACCAGCACCTGCCGGGCCGCTTCGCTCACGTTGTGGCCGGCGTGCAGCTGCTTGGTGAGTTGGTTCAGGTTGCCGGCCATGCCGACGAGCTGTCGAAGTTGGGCCACTTCCTCCACCGTGCGCGGCCGCGGTGGCCGGGCCGCGTCGGGGGTACCGGCCCACACCGACCGCAAGACCTCGCCCATCGACTTGCGGTAGGTCTTCGCCTCGGTGGCCAGTTCCTGGTGCTCCGCCTCTGTCAGCCGCACCGAAACGGTATGTGACTGGTGGGGCGTTGTCTTGGGCTGACGGCCTCGACGGCGGGGTGCTGGAACGGGTTGGTCCGGTGTCATGGGCAGGTCTCCAAAGGAGCAAGTTCAGTGAGCCTAACGGGCGAACGGGTTTTGAGCGAAGCGAAAAACATAACTTGCTCCGGCAATAGAACGAGCTACTACGGGACTCAAGGTACGAATCCTGCCCGGTTCTACAACCTACCGCTCTACTCTGTCTCCTAACCTCGGGAGAATCGCCTGCTAATCCACTACTCGCACCGTTACCCGCCGCTACTGGTACCGCTACCGGCTGTTACCCGCACCGTTACCGGTACCGCTACTCGCACGTTACCGGCCTTGGTCCCTGTTGCTACTTTACCACTTCCTCATTGCTGACACTAGTAGGCTCCTTAGCGATTCCCTTTTGCTGCTGAGTTGACGAGTGACTGCATTTTGTGTTTGACTCGTTTCGTAACAGCCCCTCTATCTTCGCCGCATTGCACGGTTGTCACCCCGCCAACGCATCGTCCGAAAAGACGAAGCCCCGGCTGCTGTAACAACCGGGGCTTCAGGAAGTGGGTGGTTCGCACACCCTACAACCTGGTAGTTATGGGTAAGCGTGCAAAAGCGAAACCAGCTGGTCAGACTAGTTGGTTCCGCATCTCCCTGGAACTGCTCAAGGCAGCTGTAGGGGGAGCAGTCCGAGCGGTGATTAGTCACTGGCTCGGGCATCCGTAGGATAAGGGGTCGCACTAGACTAGGAACGGAAAACAACGCTAAGGAATCTTGAGCTAGCGGGCTATCTCAGAAAACGTCCGTTTTAACGCTACCAAGGTTGTTTTTGCCAAGTTGGGATTTCGACCAAGCTAATCTGTTACTTTTGCTTATCTCATCTATCAACGGCTCATTCTGACCTTATCCACTGACTTACTGAGACAAAAAAAGCCTGTTTTCGGGGTTACGAAGGCTTAGCGTTGTTTTCCGTTCCTAGTCTAGTGCGACCCCGATAACGGCGATCTGGGTCTCGGCCCGGGTCGCCGTTTGTACGTGGACTAAAGGCGGATGGACAGTACAAACATACGCGGTTTGGGATAACTCCGGCACCATGCTCAACGAGTTAGCCCGCTTGCTCAATGCGCACGGCGGTACAGGCAGGGCAACGGGTGTGCAGCTGGGCAACGGCTTCAGTCAGGACGTGATTGGTGCTGATGGGCCCCTGGTAGAGGGCGGTGCTCCACGAATTGCCGGAACCTGGAGTAGCGTGCCAGAAATCAAGGGCCTTCGCTCTGGTAAACGCCTCGCCGGTGTAGGGGATAATCTGGTAAAACTTCACGAGCACCGTTCCGATGGGCGTATCCTTCAACCTGAAAACATGGTCTGCCATGCTGCAAAATAAGACCTGAAAGGCAATAAATGGGGCAAAAGCACAAAGCGAGACCTGAACGCTGTCCTGGACTCCCAAGCTATGGTGGAAAGGGTACACTAGAGTATATATTAGCAATCAAGTATCTGAATATCAATTATATGCTATTTATTTAATACTCGCGAGTCTCTGATATATAGGACTTTGGTGCCTTTGTTTGGTCTGTGCCGCTGTCCATTTGAACATCACCCTAAAAGCCTTTTTCCTCGCGCGAAACACCAATTGGTGTATTTGAATCTATTTGTTCTATTTGAGGGCCTCATAAGTATTTGTCTTACAGTGCCTTATGAGGTTTAAAACCAACCCTTTATAAGCCAAACCCAACCTTTCATAAGCTAAAAACCAACCTTTCATAAGCTAAACCCAACCTTTCATAAGTCTGGACCCAACCTTTTATAAGTCAACCCCAACCTTTTATAATTTGGTTTGCCAACTATTGTAACAACGGTTGGCTTTTATATCTTTGCAGCAGGTTATCAACTCTATAAGTATGGAAAACAAAGAGGTTCGTCAGCATAATGCGTTAACGAACGCCCGATATGAGTACACCGATACTCAATCAAATATCTTCCTAGTCCTCTTATCCAAGCTCCAGAAAGATGCTCCAGACTCAGTTTATCAAATATCAGTGCCCGATATGGAGAAAGCAACTGGTAAGCAGTACAACTACAAGCAGTTAAGACTGTCTACCAAGGACATGATGGGGAGAGTGCACGAGGTTAAAACGATTCACAAAGGCCGTGACGTATTCCGCCAGCTCGTCTTATTCAAGCGGATTGATTACATCTTAGGAGCTGGAACTATAGAAGTAGAATTCAATGAATATGCTACCCAATATCTATTCGACCTGAAGAATAATTACACCTCGTTTCAGTTGCAAGCAGCCTTGAATCTGACTAGCAAACATGCTAAGAGGATATATCAGATTTGTAGCCAGTGGAAGGATAAAGGGCTCACCCCTGGAGCTACCATCCTAGAACTCAAGAAGACCTTGGGCCTAGCGAATGAGAAGGGCAAGGAAGAGTACGCGGACATTTCCATGTTCAAAAAGAAGGTGCTGGATATCAGCGTGAGGCAGATTAACGAGAAAACAGATTTGCAGATTGACTATGAGCTAGAAAAAGTAGGCCGTAGCTACAAAAACATCGTTTTTACTATCAAATCGCAAGCCCTGGCCCAAACCATCCCTTTCGACTTTGTGGCCACCAACGAATCCCTGGCTGGCGTGCAGCAAAGCCACTATGACAACGCCGCCCGCATCCTCGACGAGCTGCGCATCACCGATGCCAAACACCGGCAGACCATCTTGAGCAGCGCCGCCCACGTCGTGGAAGTCAACCGCTACAACCACGACCTGAAAACGGGCAAGGTCAAAGCCGCCCGCAATCCCGGGGGTCTGCTGCTCGTGCGCCTGGGCCTGGTCGCCGCCAAAGCTCCTAAATCCACCCCTGCCTAACCCCTCCTCTACGCATGGCCACTTCCCTCACTTCCCCGGATGCTATCCCCGCCTTGCGCTGGGGACAGCTCACCTACTACTCGCCGGCCGACATCAAGCGCTGGGGCGTGCAACGCTTCCTCGACGCCGTAGCCCCAGCTGCTCCCTTACCTATCCCTGACCTGGGCTTCACGGCGGAGGAGAATGAGCGCATGGACGAGCTGTTGCAGCAAGAACGCCAAGACGCCGCCCGTGGTCTTTGATACCAACATCGTTATCGCTCACCTGCGCCGGCAACAGCAACTGCCGCTGCGGGCCGTGCTGCCCTTTGCTGTTGTCGGCGAGTTAGAAGCCTTCGCCCTCAAAGCCGATTGGGGCTACCAGAAGGTCGCCTTCCTGCGGCAATTATTGGAGCGTTACCCCTTGGTCGGCTTCGTGCCTGAGCTGGCCAGCCTCTACGCCCGCCTCGATGCCTACAGTCAGGGCCGCTTACGGGGCCAGCCACTGCCCTCGGGACTCTCCGCCCGCAACATGGGCAAGAACGACCTCTGGATTGCCGCTACGGCCCTCTATTTGGATTTACCGCTGCACACCACCGATAATGACTTTGACCACCTTCCGCCCCTGGGCCTGGTCTTGGTTAAAGAAGCTACGTAGCCCCTATGAGAATCACGCTGGAAGTACCGGAGCACCGGGCAGCCTTCATGCTGGAGTTACTGCGCAGCTTACCCTTCGTCAAGCTCCGGGGCCAGGCGGCAAAGGCGGCAGTCCTGGACGAAACCGCACACCTGCTGTCCTCCCCTGCTAATGCCGCCCGTCTGCGGGCCGCACTCAAACGTGACCGGCTAGGTCAACACGAAACCCACTCATCATCAAAGTGATTACCCTTCTGACTAGTCATTTGAGTAACCATCTGACTAGTCAGAACTTACAAGAGTTGCTGGCCATCACGAGCCAAATAGCCGCTGCCATAATCCCTTTCTTGGGGGCGTCAGTGCGGAGGGCAACTCCAATACTTCGGGGGGTTCGGGCAGACGCTTTTGCAATTCGCCAAGCTGTTCGTTTTGGCTAAGTAGCAGTTCCTCAATACGTCCGATGCGCTGACTATTCACTTGAGTAGTCAGCGCGTTCAGCACGTCGTTTTGCTCTAGCAGGCGGTGTTGCAACTGCTGAATCGTCTCATCACGCTCTGCTAATTGCTGGCGTAGGTTTGCTATGGTAGGTCCTGGTTCTGGCTCAATGATGATTGGTAACGGCTCGGCAGGGGTAGGGTATTGCTGCGCGAGAAACGTCTGACTAATCAGATATGTGCTGCCTTTGGAGGCCTGCTCAATCTGGATATGACTAGTCTTAGCGTATTGCTTGACTAGTCGCCGGATAGTCTGCTCTGACTTGTTAACCTGCTGAGCAGCTTGCTTTATAGTCAGAAATGTAGAAGCACTTTCCATAGAACGCGTGACTAGTCAGAGCCGGCAATATACCACCCTTCTAATGCTACTCATCTGCTGCTTGACTAGTCATACCTTAATCAATGACTAGTCAAGCAATTACTCTCTTACTAATCATCAATTCAACGCATCTTTTCTCTTTTTCACTCATGAAGCGTTTTCATTCAACCTCACACGAGCGGTAGGTACTTACCTAACCGCTCTAATGAAACAAGCCAAGAAATACTGGGCCTGGACCGCACATCAACGCGGCCACTGTTACCGACGAAACGTTCGGATGCCATCGCACCACCGGAATTTCGGCGTCATCACTGGCACCAGCACCGCGCGCGTACGAGGCACGTGCTGCACCTAGTCCTGCGTGGTGGCGATGAAGGACAGCTCACCCTGTTCTATCAACCTCGTCATGGCGCACGCTATGACTGGGCGTAAACACACGCGCTGTAAGCAGCGGGCCGGTGGTGTTTACGAAGGGGAGAGTCAATACTGAAACATCTCCTGTAGCCGCTCACACATGGCTTGTGCCGTGCTTTTGGACAGCAAGCCCAGCCGACGGACCAAGCGGGTTTTATCCACTGAGCGGATATGGTCGAGGGCGACTTGGCCTTCCTTGCCCTGGAAGGTGCAGTCCACCCGGGAGGGGTAGTCGCGCCGGGTGCTGGTCAGAGCCACAATGGTCACCGTGCGCAGGTAGCGGTTCGTTCGCTACTGCACGATGCGGCTGCGCACGAGTGTCCAGGTGCTGACCTGGTGACCCCGCCAGCGGCGGTGGCGCACAATGCCCACGTTTGGGGCCCAGTAGTAGTGACTGGGCCAGCCGTACTCGGAGGCATCCTGGGCCAGGCGCACCTCCACCACGTCGCGGTAGCTGGCATTGCCTAGCGGGTAGGGGCCAGGGTGCCAGCGCGGAGTCATCACGCTGAGCGTACTCGGGTTGATAGGCAGCGTCCAGTCGATGCGGTAGGCAAACACGTCCGAATCGCCCTCGTCGGCCGTGCTGTTGGGCAGCGACAGGCCCCGCATAATAGCCCAGCAGGGAAAATTGCCTCCAACAGCATCCTGCGGCTTCATGCCTCCGCATAGCCGAAATACGCTGTAGGTCCGTTGCGGGCCACCTAGACTAGATTGAGTCTTCATGAAGAATACCTCATATTTATCAGTGAGTCTTAATTGATCGTACATGCGCTTAACAGAATCAGTTGTCGCTACCACCCACACGCTGTCAAGCTGTCGGGAAGCCGAATCCTGGTAGACCCAGTACGTACCAGGGCGGAACAGCGTGTAGGCCTTTAACTCAGCCGGCAACGGAATGGCCGGCGGTTCGGGCTCCGCTTTAGGGCAGGCGGAAAGCAGGAACAGGCCGGCCAGCAGCAGTGGCCAGCGGAAGAAGCATAGGTGTTTCATTGGACGGCAAGGCGTAAAGTGTGACGGGCACCAGGAGTCTGTATTTCTACCACGTAGGGGCCGGCGGGCAGCTTGTGCAGCGGCAGCGTGAGCGTGCGGGGCCCCGGAGTAGTCGGGGCCGCCTGTTCGAGGCGGGTCTTTTCCAGGCCCAGCATATCCAGCACCCGCACCCGTACCAGGCCGGCTACGGGCTGCTCGAAGCGGAGCAGCACCGTGCCCGAGGCCGGATTGGGATAAAGGCTGGCCTCCAGGCGGCTTGCCTGGAGCGGGATGGCGGTAGCCGAGCGAGCCTGGCCGGTCGTGTCGGGCTGCGTAGCCCCGTAGCGGGCTGCCGGAGCCGTAGATGTACCAGCCGCCAGCCGGAAATTGCCCTGCACCGCCGACGGAATCGCGCAACGGGTCATCCAGGTCGGGTCGGCGGTTTCGGCGGTGGGCAGCAACCCTCGGTTGGCGGTAGCAAAATTTCCCGATAAATCCACGAGGCTACCACTGGCGGCAGCATCCTGCATGTCGTAGTAGGCCACCAGGCCGCTTTGCGGGTTCAACCGGCTCGTCATGCTCTGCCGAATCTGTTGCGGCGTGCGGGCCGCGTTCCAAATCCGCACTTCCCCGATATGCCCCGTAAAGAACTCCCGAAAGTAGCCTTCGCCGTAGGAGCTATTGTCCCCGCTTATGCGCCACTCAGCGGTAGAGCCCGAACTGCGCGAGCTAGCCGACGAGGAGGCTTCGCCGTAGGGACTATCCCCGCCTATCCGCCAATCGGCGGTAGAACCCGGACTGCGCGCCGTAACCGGCGAGTAGGCCACGGCCTGCCCGTCAAGATAAAAGCGTACCTGGTTGTTCTGGTCGCGCGACACGGCTACGTGGTGGCTCTGCCCATCGGCCGGCACTAGGGTAGCCGCCTGGTCGTGGCCGTAGTTCATCCCGTCGAGCTGTAGCAGCATATGGCCCGTGTAAAGCGTAAAGAGCAGGCCGCGTACCTGTCCCGTAGTGGGGTGCGGTTGCCGGTTCGATACCAGGGTGGTCGCCATCCAGCCCTCAGGGCCAGCCCCATCAGAGCGCATAAAGGCTTCCACGGTAAACTGCGTACTCAAACTGTTCAGCGGGCTCCCGTTGTTCGGGATGGTTACCAGGTCGTCAAGACCATCGAAGGCCAGGGCCTCATTGCGGTTCGCGGTATTGATAACGTTGGGGTTGTTGCCGGCCAGAGTACCGCACACGCCCAGT
>NZ_QVLT01000001.1 GCF_003417065.2 Hymenobacter lapidiphilus | reverse complement strand
CGGCCACCAAGAGCGGGTTTGGCGAGGGGCCGGCTCAGGGCTTGGCCTCGGGGGCCGGGGCGGGAGGGGGCGTAGGCCGTGCCGCTTCGGTCGCACGGGCATGGGCCGCCGCAGCGTCCTGCTCGCTCTGGCGCTTGGCCTGGCTCACTTTTTCGGCTTCCTTCTTATCCTGCATCGACGAAGCAAAGGCCTTATTGAGCTGGGTTACCTGCTCGGCCGTTAGCTTGGTCGTTGGCTTGTTTTCGATGGAATGCCCTTTTTCCGTCAGATAATCCACAATCGTGGAAATGCCAACGTTCAGGTCTTTGGCTGCCTGATTTAGCCGTTTAGTTGATGCTTCCGCCATTCTGTGCTCGCGAACGATGCTCTTATTCAGTTGCAAAGGTACTACATTAAATCTTGCCGGGCGACGCTGAAATCAAGCCACCCGACCTGATTTCAGCGTCCTTGCCGTACCGGCCGCCGCGCACTCATTGCGCGCGCCGGAATTTGGTGAATCGTCTTTTTTAAGCGGCTCCGAATCCGGGTCGGCAGCCGTTGCCGGATGCTCTGCGGTGGCTTCGGTGGGCGCCTCACTCGTCTTCGTTTCGGCTGCTTCGGTCGTTGCTTCAACTGCTGCTTCAGTGGCCGGAGCCTCATCAGCTACCGCGTCACCAGCGTTAGCATCGTCGTCGCTGGCGATGTTGGCTACTGCGTCGGTGTTGCTGGCATCGTTGTCGTCAGCTACCGTGTCGTCGCTGTTTTCGTCCTCATCCTCGGCGAAACGGGGCTTGGAAGCTGCTTCAGCTTCGTCGTCGAATTCGTTCCGGATAACACGGAACAGCTCCTCCACGGTTTCCTCCTCCAACTCGGTGCGGCGCACAATGTCTTCCTTGTTCACCGCCAATACGGCGCGGCCGGTGTCGAGGCCGATTTTCTTCAGCTCATCAATAATCCAGCTTTCCACTTCGTCGCTGAACTCGTCGAGGGCAATGTCCTCCTCGAAGTCGCCGGCGTCGCGGAACACATCGATTTCCATGCCCACCAGCCGCGAGGCCAGCTTGATGTTGGCACCACCGCGGCCGATGGCCAGGCTTACCTGGTCGGGCCGCAGGAACACCGATACGCGGCCGGTCTGCTCGTTGATTTTCATCGACGTGAGCTTGGCCGGCGACAAAGCCCGGGCGATGTACAGTTCCAAGTTGTCGGTGTAGTTGATGATGTCGATGTTCTCGTTTTCGAGCTCGCGCACCACGGCATGAATGCGGGAGCCTTTCATGCCCACGCAGGCACCAACGGGGTCGATACGCTCGTCGTAGCTCTCCACGGCCACTTTGGCCCGCTCGCCGGGCTCACGCACAATGTTTTTGATGGTGATAAGGCCGTCGAAAATCTCGGGCACCTCCTGCTCCATCAGGCGCTCGAGGAAAGCCGGCGCGGCGCGCGAAAGGATAATTTTGGGCGTGCCGTTGAGCACATCCACGCGGTGTACCACGGCGCGGATGTTGTCGCCCTTGCGGTAGCGGTCCTTTGGAATCTGCTCGCCCTTGGGCAGGCTTAGCTCGTTGTCGTCCTTGTCGAGAATGAGCGCCTCGCGGCCCCACACCTGGTACACTTCGCCCACTACGATTTCGCCTACCTGGTCCTTGTAGGTCTGGTAGAGCAGGTCGCGCTCCAGGTCCTTCACGCGCTGAATCAGCGTCTGGCGGGCCATGAGTACGGCGCGGCGGCCGAAGTCTTCGAGCTTTACTTCCTCGGCCACTTCCTCGCCCACCTCAAAGTCGGGCTCAATCTTCTGCGCCTCCGCCAGCGGAATCTTGTCGAAGTCCCAGATGTCCTCCGAGTTATCGTCCACGATTTCGCGGTTACGCCAGATTTCCAGGTCGCCCTGGTCCACGTTGAGGATGACGTCGAAGTTGGAGTCGTCGTCGTATTTTTTGCGAATCATCGTGCGAAACACTTCCTCCAGGATGCTCATCATGGTGGGCCGGTCGATGTTCTTCGAGCGGGCGAATTCGGCAAACGATTCAATCAGGACGCTGCTGTTCATTTCTTTGAGCTTCAAGTTTCAGGCTACAAGCTGCAAGCAGCCGGGTAAGCCGGAAAGTGAATAAATAAAGGCTGATGGCTAAAAGCTTGCGCTAAACGAAAAAGCGTGAGGCTTTCAGCTTAAAGCTTGTCGTTTATTTAAACGAAATAACCACTGTCGCCTCGGTAATATCCTGGAAGGATACGGTGATGACGGGCAGGATTTTCTCCTTGTGTTTTTCTTTAAGTATTTCGGCCAGCTCGATACCGTCTCCCTCGGGCAGAATGGCTTCGAGCTTGCCGGTTTTCTCGGTGCCGTCCTGCAGTTTCAGGTGCAGGGTACGGCCCACGTGGCGCACATACTGGCGTGGGTCGCGCAGGGGCTGGTCGGCGCCGGGCGAGGTCACTTCCAGCGTGTAGCTCAGCTCGTCGCCATAATGCTCCTCGATGCGGCGGGCCAGCCGGCGGCTCACCTGCGCGCACTCATCAATGCCCAGGCCCTGCTCGCCATCAAGCGTAACGGTTACTTTGGGCCGCACGGAATCCGAAACGGTCAAATCTACCGCGAACAGGGTGCCTTCGAGGGGCAGACTATCGCGCAGCATTTCCAGTAGCAGGTTACGGTCGAGGGTCATAGGCAGCGGGCCTTGGTAATGGCAGGAAAAAGAAAGAGGGGACGATACGTCCCCTCTGGTCTTGCGTCAACTTGTGGGGCAAAGGTACAACAAGAAAATGCCGCAATCAAGTGAGGAACGAGGATGGAGCAGTGAGTACAGCGAGGTGAGACAGAGGCCATGCTGAGTATCTGCCCGATTTCTCACCTCGCTATACTCACTACGCCATCCTCATTACTTACCGCACTACTGTCAGCCAGCCTTTGGCGGTACGGCCGTCGGCGTCCTTCAACTGGTAGTAATACAGGCCGTCGGATAGCTCCGTGGCTTGCCAGTTGTTGCGGTAGTCGGCCGTTTCGTACACCTTGCTGCCCCAGCGGTTGTAAAGGCTCAGCTGGGTAGTCTGGCAGCTGAAATACGGAATAAAGGTTTGGTTCTGCTGGTCGCTGTTGGGGGTGATGATGTTGGGCACGAAGGTGCGGTTGACGATGACCGGCGCGAAGCTGGTTTCGACCACGCAATTGGCGTAGCGGGCTACTAGGCGCACGTTGTATCGGCCGGGCTGCGTAAATACGTGCTCGGGGTTTTCTTCTGTCGAGCGGGGGCTGCCGTCGCCGAAGTCCCACTCGTAGGTGCCGCCCGTGAGTACCGGCTTCATGGTGAGGGTGAGCGGGGCCAGACCGGTGAACTCCGGAAACCGTTCGCACACCGGCACCTGCAATGGCGCGTTGGTGGTGGGCGAAGGAGCCAGCAGCACCCGCCGGGTGGCCGTAATCGCACAGCCGTTCTCGTTCACTGTATAACTAAGCGTGAAAATGCCGCCCAGCAGGCGGGTATCGGGCGGGGTGAACAGGCCGGCCGGCGTAACGCCGGGGCCGCTCCAGGTGCCGCCCGCGGGGGTAGCCCCGGTCAGCTGTACGGGGGCCGTTTCGTAGGCGCACAGCGTCAGGTCGGGGCCGGCCTGGGGCGTGGGGGGGGCGTTTACGGTAACGGTGGTGCTGGCTATGCCGCAGGCCACCGTGTCGCTTATCGAGTAGGTGAGCGTGAACGTGCCCGGTCCCGACAGGCGCGGATCGAAGGTGTTACCGCTCAGGCCCCGCGGGCCGCTCCAGGTTCCGCCGGTGGGCGTAGCTCGCAGCGTTATCGGGCTGGCGTTGGCGCACAGGGGAACCAGCGGGGTAATGGTTACTGGCAGAGTCTTGGCCACAATCAGGGCCATGGGGCGGGTGCTCACGCACACGCCGGTGGCCTGCACCGTGTACTGGAGCACATTGCGGCCCACCAGCTCGGGCGTAGGCCGGAACTCGTAGCGCCCATCGGGGCGGCGCACCACGCCGGGGCCGCTCCAGGTGCGCCCGCCGGCTGCCCGCCCAGCAGCACCGGCCCATCGGTGGCGCAGGCGTAGCGGGTGGCGCCGGGGTCGGCGGTGATGATGTCGAAGTTGATGGCAAAGGCCGCGTTGTTGCAGTTGGTGCTGCCGTTGCGGGTGGTATAGAAGCTGGCGCCCGGCGGTGCCGGAAAGCCCTGGGTGCCGCCGCAGCCGCCGCACACGGCCTGGTACACCACGCCCTTCTTGCTAAAGCGGGAAGTGCCGCCGTCCACGTGTTCGCCCCGGCCACCCTGCTCGCCATAAAACGTGGCGTACTCAAGCCCGGTAAGGCCGGCCGCAAACTCGGCCAGGTAAAAGTCGTTGCCGTCGGTGGTTTTCTGGACGGCGTCGGGCGTAACGGGCAGGTTGCGGGTGGTGCCCGTGCTGTAGCCCCGGTTGGTCGCGCCGCCCCAGCCACTCACATATACCCTCTCGCAATCATCAACCAAAAAGGCGGTAGGCGAAAACTCGTGCTCCGACTGGGCCGAGCCGAACGTGGTGCTGAACATAGTGGTGCTGAGCGTGGCGTCAAGCTTATGAATAAACTGCCGGGCGCCGGGCGTACCGTAGAGGCCGGCCGTTTTGGGGTAGGCCTTCGAGTTGGTCTGGCCCAGTACGTACACGTCGCCGCTGTTGTCGAGCTGCACGAAAAAGGCCAAGTCGTCGGCCGAGGTACCCAGATACGTGCCGTAGCGCGGGGTGCCGGTGTCGGCGGCCAGGCCCACCACAAAACCCTCGCGCCCACCCGCCGACTGCGGGTGCAGGCTGCCGGCCACCGTGGGGAAGCCCGTGCCGGTAGTAGCGCCGCCCACGTAGAGCGTGCGCCCGGCCGTGAGCTGGAGCGAGAAAGCCGCGTCGGTGCCGGTGCCGCCCAAGTAAGTGCTCCAGTTCAGGCGGTCGAGCAGGCGGGGCAGCTGGCACACCACTGCGTCGGTGGTGCCGCGCAGATTGCGCTGCAGGGCTCCGGCCACCGGGAAGTCGGTGCTGTTGGTAGTGGAGGCGATGTACACGTTGTTTGCACCGTCAGTCAGCACGTCGCCCCGAAACTGGTCGCCATAGTTGTTGGCCAGGCTCAGGTTGAGGCCGTCGTTGGCCGAGCCGCCCAGGTAGGTAGCGGCCACCAACTTGCTGCCATCGGCGCTGAGGGTAGCCACGAACAGGTCGGAGCCCTCGGGGTAGCCCATCTGGTCGAGTATCGCGCCGCCAAATGGGTTCACCGGCTGCCCACCCCGGAAGGTGCGCTGCGCCGCTGCGGCAGTAACCGGGAAATTGCCCGAGCTAGTGCTGCCCAGCAGTACCAGCTCGCCCAAGCCGTTTACTACCAGGCTGTGGGGGGCATCGGTGCGGCTACCGCCGAGGTAGGTGGCATAGAGGCGGGCAGCCGCGCCGCCGGCGGTTACCTTATACTTGATGATGGCCACATCGGCCATACCCGCAAAGCTGGTCTGGAACGCGCCCGGTGAAACCGGATAGCCCGGTCCGAAAGCTACCCCGCCCGAGTACATATTGCCCTGCGCATCGTGGGTGGCCGTGAAGCCCCAGTTGTCGGCCAGCGAGCCGGTAAACGACGAAAACAGCACTGTCGGGTCGATAACCAGCGGCAGCTTGGGGTCGTAGCTCCCGAGGCGGAAGCGCACCGTGCTGCCCTGCAGCTCGAAGCGGCAGCTCACCGGGAGCCGGCGGCCGGCGGACGTGGTCTGCCAGGCCAGGGGCGCCTGCTCGACTACGGTACCCACGCTGGTTTCAATCAGCAGCTGGCCCTCAGCCGAGAGGCGCACGGCGTCGGGACCGGCATAGCGCAGGCGGATGTTGTCGGGCTTCGCGCCAGGGGCCAGCTCGAAGTCGTATTCGAGGTTTTGGCCGGCGTTTTCGTACACCCGCACATCAATGCCGGGATACACGGCCTGGTAGCGCACCTGCCGGTAGCCGGCCACGCCGCTGGCCCACTCGCGCGGGTTGCTGCCCAGAAAGTAGTTGCGCGTGCCGCTGGTGGCCTGCTCGGGTAGCAGCGTGGCCCGGGCATTGCCCCCCTCAAACGACACCGTGTAGGCATGGCCCTGCGCCTGGGTGGGCACAGGGGCCGCCGAACGAGGTGGCGCGTTATCGTCGCCGTGACGATGGTTTATCTGGGCGAAGGTGGCCGCGCTCAGAAACGAGTAGGTGAAGCCGGTGGGCGTGAGGTAGAGCCGCCCGCCGGGCAGCTCGGCCTGGTAGCGCACCGCCTTGGGCCACTGACCCTTGTTCTCCACGAATTCCAGCGTTTTTTCGGGGCCCGGGGCAGCTGTGGGGCGCGGGGCGGCAGTCAACGATAAAGGCAATAGCAAGCACAGCCAGAGCGGTAGTAGTCTACTCATATAAAGAAGGATAGAATGCCCGGGAAAGATACATAACTAGCCGCGTAAAACCCGGGCTGCCGGGTAGCCAGATGGGGCCGGTAATGCGGGGCCGGACCGGAAGAGCTACCTTTACTTATCCGCTTCCGGTTGATAGAAAAGAGGAATCTGTGCGTCGTTCGTTTGCTTTCAAGTGCACTTTGCTGGTGATGGGATGGGTGCTGGTGGGCATTGCCTGCGCGCAGATACCCGCTTACACCTTCTGGCCGGCCATTTTTGGGGCTCTCACGCTGCCCGTGGCCTTGGGCCTGAACCTGCTGGCAGCCGGCTACTGGCTGCTGCGGCGCTGGCCGGTGGCGCTGCTGCCGCTGGTGCTGGCCGGGGTCACCTGGCCCCACTTCCAGCGTGGGCTGGCCCTGCACCCGCTGCGCCTGACTACGGCCGCCGAACCAGCCACCGCCGGCCCCGTAGTGCAGGTGCTGTCGGCCAACGTGCGCATCTTTAATGTGTATCCGCAGCTGCGCAACGACGGCCTGCAGTCATCCAAGGAGATGGTACGCTGGCTGGCCGAAAGCCCGGCCGATGTGCTGTGCCTGCAGGAGTTCTACAACGAGCCCACCGGCACCAAGTCGGCCGACGGTAACGTGTTCCGCACCATGGAGAAAATCGGCCGGCAGGCGGGGCGCGAGTCGTTCCTATCGAAAACGCTGACCAACAGCGCCGGGGCCGAGTTCGGCATGGCCATCTTCTCACGCCATCCTATCGTGAATAAAGGCACCATTCAGTTTGGCAAGCTGACCCAGAACCACGGCATGTGGGCCGATTTGCGCCTGCCCAGCAATGACACCATCCGGGTGTACAGCTTCCATCTGCAGAGTATGAGCATGGATGAAAAGGATATTGTGGACAGCTACTCTAGTAAATCGGGCCTGAAAAAGAAGGGCCTGGGGCTACTACGGCGCTTCAAGCGCGGGGCGGTGCTGCGGCACGCTCAAATTGATACGCTGGTGGCCCGCTTTGCCAAGTGCCCCTACCCAATACTGCTCTGCGCCGACCTCAACGACGTGCCCTACAGCTACAGCTACGACCAGCTGGCCGACCACTTTCAGAACGCCTGGACCGCCGTGGGCAACGGTGTGGGCAGCACCTACAACGGCCGCATCCCCTTCCTGCGCATCGACAACCAGTTTGCCGGCCCGCGCTGGCAGGTGCATGACTTCTGGGTGAACTACGAAATTCTCTACTCCGACCACTTCCCCACCACGGCCACTTACCAGCTCAAGCCAAAGCAGTAGCGAAATGAGTGACCGTGGTGCCACGACTTTTATACTGGCTACCCGTCTTTATAAACCCCCGATTGAACTTTATAGACTGGCTGGCCGAGGTTTTATACCGTTTGAGTCGGGCTTTAGACTTTGTTATCCATAATTCGGGCTTATTAGCCTGTTTCTTCTCGTCTTTCCGCACTCTGGGAAACTGCCGTTACTTTTGCACCGCACCCGCTCACGCACCGACGCCACTTTCTACAAGTAGAAGCGCCTGTCAATCAAAATGAAAGCTAACAGCTATCAGCTGAAAGCTAATAGCTCAGTACATATGCCCCAGCCTCTCTCGCTCTACAACACGCTTACCCGTCAAAAAGCCCCGTTTGAACCCCTGAACGCGCCTTTTGTGGGCGTGTACCTATGTGGCCCAACGGTGTACAGCGAGGCCCACGTGGGCAACGCCCGCGGTCCGGTGGTGTTCGATGTGCTCACGCGTTACCTGCGCTACCTTGACTATAAGGTGCGCTACGTGCGCAACATCACCGACGTGGGCCACCTGGTAGACGATGCCGACGAGGGCGAGGACAAAATTGGCCGGATTGCCCGGGCCCGGCAGGTGGAACCTATGGAGGTGGCCGAGGGCTACACCAACCTTTACCAGGACCACATGGTGGCCCTGGGCTGCCTGCCGCCCGACATTACGCCCCGCGCCAGTGGCCACATCATCGAGCAGATTGAGATGGTGAAGCAGATTATCGGCAACGGCTTTGCCTACGAATCCAACGGCTCGGTGTACTTCGATGTGCCGGCCTACAATGCTGCCGGCAACGAGTACGGCAAGCTTTCGAACCGGGTAGTGGAGGAGCTGCTGGCCGGCTCGCGCGATAACCTGACGGGCCAGGACGAGAAGCGCAGCCCGCTGGATTTTGCCCTTTGGAAGCGGGCCGATGAGCATCACCTCATGCACTGGCCTTCGCCCTGGAGCGAAGGCTTCCCCGGCTGGCACCTCGAATGCTCGGCCATGAGCCGCAAGTACCTCGGCGCCGAGTTCGATATTCACGGCGGCGGACTGGACCTGATGTTTCCGCACCACGAATGCGAAATTGCCCAGAGCCAGGCCTGCGAGCATCCCACCAATGAAGCCCGGGTGTGGATGCACAACAACATGATAACGGTGAACGGCCAGAAGATGAGCAAGTCGGCGGGTAACTTCATCACCATCAGCCAGCTTTTCAGCGGCGAGAATGAGGTGCTGGCCCAGGCCTACTCGCCCATGACAACCCGCTTCTTCCTGCTCCAGGCCCATTACCGCAGCCCCGTCGATATTACCGATGAGGGCCTGCAGGCCGCCGGTAAGGGCTACCGTAAAATAATGAACGGCCTGCGCCTGCTGGAAAAGCTGCAGCTGCCCGAAGGCACGGAAGCCGCCGCCGACACCAGCGCCGCCGATGCCGAGCTGCGCAAACTGGCCGACGACTGCTTCACCGGCCTCAACGACGACCTGAACACGGCCCGCACGCTGGCCAGCCTCTTCAACCTGCTGCGCAAACTCAACGGCTACGCGGCTAAGCCTGATACGCTGGCCCAGGTAAGCCCCGAAGCCCTGGCAGAAGCCACCGCCACCTACCGCACCCTGGTGCAGGACGTGCTGGGCCTGCGCGACGAGCCCCGCGCCCGCGCCGAAGACCTGCTAAGCCTGACGCTGCACTTCTACCAGGAAGCCAAAACCGCTAAGGACTACGGCAAAGTCGACGAAATCCGGGCCGCACTCAAGCAGCAGGGCATCGTGGTGAAGGACTCCAAAACCGGCGTCGACTGGGCCTATAGCGAGGAGTAGCGGAGTGAAACGTGGAAGCTTTGGAGTTGGCCGAGAATAATGTAGGGACGCGAAATATTGCATCTCGTCGATGCTGATATCGACCGTTTTGCACCGTCGTTCAACGACGAGACGCAAAACGTTGCGTCTCTACACCGTTCCTAG
Source organism: Hymenobacter lapidiphilus (assembly GCF_003417065.2). GTDB lineage: Bacteria > Bacteroidota > Bacteroidia > Cytophagales > Hymenobacteraceae > Hymenobacter. Next base: position 229,218 of record NZ_QVLT01000001.1, on the reverse strand, counting down.
CAAGCCCGAACAGTTTCTTAGTTTCGTGTTACGCTTTGCAACCAGTACAAGAGCGAATAGCTTATTACCCAACGCGCATTTCTGCCCATGAAAACCACCCTCCGATTTGTTCCGGCCGCGCTGGCGGGCCTGCTGCTGCTCACTGGCTGCCCCGGCAAAAAAGACACCGCCGATACGGTGGCCGCCGAAGTAGCGGCCCTGCCCAAAACGCCCGCTTTCAACGCCGATTCGGCTTACGCCTTTACCGCGAAGCAGGTGGCCTTCGGGCCACGGGTGCCCAACACGGCCGCCCACGTAAAAACCGGCGACTGGATTATCGGGCAATTCAAAAAGCATGGCCTTACGGTGCAGGAGCAGCCTTTCGAGGCCAAGGCGTTTGACGGCAACATCCTCAAGTCGCGTAACATCATCGCCCGCTTTCACCCCGAGGCCCCGCGCCGGGTGGCCGTGTTTGCCCACTGGGACACCCGCCCCTTCGCCGATAAGGATGCCGAGAACAAGAACGCGCCCCTCGACGGTGCTTCCGACGGCGCCAGTGGCGTGGCCGTGGCCCTGGAACTGGCCCGCGTGCTGGCCGCCCAGCCCGATAGCCTAGCGCCAGGAGTAGGCGTCGATTTCATCCTCTTCGACTCGGAGGATTACGGCTACGACGGCGTAACGCAGGCCGACAAAACGAACCTGCTCGGCAGCCAGGACAGTTGGTGCCTGGGCTCGCAGTACTGGGCCAAAAACGTGGTGCCCGCCAACTACAAGGCCAACTTTGGCATCCTGCTCGACATGGTGGGAGCCCAGGGAGCCAAGTTCAGCCGTGAGGGCCTCTCACGCGAAAAGGCCCCCGATGTGGTGGAGAAAGTGTGGAATACAGCCTCCCAGTTGGGCTTTTCCGACTTCTTTCTGTATGCCGATGCTCCTTCCATTGATGACGACCACGTGTACACCAACCAAGCCGGCGTGCGCACCATCGACATCATCGACTTTCTGCCCAGCGGCGAGTTCCGGCCCTACCACCACACCACCCAGGACAACATGAGCGTCATTGACCGGCGCACCCTCAAAGCGGTGGGCCAGACGGTGCTGACGGTTATCTATGGACAGTAGATTTTTGTGAGTTATTAGCCCTGAGATGTTGGCTGTTAGCCTTGGTTCAGAGGACAATTCTACGCGAAGGAGCCCCAGTAGTGCAAGCTGCCGGGGCTCCTTCGCGTTATGGCTGTTCCAAAGTGCTTATGTTGATTGTTTACGCAGATTTGCTACCTAGAACAAAGGCTGACAGCTCAAACTAAATGCTCCTCGTTGACGACCTGCGGCTCGATGCCGACATCCTGCCGCTGTTCAACTTTACGCACTGCCACGCGGCCGAAGAGGCAGTGCGCGGGCTGCTGCGGGAGCTGCCGCCCAGCCCGGAGCTGGTGCGGCAGAAGCAGGCCGTGTTTCGGACGCTGTTGGCCCAGTGGGACGTTATCGGGGATTTCAGCTACTCCCGCATTCAGCTGGCCGAGGTGCAGCGGTTCCTGCACGAGGTAGTGGGTGGGCAACTGGCGTTGGAAACCAACCGGGTGCGGCTGGCGGCGCGGCTGCTGGTGTCGGAGGAAACGCGCTACCGTACCCGCGCGCGTTACGTGCAGGTTATCATGTTTTTGCAGCGGCTGGAGCAGCACTATTTCCGCCGCCTCGACCCCACCGGTTTCCCGCCCTTTGCCCGCACCCGCCTCGGCACGATTACCCGGTTTCTGGAGCGTTTCAGCCTCAATTCGGCCGCCGCAGCCATTGCTGAAGACCAGTTTTCGGCGGGCCGCATGGTGGACTTTGCCCGGCAGCTGCACGCCGTAGATGAGGAGGAGCTGGCCGGTTTCTGGATGGCCTTTTTCTGGCTGGAAGCCTGTTGGTCGGTAGCGAAAGGCCTGCGTCAACGGGGCTTCGAGTTTCCGGATTTCCAGCCAACGGGCCTGCACCTGGCCGATTTCTACCACCCGCTGCTAATTGCCCCAGTGAAGAACACGCTGGCTCTGGACCCCGACGATAATGTGTTGCTGCTGACGGGCCCGAATATGTCGGGGAAATCTACGCTGCTCAAGGCCCTGGGGCTGTGCGTGTACCTGGCCCACGCGGGTCTGGGCGTGCCGGCCGCCGCGGCCCGGCTGCCGTTCTACTCGTCCATTGTGGTGGCCATCAACCTGGCCGACAGTCTCAGCGGTGGCTACAGTCACTTCCTGGCCGAAATCCGCAACCTGAAGGCCGTGCTGAAAGCTGCGCAGGGGCCGGGCCGCGTGTTTGCGGTGTTCGACGAGCTATTCCGGGGCACCAACGTGGATGACGCCCTCGACATCACCCGCGCCACTGTGGCCGGGCTGGCAGCCTTCCCGCATTCGTGCTTCCTGATTTCCACTCACCTGCTCCAGCTCGAAAGCCAACTGCCCGCCCAGCCCGGCCGCCGCACTTTCTGCATAGAATGCACCCTGCATGAGGGCCTACCGGTATTTTCTTACCGCCTTCAACCCGGCTGGTCGAGCCTGAAAATCGGCCGGATTCTATTTGATAAGGAAGGTCTGCCGGAGCTGCTGAGAATGGTGTAGGGGCGGGGCTTGTCCCCGCCCGCCGTTGAACGACACGCACGCCACCGCTTAACGGCGGGCGGGGGCAAGCCCCGCACCCTACACCGCTCTCAATAGCCGGACTCCCGTTTCATCCACCGTCAGCCGAACTTGCTGCCCCACTACCAAGGCCAAGTTGTGCGGTTCGTGGCCGACGGGGAAGCCGTGGGCCACCGGGAAAGGGTAGTGGGCAGCGTAGTGGTTGATGATTTCGCCGGGCGTGAGGCCGAAGGGAATGGTGTTGTCCTGGGGGTTGGTGAAATGGCCAACTACCAACCCGGCCAGCCCGGCCAGCTTGCCGGTGCGGTCGAGGTGCACCAGCATCCGGTCGACGGCGTAAAGGTACTCGTCGATGTCTTCCAGAAACAGGATGCGGCCCCTCGTAGCTACGTCGGAAGCGGTGCCGGTGAGGGTTTGCAGGATGCTCAGGTTGCCGCCCACCAGCTCGCCGGTAGCAGTGCCGAGGCGGTTGAGCGGGTGGGCCGGCACCTCATACGCCAGCGCCTCGCCAAATAGCGCCCGCCGCAGGCTCTCCAACGATTCGGCCCCACCTTCCTGATTAAATAAAAGCGGCATTACGCCGTGGATACTCTGAAAACCCCGGGCCAGCAGATGGCAGTTGAGGGTGGTGATGTCGGAGAAGCCGGCCACCCATTTTGGCGCTTCAGCGAAGCGCGTGAAGTCGAGCTCGTCTATGATGCGGGTGGTGCCGTAACCGCCGCGGGCACAGAAAATGGCCCGGATTTCGGGGTCGTCGAGTTGTTGCTGCAGGTCGAGGCGGCGCACTTCGTCGGCGCCGCCGAACTGGTGCTGCGTTACGTTGGTGCTCGCGCCCAGCCGCACGCACAGGCCCCAGCCTTCGAGCGTGGCTACGGCCGCGGCCAGCTCGGCGTGCGAGGCCGCCCGCGCCGGGCAGACGATGGCCACTTGGTCGGCGGGGCGGAGTGGGGGTGGGGCGGTGGTAAGCATCAGGCAAAAGTAGTTGCCAGTTGATAGTTGTTGGAAAGAACGTCATTCAGAGCAAGACAAGAATCTCGCGTGCTGAGGCTGCAATAGGAGCTTTAACGACTTCACGCGAGATTCTTCGTCCTTGCTCTATGCGCAACATGCTCTGCATGAAGTTCTTTCCAACAACTGTCAACTGACAACTCAAACGGCACCTCTTTCCCGCTATCCTTCGTTACTAACCCGTGCGTTTTCTACTGCTTCTCTTCCTATTGATTGGGCTGACTGCCCCAAATCTACGGGCCCAACCGGCCCCGCCCGACACAACCAAAGGCCGCTACCACCGCCCGCTGTTCAGCCAAGTGAAAGTGCGGCGCAACGTCGAATTTGCCCAGGTTAGCGGCCTGCTGGGCCAGACCCAGCCGCTGTACCTCGACTTCTACGAGCCGGCCAACGACACGGTGCGCCGCCGCCCGCTGGTGCTGCTGGCCCATGAGGGCGCCTTCGTAACCGGTACCCGCGACGACGTGGTGATGACCGAGCTTTGCACCCGCCTGGCCCGGCTGGGTTACACGGCCGCCAGCATCGACTATCGGCTGCTGTTCTTCCCCTTCGACAGCGTGGGCATCGGCCGGGCCGCCATCCGGGCCACCCAAGACATGCGCGCCGCCGTGCGCTTCTTCCGTCACGATGCGGCCACGGCCCGGCGCTTCAAGGTGGATGGGCGCTATATTTTCGTGGGTGGCTCCTCGGCCGGGGCCTTCATGGCGCTGCAAACCGCCTACCTCAATAAGGCTGCCGAAGTGCCCGCCTACCTGAATCTGGCGGCGCTGGGCGGCCTCGAAGGCAGCGGCGGCCACGCCGGCTATAGCAGCCGCCCGCGCGGCGTCATCAACCTGTGTGGGGCGCTGGCCCAGGCCGGCTGGCTGCAGGCTGGCGACGTGCCGCTACTCAGCATCCATGGCACCCGCGACGGTATTGTGCCCTATAATAGAGGCCTCATTGGCGGTCCGCTGCCGGCCCAGGTAGTGGCGGGCAGCGCGGTGTTGCGCCGCCGCGCCCAGGCTGTGGGCGTGCCCAATGTGCTGCGGCCCCTGCGCGGGGCCGGCCACGTGCCCTATTCCTTCGAGCCCACTTATATTGATTCGGTATTCGTGCCGATGCGCGACTTCCTGCGCCCGTTGCTCGGGACCGGTGCGCCCGGCCCGCTATTGGCTGCCGCTCTCAATCCGCGCCGCACCGCCGTTGTTACGGCCGCGCTGCCGCCGCGCCGGGTGGAGCTGGGCCGATTTATGGTTGATTCGGTAGGAGCAGCCCCGCCGGAGAATCTGCCGCTGCCGGCTGTCTCTCCGGAAACTGAGGCGGTGGTAGGGCCGCCGCAGTAAAGCCGCACTGTTTTGCGTCTCGTTGTTGAACACCATTGTGCGCCGGCCCACATCAGCAACTCAGCAACGATGAGACGCAAAATAGCGAGTCTCTACACCCTTCCGCTGGCCGTTTCCAGCACCGGAGTAGCTGCCTCGCCAATGGGCCGGAGCTGGCCGGTACGCATGATGAACGCACCGTACTCGCGCAGCAGGTCGCGGTGGGCGATGAGGTGCGCTAAGGCCACGTAACCCACTACGTAGCCGTCCTCGTCGGCTTCTTCCGACACCTCGCTGAAGTCGAGCAGATCGATGAGGCGGGGCTCGTCGGTGCGCAGGTAGATTTCGATTTCCAGGTCGGTGGCGTGAGTGGGCGGGGCGGCGGTTTTGGCGTAGTGGTAGGCGAACCCCTGGCGCAGAGCGGCCAGGTCGGCCAGCACGGCCGAGCCGGTGGGATGCCCGCCGGCCCCGCGGCCCCGCAGGAACTGCTCGCCCGCGAAATCGGCCTCCAGCACCACGCCGTTGAACTCCTCATCGACCCCAAACAGCGGCGACTCGGGCCCCACCAGCTGCGGGGTTACCAGGGCCGTAACGCGGCCGTCGGGTAGGCGCTGCAGGCCAGCCACCACCTTTATTTTCTGGCCCCGGCTGGCGGCAAAGGCAATATCCGTGGCCGATATGCCCTCGATACCCAGGTTGAGTACTTGCTCGGGGTCAAGAAACAAACCGTAGGCGTGGGCGGCCAGCAGCACGGCCTTGGAACGCGGGTCGAAAGCGCCCATATCGAGGCTGGGGTCGGTTTCGGCGAAGCCCAGCTGCTGGGCCTGGGCCAGCGCCGGGCCGTAGTCGGTGCCGCCTTCGCCCATGCGCGTGAGCACGTAGTTGGACGAGCCGTTCAGGATGCCCGTCAGCCGCCGCAACGGTTCAGTGCCAAAATAGGCATCGAGCGTGCGGATGATGGGAATGCTGCCGCACACGGCCGCCTCATATAATAAGGTACCACCGTGGGCGCGCTGCAGCGCCACCAGCGCGGGCAGGTGGCGGGCCAGCATGGCCTTGTTGGCCGTTACTACCCGGCGGCCGCGGAGCAGGGCCGCGGCTACCAGCGCAAAGGCCGCGTTGGCATCGTCAATCAGCTCCACCAGTACGTCGAGCGAGTCGTCGACCAGCAGTGCGTCGGCATCAAACTCGAACCGCTCGGCCGGGAGCGTACGGGCCTTGGCTGGGTTTTTCACCACGATGCGGGCGACGACGAAGCCACTGGCCGGGTGCTGCTGTAGGATATCGTAGAGGCCCTGGCCCACGCAGCCGAAGCCGATAAGGCCGATGTGCCAGGGACGAGCAGGGGCAATGGGAGTGAGGGGAGCGGCAGAAACAACGTCAGTGGGCATAAGTCAGCGAGTGGAATCGTTCGAGGAAATGGGTGATTTGGGCGTCCTCCAGCAGGAAGCCGTCGTGACCGTAAGTGGAGTCCATTTCGGCGTACATGGCCCCCGGAATGTGGCGGGCCAGCAGCTGCTGCTCGGCCACCGGAAACAACCCGTCGGAAGTGATGCCGATGACCAGCGTGCGGGCCGCACCCCATTTAGCGCCGCCGCTACTCCACCCCGGCCGCGGCCCACGTTATGGCTGTCCATGGCGCGGGTTAGGACCACGTAGCTATAGGCGTCGAAGCGGGCCGCGAGCTTGTCGCCCTGGTAGCGCTGGTAGGCGGCAGCCCGAAAATCGGTGAGTAGCGCGTCGGTGGGTTCGGTTTGGGTTCGGCCGTAGGCTTGGTAGCTGCGGTAGCTGAGCAGGGCCACGGCGCGAGCCGCCCGCAGCCCGGCCGCGCCCCCGGCCGGCGTGTTCTGCTGGTAGGTGAGGTCGGCGAAAATGGCCAGCCGCTGGGCTTCATTAAAGGCAATACCCCAGGCCGAATGCCGGGCGTTGGTGGCCAGCAGCACCAGGTTTTCGAACACGTCCGGCTGCTGCACCGCCCACTCCACCGCCTGCTGCCCGCCCAGTGAACCGCCAATAAGCGTATGCACCCGCGCCAGCCCCAGCTTCGCCCGAAGCGCCTCGTGGGCCGCCACCAGGTCGCGGACAGTCAGCAGCGGGAACTCCTGGAAGCCGAACTGGCCGGTAGTGGGTTCGGGCGTGAGCGGGCCGGTGCTGCCGTAGCAGGAACCCAGCACGTTGGCGCACACGATAAACCAGTCGGCCGGGTCGAAGTAACGGCCTGGGCCTACCAAACCGGGCCACCAGTCGGCCACGTCGGCGTTGGCTGTCAGGGCATGGCAAACCCACACCACGTTGTCGCGGGCGACGTTCAGGTGCCCCCAGGTCTGGTAGGCAACTTCCGGGTGGGCCAGCTGGCCGCCATTCTCAAGCGGCAGCGGGTGCGGGAGTTGGAACTGGTGAGTGGGCATAGGTTGGGGGCTTGGCTGATAAAGTGAGGTAGGGGCGGGGCTTGTCCCCGCCCGCCGCTTAAACGGGGCTGTTGAACGACACCGTTGAACGGGTCCGCCTGCTTTTGTGCACGACCTCGTTCAAGTGGCGGGCGGGGACAAGCCCCGCCCCTACGGCGGTTTCAACAGCTCAAAAAAGCTATACCTCTAGCGGCTGCTCGTGCTCGGCTACCGGCTCGGGCAGGGGCTCGTCCTGAATGTTGTCGGGCGTGGCGGCGTTGCGCACGGCGTCGAAGGCCTGCTGCAAATCGGCCTGGATGTCGTCGAAGTGCTCGATGCCGAGTGAGAGGCGCAGTAGGGTGGGCGTTACGCCGGCGGCCCGCTGGGCCTCTTCCGAGAGTTGCTGGTGGGTGGTGGCGGCGGGCTGGATGATGAGCGTTTTGGCGTCGCCCACGTTGGCCAAGTGGCTCACCAGCTTCAGGTTGTCGATGAACTGGGTGGCCGTGTGCTTGTTGCCTTTGAGGGCGAAGGTGAGCACGCCGCCGTAGCCGCGCTTGAGGTATTTACGAGCCAGTTGGTGGTAGGGACTGGAGGCCAGGCCGGGGTAATTCACGGCCTCCACCTGCGGGTGCTGTTCCAGCCAGGTGGCAATCCGCAGCGCGTTTTCCACGGTGCGTTCCACCCGCAGGCTCAGCGTTTCGAGGCCCTGTAGCAGCAGGAAGGAGTTAAATGGACTCTGCGAGGGGCCGAAGTCGCGCAGGCCCTCTACCCGGGCCCGGATGATGAAGGCAATGTTTCCAAACGGCCCATTCTTGCCAAATACGTCGCTGAATACTAGGCCCTGGTAACCTTCGGAGGGCTCCGAGAACTGCGGATACTTGCCGTTGCCGAAGTCGTAGGTGCCACCGTCCACGATTACGCCGCCTACGCTCGTGCCGTGTCCGCCAATCCATTTAGTGGCCGACTCCACCACGATGTTGGCGCCGTGCTCCAGGGGCCGGAACAGGTAGCCGCCTGCCCCGAAGGTGTTATCCACTAGCAGCGGCAAATCGTGCGCGCGGGCAATAGCGGCAATGGCCTCAAAATCGGGAATGCTGAAGCTGGGGTTGCCGATGGTTTCCAGGTAAATGGCCTTGGTACGCTCGTCAATCTGGGCTTCGAAAGCGGTTGGTTCGTCGCCGTTGGCAAAGCGGACTTCAATGCCCAACCGCTTGAACGCCACCTTGAACTGGTTGTAGGTGCCGCCGTAGAGGTGGGTCGAGCTCACGAAGTTGTCGCCGGCCTGCACGATGTTGTTGAGGGCGATGAACTGCGCCGCCTGCCCCGACGATACCGCCAGTGCCGCCACGCCGCCTTCCAGCGCCGCCACCCGCTGCTCGAACACGTCGGTAGTCGGGTTCATCAGGCGGGTGTAAATGTTGCCGAATTCCTTGAGAGCAAACAGGTTGGCCCCGTGCTCGGCGTTTTTAAACACGTAGCTGGTGGTCTGGTAGATGGGCACGGCCCGCGACCCGGTTACGGGGTCGGGCTGCTGGCCGGCGTGGAGTTGCAGGGTTTCGAAGTGGAGGCTGGACATGGCTATTTCGTTTTTATTTGTTGGTTTTTTGTTTTTCGGCAACCGGTTTTCGCACACGAATCCGCAGAAAGCAACGGGCAAAGGCTGCGGAAAGAGCGCGCCGGGCCGGGGCCGGAGCAGGCAGAAAAGTCAGGTGGGAGGGAGGCCGCAAGGCCGGGGGGCTGGCTAACAGCCGCTACAACAGCAGCAACACGCGCTACAACAGCCGCGCATTCGCATTCGGGCGGCAGCAGGAGCGGCAGCCGGCAGGGCCGAAACGGCCGGGGCCGGAACGCCGAAAGCCCACAGCGAAGCGGCGGGCCCGAAGGCGGTCGGAGCGGTGGGAGAAACTGGGGCGAAAACGCGGGAGTGGCTCATGGGACTGGGAGGTTATAGTCCCCGCCGCCGAACGGTTAGGTCGGGCTGGTCGGGCAGGCATTGGCACCTTTCGCGCGGTCGAAGGTTGCCAGTGGGTCAGGGAGCCTGTGCTCTCGCCACTTCTGTATAAATCCTATGAAAACTATCCCGCCGCGAGCGGGGCAGTACCGGGTTGGTGTTGCAAAGGTATAGCCGTTATTTTCTGTAATGCAAGAGAATGGTAAATTATTTTTCAACCATTCTCAACTGCTTATTCTTCTATATTGAATTAGGTAATAATACTGATTAACAGGTGTATAGACTTTAATGTTAGTGAAAACCACTGTTATGATCCTTTGGCCCCGCCCCGCCTGTGGTCGGTGTTCAAGCCCCCAATCAAGCCTCAAAAGTGCTTCTTTGAACGCTTTTTTCAACGATATTGGACATGAAAAAAGCCACTCCGGAGAGTGGCTTTTTTGAATATTTCCGCGAAGCGGAGGAGCTATGCTTTAGGCAGCGTCAGTACCTGGCCTACCTCAATTTTGTCGGGGTCGGAGCCGATGGTGCTTTTGTTGGCGTCATAAATCTGGTGCCACTTGCTGGCGTCGCCATAATGGTTCTTGGCGATTTTCGAGAGCGAGTCACCACTGACTACGGTATACGTGTCGCCTGCCGTGGTGTCGGCAGTTTTGTCGGTGCCGAAGAAGTCGGTGTTGCCGCCGGCAGGATTGGTGGTGGGTGCAACTGGCTTGGTTTCACCTTTGTCGGAAAGAAAATCAAAGAGTCCCATGATGGTAATACGTTAGGTGGAGGAGAGAGCGGCCGACGGTTAAGTACCGTGCGGCTTGGATGTTGGCCCTTCTTACGCCGTGTTAGGCAATAGGTTGTGCTGCTCCGCCGGAGGCTATAACGCTATTGGCCGGCGGCCGAACATCTTGAGCAACGCTACCGTAAGAGGCGCATTACCGGCGGTCGGTAGCGGCCGCTTTTTTCGCCCTAACCCTTCACTTATTCTTTCTCTCTCCCCATGAAAAATCTCACCTCTCCCGCCTCGCGCCTGCTGGCCGGCCTGTTCATGTTCGTACTGCTCTTCACGGCCGCTTGCGGCAGCAAGGAAGGCACAGTAGAAGGCGTAAACATGCTCTACGGCACCGACAGCAAAACCTGGAAAACCGATAAGGAAATGAACGCAACGGGCGACAAAGTTGCCCAGACCGATGCCATGGACGACCAGCGCGTGACCTTTTACGCCAATAAGCAGTACAATATGACATCGGGCGCCCAGACGATGAACGGCAAATACACCTTCGACCAGTCTGCCAAAACCATCACTATGATGCCCGACGGTGCCGGCCAGTCGAACACCTTCACGGTGGTAACGCTGACCGACGACAAGCTGACCCTCAAAGGCACCGACGGCTCGGAGCTGCGCCTGGAGAAGGAGTAACCTTCCGAACGAAGCCGAACAATCCGCAATGAAGCCCCTTCCGCCGCTGGTGGAAGGGGCTTTTGCGTTGCTGCCTGCCGCGCCTCGTAGTGGCTGTTGCGCCTTTCGGTTACCGGGTTGTAAATAGTTGGGCTACTTTGCTGTGGAATTTAGCCCCTAGCCGCATCCGAGTGTTTATGAACCGAATTTTACCGGCCGCTTTCGGCCTCCTGCTGGCCACGCTCAGCAGCCTCGCCACCCTGGCCCAAACCGCCCCATCCACCGCCGCTACAGCCCCGGTGCCGCTGCCCACCCACACCATCCGCACCATCGACCCCACGGATGCCGACTTTTCCGATCTGGAGTTTCTTCGCCAGGAAATTGGGGGCGCGCGGGTGGTAATGCTGGGTGAGCCGACCCACGGCGAGGGTAACGTAACGGAAGCCAAAATCCGGCTGATTCGCTTTTTAAAGGAGCGCATGGGTTTTACCACCGTGGCGTTTGAAAGCGGCTTCTACGAGCTGGACCGGGCGCAACGGGAGCTGGAGAGGGGCGCTGCGGCGGCTGAAGTGGTGGACAATAGCGTGTTTTCGGTTTGGAAGAATACCCAGGAATTTCAGCCTCTGCTACCGTTATTGGGCAAAGGTGGGCTGAAAGTAGCCGGCTTCGATGGGCAGCTGAGCGGCGCTTATCAGGATGAGCTGCTGGAGGAGTTGGAGGCCTTCCTTAAGCCCGAAAAGGGGGCCGACGGCATAGCCTACGACTACCTGGATGAGTGCGTGAGCATGATGGGGGAACACTTCATTTTCCCGCCCGCCAACAGCCTCGTTATTTTCAACTTACAGATGAACAAGGCCCGCAAGCTGCTCGAAAAGGTGGCCGCCGGGCCCGATGCTAAGCGCCGGGAGCGGGCCGCGTTCTGGCTCCAGAACCTGCGCAGCCTCCAGGCCATGGCCCGCGACTACGCCACCAACGACCCCGCCTTGAAGGATTCGGCCGATTTTAAGGCCGTCGACAGTAACCCACGCGACGCGCAGATGGCCGACAACCTGCTCTGGTACATGCGCCAGCACCCGCAAGAGAAGGTGATTTGCTGGGCGGCCTTGCTGCATGTGGCCAACCGGGTAGAAGTGCTGGCCGATGCCGATATCCAAACGTTCCGGCCAATGGGCCGGGCGGTGAAGGCGGCATTGGGGGAAGACGCCGTATATGTGCTAGGCACTCTGTCGGGCGGTGGCGAGTATGGTTTTGGTTCCTGGGGGCGAGCTACGCCGGTACCGGTGCCAGCGGCCGGCAGTCTGGAAGCGGCGCTGCTGGCGCAGGGGCAGGCCTACAGTTTTATCAGCCTCAAGCACGATGCGGCTGATAAACAACTAACTACGTACGCTTTTGATTACAAGCCGCTTACCGGAGCGTGGAGCCAGGCCGTGGATGGCTTCCTGTTTCTGCGGACCGTGAACCCGCCGCATGCGCGGGCGACCCTGGCTTCTGGGCCGGAAAACAAGTCCGCTTCGGCCGACACGCTGGCCCCGGCGCGTTTCGGCGGCCGCATCAACCCCGCCGCGAGACCGGTGGCGGGCAAAACTGGCGGCGCGGTTCTCCGGCTCAGCGGCGTGGTGCTCGACCGCAAAACCGGCCTGCCGGTGCCGTTTGCCACCATTGCCGTGCCCGCCCGCAGCGCCGGTACGGTGTCGGATGCCCAAGGGAAATTTCGCTTAGAAACCCGCCGGGGTGAGCTGGTGCAGGTGAGCAGCATCGGCTACGAGCCGGCCACGCTGGCCGCCGCGGCCGGAGCCGCCACGGTGCGCCTGGTGCCGGCGGCCTTTGCCCTGAGCGATGTGCGGGTAAGTGCGCAGTCGCAGGATCCGAAGCGGATTATGAAGAAAGTGATTCAGGCGGCGGAGAAGAACTACGAGCGGCAAAACTATGCCCAGCAGGTGTACACGCGCCGCCGGGCCATCAATTTCGACACGCTCCGGCACGAGGTGGAGTACACCAGCCAGCTATGGGTGCCGGCCGGTTACCGCAATTGGGCAGGTGGGTTTCTGATGCTGGAACCTAAGCCGGTTGAGCAGGTGCAGGAGAAAAACGTACTGACTGAAGCTTCGCCCGCTACCCTGACCCCTACGCTGGACGAAGGGGGACATGGCTTTGCGGGCGGTTTCGACCCGGTCCGAATCTCGCCCCTGTTTAAAAGCAGTACAATGGGTAAATATCAGCTACGCCTGGATACAATTGAGCAGATAGGGGGAGAGTCGGTGTACGTTATTCGTTTCGCCGCCAAACGCGCCAGCCACCGCGCTACTGGTGTGTCCCTGACGGCGGGCTACTCGGGCCGGGTGTATGTGCGGCAGGATAACTACGCGGTAGTACGCTACGAGGCACTGTGGCAGGACGATACGCTACAAAATAACGCGGTGGCCCATAAATATTACGGGCGAGGCAACCTTATTTCCAGGCTATACGACCGGGTATACACTACCAGCCGCACCGCCCACGTGGTAACCTACCAGCGGATGGAAAATGGCCGTTACTACGCGGCCGCCAGCATCGCGCAAGCCGCTGCCGTGGGGCGCGTACTGGGAAAGAAGCCATTCTACCGGCAGCTGACCTGCGAAGTGTATTTCGCGCCGCCTACCCAGGTTGCCGCCAGTGAAATACCGGACCCTAAAATAAAAGGAGATTTAGGTGGCGGCGCAATCTACCAAGTGCCCAAAGTGCCCTACCACCCCGAGTTCTGGCAAACCTACCAGCGCCCCGTGCCCGCCGAGCCGGCCCCAGCCCTGGAGGCTACGCGGCCATAACGTGAAGTAAAGGATGCGCGCTACGCCTCCATGATTTCCTGGACCTTTTTCGTGCCGTAGATGCGAGCTACCCAGCGGGGCAGGAACACGGCCCCGAGTACCAGATAGAGGTAGTAGGTGGTGATGCGGTAGAGCAGCACCATGAAGTTGGTCATGGTGGCGGTGCCGATGAACTTGCCGAAAAACGTGGGGAAGGCCCCCTCGGCAATACCCGCGCCACCGGGCGTAATGGCAATCAGCAGGATAACTTTGTAGGTGAGGTTGCGGCCGAATATCAGCCAGAACTCGGTCCAGCCCACATCAATAAATGCCCCGATGAGGCAGCCGATAACCAGGTAGCGGGCCGTCCAGACGAAGAACGTGCTTAGGGCCGCCCGCAGCCAGTAGGTGCGGCCGTTGCCACGCAGTTCGGCCGAAGCCTGCACCAAATCGTGGCCCAGCAGGTAGGCCCGGCCCCGGAACCGCCGCAGCACCCGCGCCGAAAACAGCCGCACCAGCAGCCGCCGCACCGCCTGGGGGTTGATGAAGATGGCGTACACCATCAGCAGGGCGTAGGCCGTTACGAACACGTAGCTCAGAATGAACCCGACGCGCAGCGTGGTAATCAGGCCGCCGTGCAGGGCCTCGTAGGGGTACAGCGTTTCGCCCCCGATGAGCACTACGAGCGGTACCATGAGTACATAGTACATGTTGTCGAGCATGGCGGTGGCCATGATGTAGGCCACCGCCCGGCCCAGCGGAATGCCCTCTTTGTGCAGTAGCACCGGGGCCACGGCCGTGCCGCCCACTGCCGAGGGCAGAATGCAGGAGGAGAATTCCCAGAGCATAATCACGTCGAGCGAGGCACGCCAACTCAGCACTTTCTGGGTGAGGTAGCGGATGCGGTACACGTAGCCGGCGTCGCGGGCCACCAGCACCACCAGCATCACCAACAGCCACAGGGGCTTGGCGTTGGCCAGCGCATCCAAGTCGCCGGGTTTGTAGCTGCGCCAGAACATGAAGCCTACTACGCCCAGGCCAATCAGTACTGGCAGCACAATCCGCGAGGGCCGGAGCTTGTCGAGCAGTTGCTGGTCTTCGGAAGTGGCGTTGGTAAGCTGTGGCATCCGGCAAAGGTAGCGGGTTGAATGGTTGGTTGGGGTTGGGTTGCGTAGAGGGGCGTAAGGTTGGGTTCCGTTGGATAAGGATCTTGGAAAGAACGGTGTCATGCTGAGCGAAGCGGAGCGTAGTCGTAGCATCTCTACCGCATTGGTAATTCCATTGTCAGCAACGAACAGTGTCATGCTTCGACTGCGGCTGCGCCTGCGCTCAGCATGACACTGTTCGTTTTCACTCACTCCCCAATTCCTTACTTCATCCGCCGGAACGGAAAACCCGTAACTTTGCCCGTTGCCTATTGTCGGGCCGGCCACGAGCATAACTTTCGGACCGGGCGGCGGTTGCAACGCTACTTATCCCTTCGTTTCTACCCCTGCGCGCATGATTGTTGAACCCGGGCCCCTGCTGGCGGAAATTAATTCCCCCGACGACCTCAAAAAGCTCAGCCCCGACCAACTGGTGCAAGTGAGCCAGGAATTGCGCCAGTTCATCGTTGATTCGGTTTCGATTTACGGCGGCCACTTCGGTGCCTCGCTCGGCGTGGTCGAACTGTCGGTGGCCCTGCACTACGTCTTCAACACGCCCCACGACCAGCTGGTGTGGGATGTGGGCCACCAGGCCTACGGGCACAAAATCCTGACCGGCCGCCGCGACCAGTTCCCGACCAATCGCCGCTATCAGGGCATGTCGGGCTTTCCGAAGCGGAGCGAAAGCCCCTACGACGCCTTCGGGGTGGGTCACAGCTCCACCAGCATCGGCGCGGCGCTGGGCATGGCCGTGGCTTCCGATTACAAGGGCGAGTTCGACCGCCAGCACATTGCCGTGATTGGCGACGGAGCTATGACGGCCGGTATGGCCTTCGAGGCCCTCAACCACGCTGGCGTCGAGAAGTCCAACCTGCTGGTTATTCTCAATGATAACTGCATGAGCATCGACCCCAACGTGGGCGCGCTCAAGGAATACCTCACCGACATCACCACCTCACGCACCTACAACAAAGTGCGCGATGAGCTGTGGAACGTGCTCGGCAAGCTCAGCAAGTTCGGCCCCAATCCTCAGCAGATTGCCCGCCGCGTCGAGCAGGCCATGAAGGCCACGCTGCTCAAGCAGGGCAACCTGTTCGAGGCGCTCAACTTCCGCTACTTTGGCCCCGTGGATGGCCACGACGTGCAGCACCTGGCTACCATTCTGGAAGACCTCAAGCACATCCCCGGCCCCAAGCTGCTGCACTGCGTGACGGTGAAGGGCAAAGGCTACGCGCTGGCTGAAAAGGACCAGACCCTGTGGCACGCGCCGGGGCTGTTCGACAAAATTACGGGCGAGATTTACAAGAAAACGCCCGACAAGCCCCAGCCGCCCAAGTATCAGGACGTGTTCGGGCACACGATTGTGGAGCTGGCCGAGGCCAACGACAAAATCATGGGCGTGACGCCGGCCATGCCTTCGGGCTGCTCGCTGAACATCATGATGAAGGCCATGCCCGACCGCGCCTTCGACGTGGGGATTGCCGAGCAGCACGCCGTTACGTTCTCGGCCGGTCTGGCCACCCAGGGGTTGGTGCCGTTCTGCAACATTTACTCCTCGTTCATGCAGCGGGCCTACGACCAGGTCATCCACGATGTGGCGCTGCAGAACCTGCACGTGGTGTTCTGCCTCGACCGGGCCGGTTTTGCCGGCGCCGATGGCCCTACTCACCACGGCAACTACGACCTGGCCTTTATGCGCTGCGTGCCCAACCTTGTGGTTTCGGCGCCCATGAACGAGGAGGAGCTGCGCAACCTGATGTACACGGCCACGCTGCCCGAAAACGCCGGCCCGTTCAGCATCCGCTACCCGCGGGGCGAGGGCGTGATGCCCGAGTGGCGCACGCCGCTGAAGAAAATTGCCATCGGTACCGGCCGGGTAGTGCGCGAGGGCGAAGGCGTGGCGGTGCTCAGCATTGGCCATATCGGCAACTACGCCACCAAGGCCACCCAGCAGCTCGTCGCCGAGGGCCTCAATCCCGGCCACTACGATATGCGTTTCTGCAAGCCGCTGGATGAGGAAATGCTGCACCGCATCTGCCGCAAGTATAAGTCCATCGTGACGGTAGAAGACGGCTGCCTGCCCGGCGGATTCGGTTCGGCGGTGCTCGAATTCATGGCCGATAACGGCTACGCCCTGCCCGTGCGCCGCCTCGGTATCCCCGACCGCGTAGTAGAACACGGCACCCAGGACGAGCTGTACAAGGAGTGCGGCTTCGACGTAGCCGGCATTGCCACCACCCTGCGCGAGCTGAGCGGCAAAGCAGTGAAGCCGGTAGCGGAGAAGGTGCTGCTGTAAGAGTTGGTTTCGCTTGGAATTGAAAAGCCCCGCCGGATTTTGGTCCGGTGGGGCTTTTTGCGCTTAAGCGAAAGTAGTTGAATCGGTGACCAATAGTTCAACCACTACATCTGACCCAACAAGCTTGTTGAGCTGTAGGATGCGCGCGTCAAGCTGGGCCGTGCGGGGTGGAAATTCCTCCTGAAAGCCTACGCAGGCAATGGCTAATACTACCGATTTAGGGGCAATAATGCCGGCCATGATGAAATCGTTGATGGTAGCGGCCAACTGGGGAATACACTCTTTGATGCGGTCGGCGCGTCGCCTGAAGGTGCCATGCTTGAACTCCACAAAACGGACTTCCTGCTTCCGCACCAAGGCACAGTCGCAGCGCGTGGAGTCGCCTGATTCATACATGCAACTGTCGATAGCAACCAAATGCACTGTGTGCGCTTGCGGATTGTGAACAGTTAAATCAGTAATAGCCGGTTCTCCAATTCGGCGGGCGCAAGGCTCACGCCGGCGGACGGCCTTCGAGTCATCAGCCACTTCGGATAATGGCGGGTCATAGACATGGAATAGTTTATCTGTATGGGCATTGATACAAGGGAAATCCCTTCTAGAAGGATAAGCTGTCTGGATAGCGTCTATCATTTTACGGCCACCGATTTAGATAAACGGATAAGGTTATCGAAGGCATCAGCAGCATCACCAGATAGCGCATCCAGTTCATTGTTGTCTATCAGGCCTAAGTCCTCATCTACCAACGACTGAACGCCGCCACCCTCCACCTGATAGCAGGCAAATTCCTTGGGATTAATCCAGCTTTCCCGCGGCACAAGCTTCGCCACATCATCGGCGCGGTCAGGATGATTTTCAGCAACCTGATATGCATAAAGCAGAAGATTAAGATGGGAGAGAATATAGGGGCTGTGCGTGGTTATCGTCAGGTCGTTTTCGCCGGCCGTGCATTTCTCTACCAGCCAGTTCATCAGGCCCTGTTGCGCGGTCGGGTACAGGTTGAGTTCGGGTTCTTCGATGATGAAACTCTGCACCTGCTCCTTTTGCCGCGAAAGATGCTCCAGTAACACCAGCATGGGGGTCACGGACTGGATGCCGCTAGCAGTTTCTAGCAGCATTAGTGGCTCTTCACGTTCTGGGATTTTGATAAAATCCCTCCCATCTGAATGAATATACTTTACATTAAATAATGGAATGTCTAGCTCTGTGATATCCTTACGGGATATAGAGAAGCTATTAGCAAAAGCTAAAATACTTCTCGGTAAACCTATATCATCACGTAATATACCAGCCCAAGAGTATTCAAGCGCTGATACAAATATTCTTTCAGAAGGACAATACCAAACATTATTCGGAGCTATTATTTTAGGAAATTCTTCTCTAGTATTTTCACCGGAATCTATCTTCTCTAGTTTTTCTATAATCAGAGATACATCTTCTAATATACTTTTATTTATCTCACTATAATCTTTACCCTCATTCTGTAGAACAACTGCCTTATTTGCCCTTTCACTAATTGACTTTAATTGCTCCATTATTGTTGTAGAGCTAGATTTAACGTTGTCTCTTAAATAATTCATATTTAAACTTATTAAATGATAATTGTTCTTAAATTCTACACTGCCAATGGATGTACTATAATCCAAATATGTTTCGTTTGAAAAATAATTTCCTAATGAGTGTTCATTATAGGCATCGAAACTATCAAACCTTGGATGACGAGATATTGATTCATCTACTATATAATTTTTTCTATATCTAAAAATATCTTTAAGCTTCGCCAACGTACTCTTGCCCCCGCCAGTAGGCCCAATAAAAACCGTAACCCGCTTGAAGTCCACGGTGGCGTCTTTGATGGGGCCGAAGTTCTTGACGGTGAGTTGCTCGTTCATGGCAGTGGGGCGTGGGGCCGCCGGAGCGGCGGGAAACAAAGATAACTTTCTGCGCAGGTTGCGTAGCAGGTAGGGTTATACGCAACCAACCCTCACTCATGCCCACTGCCACTCAACCTACCCTCGTCTTCCTCCACGGCTTTGCCGAGAGCCCCGCCATCTGGGCCGACTTCACCCGCGGCTTTCCGGCTGGCTACCGCCTGCTGACGCCCGCGCTGCCCGGCCACGGCCCGAACCCCGCGTCGGTAGCCAACTACGCCATGGAGGCCCAGGCGCGGGCCATGCTGGAGCAGCTAGACGCCGCTGACACGGAAAAGGTGATGCTCGTGGGCCACAGCATGGGTGGCTACGTGGCCCTGGCTTTGGCCGAAGCACAACCCGAGCGCGTGGCCGGCCTCGTGCTCTTCCACAGCACCGCCTTAGCCGATACCGACGAGAAGCGCGAAAACCGCGACAAAAATGCCGCCTTCATCGGCCGCCACGGCCTCGATAAGTTCATGAGCTCGTTTATCCGGCCGCTTCTCGCGCCAGCCAACCGCGACCGGCTGAGCCGGCAGCAGCAGCGCCTCGAAAAAATCGGCAAAGCCACGCCCGAAACCACTATCCTCGGGGGCCTCGAAGCCATGAAAGTCCGCCCCGACCGCACCCAGGTCCTGCGCGACGCCAAGTTTCCGGTGCTTTTCATCGGCGGCCACGATGACCCAGCAGTGCCGCTGGAAACGCTGCTGCCCCAACTGGCTCTGCCCGCCCAAAGCCACGCCCTGCTACTGCAGAATGTAGGGCACTTAGGATACTTCGAGGCGCCGGAGCTAACGCAGCGGGCCGTACTGGAGTTTGCGGCGGGGGTATTTGGGGAATAAGGGCAACCAAGAAGGAAAGTAGAGGAAGTTCGCTTAGTAGGCAATCCGTAACGGACGACGAAAAGGGCTGCGATTCAAAAAATTGCATTTGTTGTATAAAATACTAGCAAATTTTATGATTGATGGGTATGAGTATATGATTTTTAAGATAATAGTTAAATAGAAAGTACTTATATCAGTATGGCAGTTAAATGCCTAGTATATTTACTTTTAGCTTCATGCAAACTTTGGTCTTTCTACGCACTTCTTACGGCCACTCGTTACCCTTAAATCAATCTGCATAAAGCCGTACTCGCTTTTTCTGTTCCTGATTTACTTGATCAAGACCCTTCTCAACGCGGGTACCGCTTACAGCTAAAGGTGTTTGGGAAAGTTGCTAGTGCCTCTCCCTCTTTCGCGGCATCATCATACAACAAAAATGCTCCTACTGCGGATGTACCTGTTTGCCCCAATTGCTCGGGGTGGTCAACCATTAATGTAACAAAGGGGGCGAAAGGTGGCACTTTTACCGCCACGAATTCAGATAGGGCGCCGTGTTAGCTGGAGATTTTCTGCTCTGATTTCGGATGCCTTTTCTGATTTATTAGAGAAGATAGATGTTTTCCCTGGCTTAAGGAATCTAAATTTATCTCAAAACGTTTCGCCCAAAAACCAACATTAAGCCCGTGAGGGACAAGCCACATGAAAAACTTGTACAAAATAGCCATCCTTCTGATGGGACTGATGATTGGAGCCCAAAGCGCATCTGTTGCAGGGTGTTCCGGACAGTATTCGGTTCGCTACCCGGGTGCTGCAGCCGCTACCAATTACAACAATGGATCTGGCTTAACAGCGGTTTCATACTGCCCTGATGGCAGTGGCAAGGCCACTTTCACAATAATCGAAGGTGATAATGACGGTGGCGGTGAAACGAGAATTTATGTGGGTAATGTCACAGTACCCAACAGGGGGTTTCCTACCAATACAGAATTTGTAACCGTCTTAACTGCGCAAAATGGGTCAACCACTTTTACTTTAGAAGCTAATTCCTCCGGTGCAACCAGTTATACACTTGTCCACGCTATTCGTGGTTGCCAGAACGATAAAGCTGGGGAGGTCAGACTTACACTCACTCCCACTCTGAATCTGAGTGCTGCTGTGGGTGGCACTACAGTAACCGGAGCTATCTGTCCAAATACTGATGTAACGTTGACGGCGACAGGTGGTGTTTCCGGTGCTATATATACTTTCCGTGATGCCAGTGGAACAGTTATAGGTGTGCCTAGCACTAGTAACACTTTGAATGTGAAGCCTACCACTTCTACCTTTTACACGGTAACAACTAATACCGCTAATTGCGGCTCGACAGATGTAGTGCAGCGAATCAACGTGAATACCAATAACCTCACGCTTTCTTCCACTGCTTCTACTATTACATCGGGCCAGTCTGTGACCCTCAACTCAACGGGCGGAACTAACGGTTCTTATACTTATACGGCTTTTTCACAAGGGGTTACAACAGAAACAAAGAATGCGAATTCTTCGCTAACCGTTAGTCCGACCACTACCACTCGCTACACCGTGACCGGCCCAACGGCCGTTGGAGGCTGCCCTGGCTCGGCCGAGGTGGTAGTTCGTGTAGGCAACACACCTCTTCCGGTGGGCCTGACCAGCTTTACGGCGTCCTGGAAGGGCCGGGCTGCGGAACTGCGCTGGGCTACGGCTTTTGAAATCAATAACAGTCACTTTGTAGTAGAGCGCAGTTTTGATGGAAGCGTCTTTCGGGCCGTTGGCCAGGTAGCCGGAGCCGGTACCACCAGCGGGGCAACCACCAACTACCGCTTCGACGACCCAACGCCTGTTCCAACTGGAGCCTCGTTGCTTTACTACCGCCTGCGCCAGGTAGACCTTTCGGGGGCCGATGTGCTTTCGGGCGTGCGGGCGCTAACCGTGTCCGGCCCGAAGAATGCATTGGCTGCCATTGTTTTGCCAAACCCTACCACTGGCTCCGCTACCATCCGTTTCGTGGCAGCCACCACTGCGCCCGTACGGCTCGAAGTGTATAACATGCTTGGTCAGCAGGTACTGTTGAAAGCAGTAGCGGCCAAGGACGGCCTGATGGAGATACCGCTGCCCGAAGCTGCTGCCTGGAAAGCGGGTGTATACCAGATATCCATTAGCCAGAACCAGCAACGCCAAGTAGTCCGCCTGGTTCGTCGCTAAGCTACTAGCTTCCGCTTTTCCTTAACATAAATGAGTCCGCCTCCTTTTACAGGGGGCGACTCATTTGTGTTAAGCTAGATTGAAACGAGCGGTAATCAGCGCAGCTCAGCCAGTAAAAACTAGCCAATCAGCCCCATTTCCAGCATTTTCTCGGCAATCTGCACGGCGTTGGTGGCGGCGCCTTTGCGCAGGTTGTCGGCCACTACCCACATGTTGAGCGTCTTCGGCTGGGTTTCGTCGCGGCGCAGGCGGCCTACCAGCACGGCGTCGCGGCCGTGGGCGTCCTGGGGCATGGGGTACACGTTATTCTGCACATCGTCTACCAGCTCCACGCCTTCGGTGTGGCGTAGCAGCTCGCGCACGTCTTCGAGGTCGAATTCCTGGGCGAACTCCACGTTTACGGCTTCGGAGTGGCCGCCCATCACGGGCACGCGCACGGTGGTGGCGGTGAGGCGGATAGAGTCGTCGCCGAAGATTTTCTTCGTCTCCAGCACCATTTTCATTTCCTCCTTGGTGTAGCCGTTGTCCTGAAACACGTCGATGTGGGGCAGCACGTTCAGGTCGATGCGGTGGGGGTAGGCGGGGTTGGAGGGCGTTTGGCCGGCGCGCTCCTGCATCATCTGGTCGACGGCCTGCTTGCCGGTGCCGGTTACGCTCTGGTAGGTGCTCACCACGATGCGGGTGGCCTGGTAGCGCTTGTGCAGCTCGTTGAGGGCCACTACCAGCTGAATGGTGGAGCAGTTGGGGTTGGCAATAATTTTATCGTCGGCCGTGAGCGTGTGGGCGTTGATTTCGGGCACCACCAGATTCTTGGTCGGGTCCATGCGCCAGGCCGAGGAATTGTCGATAACCACGGTGCCAACCGCGGCAAAACGGGGCGCTTCCTGCAACGAAATAGCGCCGCCGGCCGAGAAAATGGCCACTGCCGGACGAGCCGCAATGGCATCGTCCATGCTCACCACTTGGTACTTCTGGCCCCGGAATTCGATTTCCTGTCCCACCGACCGGGCCGAAGCTACGGGCAGCAGCTCCGTGACCGGGAAGTTGCGCTCGGCCAGCACTTTAAGCATCTCGGTGCCGACCAATCCGGTGGCGCCCACTACGGCTACTTTCATATTCGTTTCTGGTTGAGCTGGTAAAGGTAAAGCGGTTATCTTACCTGCGGTTACTGACTTTGGCTTATGCGTGTTTCTCGCAGAGGTTTGCGCAGGGATGCGCAGAGGCTGAAAGGCGGTTTCCCTCCGCGTGTCCCTCCGCGAACCCCTGCGAGAAAATCCGATGAAGAAACTGCTACCCCTGCTGTTGCTCCTGCTGCCCGCCCTTGCCGCCCAGGCCCAGCTAACCGACGAATTTATCGACGGCGACTTCAGCCAAAACCCCGCCTGGACCGGCGACGAGGCCGCGTTTCAGGTGAATGCGGCCCGCCAGCTGCAAAGCAACGGCCCGGCCGTTACGGGCACCGAGCTGCAGCTGGCCACCGCGAGCCAGGCCAGCACCGGCACCAGCTGGACGTTCTGGGCCAACCTGAAGCTGGCCACCAGCAGCGGCAACTACGCCGACGTGTGGCTGATGGCCGACCGCGCCGACCTGAAAACCAGCGGCACCCGCGGCTACTTCGTGCGCCTGGGCGGCACCCCCGACGAGGTGGCCCTGTTCCGCCAGGATGCCACCGGCAGCCCCGTTTACGTCGTCAATGGTCAGGATGGAACGCTTAGCTCGGCCACCAACAACCTCGTGCGGGTGCGCGTCACGCGCTCGGTGCAGAACGTCTGGACCCTGGAGCGCGACCTGACGGGCGGCCAGAGCTTCGCGAGCGAGGGCAGCGGAACCGATGCCACGCACCAGCGCAGCGCGTTTTTTGGCGTACTGCTCACCTATTCGTCGGCCAACAACAAGGCCTTTTACTTCGATGATTTTAGGGTGCTCGACGCGACCCCGCCCGCCTCGGTGCAGGCAGCTGGCGTGGGCCCGCGCGCCCTCGATGCCACGTTCAATGAGGCCGTATCCGCCACCCAGAACGCTGCCAGCTACCAGCTGCCCGGCGGCCCGGCCGTAATTACCGCGCAGCGCGACGCGGCCAACCCGGCCCTGGTACACCTCACGCTGGCCGCCGACCTGCCGGCCGGCGGCGGCACGCTGGAAGTGCGCCAAGTGGCCGACCTCTACGGCAACGTAGCCGCTGGCCCGCTCACGGCCGCGTTCAGCTTCGCGGGCATGCTGGCCGTGCCGCAGTTTGGGCAGCTACTCATCACCGAAATCATGGCCGACGAAACGCCGGTCGTGGGTTTGCCTGCTTCCGAGTACCTCGAAATCCACAACCCCTCGGCCACCCGCACGCTCGATTTGGCGGGTGTGCGGCTGAGTAAGGGCGGCAGCACGGCCAACCCGGCCGTGTTTCCGGCCGGCGCACGCTGCTGCCGGGCGAGTACGCCGTGGTATGCGGCAGCACCCGTGGGGCCCAGTTTGCGGCCTTCGGGAAGGTGTTTGCCCTCACCAATTTCCCCAGTCTCAGCAATGCCGGCGACCAGCTGGTGCTATCGGGCCGCGACAGTCGCACCCTGTTCGAAGTAACCTATTCCGACAGCTGGTACAAGGATAACCGCAAGAAGGAAGGCGGCTGGAGCCTGGAAATGGTGGACGAGGCCAACTTCTGCGGCGGCATCGAGAACTGGACCGCCAGCAACGACGCTAGCGGCGGCACACCCGGCCGGGCCAACTCGGTGCGCACCCCCAACCCCGACCGCACCGCGCCGGCTCTGTTGCGGGCCGTGGCCCTGTCGCCTACGCTGGTGCGGCTGTTTTTCAGTGAGAAGCTCGACAGCGCGGCCGTTTCCAACCCCGCCCGCTACACGTTTGCGCCGGCCATGGGCGTGGCCCGGGTACTACCCGTCGGCCCCGATTTCCGACTGATAGACCTCCAGCTGAGTACGCCGCTGCAGCCCAACCAGCCCCTGACGCTGACCGTGCAGCAGGCCACCGACTGCGTGGGCAACGCCAGCGGACCGGCCGCCGCCGTAACGCTGGCCCTGCCCGCGCCGGTAGCGGCCGGTGACGTGGTGCTCAACGAAATCCTGTTCAACCCGCGTACCGGCGGCGTCGATTTCGTGGAGCTGCTCAACCGCTCGGCCAAGTACCTGAACGTGCAGGGCTGGCAGCTGGGCAGCGAGAAGCCCGACGGCGCCGTGGACCAGAAACCCATCAGCGCCGGCCCCTACGTGCTGGCGCCCGGCCAGCTGGTGGTGCTCACGACCAACCCGGCCAACATCCAGAGTTCCTACCCCAACAGCTCGGAGCCGGCCAATTTCCTCGGAATGCCCAGCTTGCCCTCGTACCCCGATGATGCGGGCATCGTGGTGCTGACCTCGGCAACCAACCAGCTGCTGGACCGCTTTGCCTACAACAAAAGCATGCACCTGAAGCTGCTCGACGACCAGAATGGCGTGTCGTTGGAGCGCATCCGGCCTGAGGGGCCGAGCACGGGCGCCAACTTCCACTCGGCGGCCAGCGCCGCGGGCTACGCCACGCCTGGCCGCCCCAACTCGCAGTACCAGCAGGACCCCGGTGGCGACCAGACTTTCCGGATAGAACCCGAAGTATTTACCCCCGACGAGGACGGCCAGCAGGACCTGACGACCCTCAACTACGTCCTCGACCAGCCCGGCTACGCCGCCAGCGTCACGATTTACGATGCCCAGGGCCGCCTGGCCCGCCGGCTCGTGCGCAACGAAACGCTGGCCACCAGCGGCTTTTTTCAGTGGGATGGCCTGACGGACCGGGGCCAGAAAGCCGCCGTGGGCTACTACGTGTTGCACATTGAACTGCTGCGCCCCAACAGCGGCGAAAAGAGCGAGTACCGCAAAACGGTAGTGGTGGGGGCGAGGCTGTAGAATCATCGGCAACAACTGTGATTTAAACCTAGTGGTCCTGTCTGCGTCCAAAGGGCCATGACGACGACCACAACCACGCAACGACAACTCCAGCACCTATACTGGCGGGCGAGCTTCGGGCCGACACCGGCGCAGCTGGCGGCCGGCCTAAGTCCGCAGCAGGCGCTACGGAAGCTGCTGCAGGACTCCCGCAATTTCGAGCCGCTCGATGGTCCGGCCATGCGCTACGCCGAGCCGCTGCCCACGCCCTCAACCGAGATGATGCAGGCGGCCGGCTCGCCCCAGGCGGCCATGGTTACCACGCCCGACCAGACCGCCCGACCCGCCGCTGCGGCTCCGGGCAAAATGACACCGGAGCAGCGCAAGCAGCAGAACCGGAACCTCCGGAGCGCCTTTTACGCCATGAATACCGGCTGGCTGACGCGCATGGCCACTTCGGAGGCGCAATTGCGCGAGAAGCTAACGTTTTTCTGGCACGGCCACTTCGCCTGCCGGGTGCGCCGGCCCGATGCGGCCCTGCAGCTCAACAACACCATCCGGCGGCTGGCACTGGGCAAGTTTCCGGAGTTGCTGCTGGCCGTGAGCCGCGAGCCAGCCATGCTGCAGTTCCTCAACAACCAGCAAAACCGCAAGCAAAGTCCCAACGAAAACTTTGCCCGCGAAGTGATGGAGCTGTTCACGCTGGGCCGCGGCAACTACTCGGAAACCGATGTGAAGGAGGCTGCCCGGGCCTTCACCGGCTGGGGCTACAATGGCCAGAACAAGTTCGTGTTCCGCGAAAAGCAGCACGACGACGGTCCAAAGACCTTGCTGGGCCGCACCGGCAACTTCAGCGGCGAGCAGGCGCTGGAAATTATCCTGGCGCAGCCCGCCTGTGCCGAGTTCATCACCACCAAGCTCTACCGCTTCTTCGTGAACGACGTGCCCAACCCGGCGCACATTCGGCCGCTGGCCCAGGCGTTTTTCCAAAGTGGCTACGATATTTCGGCGCTGCTGGAGCAGCTGTTTTCGGCCGACTGGTTTTACGCCGCCGCTAACGTGGGCACCCGCATAAAGTCACCGGTAGAGCTGCTGGCGGGCATGAAACGGACCTTGGGGCTGGAGCTGGCCAATGAGCGGCCGCTCATCGTCTTTCAGAAGGCCTTGGGGCAGACGTTGTTTGAGCCGCCGAACGTGGCCGGCTGGCCCGGTGGCCGCGCCTGGATTGACTCCTCGTCGCTGCTCTACCGGCTGCAGCTACCGGCCGTGCTACTGCGCAATGCCGCCTTCGACGTGCAGCTCAAGCAGGACGAAAACGACCTCGACCCCAACCTAAGCCGCGCCGCCCGCACCTTCGACCAGTCGGTGAAAACCACCGTGCGGCTGGCCCCACTGCAGCGGCTGCTGGCCGGTACACCCGCCGCGCAGCAGCCCGCCCGCCTCAGCGAAATCCTGCTTCAGGTGTCTATCCGCCCCGAAAACCTGGCTCTGGTGCGCGGCGAACTGCGCGACATGACCACGGCCCTGCTGAGCCTGCCCGAGTATCAGTTGATGTGAAAATTTCTGTCATCCTGAGCGAAGCGAGGGACCTTATCACATTTAAACGGCTTGTTCTGGAGTGATAAGGTCTTCGCTTCGCTCAGGATGACAGAAATTATTCTTCAGTCCCCATTAAACCACCGCTATGACTACCCGCCGCGACTTTCTGAAAGCTTCCACGTTGGCCAGCACGCTGCTGTTTGTGCCCAGTTTTCTGCACCGGCTCGATGCCCACGCTTTGCCCAGCCTGCGCGACGCCGGGGGCCGCCGCCTCGTGGTGGTGCAGCTCAGCGGGGGCAACGACGGCCTCAATACGGTAATTCCCTTCGAAGACGACCTGTATTTCAAGGCCCGGCCCACGCTCGGCATCCGGCCCCAAAGCGGGATTCATACCCTTGATAAGGGCCTGGGTTTCAACCCGGCCATGCGCCGCCTCAAGGGCCTCTACGACCAGGGCCACGTAGCCGTGCTCAATTCGGTGGGCTACCCCAACCCCGACCGTAGCCACTTCCGTTCGATGGATATCTGGCAGAGCGGCTCGGGCGCCGACCAGAACATGACCACCGGCTGGCTCGGCCGCTACCTCGACTCAAACTGCGCCCCCTGCGCTCTGCCCTACAACGGCGTGGAAGTCGACGACACGCTCAGCCTCGCTATGAAAGGCCGCCAGCGTAAGGGTCTGGCGCTCAAAAGCCCCGAGAAATTTCATCAACTGACCCAAGGCCGCCTGCTGGATAAAATCAGCCGCGAGCAGCCGGGCGGGCTTTCGGAAGTTGATTATCTGTACAAGACGCTGGCCGAAACCGCTTCCTCGGCCGATTATCTGTACCAGAAGAGCAAGGTGTACAAGTCGGCCGTAACGTACCCTAATAGTGAGTTCGGCAAGAGCCTCAAAATCACGGCCGAGCTGATAAATTCGGGCGTTGAGTCGCGGGTATTCTACGTGTCGCTCAGCGGCTTCGATACCCACGTGCGCCAGCAGGAGCAGCAGGGGAGGCTACTCGGCGACCTGTCGGAAGGACTGGGCTCGTTTGCCGAGGACCTGCAGAAGGCTGGCAATTTTGACGATACGCTGGTGCTGGTGTTTTCGGAGTTCGGCCGCCGCGTGGGGCAGAACGCCAGCAACGGCACCGACCATGGCACGGCCAACAACGTGCTGCTGCTCGGTGGCGGACTGCGCCAAAAGGGCATCCTCAACAACGCCCCCAGCCTGCAAAACCTCGACGCCGGCGACCTGAAGTATCAGCTTGACTTCCGCTCTGTGTACGCCACCGTCTTGCACGACTGGCTCCAGACCGATGACAAGGCCATCCTGGGCAGCAGCTTCGAACGGCTAAAGGGACTGGTGTAGGGCGCAGAACGGTGTTATGTGACTTATACTTAGCAACCAGCCAACTCATCGCCGCACTGCGAAGCCCACGAAATACTCGCGGTCGGCCTGGCCGGTGAGGGCGAACTGGCGGCCGATATCGAACTGCATATTTTTGCCCACGCTGAAAACAGCTCCGGCGTTTATGGCTTCATCCCAGCGGCGGGCGCGAAAATCGTGCTGGGCCACCAGCTCGCCGAAGCCCGTGAGCCAGGGCCGGAACGCATGGTCGAGGTTGACAGATGGGGCCGTTTGAAGGTAGTGCTGGTTTTCGTCGCGGTCGAAGTTGAGGAGCAGGGGCAGCTGGGCGCTCAGGTTCCAGGTATCGGCCAAGGCGTAGGTGGCGGGCAGCAGCAGGCCATACTCGTAGCCGCCCGCGCCCTGCCGGCCGCCAGTGGGCAGCCGCACAAACCCGATTGCGGCAACGGCCAACGGGCTTTCGGTGGAGTCGTTGCCGAGCAGGTTGCGCTTGAGGCGCACGGTTATGTCGCCGAAGCCCTGGTTGCGGGTGCCGGGCTCGTCGGCGGTGGCAAAGGTCCGGTCCCACTCGTAGGCATCGATGAACAGCTGCACATCAGTACGGTTGTCTATGCCCATTTTCAGCACGAAGGCGTTGGCCCGGAAAGTGTACTGTTTGGGTTGCCGGTTGGGGTGGCTGCTGATGAGGTTAGCCAGGGCTGTTTCGAACTGAAAGTGGCCCGCATCGACTGAAAAAGGGCTTTCGGTAACGCCGGGCCGGTCAGGAGCCAGGTCGCGCATCAGCTCCCGCGGCACCGGCCGAAACAGTGAGTAGCGGCTTTTTACAGCTGTCAGCGAATCGGTTGGCGCCTGGGCGGCGGCCAGCAGCGGCAGCAGCAGGGCAGCGGCCAAAAGGGTAGGGGAGAGCAGGCGCATGACAGCAGTAGGGAGGGGAGAGAGCAGCCCGCCCGTGGGCGCAGCCGGCAGGCGAGGACGGATAAGCACCTCAATACGGCGGAAAAGAGCCGGCAGCTAATCGTGCTTAGCGGCTACCGCGCCTTCAGCCACTCCACCAGTCCATTCCAGTACTCGGGAGCCGGCTGGGGCCACTGCCACTGGCCATCGGAACCGGTGCGGCCGGGGCGCCGGAAATCGGATGTTACACCCGCCAGCACCTGCACCTGCGTGCCCCGGCGGTAGCCTAGTATGGGCCGTAAGCGCCGGGCGCTGGCCGCCGCCTGCACCGTAGTATCGAGTCCGGCGTAGAAGGCCAGCACCGGAATCCGCTGCTGGTTGAACACTTGATATGCGGCCGCCTCGGCGTGGGTAGCGGCTGCCGCGGCCTCCAGCACCGCAAACCCGGGCTGCGGCTGCTGCCCGGCGGCTTCGGCCACCCGCGGGGCCACCGTTCCCCGGCCCCAATAGCCCACCCGCCCCGAATCGGCGGCTGATGGGGGCAGCAGCAGCGTTACAATACCGCGGCGGGCCAGGTGAGTAGCCCGCCGGGCGGCGGCGGGGCCATCGGTGGCCGAGGCCAGCAGTACCAGCGCCGGGTGTCGGGGCAGCGTATCGTCGGGCAGCAGCAGGCGCAGGCGCAGCGCGGGCTGGCCGGGCACTGCCACCGTTAAGGTGGTATCAAGGAAGCCGGGGGCCGGTGCTTCGCCGCGCCGCACCCACACAAAATCGGCCCGCACGCTGTCCCAGTTTACTACGCCGCGCAGAAAGTCGCCCTCGCGTACGGCTTGTACCACTATGCCGCCGGGCTGGCCGGGCGCTTCCTCCAGCCGCAGCTGAGGCGCCTGGTAGTTGGCCGTGGCCGCTTCAAACTCCAGTCCCGGCACTTGCGGAAAGCTCAGCGTGGCCGTCAGCTGGCCGGATTTGGTTTCGCGCAGGTCGAGGGCTGTGCGCAGCTCGCTGCCCTGGTAGCTGATGGCGCCTTCGTAGTGGCCGGTAGGCGGGGCCGCGTTGGGTACCTCGCCCGAGTCCGGGTTGCCCGAGCAGGCACTCAACAGCAAAGCCAGCAGCGAGGCCAGGCCGCTAAGACGAAGAAAGGAAGGGCGTTGCAACGGCACAGTGTAATGGGACGGGCGGGTAAAGGTAGCGGACCGGAGCGTAGCGGACAGGCGCACGCCCCGGCCCTTACAGACCCTTGCGCAGAATCAAATCGGTCTGGGCTTCGGCCCCAAACTGGAAAAGGTGCTGCCCGATGGGCCGAAAGCCGAACCGCTGGTAGAACTCGCGGGCGCGGGTGTTGTGCTCCCACACGCCCAGCACCACGGCCCGGCACTGCTGCTGGCGGGCCTCTTCAATTGCGCGGCGCATGAGCGTGGCTCCCAGGCCGGTGCCAATCCAGTCTTCGGCCACGTACAAGCGCTCCACTTCCAGCCGGTCTTCGGGCAACTTATCAGGGTCGAGACCGAGCTCAGAATGCAGCCGCAGTTTAGCGTAGCCCACCAGCTCCTGCAGCATACGGGCTTCCAGATATACGACGTTGGGATCCTCAAGCTCGGCCAGCTGCTGCTCGGGGCTGAAGGTGGCGTCGGCCTTGGCTGCCATATTCTCGGGGGTGTTCTGGGCGGCGTAGGCTTCGTAAAACAGCCGCCGACTCAGCTCGGCGAGTTGGGCCGCGGCGGCCGGGGTGCGTTTGGCAACGGTAATGCGCAGGGGTTGGCTCATATTTTTAAGCTACTAGCTGAGAGCTGTTAGCTGTCAGCTTCTGTTCAGTCGGATAGTACCTGAGCCGTTCGCTCTCGTTCAGTCAGCTAACAGCTAACAGCTAACAGCTAACAGCTAACAGCTCAATCATCAGTCCACGGTGTCGTTGCCGCGGGTTTCGCGCCAGCCGTAGCGCAGCATCATCACGGCGGCCACCAGCATCATCAGGCGTAGCACCAGGGCCGTGGAGTTCAGGTTTCCGCTGCCCAGGCGCTGGTACTCGGCATAAATGACCCAGAGCTGCATGCTCACGCCCAGCACCAGCAGGATGCCGGCCGTCAGGAACAGCCAGGCGATAACGCGGCGGGTAGCGGGGGTAGGAGGCCAGGCCATAGCAAGCGGGGTTGAAGGGTGGATAGTCACCGGTCGGCCACAGGGCTGGCGCGGCGGCCGCAACCGGCCAGCTACAAAAAGACACAATTTTTCGCGTTCGGGCAACGCCGCGACGTGCTTCGGGGCCGAAGCCGGTTGTATTTCAGTTTTCGCGGTGTATTTTTGCCCTCACCAAATCTTATAAGCGAGAGTAGCTCAGTTGGTAGAGCATCAGCTTCCCAAGCTGAGGGTCGCGAGTTCGAACCTCGTTTCTCGCTCATTCATAGTCAGCCACTTAGATGCAAATCTGGGTGGCTGTTTTGGTTTTGGTGCCCACCATGGTGCATACAGCCTACCACCTTCTTTGCCGTGGAGAATGAGAATCAGGTTTTCCTGAGTTGGCGGGAAACCCTTCGAAAGCGCCAATTTCCTTGCCCTGGTCGAGCATGGGTTCGAAAGACTTGATTCGGGTGCGTGAGAGGGAAAACTCCCGCCTACTTGCGAACCACCACTCTGTACCGATGGTCCAGGTCTAGGCCGTAGGACATTTTCCAGTAGGTCTTGCTGGCCGTGTCAACCCACCTCCTGATGCCTAAACACCTGAAGGAATTGTTGAGACTCACTTCCACCGCTTCACCGTACTCGCCTGTAGCGTCGAAAGCTACCTCTGTGACTCGCCCATTTTTCAGAGTGAATTGGATGGAAGACATTTCAGGGTCATTGTACGACCAGCCTACAACGTCGCTGGCAACACCCATGCTTTCTGATTCACGGTGATACCAGTGGTAGTGATGAGCCTCCTTCTTGTACACTGCGGCGAGGTCCACCGCAGTCATTCCTAGGAACCGACCCAATGAGCGGGCCGGTGGGCCACCTGCGTAGCAAGCAGTTGAAACCAGCAGGAAAACGAGTGCCGTTTTCAGGGATTTTGTGAACATGGTTGATGGGATGAAGTGTGATCTGCACAAAAGTAGCCAGTCAAAGCGCTAAATCTACATCAATGTAGACAGTCTTCCCGGTACGGAGTTGGAGCTTGCCAGCTGTGAAAAACCCGGCTGGTATCAGGGCATTTGGGGACCGTCTTCGGCTCTTGCGCGAAGAGCGCGGATGGAGCCAGCAGGAACTCGCCGACTACGCCGATGTGGCTAAGATGACGGTGCACAGGATCGAAACGGCTCAATTCTCGGCCACTTTGGACGTGCTTTTTTCGCTGACCAAGGCCTTGAAAATTCCTCTGCACGAGTTGATGACGGTACCTGGCACAGAAGAACCCAGTTGAGGAGCTCGCCGACCGCAGCCGCACGAGCCCCTCTCCGAATCCATGCCTACTGCAAGTACCAGTTGGTCTGGTGTCCACGTAGTCCATCTTGGATCTGCCCTACAAAGTCCAACGCGTTGACCGATCGATCGAGGAACTGGTCGATGTATGTGGACTTGTTGGCACCAGTGAACAGATTGTAGAGCCGCCACAAGTTGATGCCTCCATTGGCCTCTCGACAGAAACTCTGGTCGCGGTAGTAGTCCTTGCAGACGCTGGCCAACTGCTGATCTCCGTAGAGTAGCGCTGGAATGTGCTGCTTGGCGGCAGTTGGAAGGTGAGAGTACATCCGGCTCCGCCCGATGATTTGGGCAAACTGTTGCTCCGTGATGGAGTACTCCGTCAGAGCCTGCAACTGGCGCAGATGCCGATGCTGGTCGTAGGTGTGCAGCAACTGATAAATGGCCTTTTGGAGTTGTTCCACGCTACTAACGCGAAGGTCGCCCATGAAGCCGTCAGTTCGCACGCAGAGATTCGTGCAGACCATGTTCTCGAAGCCGACGAAGAGTTTGAAGTGCTCCACCGCCCCCTTGCGATTGTAGAGATTGTCTAGGTTGTACGCCTTGACGCCGCCCACGATCAGCGTAAGCCGGTTGCCGCCGATCTCATCGAAAATGGTCGGGATCTCAACGGCGAACATCATCCTCTCATAGTAGAGCGTGCGTTCCCAATCCTGCAGGTCTTTGGCCGGCTTGTCCTTGGCATCCGGGATGCGGCCCTTGATTGGATGCGAAACCCGAATTTGGGGGGCGAGAACCTGCTCGCCGCGAAACACATCCCGCACGGCTTCGGCGGTGACTTGGATGAAGTCAGCTTGACTGATGAGTGGTTCGTTGTCTTTCACGAACACGGGGATGATGTGGTCGCGTCGGATTTCGCAGAAGCTCGTTGGGGTGGTGTTGGCCTCAATGAAGGCCCGGGAAGTGGAAGGCACAGAAAAGGCCGACTCTTGTGGGTCGGCCTGGGGTAGAATGTGCATGAGAGTAGGCGCGGCACTAAGCCGAATGAGTGAGGTTTCCATGATTGAGTGTTGGGTTGGGTTGAATGAAAAGTTGATTGTTTCCGAGGGAACTGGGAGCCAGTGCGACGGCTTGGAGATGTTGTTTCTGATCTTGAAATGCAGGCCTGAACTCTGCCTGCTCGGCGGATGAGAGGCTGTAGTAGAGCGAGGCCATTTCATCTAGGTTCTGACACTTTTTGATGACCTGATGAATCTGCTCCCATTTGGTAGGGCTGCCCTGTTCGCACCAGCTCCGAAGTGATTCACCAGTACTTTGGCCAGGTCGGAAGGCAGGCTGCTCTCGGAACAGCTGAGTCCGATCCTTGCTGGCGGTAGCGTTATTACGCAAATCCAGTTCAAGGACAACGCTGAACTCGTAGTCGATTCCTTCTCGCTGGATGATTTTCATTCCGACCTTCTCGGGCACCTGTCTGCCGTTTTTTTCTGACAGCACGTACTCCGTCTTAGACCTGACAGTGGCAATGACATGGGCCGGGGATCTGAGAATGCGGTTGACGAAGGCCGTGTGTCTCGGGGTCACCTTGCCCCATGCCGTGAACGAGTTGCCGGGAAGCCCCGCGTGGTAATCCAGCAGGTATTCCCAGCAATGAGTCATCGAATCGATGATGATGACCTCCATTCCGGCCAGCTCACAGGCCTCAATTGCCTGGACGTAGCGCTCTGGTGTGTAGGGTGGGGACAGGGTGAGCACATTGTAGGCGCCCAGATCAGCGTAGAGTTCAGCTGAGCCGTTCTCGCTGTCAATGACGACGATTTTGGGCCAGTGCCCGGCAGCCAGCCCATGGGCGATGAGCAAGGCACTCATGGTTTTTCCTGATCCGCTTGGGCCCTGTAGAAGAAGCCGAATCTGGCATCTCCGACGACATGATTGATGAATGTTCATGAGCAACTCTGATGAATTTAAACGTGAG
This sequence comes from Hymenobacter lapidiphilus, assembly GCF_003417065.2. Taxonomy (GTDB): domain Bacteria; phylum Bacteroidota; class Bacteroidia; order Cytophagales; family Hymenobacteraceae; genus Hymenobacter. The sequence continues at coordinate 194,406 of NZ_QVLT01000001.1, read as the reverse complement.
AAGTTTGGACTCCATCAGGTGGGAAGTCAGTCGATTGCTAGGGGGGGGGGAACCGTTTGCACTCGGCACGGGGGCGGTTCCTCTAGTGGTTCCATCCTCGCGAACTCGGACTTTCTGAAATTTCCCCAAAATTTTGGGCCCGAAAAAGCCTCGACCATGAGGGCCGAGGCTTACGTTTCATGATGACTGAATGAGCAGAAGCGCGTCTCTGGTTCAACCAAGTGCCCGCGAACTAAAACCAGTTGCGCTGGTAGCCATCTAATGATCTACAGGGGGAATCCATTTCATAGAGTTCTGAACAATGATGAAAATGGAGTGCGATCAGTACTCCCTCACTCTCGCTCCCAAATTTGGCATGATTATTGCAAATTCTTCATCAGGATCGCAATTCTGCTCACCTCTGTGGAGAGCTGGTTTTTTTGCGGGGTTTCGTACCGGACGACAACCCCGAGCAGTTGCCTGAAAAGCTCCTAAAGTCCCCTCGTGTTGTCCCACACTCAAAAGGTGCTGGTATCCGCGCACGAGTGGCACCTACAGCTGATTTGGCCCTTCTCCTCTAAATGGGGGGGGGCTGGGGGGGGGATCCATTTGCGCTTCTCAAATGATTCTAATGTGCGCATTTCCTGGCCAAGTCGGAAGGCGGATTCTTCCACCCTGCTTCTGAGAGTTTCTGATTTTTTCTCAGAAGCAGGATCACCATTTGAGTTTCCTGGCCTGGTCGGACAGATACTAGTCGTGCGCGATTTTTCTCTCGTCAGCCAATTTTTTTTACTCCTGTCCGACCGGGCCAGGAAATCTCCCTTCAATCGCAAACACCCGCATTTACGCTCTTGGGCTGATCTGGTCAGTAGACACCTTTCTGGTACAAAATCAGACCGCTTCTGCGTACTGATTCACCCGTTCTAGCATGAACACTACTTGGCCAGCCTGAGCCTGATCGAACACGCCGAGTAGACCATGAGCTGAAATTTCAGTGAATGGGGCCTCAAAGAGCCGCTCTGTTTCCAGGTACCCATTGCTGCCCAAGTACTGCACAATCAGATCCAGGAAGCGGATCTGCTGAGCGTTCATTGATGGATTGTTGATGAAGGAGCTGAAGGCGTCCCTAACCGAACTGGCCTCCAGGCCGACAATGGAGCGCACGAATTTGCCCAGTGGCTGAATGCCGTAGGCTTTCTCAAATTGCTCACGGGTGCCGACCTCACCCTGATCGAAGAGCATGTTCTCCAAGTCCTGAAGCTCGGGCTGCCCAATGGGTTGATTGGTCCGGAGCTTGTGAATGGTAAGGTGGGTCTTGTTTTCTAAGAGAAACTGCGTGACACGCTTTCGGTAGGAGTCCAAATTGACTCCCTTGATGATCAGCGCCTTGGGTTCAGCTACGGTCATCACTTCGTCGTCCAAGCTCGTGTAGATGGGTGGCCGCTTGTCCGACTGAATGAAACGCATGAGCCCCCGAAGATCCTGACGCAGGTGCTCCAGCTTTGAAAGAGGCGTTACAGTCCAGTAAGATGTCCCTTGGACCTGTTTGATGAGGGCCATTTTCTCCCCTACTGTTGGGATAGAGGCCCGCTTGGACAATGAATCTGCCAGCGAGCGGGCTTCCTGCACCAAATGAGCTGGAAGACTGCCCTTCGTCAACATTTCCAGTTCCATGGTGTAGCAGAGCTGATCGAAACGCTTGGCCAACTCGTCCTGCTCCATTTCGAAAACAATGGGGGCGATGTGGTCGGCAAGTTCTTTGACGTTCAACTCGTTGATGGAGTTGAAGCAATGAATGTCCCGGTACTTCTCTACTGCCCGCCAGTGCTGACGCACGAGGAAGCTCTCATCTTCCAGCTGAACGACCTGTTTGTGGAGGTGTTCACGGAGCTCATCGGCGTACTGCTGGAAATCCTGCTCTGGGCGTTTTTGCAGGTGAAAGATCAACTTCAGTCTCTGCTCAAACAGGCGATGAGTGAGTGACTTGCCCTGCTTTGATTCATTCCCCTGGGGCTTCTGGTTGAAGAACTCGAAGTTCTCGCAGAAGTCGAAGATCAGGAAGTTCTCCTTGTCCTGGTCGTCGCCGAGAAGGCCAGGACACAGGCGGGTACCCCTCCCGATCATCTGCCAGAACTTCGCACTGGAGCGGATGGGTTTGTAGAAGACCAGATTGACGACTTCGGGCACGTCAATGCCGGTGTCGAGCATGTCCACGGACACAGCAATGTGAGGCGCTCCTTCCTTCTCCGAGAATTTCTTGATCAGGTCATAGGCGTAGGTTTCGTAGTTGTCGATGACCTTGCAGAACTCTCCCTTGTACTGGGGATACTGGGCATTGAATCGCTCCTCGATGAATTTGGCGTGGTTGTGACTGCGAGCGAAAATGATTGTTTTGCCAAGCCGGTCACCGCCAGCTACCTTGATGCCGTGCTGCATCAGGTAGGCCAGCACCTGATTCACGGTGCCCTCGTTGAAAAGCCAGGTGTTCAAGGCTTCGCTGTCTACCTCATCGGGGAATTCGCCGGTGAGGGGGTCGGCAAACTTCTCCTCGTATTGCAGCTTCTCGGCGGGAGAAAGCTCATTGTAACGGATGCCTTGACGGTGGAACTTCAGCGGGACGGACACACTCAGAGGAGGTACCAGGTACTCGTCACTCACGGCCTGCTCCAGCTCGTAGGCGAAGGTGGGCACTCCGGGTTCCAGACCGAACAGGTGGTAGGTGTCCCGGTCGCCTTCGCTCTTGGGCGTGGCAGTGAGGCCTACTCGGTAGCCGTCGAAGTACTCGAAGATGGCCTTGTAGCGGTTGTAGACGGAGCGGTGGATCTCGTCGAAGATGATCAGGTCGAAGTGACCTGGGCCGAACGTGCGCTGCTTTTTGTCATAGCTCTGGTCGATCAGGCCGATCATCGTCTGGTAGGTGCAGAACACGACCCGAGCCTGAGCATGCTCCTTCTCCCGCGTTAGGTCTACGGCAGGTAAATTCGGCAGACTCTTGGTGAAGGCATTTTTGGCTTGATAGATCAGCGCGTTGCGGTCAGCCAGAAACAGAACCCGTTTTACCCAGCCGGCTTTGCTCATCACATCAATGAGGGCTGCAGCTGTGCGGGTCTTGCCGGTGCCGGTGGCCATGACGAGCAGCGCTTCCCGACCCTGGCCTTCCAGTACCTTGCCCACACTGCGGATGGCTTCGATCTGGTAGTAGCGGTCGGCGATGGCCGGGTCAACGGGGGCATCGGTCAGCGATAGGCGGGTCGTACGACGCTGAATCAGGCGCTCTAGCTCATCCTTTTTGTAGAAACCGTGTACTCGCCGGGGCGGGTACTCAACGTCGTCCCAGAGCCACGTTTCGAAGCCGTTGGTGTAGAACAACACCGGACGCTGGCCGTGCATTTGCTCTAGGCAGTCGGCATAGAGCTTGGACTGGTGCTGGCCCACCTTGGGATCTTTGCTGGTTCGCTTCGCCTCGACCAAGGCCAGAGGCTTCCCGTTATCACCCCAGAGCACGTAGTCTACACGACCAGGGCCATTGTTGAGGCCATTGCCGGTGGGCATGCCCATGACCTTGTACTCCGCCACATTCGGGCCCTCTGGATCCCAACCGACCTCGGCCAGCTGCAAGTCGATGTAGAGCTTGCGGGTGATGGCCTCGTTGGGGTCGGCCGGGGGTGGGAGCTTCGCGTGTGACTCCTTGGCCGCTTTAACGCGGTCGAGTTCAGCTTGCAGCCGTTGGTTCAGCTCTTGGCTCTGCTGGAACGCTGCCTCGGCCTCCTGCATCTTCTCCTTGTACCGGATGACAGGTGCACCCTGGGATACCGCAGCCACATTGAAGGCCGGTACAACTACCCGCTCGGCGCGGTACATGTTCACTACCCACGCCGAGAAGCCGTGCATGAGCTGCAGGACGTGCAACGCCTGCTCTGGCTTGATGGTGAGCGTGCCGTGGGCCGCATCGTTGCCGAGCTTGCGGATGATGTTGGCTTGCGTGAACAAGCTCGGGGCCAGTAGCTCGCGCATCTTCGGCTGGTGTAGCAGCGAGTTCAGCGAGGTGTCAAAGGGCTGCTCAAGGTCGCCGTCGTTCTCGTACATCCACCGAACCCATTCCTCCAGCGACTTCCGGCACAACACCGCCGCGTAGGGTGCGGCCGTGTAAACGTGCTGTTCGGCTTGTTGCAGGGTCGGAGCTAGTGTGCTCCACTCGGTAGGTAGAAACGAGAAGTTCGAGGTCATGATGGAAATGCCATGTCTAGTGTAGACTCGAAGAGGTGGTGCGAGTATTCAACCGATTTCTTGGCTGTCTCCTTCATGTGAGCACAGCGGACCATCGCTCGCTCGAATTGCTGCTGTAAGTCCATTGGGGGAACCACGATTCTCAGTTCTGAGATGGTGCCTGTGTAGATGCCAGCTTGAGCAGACGAACTTGAGCCGTTGCGTATCTGGCTCTGCATGTAGTCCGTCTTGAAGAGATGGTGAAGAAATTGAGGTAGTACCTTCTCTCTAATGGGTTTGATGAGTGCTACGCTCCGAGCAAGACTGAATTCACCCATCTTTGGGACGAGTGACACCCTGCCGATAGTAGCTCCAACACATACCAGCAGCAGGTCACCTTCTTCAGGGTTGCACCTTTTGTAGATTCTACGGTGGTCTGACTCTGAAATGAAACTCATGTCGGATAGGTCCAAGAAAGAGTCTCTGATGTTTCTTGCCATCAAATACATCCATCCATCCTCCAACCGCTTGACGGTGCCATGCTCACCATCCGTGACCTTCGTCGCAACGTCACGGATACTACAGCCCGGCCAGTTTCTGTCGTTGACAGCTGGGTCGCCAAACATCTCGTGAAAAATGCTCTGCGCAAGCTCATCGTACTTCTGCAGCAATTCCTGGCCTTTGCGTCGGAGTGCGTCGGCCTTTTCAAGTGTGGCGACGATTTGGTGCTGCGTATCCAGAGTCGGTAGAGTGAAAGGAAGATTCTCAAGGAACAGCTTCGGTACTCTTTTCTGACCCCCACTGCCAGTCATGTTTTTGGTGCCCTCTGCAATGAATGCGGGTTGGCGCAAAAGGTAGTAGAGGAATTGAGGATGAACAATTTTCTCTTTTGCTCTGATGACGTGAAATTCAGTTGAGCCGAATCCGTGTTCGTGGTGAATATGCGCCAGTGCGACCTTGCCGTTTTCGAAACAAGGCGTGATTTTGGCGAGAAGTACATCGCCGCGTTGAAAGTACGTGAATCCTTTTCTGACTTCTTCAAGAGGGCGTTCCTTCTCAGTAGTCAAGCAGAAGTCGGTATCTGACACTGCTGCCATCGGCACAAACGAGACAGACGGGTATTGATTCACAGTCTTCCAATCAACTTTCGGGTTGATGTCTGCAACCTCGCCAAGAGTGACATGCCGGTAGTTCATCATACTGCGTAGTACTCTGTGACGAGAAGTGACTTGAGCCCTTCGAGCAACTCGCGTCGCTCCTCGTCGAGAGCCTCAATTTGGGCGATGATGAGCTCAGGATTCTCAAAATGTTTTTGCTCGTGTACTGTCGCCTTGTAGCGATTGATGCTCAAGTCGTAGTTGTTGCTACGGATTTCCTCCACCGGTACGAGAAAGCTCTTGGCGGTACGGGTGCGTCCCGCTTCGGCGTCGAGGGCATGCCAACGAGCCACCACATCTGCGGTGTCGTTCTCCGCAATCGGGTTGCGCTTGTCGTCGAGGCTGAATCCGTCGGCCTGCATGTCGTAGAACCAGACCTTGTCGGTGCCGCCCACGCCGGTTTTGGTGAAGAGCAGGATGGCGGTGCTCACTCCGGCGTAGGGCTTGAACACGCCCGAGGGCATCGACACTACGCCGGTGAGCATGTGCTGGTCGATGAGAGTCTGGCGGATGGTCTTGTGGGCCTTGCTGTTGCCGAACACCACGCCGTCGGGCACAATCACCGCGGCCCGTCCACCAAGCTGCAGTCCTTTCAGAATCAGTCCGAGAAATAGCAGCTCAGTTTTCTTACTGTCGATGATGTTGAGCAGCTTCGGGTCAACGGCTTCGCGGTCGAGCGAGCCTTTGAAGGGCGGGTTGGCGAGCATCACGGTCACCTTGTCGGTGAAGCTGGCGTTGTCCTCACTCAGCGCGTCTACCTGCACCAAGTTGGGGTTTTCCATGCCGTGCAGCATCAGGTTCATGGCCCCGATGCGAATCATGGTCGGGTCGAACTCGGTGCCCATCAACGTCTGGTCTTGGAAACGCTTCTGCACTTCGGGCTTGAGCAGCTCGGCGGCGTGGTGTTCGCGCAAGTACTCACCAGCGGCCACCAGAAAGCCAGCACTACCCGCCGAGGGGTCACAGATGATGTCGTCCGTTGAGGGCCTGACCATCTCCACCATCATCTTGATGATGTGGCGCGGGGTGCGAAACTGCCCGTTCTGGCCGGCTGAGGCAATCTTGCTCAGCAGGTACTCGTACACGTCGCCCTTGGTGTCGCGGTCGTCCATGTCGATGGCGCTCAGCATGTCCACGACCTGGGCCAGCAGGCGCGGCGTCGGAATCATGAAGGTGGCGCCCTTCATGTAGTTGGCGAAGGTGCCATCCTGAGTGCCCCGGCTCTTTAGGAAGTCGAACACGCCGCTCTCCCGTGTGAAGAGGCGGTACATCACATCGGGGTCGGTGTTCTTGAAGAAGCTCCACCGTAGCTCGTGTTCGAGTGGCAGGTAGATGGGGTTCTCGATGTTCTTGTGCAGGAACGCAGCCTTCTGCTCGCGCTGAGTGTGTAGATCATCCAGCCGACGGATGAACAACAGGTAGGTCATCTGCTCGATGACGGTGATGGGGTTGGACAGGCCACCCGTCCAGAATGCCTCCCAAACCTTGTCAATCTTGCTTCTTAGTTCTCCGGTAATCATGGTTCAATGTGTGCGAAAAGTGTTCCATTCGGCCGTCTCCAGCTCCATGGCGGCATACGCCTCGAAGACGTACAACTCTAGTGGGTTGTCAATTTCCACCGTAGCGACAGAAAGGCTGCGAAGATAAGCTTGTGCAAGATGGAAATGGTCACCGAAAGCGTAATCCAGCATTGCAGTCTTTCGCGTACCCAGCTTCGATCCATGGTGCTTTTTGGCCATGGAGTAGGCCAAGCTGGCGGCAAAATGGTCCTTTCCCATGAGGTGTTGCCGTAGCCGAACAATCACTCTACGGGAAATGCCCACGTAGATGGGCTTGCCCTTGTCGAGCAACACGTAGCACCCGCTAAAGTCAGCAGTGCGCCCGAGCGTCTTGGCAACGCGCGTTACTCCCTGCCCCGGCTGTGAGAAGATGGAAGTCGACCAAGGCTGCTGGATTGCAATGTGCAGTTTGCCCATGTAACTAGGCAGAATTGTAGCGGCCAACTCGGCGAACGAATGACTGCAGTTGTCGATGTGCATTCTGAGTAGACAGGTGGAAAGCTCCAATCTACTCGCCTCAAGTCACTCCACCAAAGCAGATTCTGCAGAAAGCTGCCGTAGCTATGTGGTAGCACAGCAGCTTTCTCAGAAAATCTAGAGGAGCTGGTCGAAAACAGCGTCCATCGTATCCGAATCAAAAGACCCCAGATACACGGCTGTCACAGCCTCTGATTTGTGTCCCATGGCCTCGCTGATCATGCCGGTGGTTACTCCTCCCATCTTCAAGCTGGTGGCGAATGAGTGTCGGGCCACATAGGTAGTCAACGGGATGTCGATGCCCACCTGAGGACCCAATTCCTTCAGATCATGGTTCACCTGACCCAGAATTTTGTGCAGGCGGTTCCTGATCTGCGTGGGCTTCTGGTGGAAATCGGCATCGAGAATCGGGAAGAGGTAGCTTTCTGGGTTGCGGTAGGTTGTAGGCCGGTAGCAATTCACGATGGCCTCAACCGGAGCCAAGAGCTTGATTGAGAACTTCCCGCCCGTCTTCTGGCGCTCGTAGCGGAGCCGCTGGCTCCCATCTTCTCCGACCTGAAGACTACGCCACCGAAGTTGGGCAAGGTCGACAAAGTTGATCCCTCCACAGTAGAAGGAGAACAGAAACACGTCCTTGGCCAGACGTTGCCGCTCTGTCTGGGGTACGAAAGATTCCAGCCGCCGAATGGCCTCTCGACTAATGGCCCGCTTGGTGGTGGACACGTCGAACTTGCCAATGCTGAACTTGTGGATTTCGGCTGCATTGCGGGCAAATGGGTAGGTGTCCGGCTTCATGAAACCCCCGGCGATGGCCTTGTTGAGCACTGCTCGTAGTGTTCGAAATCGAAATGAAAGGGTCGTTTCCTTCATGCCAGTAGAGCGCAAGACATTTTCCCATTTAGTACAGAACCTGACCGTGACCCGATCAAAGGGCACATCCGAAGTGCCGTACTCCTGCAAGACGAACTTTGTCAGTTGATTTCGCAGATCCTTGTAGGTGCCCGCATTGCCGATCTGGCCGGCTGCTTCCATGCCAGACATCAGCTCGTCCGTGAATGCCAACAATTTCACACGCCGTAGCGCCTGTCGTTCCCTGTTGGCTTCAGCCAGCACAGCGGACGCATCGTGTACTTCGTCCGCACCAGAGAGGGAATCTGCGGCCAGACTGTACTTGTCTTGCCACTTCTGCAGATCAACCAGCAGCTTCTCGTGTAGATCCAGCGGGTAGCTCCGGCGCACCTTCTGTTTTTCTGAATTCCAGTACTTGGGATGAAGTGAAAGACCAGTTGATCGGTAGATCTGCTTGCGGTCCTTGGTGATGCGAATCTGGAAGGGGTGAGAGCCATCAGCGAGTGTTTTTCCGGTCTTGTAGAAGACGCTCACCGTGGCTTTGCCCTCTTTGTGTTCGGTGGTTCGGCTTGTGGTCTGAGAACGTGATTTGCGGTGCATACAGTGGTGCATACAAACGCGAAGAAGGTGGGGCTCATCCGAAAAGGGCCAGCCCATGAAAGTGCACCCAGTGAGCAGAAACGCAGTTTGGATTGGATGCATCCATCCCGAATTCTGCTTCCCAAGCTGAGGGTCGCGAGTTCGAACCTCGTTTCTCGCTCATTCATAGTCAGCCACTTAGATGCAAATCTGGGTGGCTGACTTGTTTTTGGGCCCCACCTTGGTGCCTACAAGCTACGCCTCCCCATCCAGCTGCCGCTGCAACTCCGTCAGAAACAGGCCTACGTGGTAGCCGTCGGCCAGGCCGTGGTGAACGTTGACGGACACGGGCAGCAGCTGCCGTGGGCCCTCGGGGCGCAGGCGGCCGACCGATATTTTGGGGATGCTGTCGGCGGGGCGGGCGAAACTGCGGGCGTGGGTGAGGCCAGTGAACGAGAGCCAGGGCAGAGCCGAGAAGTGGATAACGTCGGCCCGGCCCGTTTCGGGGCTCAGGCGCAGGCCGCTGCTGTGGCGTACGGCTTCGGTTTCGGCGGCTAGGCCCTGGCCAAAGTTGTGCAAATCGGAGCTGAAGGGGATAAAGCTGAAAGCGAAGGTGTGGTCGGGGCGCGTGAGGATGGCCGACACGTTGATCTGGTCGTAACAATCGACCTGACCGTCGGGGCTGATGCGGTAGCGCAGGTTCTCCACGGTTTGCACCGCCGCCAGCGTGGCGTGCAGGTAGAGTTGGAAGAACGATACGCCCAGCTCGCGGGCGCGGAGGTAGGCGCGGGTAGCATCTACGTCGGCTACAAGGCCGAAAAAGGGCTCCTCAAATTGCGAGAAAAAGGCAAAATGCTCCTGCCGGTTCCAACCAGCCTGCTCGATGCGGTGTTTCATAGAGGCGCAAAGGTAACTTCGCGCCTCTCTTTGCCGCTAACTTCGCCCATGCCCGCTCCCCGCCTTATTGCTTTTGACGCCGACGACACGCTCTGGCCCAACCAGCCCCACTTCGACGCCGCCGAAGCCCGCCTCCACGAGCTGCTGGGCCACTACGGCACGCCGCAACAGTTCACCGACCAGTTTTTTGCGGTGCAGCGCCAGAACCTGCCGCTGTTCGGCTACGGGGCCAAGCCCTTCATGCTCTCGATGATTGAAACCGTGCTCCAGCTCACCGACGGGCAGATTACGGGCCAGGAAATCCAACACATCCTCGACCTGGGCAAGCGCCTGCTGGACTACCCCATCGAGCTGCTGCCCGATGTGGCCGACACGCTGGCCGCCATCAAAGCCCAGGGCCTGCCGCTGATGCTGCTCACTAAGGGCGACTTGTTCGACCAGGAAAGCAAGCTGGCCCGCTCCGGCCTCGGCGACCTGTTCGACCATGTCGAAATTGTAAGCGAGAAGAACGAAAGTGCCTACCAGCGCATCCTCGACCGCCACAACTTGCGGCCCGAGGAGTTCGTGATGGTGGGCAATTCGCTCAAGTCCGACGTGCTGCCGGTGGCCCGCTTGGGCGGCCACGCGGCCTACGTGCCCTACCACACCACCTGGGTGCTGGAGCGCGTGTCGGAAGCCGAGCAGGCTGGGGCTTCGTTCCGTGAGATGCAGTCGGTGGCCGAGGTACCGGCATGGCTGCGGGGGCTAGGAAGCTAATGTCAGCACAGGGTCGAATGAGCAGGCGGGCTCAATACAGCTCTAAGATCCCTATTTCATCAGCTGCATCCAGCGCTATAATTTCATCCACATGGCGAAGCAATAGCTCTGTAATGAAGGCAGTGGATTGGTTTCCAGTTCGCAGGAGCACTACTTTCGGCGGGAAGGGGTAGATAGCCGCCAGCCGATAAAAGTCTTCGTCATTGGTGATGATAAGCGCTCCGTTAACCCTCGCCCACTCCCATATTTCTTCGTCGGATGCGGGGGCTGCGAGTCCAGACCGGCTAACATGTAGTATCTCCGCCGCGCACCTGCCAATTGCCGGACCAACCGGTAGGATAAGTTGGCATCGAGCAGCCACTTCATGCCGCTACTTGCCGGGTGCGCCGTTCAATATTGGCCGCGAAAGCCAGCGCCGCCCTGATATGCACCTGCGTCAACTCCGGGAAGTCTTCCTCGATTTCCTCAAAGCTCATGCCCGAGCCGAGCCAGGATAAAATGTCCTGCACGGCAATGCGGGTGCCTATAATGCACGGCTTACCGAACCGGATGGCGGGGTTGAACTGAACAAGCGGGTGCATAGATTCCATAATTGAAGATACGAATTACTCCCGCTTCGTTTTCAGCACCTGTTTCAGCGCGGCCAACTCGTCACGGAGCTTGGCGGCAGTGAGGAAGTCGAGGTCTTTGGCGGCCGCCTCCATCTTCTTCTCGGTTTGCTTGATGAGCTTCTCCAGGTCCACCCGGTTCATGGTGGAGATGACCGGCTCGGCGGCAATGGCCAGCGTTACATCGGCATCGGCGCCGGCGTACACTGTGTTGTCCTGAATGCGGTAGTCTGAAAGGGAAGTCTGGCCCAGAATTTCGGCGTGGCTCTTGCGCACCGTGCGGGGCGTGATGCCGTGCTCCAGGTTGTAGGCAATCTGGGTGTCGCGGCGGCGGTTGGTTTCGTCGATGGCGCGCTGCATCGAACCCGTCATGCGGTCGGCGTACATAATCACCTTGCCCCGGTCGTTTCGGGCGGCGCGACCCATCGTCTGAATCAGGCTGCGCTGGTCCCGCAGGAAGCCTTCCTTGTCGGCGTCCAGAATGGCCACGAGGCTTACTTCGGGCAGGTCGAGGCCCTCGCGGAGCAGGTTTACGCCGATGAGCACGTCGATTTCGCCCAGCCGCAGCTGCCGCAGAATTTCCACCCGGTCGAGCGTTTTCACGTCGGAGTGCACATAGCTGGACTTAATGCCCAGGCGCTCCATGTACTTCTGCAGCTCCTCGGCCATGCGCTTGGTGAGCGTGGTCACCAGCACCCGGTCGCCCATTTTCACGCGGTTATCCACCTCATCCAGCAAATCGTCAATCTGGTTGGTGCTGGGGCGCAGGTCAATTACTGGGTCGAGCAGACCGGTGGGCCGAATGACCTGCTCTACCACCACGCCGTTGGCCTGCGTCAGTTCGTAGTCGGCGGGCGTAGCACTCACGAACACGGCCTGGCGGTACATGCTTTCGAACTCGTTGAACGTGAGCGGGCGGTTATCGAAGGCCGAAGGCAGGCGGAAGCCGTACTCAATCAGCGCGGTTTTGCGGCTCCGGTCGCCACCCCACATAGCCCGGATTTGCGGCATCGTGGCGTGGCTTTCGTCCACCACCAGCAGGTAGTCGTCGGGGAAGTAGTCGAGCAGGCAGAACGGGCGGGTGCCGGGCTGGCGGCCATCGAAGTAGCGCGAGTAGTTCTCGATGCCCGAGCAGTAGCCCAGCTCCCGAATCATCTCCAAATCGAACTCGGTGCGCTCCATAATGCGCTTGGCCTCCGAGTCGCGGCCTTCCTTCTCGAAGTAGGCGTGCTGCTGCACGAGGTCATCCTGGATTTCTTTGATAGCCTGGTTGAGCGTATCCTTGCCGGTCACGAACAGCTGGGCCGGATACAGGGTCACCGATTTCTCGTCGGCCAGCTTCTTGCCGCTGGTCGGGTCGATGCGGTGGATGGCCTCAATTTCGTCGCCGAAGAAAAACAGCCGGTAGGCATGGTCAGCGTAGGCCGGGTACACGTCCACGGTGTCGCCCTTCACCCGAAAAGTGCCGCGGGTAAACTCCACCTCGGTGCGCGAATACAGAATCTGCACGAACTGGTAGAGCAAGTTATTGCGCGAGTACCGCAGGCCGGGGGCCATGTAAATCACGTTTTTGCTGAACTCCTCAGGGTTGCCAATGCCGTAGATGCACGACACCGAGGCAATCACAATCACGTCGCGCCGGCCCGAGAGTAGCGTGGAGGTAGTGTGCAGGCGCAGCTTCTCGATTTCCTGGTTGATGGCCAAGTCCTTCTCGATAAACACATCGGAGGAGGCAATGTAGGCCTCGGGCTGGTAGTAGTCGTAGTAGCTGATGTAGTACTCGACAGCGTTGTTGGGGAAGAACTGCTTGAACTCGCCGTAGAGCTGGGCGGCCAGGGTTTTGTTGTGGCAGAGTACCAGCGCGGGCTTGCCGGTTTCGGCAATCACGTTGGCCATGGTAAAGGTTTTGCCTGTGCCGGTGGCCCCGAGCAGCACCTGGGCCGGCTCGCCGTTGTTAATTCCTTCTACGAGCTGTTTGATGGCCTTGGGCTGGTCGCCGGTGGGCTGGAATTCCGAGGTAAGCTGGTAGTTCATGCAGGCAAGTTAGGCAGCCTGTGATAACCGCTTTCCGGGGCCGTTGGTTCGTGCGGTTGGGCTAATAGCTTCTGGTAGCTTTCCTGCGGAGGTGCACGGAGGAAACGCAGAGCCGTCCCGGATGCCAAAAGCCCGCTTCTGCAAGTAGAAGCGGGCTTTTGACTGGCGCTTAGCGTCTGGAGGTCCAATCAAACCCAGGAATAGCCTAAGCGCTGGGCACTAGCAACGTGGCACTGAACGCTACCGCGGGTCGCGCCAGATAAGGGTGGGGGCGGTGGCGGTGGTGGCAAAATCGGAGCAGGCGCCGTCGCCCTGGCCGGTGGGGCCACCGGCGGCGGCACACACCACGTTGCCGCAGTTATCGAACAGATAGGCGTAGGCAGCCGGGCTGCCGCCGGTTACCAGGAACACCGTGCGGCCCTGGTAGGTGTATTGGGTTACTTCGGCGGCCGGTGTTTGCTTGGGCTTCTGCTTGAGTTGCTCGATGAGCGTCAGCGAAAAATTTCCCCCGCAGTTGAGCGTAGGCGACACATCGTCGGACGTAACCGAGCAGCCCGCCACACTCAGGGCCAGACCAAATGTCGTCAGCAGGAGGGTAAAACGGTTCATGGTGGATTTTGTGCTGAGTGGCAGGTGGCGGCCGGCCGGCCGACAGAATGGTAGGTGGCGCGAAGAACCCTGTGCGGCAGGCAGGTAATAGCGGCCTGCCTACGAAGCTACCCTTGATTCTTGATTCTGCCTAATGTTCTATCCGCCTATCTCCTATCCAATTCCTTGCCACTCGAAAATTTACTGCACTACCGACATCACCTTGGTGCTGCCGAACTCTACCGTGGCTTCTACCCCCACGCTGTAGGGGCGAGTTTGATGAACGGCGCTTTGGCTGGGGTTAGCGTTGAGCGGAGTGATAAACACCTCAGCGCTGGGGCCCACCGTTACGTTCCAGGTCGAAAGCGCGGGCTGGAAGCGCACGCCACCGCCGAGGCGGCCCGAGGCAAACAGCGTCCGATAGGGCGACTCCGACGAGCGGATGTCGTAGCTGCGGGTGGCATCGGGTGAGCCCTCCAGCTCCGAGCGACTGTTGAGCAGCAGGCTAACCACAGCGCCGGCTTTTGCATAGAGCGAAAGGCCCGTTTTGCTGGAACCGTAGCTAAGGCTCACGGGTACGGCTGCGGTGCGGTAGCGGTACGAGGTAGGCCGGGCCGGAGGGCCTGCGCTGCTGGTAGTAAAACCGGCACTGGAGTTTCGGTAGGTCTGCTGGGCGAAAATATCGGGTGCCTCGCTGCCCACCTGCTTGCCATCCAGGAAGCCAAACGAAGTAGCTGAAGAAGCCCGGCTTTCGGCCCATTCGGCTCCGGTCGTTACCGTCCAGCGAGGGCTGAGCTGGTAGGAGGCCGTGAGGGCTACGCGCTGGCTGGGGCCCGAGCGCAGGTTGCGACGGTACTCGCGCTCGGCATCCTCCTGGTAGTAGCTGCGCAGGGCGCTGGTTACGGGGTCAGTCTGGGTGCGGCCATCGGCCCGCGAGAAGTTGATATTGGGGTTGAACACGCTCAGGGCATAACCTCCACCCACGCGCAGGCGCTTCCAGAGCTTACCGGGGGCTTTCGGCGCGGGTTCAGGCGTAAAGTCGGTTCTTACCACCGCTGCTGCCGTAACTTCATCTGGTAGCAGCAGTAGCAGCCGGCGCTGGCCCGGGCGGCCCAGGCCCAGCGCATCGCGCAGGTTCAGGTCGTCAAACGATACCGCCAGGTTGCTTGGGTGGTCCCAGGCGGCGGCCACGCTCTGGCGCAGGCCCGGCAGCGTTGGCAAGCCATTAGTGGCGTAAGCGCCCCGGAAGGCCTCCTTGGTTCCGGCAAAAGTCGTTGCCAACTCGTAGTTGGTAGCGGGCTGACCCGTGGTACGCAGGGCGCGGTCGGGCCCATATGCGCCAACTGACTGCGTGGCGGCCTCATCGGCCGACAGTGTTGCCGCCAGTCCGGCCGGATGGTCGTAGCGGCCGGCTCCAATGCCAGCTCCAATGCCGGTTTCGGGCAGGGCCAAGCCCTGCGAAGAGGCGGCAGGCCCGGTGGTGATGGTGGCCAGTACGGGGCTGTCGGCCCGGCCCGACTGGGCCAGGTAGGCCCAGCTGGCCACGCCCAGCGCCAACACCAGGCAGGCGGCGGCGGCCCAGCGGTACACGGCGGCCCGCTGGCGGTACATGGCGTTCTGGCGGAGCATGTCGGTATGCTGCTGGGTTACCAGCTCGTGGTCGAGCTGGTCCCAGAAATTGGCCCGCGGGCGCACCTCAGCCTCGGCCAGCTTCTGCCGGAAAAGGTGCTCCAAGTCGCCGGTAGGGCGCTCGGGCTGGTGGTTGTCAAACGGGGGTTTAGCGGAAGCCATGAGGACGTTGCGCGTCGAGGCGCTCTATTTTGTTTTTCAGAATGGCACGGGCCCGCGAGTACTGCGACTTGCTGGTGCCCTCGGAAATGCCCAGCATCTCCCCGATTTCCTTGTGCCCGTAGCCTTCAATGGCAAACAGGTTGAACACCATCTGGTAGCGCGGGGCTAAGTCCTGGACCAGCCCGAGCAGCTCTTCGAAGTTGTAGTTGGAAAGCGTGAACTCCTCGCCGGCCAGGTCCTGGGGGTATTCGCCCCCGTCGCTGACTGCCACCAGCGGGGCGTTGCGGCGGTGCTGGCGCAGGGCCGCATTCACCATAATACGACGAATCCAGAACTCCAGCGGGCACTCGCGGCGGAAGCTGGCCAAGTTCTTAAATACGGTTATGAAGCCTTCCTGCAGCACATCCTCCGCCTCGAAGGTGGTTTGGGCATAGCGCAGGCACACGGCCATCATACGGCCCGCAAACCGCTCGTACAGGTATTTCTGCATGAGCCGGCTGCCAGCCAGACAGCCGTCGAGCAGCTCGCCATCGGAAAGCTGCGCGGGGGGCGTGAGCGTGCGGGTGGCCGTGGGGGCCGTAGCCGCCGCCGACCCGGTGGCCACGTGGGCACCCGGCAGCAGGCTCCGGAGGCTGCCAACCCCACTCAGGGCCGCCGACAGGGCACTCATTGAGCTTGCCGGCCAATGCGGAGGCCGGTTCCGGAGTAGAAAGCGTGCTGCATACGCAGTTAAGATAATAGGGGCGGAACGGATTCCGGCTAGTGGCCGGCTAAGTGCCCATAAGAGGACGAACAGACCGGCGGAGGTTGCATGGCCACCTGGCTATTTCCGAACCTACAAGATAAGTCTTTCGTCTTCATGTAGTTCAACCGGCCGCAGAAGCACTGCAACCTTTTTTAACTCAACGGCTATACAGTGGGCTGCCGGCGCAGTTCTTCACTTTTACACCCTCAATATCATACCACCCATGAAAACACTGATTCTGTTTTATTCGACTTATGGCCACGTGTACAAGCTGGCCGAGGCTGTGGCCGAAGGTGCACGGGAGGTTGAGGGAAATAAGGTCGTTATCAAGCGGGTGCCCGAAACGCTGCCGCGCGAAGTACTTGACAAAACAGGGGCTACTGAAGCGCAGAAGGCGTTCGACCATATTCCGGTAGCCAAGCCTTCGGAGCTGGAAGAGTACGATGCCATCATTATTGGTACGCCTACCCGTTACGGCAACGTCTGCGGGCAGATACAGGCCTTCCTGGACGGGACCGGGGCACTGTGGGCTGCTGGCAAGCTGGTGGGTAAAGTAGGAGGGGGTTTCGTGAGCACCGCCACGCAGCACGGCGGCCAGGAAACCACGCTGCGCGCGTTGCATACCGAATTGCTACACCTTGGCATGGTGGTAGTAGGCCTGCCCTACGCTTGGCAGGGCCAGATGGGCCTCCACGAAGTAACGGGCGGCACGCCCTACGGGGCCAGCACCGTGGCCGGCGGCCAGGGCGAGCGGCAACCCAGCGCCAACGAGCTGGAAGGGGCTCGTTTCCAGGGCCGTCACTCTTCCGAAATAGCCAAGAAGCTTAGTGCGTAGTTGGTAGGGCGTAGTGCGTAGTGCGTAGGCATACGCCCTGGACCTGACGAAGGGCCTTGTCGCGCCTGGACGAAAATCGTAACAACGACTCGTTCTGGTATGACAGGGCCCTTCTTTCGTCAGAATACGGCTGTCTGCCTAAGCACTACGCCCTATCAACCAAGCACTAAATCAAAGCTGATTATAGGCCTTAATCAGGGCGTTGAAGGATTCGCGGTAGGTGTCGCCGATGGGCAGCAGGCGGCCCGCCACCTGCACTTTGCCGCGCTCCACGTGCTCGATGCGGCTTAGGGCCACCAGAAACGACTTGTGGATGCGGGCAAACCGCTCGGGGGGCAGCACTTCCTCCAGCCGCCGAAACGACTGCAGCGTGAGTACCTTGCCCGTAGTGGTATAGAGCATCAGGTACTCCTTCATGCCTTCGATGTAGAGCAAATCGTCGAAGGCCACGCGCTGTAGCCGATGCTCGTTCTTGACGAACATAGCGTCGTCGGGGGCAGCGGCGGCAGGGGCCGATTCGGGTGCGGCTGGGGCAGGCGGCGTGGCGGCGGGCGCGGCTGCCATCAGCTGCTGGCGTACCCGCTGCACCGCCTGCACAAACCGCTCGAAGGCAATGGGCTTGAGCAGGTAATCGGCCGCGCTGAGCTCGTAGCTGCGTACTGCGTACTGGTCGTAGGCGGTAGTAAACACAATGCGCGGGCCGGGCTGGGGCAGCAGCTGGGCCAGCTGAACGCCCGTCAGCCGGGGCATATGAATGTCGAGAAACACCACATCCACGGGGTTGTCCTGCAGGAAAGCCAGCGCCGCCAGCGCATCATCAAATTGCCCCACCAGCTCCAGCCCTGGTACCTGGGCGCAGTAGTCAGCCAGCAGGTCGAGGGCCAGCGGCTCATCATCAAGAATTACGCAGGTCATGGGTGAGTTGGGGAATGACTTGGTAAGCAAAAGAACGGGTCATGCTGAGCTTGCCGAAGCATCTCTACCGCAATAGTAAACCTAAACGTCAGGATTGTCAGTGCGGTAGAGATGCTTCGGCAAGCTCAGCATGACCTATTCTCTACTGCCGCCAGTCAGGGCGTCGTCTCTACGGCAGCAGCACTAAGGTAACGCGGTGCTGCTCCGGAGTAGTCTGCACATCGAGGGTGTGGCGGTGAGGGTAGAGCAGTTCCAGGCGGCGCTGCAGGTTGGCCAGGCCCACGCCGCCGGGCTGCTGGGGCAGGGGGCGCTCGGCATCGGCGGGCGCCACATGGTTGAGTACCGAGAAGCGCAGCAGGCCATCGGCGGCCAGGTGCAGGGCAATGTGCACGGCCACGGGGCGGGCCGTCAGGTCGCCGTGCTTGAAGGCGTTTTCGACCAGCGGCAGCAGCAGAAGCGGCGCAATGGGGTGTACGCAGTCGGGGTTGGTGCCTGCTACTTCCAGCACTACCGCCTCCTGGGCCGAGGCCGGCAGCCGCAGCCGCTGCAAATCCAGAAAGCTGCGCAGGTGGGCCAGCTCGCGGCTCAGCGGCACGGTGTCGGTGCTGCTTTCGTAGAGCAGGTAGCGCATAATCTCGGCCAGCCGCAGCACCGCCTCTGGCGCCTTATCCGACTTGCGGCTCGTGAGCGAGTAAATGTTGTTGAGCGTGTTAAACAGGAAGTGCGGATTGATCTGGGTTTTAAGCATGGCCAGCTCCGTGAGCAGCTGCTGCCGTTCCAGCTCGCGGCGGTTGCGCTGCCCGCGCAGGTAGTCGTCGGTGATGCGCATGGCGGAGGCACTGCCGACAATGAACGCGCCCAGAATAGCCGCCGCAAACAACCGCATAGCCATATCCGGCGGAGAGGGTTTCTTAAGCTTCGCGACGTCGATTCTTATCGTGGTTGACTTGCCCTGGCGGCTGGGTGTCGGGGGCACTTTCTGGGTTGATACATGCACTCCGGATGGAAACAGCTGGGGCATTAGCCAGCCATTCAGGCCCAGGTAAGGCAGCAGCAGCAAGGCGGCCATCGGTATGTATTGTACCACCCGGCCGCGGCCCAGCGTGGAGGGCACCAGCCAGCGCCAGGTCAGGTAAAACAACATGGCGGCGCTCACGTCTTCGAGTAGCAGTCGGCCCAGCTGCGGCAGCAAAGGGCCCCACTCGGCCGCCGTAAGCGGGAACTGGGGCAGCTTTGAGACAATGTTGCTGATTTTCAGCCCGTCAATCGTCAGCAGCCACAGCCACAGCAGAATATGCACCCAACGCGGCACCCGGGTGGCCTCCGGGTCGTGGGCCGACCACTCGGTGGGCCGCAGCCACTCGCGCAACCGCGCCTGCCAGCTTCGCCACAGCGGTGGCCGGAGTGGGGCGGGAGCGGCAGGAGCAGGTGGTGGCAGAACTTCCATCCTCGAAAATAGTGCAACGACGGGCCGCTGGGCGGCCTTCTTCAATCAACCCCGCCAGCGGCTCCCTCAACGCCCCGGGCCGGCGCACCAACCCGGCCGGCCGGGGTAAGTGGTATTTTTCGGGGGTTGAGGAGAAGGAAAATGGGTTGCGGGGCCGAAAAGCCGTGTTGGTTGAATTGTCGGGGAAAGATATAGTGCTGCTGCTAGGTTTGCAGCAGTTCTTCCCGTTTCGCCCCGTTCAGCCCACCGCCATGAGTTCCGCCACCACCGCCCCGCTACTCGAAACCCACGACTTGAGCTTTAGCTTCGGCGCCCGTCCCATTGTGCACGAGCTGAACCTGCGGGTGGAGCCGGGCAGCATCTACGGGTTTCTGGGGCCGAACGGGGCGGGCAAAAGCACCACCATGCGCCTGCTGCTGGGGTTGCTGCGGCCCGCCGCCGGCACCGTGCGGCTGTTTGGGTACGATTTGGCCCGGCACCGGGTGGCGCTGCTGGGCCGGGTAGGCGCGCTCATCGAAAGCCCCTCGCTCTACGACCACCTCACGGGCCGCGAAAACGTGGAGGCCACCCGCCGCCTGCGGGGCGTGTCGGCCCACCGCACGGCCGAAGTGCTGGCCCTGGTAGGCCTGGCGGCCGATGCCCATCGGCCTGCCCGTGAATACTCGCTCGGCATGCGCCAGCGCCTCGGCCTAGCCCTGGCCCTGCTGCCCGACCCCGACCTGCTACTACTCGACGAGCCCACCAACGGCCTCGACCCCACCGGCATCATCGAAATGCGCGCGCTGCTACGGAGCCTGGGCCACGAGCACGGTAAAACCATCCTCGTCAGCAGCCACCTCATTAGCGAAATCGAGAAAACGGTCACCCACGTGGGCGTGATTCAGCGGGGGCGGCTGGTGTTTCAGGGCAGCCTGCCCGACTTGCAGCGCCTGCAAACCGGCCGCGCCCAGCTGGTGCTCGAAACCGAAAACGCCGATACCTGCCGCAACCTGCTACCGAACCTGTTGGGCGGGGCCACAGTGGCCGGTCCCGGCACCCTGCAACTGCCTTGGCTGAGCCGCGAGCAAGCCGCCGAGCTGGCCGCCGGATTGGTGGCAGCCGGTCAGCCGCTCTACGGGTTGCGCCAGGAGCAACCGACCCTGGAAGACACTTTTCTGCACCTCACGGAAGCGGTGAGCGAGTAAAGTAGCGCTCAGCATGACTGTCTGCTTTTGTCTGTCAACTTACCACTTCACTCATTCACCGATTCACTCATGGAATTCACCCTGCCCGTTGCCCCCGGCCCGTTTACCCAGCTTGGTCGCGTTCTGGTTGCCGACACGCTGAAACTGCGCCGTACGGCCGTGCTGTGGCTGGCGCTGGGCGGCGGGGCGCTGCCGGTGCTGCTCAACTTTCTGATTTTTTACTTCAAAGGGCAGCACCTTATCAAGCCTGGCCAAAACCCCTGGCCGCAGTATGTGGGCATGAGCTGGCAGACGGCTTCGGTGCTGCTGCTGCCCCTGTTCGTGGTGCTGCTGAGCGGGCTGGTGGTAAACCTGGAAAATCGCGGCGGCTGGCGGCAGCTGCTGGCCCAACCCGTGAGCCGCGGGGCCGTGTTCGGCAGCAAGCTGCTGCTGCTACTGGGATTGAACGCGCTGGCCCAGGTGCTGTACGTGCTGCTGCTGCTGGCCGTAGGGGTGCTGCTGGGGTGGCTGCGGCCTGAACTGGGTTTCCAAAACCACAGTATTAGTCTGCTGCCGGTACTGCGGATGCTGGGCCACACCTACGTGGCGACGCTCGGTATTCTGGGCATTCAGTACGCGGTGGCGCTGGCGTTCCGGGGCTTCGTGGGGCCGCTGACGGTGGGCATCGGCAGCATCGTGTCGGCCCTGACGCTGCTGCGCTGGGAGCACATCGACCTGGTGCCCTATGCTGCCCCCACCCGGGTACTGCGCCTGCTCGAAGGTAACAAGCAACTGAGCGTAGCCGCCGCGCTTTCGCCGGCCGAGTGGTACTCGCTGGGCTGGTTTGCGCTGGCGGTGCTGGTGGGCTACCTGCTGCTGCTACGCCGCCCGGTCACGGACTAAGGTCTGGGCGGCTACGGCGGCCCACTTGTGGCATTCTGCGGCGCAATCGGGCCTTCTGCAACCTTGCTTCTTTTTCTTCTTCTATTGGCGATTCTCTGCCACTTCCCATGAAACACGCTACTCCTCTGGCCCTGTTTGCGGCCACCTTGCTTACCGTTCCGGCCCTGGCCCAGACCGGCCCGCCCGCCGGCCAGCGGCCCGCCGGTTCAGCGCCTGCCGCCGCCCCGGCCCGGCCGCTGCTGCCCACCGCCAAAGGCACGGCCCGCCTCGAAGGCACCGTGCTCGATGCCACCACCAAAAAGCCCGTGGAGTTTGCCACGGTGGCCCTGCTGCCGGCCAGCGGCGCCACGCCCATTGATGGCGCGGTGTGCGACGAGAAAGGGCGTTTTTCGCTTAAGGGGCTGGCTGAGGGGCAATTCCGGCTGCAGATCAGCTTTATCGGCTACGCGCCCCAGACGGTGCCGGTAACCGTGAGCGGCGGCCTGACGACCGTGCCCGTGGTGCGGCTGGAATCGACGGCTCAGAAGCTGGGCGAGGTGACGGTAACCGGCGAGCGGGACATCATCGAGACCAAGCCTGACCGCATCGTGTACAACGCCGAGAAGGACATCACCAACAGCGGCGGCACGGCGGCCGATGTGCTGCGCAAGGTGCCGCTGCTGAGCGTGGACCCCGACGGCGGCCTGCAGCTGCGCGGCTCCAGCAATATCCGGGTGCTCATCGACAACAAGCCTTCCTCGGTTGTGGCCACCAGCGTGGCCGACGCGCTCAAGCAGATTCCGGCCGACCAGATTAAGAGCGTGGAGGTGATTACGACGCCCTCGGCCAAGTACGACGCCGAAGGCACAGGGGGCATCATCAACATCATCCTCAAGAAGAACAACCTGCAGGGCCTCAACGGCTCGGTGGGCCTGGCCGGCGGCAACCGCAGCTCCAACGCCAACGGCTCGCTCAACTACCGCAAGGGCAAAATCGGCATCAACAGCTCGTTGAGCGGTTTCGCTTTCTACAGCCCCAACCGCAACGACCTGACCCGCACGCGCAAAGACGGTGGCCGGGAGCTGCAGGCCGTGCGCCAACAGGGCGACGGCAACACGGTGGGCGGCGGCGGCTTCGGCCGGCTGGGGCTCGATTACGACCCGGCCCCGTTTCATAACCTGCTGCTGAACGTGCAGGGCAGCCTGTTCCGCAACAGCGGTAACTACGAGCAGTACAACAACACCCTGCTGCCGGTCCCCAACGAGTTCATCCGCGACACCGACCGCAAGTTTCGGACCCAGAGCTACGACATCAATGGGGGCTACACCCGCACGTTTGATGGGCAGAAGGGCCGCGAGTGGAGCGTGTTGGGCCAGCACACCCGCAACCGCAACGAGCAGGACTACAGCCTCGACCAGTTTGCGGGCAACACCACGGCCAACGAGGCCAAGAACTACCGCGAGGCCGGCAACAATCTGTCGCGCAACCTCGAAACCACCCTGCAAACCGATTACGTCCAACCCTTTTCGGCCACCACATCGGTTGAAGCGGGGGCGAAAGCCATTCTGCGCCGCGTGAGCAGCATTTACGATGTGCTCAACAGCCCCAGTCCCACGGTGCTCGACCCGGCTTTCAACCCGGCCCGCTCCAACCAGTTCGA
The DNA here is from genome assembly GCF_003417065.2 of Hymenobacter lapidiphilus. Lineage (GTDB taxonomy): Bacteria > Bacteroidota > Bacteroidia > Cytophagales > Hymenobacteraceae > Hymenobacter. The sequence goes on along the minus strand of NZ_QVLT01000001.1, from coordinate 171,279 downwards.
CTACGACCAGGATGTGCTGGCCGGCTACGCCAGCTACGGCTTCTCGGCTTCCAGCAAGCTGAGCTTTAAGCTGGGCACCCGCGTAGAAAACACCCGCGTGCGGGGAAGCTTCCAAGAGAGGCAGGGTGCGCCCGGCGACCTGCCCGGGGTGCGCCAGAACTACACCAACCTGCTGCCGAACCTGAGTCTGAACTTCCAGCCCAAAAACGAGAAAAAACCCGGCGAATCGGTGCGCCTGGCCTACTCGCGCCGCATTCAGCGCCCCCAGATTTTCTACCTCAACCCCTTCCGCAACACCTCCGATACGCTTAACGTGAGCTTCGGTAACCCCGATTTGCGGCCCGAGCTAACCGACAGCTACGAGCTGAATTACACAACGTTTGTGAAGGGCTCGGTGCTGAACCTGAGCGCCTACGTGCGCCGCACGGGCAACGCCATCGAAAGCTTCCGCGAGGTGAAAAACGGAGTTAATCTCCAGACGTTCCGCAACATCGGCCGCAACGCCACCTACGGCGGCAGCGTGTTCGGCTCCATCAAACCGCTGAAAGACTGGAGCGTGAGCGGCAACGTGAACGTGTACTACGTGTCGCTCAAGAGTCCCGGCCTGGGCTTCAACAACAGCGGCGTGCAGTACAACCTGAACCTGAATTCGAGCTACAAATTCGAGAAGGGACTGAGTCTGCAGTTCTTTGGGGGCCTCAACTCGCCGCGGGTGCAGTTGCAGGGCAAGCAGGCCGCCTGGACCTACTACTCGATGGGCCTGCGCAAAAACCTGCTCAAGGATAAAGCCGACCTCACGCTGAACGCCGACAACTTCTTCTCGGCCACCCGCAACCTGCGCAGCACCCTCGAAACCGACCAGTTCCGCCAGGAAAGCAACAACTACCTCTACCTGCGCGGCGTGCGGCTGGCCTTCAACTACCGCTTCGGTAAAGTAACCAACCAGCCCCCCAAGCGCCGTCGCGGCATCCAGAACGACGACACTAAAAGCGGCGGCGACGGCCAGCAAGGCGGCCAGCAATAGGGAATTGGGCAGAAAAGTAGCGTCTTAACTTTACTGGGATACCATTACTCCTACATTTAGCACATGAAATTATCTATCCGGCCGCTGTTGCTCGCCACCGTTATTTTGCTGGGAGCCTGCGCTACGCCACGTTCCTCCGCTCCATCAGTTCCTGCTTATCCGTGGTTTCCGTTCGAGTGGTACACCGCTAAAATAAAGGGCAAAGAATACAAGGCGGCCATCTTCATACCAATTAAAGTCCGGGATTTGCAGGCCAATTTCGCTGCGCAGTTCGATCTGGGCAGTGATGCGACCTTACTGTATGGCGACGCCCTGAAGAACTATTTCGCCACCCGCGCCCAGCTGTATGCCCTGCTCGATACCACCCGGAGAGGAATGAGCGACTCGGGCATCCGCAACTACGGCACCACGGGTTTGCCCGTAGCTTTCGGCCCCACGCAGGTTGCCCGGCCGCTGTTTATGGCGGGTTACGGGGATGAAGTGCCGGTTGATTCGCTGCACACCAAGTCGCAAAAACTGGTGGGTACCATTGGGGGTGATTTTGTGGTGGGCAAAGTGCTCGTTATCGATTACCCGCAGCAACGGATGTGCGTGCTCGATTCCGTCGATGCCTATTGGCAGGCCCGAACCAGTTTCGTGACGAGCCAGGTGCGCAACAACCGCATGCACATTCCTCTCACTATCGAGCAGCGCACCTATTGGGTCCTATTCGACACGGGCTCCAGCCTGTTCACCCTGACAACCGACGAGCAGACCTGGCGGGGCATCGCCCAGCCCGGTCCCCCCACCGATACGCTGGTCGTGAACTCGTGGGGCAAGCCGGTGGCATATTACGCCGCTCCCGCGCAGTCGGCAGTGTACCTGGGGACGCACCAAGTCCCGCCCGCCAAAGCCTGGTTCACCCGCGACCAGCGCCACCTCGAATTTATGAAAGCGGCAGAAATCGAGGGGCTTACCGGCAACGCCCTCTTTCAAAACGATGTTATAGTGCTCGATTTCAAGCGTAGCAGATTCGGCGTGGTAAAGTAGCGCGCGAGGAACACCCACTGGGTTTGCTTTTCCAACTTCCCGCCTCATCATTTCGCATCACCCAAACTTCCCGTGGTAACGGAGCACTTCGAGCAGCCCTTCGCGGTAGGTTTCGCCGATGGGCAATGAGGCGCCGTGGACCTGCACGCGGTGGCGCTCCACGAATTCGAGGTGGCGCAGGTTGATGAGGTAGGACTTGTGGATGCGCACAAAACGGCCGGCCGGCAGTTGCTCTTCGAGCTTGCGGAACGACTGCAGAATAAGCAGCTTGCCGGTGGCCGTGTAGTACATCAGGTACTCCTTCTGGCCCTCTACATAGTGGATATCATCTGCCAGCACCCGGCGCAAACGGCTGTCGTGGCGCACGAATAACGCTTCGTCGGCCGCGGCCGGATCGGTGGGGGCTTCGGCGGCGGTGGCCGGGGCCAGCGGCGGCAATAGCGCAGCGCGGGCGCGGTGCGCGGCCTGCACAAACCGCTCGAAGGAAATAGGCTTGAGCAGGTAATCCAGGGCCGGCAGCTCGTAGCTCTGCACGGCATAATCGGGGTGGGCGGTGGTGAAAATGATGCGCGGCCCCGGCGCGGCCAGCAGCTGGGCCAGCTGTAATCCCGTCAGGCGCGGCATCTGAATATCGAGAAACACGACATCTACCGGGTTATCCTGCAGAAAGGCCGCCGCCGCCAGGGCATCACCAAACTGTCCCCGCAACGTCAGAAACGGCACCTGACCGCAAAAATCGACCAGCACTTTCAGCGCCAGCGGCTCGTCATCCACCACAATGCAGCTAATCGGTCGGCGGGTTTCCATCAAAAATCAATTTACAGTTACATCGTAAAAAACACCTCTTTCGCCTCCCTTGGCTTCCCGCTTTCACCGAAGCTGTTTGGAAAGTCAAAAGAACGGTCATGCTGAGCTTGTCGAAGCATCTCTGCCGCTTCGTTGAATATTGCAACGGAGCGGTAGAGATGCTTGACAAGCTCAGCATGACCTTTTTTTCGAATATCAACGACTTTATAAACAGCTTCATCAGTTGTTTTTCAACTCTTAACTGATACTTACCGGCACCGTCAGCCGCACGGCGTATTCCTGGGTGTTGGCTGTAACTACCAGCGCATGCCGGCCAGGATACAGCAGCTCCAGGCGGCGGCGCAGGTTGGCCAGGCCCACGCCACCGGGCGTTGCCGTCTCGGGCGAAACGCGGTTGCGCACCGTAAAATGCAGTTGCCCGTCGGTGGGCGCCAGCTCCAACACCAGGCGCACCACGTGGGGGCGGGCCGTAAGGTCGCCGTGCTTGAAGGCATTTTCGACTAACGGCAGCAGCAGCATGGGCGGCAGCAGTAACGTATGGCTGATGCCGGGCGGCAGCAGCATGCGGAAGTCGATGGCCTCGTCGGCGTCGCCGGAGGCGGTGGGCAGGCGCAGTTGCTGGAGTGTAAGGAAGCTTTGGAGGTGACCTATTTCGCGGGCCAGCGGCACGAGGTCGTCGGCGCTTTCATAGAGCTGGTAGCGCATCAGCTCGGCCAGGCGCAGCACCGCTTCGGGGGCCTGGGGCGAGGCGTGCAGCGTGAGCGAATAGATGTTGTTGAGCGTGTTGAACAGGAAGTGCGGATGCAGCTGGCTGCGTAGCAGGGCCAGCTCGGTGCGCAGGTGCTGCTGCTCCAGCGCGCGGCGGTGGCGCAGCTCGCGCCAATAGTCGCCAGCTAGCCCGATGAAAAAGCTCAGCAGCAGAATCGCTCCGCCCAGCTGCAGGTAGTAAGCCTGCAGCACGTGCACGTAGTAATCCAACGGCTGCGACTCGCCCTGCACCCGCACCTCATCGAACGCGTAGCTGACGCCGATGCGCAGGACGCAGAACGCGACCAACCCCAGCCCCAGCAGGCCCAGATACGTGCCCAGCCGCCCGCGCCGGAACAGGCGGGGCATCAGCAGCCAGTTGAAATAGAACAGGGCCGAATCGAGCAGGTTGGCCAGCAGGGCCAGCGGCCAGAAGTTGTCCTGCTGCTGTGGCACCAGCACGCCCTGGCGCAGCAGCCAGTTCTGCCAGTCGATGTAAAACAGCAGCGCGACCCAGCCCAGGTGCACCCAGGGCAGCCGCTGTGCCCAGGCGGGCAGGCGCGGGCGTGCACGAACGAGGGTGGGGGCAGAGGGCAGCAGCAGAGGGCAGGAGCTTGACGAGCCGGCAAAATAGCCAACAACAAGCGCTTCAGAATTACTTTTCAACCAGCACCCGCTTCCGACTCAACCAACCCGGCTCCGGCCGCCACCAGCCATACCCGAAGCTAGTTATTGATATACACCCGGATGAGCTTGGTCAGAATCAAATCCATCTTGCTGCCCAGCGTTTCCAGCTGGCTGCCCATCGTTTCGAGGCGGGCGTCCAGCTCCTCCAGCCGCTGGGCCGGCTCCGGCGCATAATCGACGAGCGAAAACAGGGTGGGGGAGTTGGTTTCCATCGGTTGGGGCAGCGGAGCATTCAGCAGGGCCATGTGCTCCAGGCAATTGGCCTGCCCGGCCAGCAGCTGTTGCATAAGCTGCGTGTTGCTTTCCGTGGCCTGTACCAGCTGCCGGAGCAGGGCGGCGTGCTGGCGCAACTGGGCCGTATGACGGTCTAGAATGGCGGTGGTTTCCGAAAGCAGAGGCTCCAGCTGGTCCAGGCGTTCTTCAGGGGTCATAAAGAAGGTGTGATAGTAAGATTATAAGGCAATCTACTACTATTCCCTTAGTTTTCGCATATAATAAGGAAATTTCACTATATAATTGTACTAATACTTGCGCCTTCCTTCTGCAGTTTCGGGCAGGCCGTTAGCTGATAGCCAGGGCCTTGTTCCGGCGTTCAAACAAGGTTTTCAGGCTTGCTGATGCCAGATATTCCAGGCTGCTTCGGCTTGGCGGCAGAGCATATCGAACCCGTTTTTTACCTGGGTTCCGGCCGCCAGACCGCGGCGCATAAACTCGGTTTCGGCCGGGTTGTACACCAAGTCGTGGAGGTAGTGTTGGGGGGTTAGGGCCTCGTAAGGGAGCGGCGGATAGTCGGCTACGTCGGGGAAGGTTCCCAGGGGCGTGGCGTTGATGATAAGCAGATGCTCCCGGATCAGTTGGGGCGTCAGCTCGTCGTAGGTGAGCCCCGGGCCCAGGGGGTTGCGCGAAACGGTCCAGAAGCCAATTTCCAGTTCGCGCAGGGCTACTTCTACGGCCTTGGAAGCCCCGCCGCTACCGAGTACCAGCGCCCGCAATCCGGCCGGTACCGGGTTGGGCAGCAACGCGCGCAGCGAGTCGCGGAAGCCTATGTAATCGGTGTTGTGGCCCACCAGCTGGCCACCGGCCCTGAATTCGACTACGTTTACGGCCCCCACCCGCGCTGCCGAAGCCGCTACCTCGTTCAGGAAGGGCCAGATTTGCTCCTTATAAGGAATCGTGACGTTGAGGCCGCGCAGTTGCGGGTGGGCCGCCAGCAGCGCCGGCAGCTCGTTCATATCGGCCAGCTCAAAAAGCTCGTAGCGGTAGTCGGCCAGGCCCAGGCTATGGAACTTCTGGCTGAAGTAGGTCTGGGAGAACGAGTGCTTCAGGGAGCGGCCAAGCAATCCGAATTCGGGCATAACACAGAAACAAGTTTGAGCGGTAAGCAACAAAAAAACCGCCGGCTTTCCTTGCGGCGCCGGCGGTTATGCGGGTTTATTTTAGGCAGGTTGGATGAGGAGCTGGCGCGAGACGACGCTTACACTACCGGTTTCTTGCGGCTGATGCGCGTCTTGCTGAACTCCCAGACAACCGGCAGCACCGACAGCGCAATAATGGCCAGCACAACCAGCGAAAAGTTCTTCTGCACAACCGGAATCAGGCCGAAGAAATAGCCGGCACTCGTGAGCGAGATTACCCAAATTACCGCGCCCACCACATTGTAAGACAAAAACTTGGTGTAGTGCATGGTGCCCACACCCGCCACAAACGGCGCGAAGGTGCGCACAATGGGGATAAACCGGGCCAGAATGATGGTTTTAGCTCCGTGCTTCTCGTAAAAAGCCTGGGTACGCTCGAGGTGGGCCCGCTTCAGGAAACGGGAATTTTCGCGAAATACCCGCGGCCCCAGATAGTCGCCGATGTGGTAGTTAAGCGTGTCGCCGAGTACGGCGGCCAAAATCAGCAGCCCCATCATCAGCCACACGTTCAGGGGTGAGCCAGGCAAAGCGGCTGTGGCGCCAGCGGCAAACAGTAGTGAGTCGCCGGGCAAGAAGGGCAGCACCACTACACCGGTTTCCACGAAAATAATGAGAAACAGGATGGCGTAAGTCCAGACGCCGTACTCCTTCACAATTTCACCTAAGTGTTTATCGAGGTGGAGAACGAAATCGAGGAGTTGCTGAAGAATTTCCATAAGAAGGGGTTGATCCTGCAAAGTAAGCGAGTTGGCAGCAAACGGCAGCCCGATGCCCCGCTATGGCGGCGCTAATCAGGCCAGCCGCTGTAAAATGAGCAGGCGGTTGAGCTGCTCTACCTCAATATCCTTCACGGCAAAGCCCAAGTCCTCCAGAAACTCCAGTAGCGGCCGCCCTTCGGGCCACAGCTCGGCCGTTATCAGCAGGTTGCACAGTGCCCGGCCACCCGGCTGCAGCACCCGCCGCAACTGCTGCCAGAAGGCTGCCTCGCCCAATTCGGCCGGTAGCGTCAGGTCCAGAAACAAATCCACTACGGCTAGTTCGAAGCAGTTGGGCGGGGCCGCCGGCAGCCAGGCAAATGCATCGGCGCACACTATATGCAGGCTGGGTCCGGGCTTTACGCCAAACTCCGTGGCGGCTACCTCCAGCACAGCCGGATCGAGCTCGATGGCCGTAACAGGGCCAGTACGGCCCTGCTCGTGGCGCAACAGTGGTAGCACCGAGCCGCCACCCAGGCCCAGCACCAGTACCGGCGCGGCGGCATCGGCTACCGGTACAAAACGAAGCCCGTAGCGCAGCACCTGCTGCAACGAGCCGTAGCTGTAGTTGGCGGAGGCTGTGTTCAGCGTTTTGTGCCCGCGCCAAGTGGTGACTTCCAGCCAACCGCTGTACGCCGACGGTACCCGGCGCGTAAGGGGCACCAGGTAGCTTAGCAGGCGGCGGGCAGTAGGGAGCAGGAAGCGCATCAGCATGAAAATAATCTGTGGTCCGGACTCTCAACACATGGAGCGCGGCGTGCCCGGACGACAACAGACAACAGCTTACTGGGCCGCAATGCGCCAGATTTTACCGCCGGCATCGTCGGCTACCAGCAGTATGCCGTTGGGTAGCATGGTTACGCCCACCGGCCGGCCATACACCTCATTCTGCTCGGCATTAGCAATAAAGCCAGTCAGAAAATCCTCGGGCTTGCCGGTTGGCTTGCCATTCTGGAACGGCACAAATACCACTTTATAGCCCGAAAACTCGGTGCGGTTCCAAGAGCCATGCTGCCCAATGAAGGCCCCTTTACGGTAGCGCTCCGGAAACTGCTCGGCCGTGTAGAAGGCCAGCCCCAGCGAAGCCGTGTGGGCACCCAGCGGCACATCGGGTACTATGGCTGTTTTTACCAGTTCGGGCTTCTCGTCCTTGCGGCGCGGGTCTAGGTGCTGGCCGAAGTAGGAGTAGGGCCAGCCGTAAAAGCCACCTTCGCGCACGCTGGTCAGGTAGTCGGGCACCAGCTCATCGCCCAGCTCGTCGCGCTCATTTACGGCCGTCCAGAGGACGTTGGTACCCGGGGCCCAGTCCATGCCCACGGGGTTGCGCAGGCCGCTGGCATATATCTGCTCGCCACTGCCGTCGGGGTTTATTTCGATGATGTTGGCCCGGCGCTCCTCCTCCTTCATGCCGTGCTCGCCTACGTTCGAAGCCGAGCCTACCGATACGTAAATCTTCTGGCCATCGGGGCTGGCCAGCAGGTTACGGGTCCAGTGGTTGTTGTAGCCACCGGCCGGCAGATCCAGAATCTTCTTGCCCTTTGCGGTAATAGAAGTCTGGCCATCAACGTAAGGGTAGCGCCACACGCCGTCGGTGTTGGCCACGTAGAAGTAGCCCCCCAGCAGTAGCATGCCAAAAGGCTGGTTGAGGCCCTCCAGAAATACCGTACGCACCTCGGGCCGGCCATTGCTTCGCTTATCGCGCAGTAGCGTAATGCGGTTGGCGCTGGTGGGCCGCAACGACTTCGAGGGGTCTAGTTTGAGGGCTGCGGCCACTTCCTCCTTGGGGTCGGTGGGCACCGTGTTGGCCTCGGCCACCAGCACATCACCGTTGGGCAGCACATACATATTGCGCGGGCTTTCGAGGCCGTCCGCATATTGCGTTACCAGAAATCCGGTGGGCACGGTGGGCATCGTTGCCGGGGGCCACTCCACAATTCGGCTACGCTTGGTAACCGATTTGGTAGCGTAGGGCTCGGGTAGCTCCAGTATATCGGCTTCGGTGGCAACGGTATCGGCAGGCGTAAGAACGGCGGCTTCGGTTTTTTCCTGTTGGGTCGGGCCGCCGCAGGAAGCCGTTAATAGCAGCACGGCGGCCGCCAAGAAAGAAGAAATACGCGTCATAGAAGGGTAAAATGACTGAATAATCTACACTCAGGCCCGAATCCGGCCGGGGTTAGCCTCTTTAACTGAATTAAAGCCGCCGGGATTAAGCCTGATACCTGTCGCTGCCGCAAGCTTCGGGCCAGCCTGCCATAACCACCAACTCCGCTTCGCGCCGTACAAAGCGAATACCCTGGTGAACAGCTGTTCAGACAGGGGTATTTGCTTCGTACGACGCGAAACGGAGTCGGGCAGTTTCAACCAAACCAGAAGTTAGCCGCGCGGCATAGAGGTGCCGGGCCGACCAGGAGCCTTGGGCTCGGGCCAGAACATCTCATCTACCTGGCTCATGTCGATGAAGTCGGAAAACGTGTCGCCACGCAGCCCCAGACGGATAGTTTCGAGGCTGATGACTTCGTTGGGCGCGATATTCCCCAGGTTCACATTGGGCCCCAGTAGTTTAATAAACCATACCTGCTGGGCTTTCTGGGGTGCTTCCCAAATAATTTTTTCGGACGGAATCTGGGTCAGGATTTCCTCGACAAGGCCTGAGCGCACCTCGCCGGTGCTACGGAACAGGCCTACGTTGCCAGCCTCGCGGGCTTCGCCAATAACCTTTACAGCCCCGGCTTCGAGCTCCGTTTTCATCTGCGAAATCCACTTATAAGGTGGGATAATCTTCTCGGCATCCTTCGAGCCCACTTCGCTCAGCACCTGCACCTGGCCCGAAAGCGTGCGGATGAACTCCAGCTTTTTGTCGTGGTTGAGGTCGAGAGAACCGTCGGAAACTTCGGCGTACTCCATTCCAAAGGTGTCGAGCAGGCGCTGGTAGTCGGCGAACTGATTGCGGATGATGAAGGCCTCGAACAGCGTGCCACCGAAGTACACCGGAATGCCGGCCTCTTTGTACACGGCCAGCTTACGCTTGAGGTTGGGCGTGGCATACGAGGTAGCCCAGCCCAGCTTCACGATGTCGGTATATCCGGCTCCTACTTCCAGAAAATCCTCCACCTCACGCACGCTCAGGCCCTTGTCCATTACCATGGTGAAACCTTGTTCGCGGGGCTTGCTGGTGCGCTCGGGCAGCTGGCTGAGGGAGTAGTTCATATAGTAGAAGCTTTAGGTGTTGGCTGGATGTCAGCGGGGCAAAAGTACGGCTGGATTGGCGAAAGTGAACTTCGGGCCAGAAAGGTAAAGCCGTTGAACAAGGCAGGTAGCTGCGTTCAACGGCTTTATTGTTCGGCTTTTTGGCTTTGAACTTACTTTCGATACTGGTCGATCAGGTGGGCCAGCGCCTGCTGCGACTCCAGCTCGGGGAAGTAGTCGAAGAGCAGCCGGTGCTTGTCGAAATCGAGCGTAAGAGCGCTTTCCAGGGTCTGGTAAGCCTCGCGGTAGCGGCCAGCCGCCAGCAGGTAGGCACACAGGCGGTAATGCAACTCTGCCTCCACGGGGCTGATTTCGAGGGCCGTACGCATCAGGTCGATGGCCCCATCGAAATTGCCCTGCTCATACAGCAGAATGCTCCAGTTGAGCCAGCCGTCCTTGTTGTCGGGGCCGGTTTCGGTGGCCTTCTCGTAAGCCTCAACCGCCGATGTAAGGTTGCCAATCTGATACTCGGCAGCCGCCAGCGCCAGCCAGTATTCCACACTCTCATCATAAAGCCCCACGGCCTTGCGGAAGAAGTGGATGGCCTCGAAATATTTCTCCTGCGCCTGCATGATAATGCCGATGCCAAACCACGCTTCGTCCATGGTGGCATCGAGGTCGATGGCTTTCTGGTAGAAGCGACGAGCCAAATCCCACTCGGCCAGTTTCTCGTGGCACTCGCCAATGTTGCACAGGGCCTCGGGCGTAGGCATACCCTCGGCATAGCTCAACTCAAACTCGGCAATGGCTGCCCGGTAGCGCTCGATGCTCACGTAGCAGCTAGCCAGGTAGCCGTGGGCATCGTAGTACTGGGCGTCGATGAGGATAGCGTATTCGAAGGCGCTGATGGCCTCATCGAAGTGGCTGACCCGGTACTCGGCCTGCCCCAGGTTGAACCAGGCAAGGGCCGAATAGGGGTCGTCGTCGGTGAAACGCCGGAAGAAGTCCAGATTGCTTTCCAGTCGCCCGCTCACCTCCAGGCAGTATAGCAACTCCTGCACGGCCACGTCATTGTCGGGGCTGAGGCGCAGGCTTTGCTTGTAGTACTTGGCGGCGCTTTTGTATTTCTGCCAGCTTTGGTACGCCAAGCCGAGATTAAAGAAAATATCGTCGCGGTCCTCGGTGGTTTCTAGGGCCTGCAGGAAGAAGGCTACGGCTTCGGCAAAGTCGCCTTTCTGCGTGGCAATAATGCCGCGTGTAACCGCCACATCGGGGTTGGTGGGGTCGAGGTGGGCCACGTCCTCAATCTGGGTGCTGGCCGCGGCGTACTCGCCCTTCATGGCCAGTACCTGCGAACGGTCAATCAGCAGTTCAGTGCTGAACGGGTACTGGGTAATAGCGGCCTCGCAGGCCTGTAGGGCGCGGTCGTATTGGGTATTGGAAGTATAGTGGTCGATGATGTTCTCAAAATCGGCCAAGTCGAAAAATACGGGCTCGTTGCGGTCTACCATGTCCTCAAAACGGCGCACGGTAGCCAGCACTTCATCCCGGTCTTCAAAGTTCTCGTTCATTCTCATGCGTCAGCTAACAACACAAACCCGCCAAAAAGGCAGGTTTCGTGGGGTGGGCAGGGACTCTTTCAAGCCAGAAACATCCTTACCCTGAATATACAACAACCGCACCACTGGGCCGCGACCAATGAACCGACACTGCGTTCCACCGCTTCACTGTTTCACCAGCTCCTGGCAGCACCAGCGGATGGTTTCCGGCAAAGGTCGGAACTCGCGGCCCAACTCGTGGCGGATTTTATCAGTCTGGTAGGCCAGGGGCCGGCGGCCGGCGCGGGCCGTGTCTTTGGTGATGAGCGGCCGCGCACCAGTAAGCAATGAGCGAACATGCTCAAGCCGCCAGATAGTTTCGGCGGCCCACCCCGGTACGGCCAAGGTGGGCGCACGTTTGCTGAAGCCGGCCGCCATCAGGCCCAATACCTCGGCCAGGGGCCAATGCCCGGCGTTCAGCACGTACCGCTCGCCGCTATGGTCGGTATCGAGTGTGAGCTGAGCCAGCATCTCGGCCACGTCGCGCACATCCACTAGGTTGAGGCTGGAAGGTGTGTAGAAGCGGTGCTCATCGTACGCGTAGCGAAAGAGGCGGGTACTACTGCGGTGCCAGTCGGCCGGACCCAGCACCACCGTGGGGTTCACTATCACCGCCTGCAACCCCTCCGACACTCCTCGCCAGACCTCCAACTCGGCCAGATACTTGGACGTGGCGTAGGCGCTGTGCTCAGCCCCCAAATCCCATTGGCCCTGCTCATTGATGCGCAGCGGCTCGGTAGTAGGCAACTCGCGTTGGGCCGCTGCCGCTCCGCCACCCAGCGCCGCCACCGACGACACGTAACCCAGCCGGATACCGGGGCGCTCCAGGCAGGCGTCCACCACGTTGGCCGTTCCCTCCACGTTCACCCGCAGCAGGTCTTCCTCATCCTGGGGGGCATATGACACCAGCCCGGCGCAGTGAAATACATGTGTTATGCCCTCCAGCGCTGTCCGCAGGCCCAGTCCGTCTCGCAGGTTGCCCGGCACCCACTCTACAGGCTGTGTTCCAGCTACTACAGGCGCCACTTTGCCCCGGTAAATCGCGCGTACCGGCAAGCCGCGCCGCGCCAATTCTGCCAGCAGAAAGCTGCCTACCAACCCCGTACCGCCGGTTACCAAAATCATGTTACGAGTTGTCAGTTGCCAGTATGGGGTTGTCAGCTTAAAGTTTGATCCTAACACGAACCAACCACCGATAACCTATAGCGTGTTGTTCAGCAGTGGCAAGGCCAGGGCTTTGGCCAAATAGGGCGTGGCCAGTGTTTTGGTACGTAGCGTGTCGAGGTGCTTGCTATGGTGCGTGTCAGTGCCCAGCATATCCACGAGGCCAGCGTCGATAAGCTTCTCTGCTACGCGCTTGGCACCGCTCGAATAATAGCCAGCCAGCGAATTGAGGTTGACCTGCAGCATCACTCCCTGCTTACGGAGGCGCTCTAATTCTTCGAAACGGCCATACAGATACGTGTAACGCTCCGGGTGAGCCAGCACTGGCTGGTAGCCCGCCGCCTGCATGTTAAAAATACTTTCGTTCAGATTGAAGGGCTCGTTGATATAAGAGGTTTCAAACAGCAGCAGCCGCCGCGCCCCCCCAAACGTGAGCAGCGGCTCCTGCTGCTCCAGACGTCGCCCGAAATACTCATCGAGGTAGTACTCGGCGGCACAATCTAGCTCCAGACCCATTATGCCTGCCCGGGCCGCTGCTGTTTTCAGCGCGGCCAAGGCTCCGCGGATACCTTCAGGCGTGTTGCGGTAAAAGTCGCCCATGACATGAGGCGTCATGATCAGCTTACGGTAGCCGAGGGCCTGCAGCTGGCGTAGCAGTTCGAGTGCCTGCTCCGGCGTCTCTGCGCCATCATCGAGGCCTGGCAGCAGATGCGAGTGCATGTCGACCTCCAGTGCTACCAACGACGCAGCATCGGCAGACGACTCCGACGCACCAAACAGCTTGCTGAGAAATGACATTAGCGGAAGCCGAATCAGGATGCACGCTTCCGCAGCCGGGTTAACAAGCCGCCTTTGGGCGTATTATCCTCATCGTAATATCCTTGTCCGTAACCATAGCCATAACCATAACCATAACCATAGCCACCAGTAGTTTTGGCGTCGTTAAGGATAGTGGTCAGCTTTGTAAAACCATTAGTACGGATAAGCTTATTGATGTTTTTGAGGAATGATTTCTTAGAGTAATTAGCTCGGACAACATAAATCGGTACGTCGGCTTTACGCATAATCAGGATGCCATCAGTCACAAGGCCCACTGGTGGGGTATCGATAATGATAACATCGTAATGTTGCTGTAATTCAGCAATCAGCGGATCAAACATGTCGCTCAGAATCAACTCCGAGGGGTTGGGTGGCGTTGGACCAGCCGAGATGAAATCGAGCGCAGGGATACTGGTATGCTGGACGCATTCCTGCCAGGTATGCTTCTCAATAAGAATTGTGCTGATGCCCTTGGTGTTCTCAGCATCGAAGGCCAGATTCACTTTGGGTTTGCGCATATCGAGGTCGAGAATAACCACCCGCTGATCAGACGCCGCAATGATGCCGGCCAAATTAACTGCCACGAACGTTTTACCCTCACCGCTGATAGTTGAGGTTACCGAAATCAGACGTTTCTTCTTAGAAGAAGCAATAAATTCCAGGTTAGTCCGGATGGAGCGGATAGCCTCCGATAGTGCCGACTTTGGGTTACGGTCAACTACCAGCTTCGAAACGGCCATCTTTTCCTTGTCGTAGGTCGGAATTACGCCCAGTACCGGCGCATGCGTATTGCGCTCCAGCTCACGAATATTGGTGACGGTGTTATGCAGCAGATAACGTACGGCAATCAGCCCCAATCCCAGCACAATGCCGGCTGCCAGCCCAATGGCATATATCATCACCTTTACTGGTGAGATAGGAACGGCTGGGGAGGCCGGAGACAGGATCTGAAAATCAGCGGTAGCGCCGGCCATGGAAATGCCGAACTCGATCCGCTTATCAAGCATCATCAAGTTATATTTCTCATACAGTTCCAGCGGACGCTGCAGACGTGCCTGCTCGGTATATTTATCCGGTAGGCTACGCAGTTTAGATTCCAGCTCGGCCCGCTTGCCCAGCAATTTGGCCTCCTGTGCCTTAAGCAACTGCTGATTTTTACGCAGTAGCTGCCGCACTATTTTCTTGATGTTAGTAATGCTCTGCTCTTTTATCTGCATCGCTACCGTAGCGCCAGGCTGATAAGAAAGCAAGGCCCGCTTCAGGTCAAGTTGGGCGTCGCTCAGTTCTGTAATGCGCTGGATCAATTGTCCATCCTTCACGTCGGCCAGAGCGGGAATGCTCTGCATTACGTCCCCATCGGCACGGGTCGTTAGTTGCTCCCGGTCCAGCAACTGCCCTACGTCGCTCATCATCTCACTCTGTTCCTGTAGCTTGGCCCGCTCTTCCTCCAGCGTTTGAAGTAATCCCGTCAACTGGCTTACTTCCCCCTTCACGTCGTAGGAACCCGTGCGCTTCACAAAGGCCTCCATGTTTTCCTCGGCCTGGCTGAGACTCTGGTTGTTGCTGCCTAACTGCTCGTTTATATAACGTAGTGCCCGAGCAGCCTGCTCACGCTTCCGGGTAAGCTTCTCCTCCAGGTATACTGCATCCACGGCATTTACAATGTCGCGGGCTTTCGCTGGATTATGATCAGTAAATGAGATGCTTATAGTGTTAGCATCCAGGTTTACAATATCAACCAGCAGGTTGGTATTGAAGTAATTGCCTAGGGCACCAGCGCTGTTGATAACGAATGAGTATTGTCCGTCAAGCGCCGCCAAGTTATAGTCTTTGGTTTGACGTATTGTCAGCCGGAAACCAGCAGCTGTGAAAGGTTGGCCAAATGTGTGTTGCTGCTCGGTACCTCCTAAGTCCTCAGGCAGGATCAGTTCAAATGTGGTAGGGGAGAGGAAGCGTAAAGCAATCTTCTGATCAAAAGCGGCATTAGCTGTCGCTTCATAGCTCACTTCGAAAGGTGAAGCCCCATATATTTCGGTTTCCAGAACCGTACCCTGCACGTAGTAGTTTACATCGAGGGCCAGCGAGTCGTTAAGACGGCTGTAAATGATATCAGACTTAATGAGTTCAACTTCACCCGATAGCTTAGTAAGGCTTTGCTTCTGCTCTACGGCTCCACCTAAGCCACCCAGACCCAATACGCCAGCCTCTGTTTTCTCGTCAATTTTTAGCGTGGAGGAGGATTTATAAAGCGGGGGCGTGTAGCGCAGAAACAGCCAGGCAGCCGTGAGGCCCAGCGCAACAAGCAGTATTATCCAAGGCAGGCTTCTGCGGGCTACCGTCAGTAAGGTGGTGAGGTCCAGCCCACCACCATCGTCTTCATCCTCCGTCGGTTCACCCCCACCAGCTTGGCGGATAAGCTCTTCCAGTTCCGCGTCTTCTTTTACTGCCATCCAGGTAACCAATGAGAGAGCATCCGGCTAGTTGCCGTTGCTGCCAAGTCGCGAAATAAGATAAATGGTGCTCACAACGCCTGCAATGCTTGCAATCAAGCTAAATAAGGGCGTTGCATCCTGCAGACCTTCGTAAAAGGGGCGCCGGATAGGCTCAACATATATAATATCGTTGGGTTCCACTTGTAGATTCGCCCGACGCATACCATCAATCGTTGTCAGGTCTATAACCTGCACCTGCGGATTCTTCAGGCTGCCCCGAATCAGGCGAATATTGTCGGCCCGCCCGGCCCGGCCGGAGGCGGTAGTGCCCACAAAAGCCCCCTCAATGCCCCCGGCCATAGCCAGCACCTCCAGCAGGTTCATGTTGTCGTTGAACATCTGGATAACCTGCCCGGAACCTCCTGAAGTGGCACCGAGTACGATAATACGGTTGTTGGCTACCCGCGTCGTTACAAATACACCTTTGTAAAATTCGGTGTATTTGGTTTGCAACAGGCTGTCGGCCTGCAACAAAGTCAGGCCAGTCAGGCGCTGATAGCCCACCATAGGTAGGCGCACAACCCCGTCGTGCTGTACTAAAAACTGGTTGCTATTCTGGTTTTGCTGCTGTTGTCCTCCCTGACTGCCTCCAAGTGCTGATTGTGGTCGGCTGGAGCCATTGCTGCCGGTGCTTCCTGCACCTGTCATGCTGCCGAACTGTAACTCCCCGTTAGGGTCGAGGATTCGTTCGCCTTCGTTGGTATATACCCGAACCTCCAGGTAGTCGTTAGGTTGAATAATATAGTTGCGTTCGGCCCTGTTTACCACATCACGCAGCTTAGCCGTATCAAGGCGGCCAGCCCCATCGGCTCGGAATAAAATATTCTGCTGATGTACGCGGGCGGCCGAACAGGAGCCCAGCAGTAGGGCCGCCGGGGAGCACAGCAGCCACAGGATGAGGAAACGGCGAAGGAACAATTTAGGCATGCAGACCGACTCAGGCCGGATTCAGATGGAAAAAACTCAGGCGAAATACTCTGCCCCGACCGGGCAGTATCCGCTTAATAACCATCAAAGAAACCGAATAAACCGGGCCTATCAAAATTGGAAGCTTCGCTGGCCTGAATCCTGCACTGGCAGGGCCGGGTGTAAAATCGTACTTTCGCGAACCCAAACTTGGGCTTTGCTGGTTGTAGCATTCCCACCCAACTTCTTTCAACCATCCCACCACCCCTTACTTATGGAACTGGTAGCTACCGAAAATCAAACCATGATTGCCCAGATGGTGCGCGACTTTGGCGCCCAGCACATCAAGCCCCGCATGATGGAGTGGGATGAGTCGCAGGAGTTCCCGAAGGAAGTATTTCATAAGCTCGGCGAACTGGGCCTGATGGGTGTGCTCGTGCCCCAGGAGTATGGCGGGGCCGGATTTGGCTACGTGGAATACGTGACGGCCATTGCAGAACTATCTAAGATTGATGGCAGTATTGGCCTGAGCATGGCTGCGCATAACTCGCTTTGCACCGGTCACATTTTGCAGCATGCCTCCGAGGAGCAGAAGCACAAGTACCTGCCCAAGCTTGCTTCGGGTGAGTGGATTGGTGCCTGGGGCCTTACCGAGCCTAACACAGGCTCCGATGCGGGCAATATGCGCACCGTGGCCATCGAGGACGGCGACCATTACGTGCTCAACGGGGCCAAAAACTTTATTACCCATGGCAAATCGGGCAACGTGGCCGTCGTAATTGCCCGCACCGGCGAGGTAGGCGACTCGCGGGGCATGACGGCCTTTATTATCGAGCGCGGCACTCCGGGCTTTGAGGCCGGCCGTAAGGAAGACAAGCTCGGCATGCGGGCCTCGGAAACTACTGAGCTGATTTTCACCGATTGCCGGGTGCCCAAGGAAAACGTAATCGGTAAGGTGGGCGACGGCTTCGTTCAGTCTTTGAAGGTGCTCGATGGTGGCCGCATCAGTATTGCGGCCTTGAGCCTGGGTATTGCTCAGGGGGCCTACGAGGCGGCGTTGCAGTATTCCAAAGAGCGCCACCAGTTCAACCAGCCAATCAGTAATTTCCAGGGCATCAGCTTCAAGCTAGCCGATATGGCTACCGAAATTGAAGCCGCTTCGCTGCTCACGTACCGTGCCGCCAACATGAAGGACCGCGGCCTGAATGTGAACCTGGAGTCGGCTATGGCCAAGCTGTACGCCTCCGAAGTGAGCGTGCGCGTGGCTACTGAAGGCGTGCAGATTTTTGGTGGCTACGGCTATACTAAGGACTACCCGGCCGAGAAATACTACCGCGACGCCAAGCTTTGCACCATCGGCGAAGGCACTTCCGAGATTCAGAAGCTCGTTATTGCCCGGGCCATCCTGAAGTAAGACGCAGTTTGGCCGATTTTTCGTTGGATGTGCGGGTTCCGACCCGTTAAGTATCGGGCTGGTTTTGCAGTCAGGCCAACTCTGGCAACCAGATGCCTGACCGTACAACGTCATTCCAGCTAACGAAAAATCAGTGCCATCTGTGATTGATTATTAAGGAGGGTTCCTTATCTTTGCGGCCCTTCATAGTTGATTTTCCAAGTTCACTGCTGATATGCTCATCGTCCAAATCAAAGAAAACGAGTCGGTTGACCGCGCACTCAAGCGCTTCAAGAAGAAATTCGAGCGCACCGGCGTTCTGAAGGAGTTGCGTCGTCGCACTTTCTTCCAGAAGCCCTCCATCACCAACCGCAAGCAGAAGCAGAAGGCCATCTACAAGCTTTCTACTTACGGTCCTGATGCAGATCCTAAGTAAACATCTGTTGGTGGCTTAGCTACTAATCGGATTAAGAAACCCGTCTGATCTGCTCTTTGAGCGGATCAGACGGGTTTCTCGCGTTTCAACTTGTCGGTTTGTTTGTTGAGTGGAATTGCCTACATTGGCTGTCCGGCCTCTGATTGCTGCTTGTTTATGGAGTTGTTTTTTGATTATCTGCGCTTCGAGAAGCGGTACAGCCCGCACACGGTCGTATCGTACCAAACAGATCTGCGGCAGTTCGGCGAGTTTCTTAAAGCCACCTACGAACTCGATGACCCCGCACGGGCCGACCATACGCTTATCCGCTCCTGGGTGGTGCAACTTATGCAGCAGCAACTCGACCCGCGTACTGTGAACCGCAAAATTGCCTGCCTGCGCTCCTATTACAGTTACCTGCTACGTACCGGAGCGGTGGTCAAGAACCCGATGTTGCGCATCACCTCGCCCAAAACAGCCAAGAAGCTGCCCGACTTCGTGCCCGAGGAAAGCCTTAATAACCTCCTGAATTCCTTCGAATTTCCTGACACTTTCACCGGAGCCCGCGACCAGCTGATTCTTGAACTGCTCTACGGCACCGGCATGCGCCTCTCGGAATTAATGGGCATTCGGCTGGTTGACTTAAGCCTGCCCGGTAGCACAGTGCGCGTAACGGGCAAAGGCAATAAGCAGCGGATTGTGCCGCTCAATCCCAGCTTGGTGCGGGTACTGGAGCAGTATATAGCCCGGCAGCAGCACGAGTTCGGCAATAGCGGCAACACCACCGGCCCACTTCTCGTTACAGACAAAGGCGAGCCGCTGTACGAAAAGTTGGTTTACCGCACCGTGAAGCATTATCTGAGTCAGATAACCACGGCTTCGGGTCAGCAGCATCCGCATGTGCTCCGCCACTCCTTCGCCACGCACTTGCTGGGCAAAGGAGCTGATTTAAATGCCATTAAAGAATTGCTTGGGCACGCCAACTTAGCCGCCACTCAGGTGTACACCCACCTGAGTATCGATAGATTAAAGTCTGTTTTTGAGCAGGCCCACCCCAAGGCCTGACCAGTTTATTGTTTACCCTTAACCCCTTTGCTGATGAAAGTACAGATCCACTCGGTGCATTTCGACGCCGACCAGAAATTGCTCGATTTCATTCAGAAGCGCCTCGACAAATTAGAAACCTTCTACGACCGTGTAACGGAGGGCGAGGTTATTCTTAAGCTCAACAACAAAGACGGTATTGCCAACAAAACTGTTGAAGTGAAGCTGCTGGTGCCCGGCTCTATACTCTTCTGTCAGGAAGACGCTCCTACATTCGAAGCGGCCACCGACGCCACTTATGAGTGCATGCGGCGCCAGTTGGTAAAGCACAAGGAAAAGCTAGTGAATCATTAATTGAGAGCTTATCGTTTAAGCCAAAAAGCCCCGTCTGACTAATCAGACGGGGCTTTTTGTGTTAACTCTTGCTGGGTAGTTAGTGGCTGATATGATACACCAGCTTGCCAGCTGCGTAGCCAGCCTCATAAATGAAGAGGCCTGATAGCGCCACCAGCCCAATCTGGATGAAAGGGTGACGCGAGAGGCGCAGTAGCTGCCGGATAGTGGTGAAATTGCTCATCGCTGCAAAACGTTGAAGGTTAGAGGCCAAATTCAGCTTTGATTCTATCCACGTAGTCAAGCTTCTCCCAAGTAAAGGTTTCGACAGTTTTGGTGCTGCCGTCGGGCATCTGCACCTCTTTGGTGCCAGCCTCGCGGCCCATGTGGCCATAGGCAGCCGACTCGGCGAAGATGGGGTTCTGCAGGCCCAGGCGCTGGACGATGGCGTAGGGGCGCAGGTCGAAGATGTTCTGCACTTTACGGGCAATCTGGCCGTCGGTGAGCTTTTCGCCGGTGCCGTTGGTGGCTTTGGTTGTGCCGTAAGTAGTCACGAAAACGCCCACCGGCTCGGCCACGCCAATGGCGTAGGCTACCTGCACCAACACCTGGTCGGCCACGCCGGCTGCTACCAGGTTTTTGGCGATGTGGCGGGCTGCATAAGCTGCCGAGCGGTCGACCTTGCTCGAATCTTTGCCCGAGAAGGCGCCACCGCCGTGGGCACCCTTGCCGCCGTACGTATCCACGATGATTTTGCGGCCCGTCAGACCCGAGTCGCCGTGGGGGCCACCGATGACGAACTTGCCCGTGGGATTGATGTGGTAGGTAATACCGTCGGTGAACAGTGCCTGGGTGTTGGCATCAAGCTGGGCCTTTACGCGGGGAATGAGGATAGTTTTGATGTCCTCTTCAATGCGGCGCAGCATAGTGGCCTCATCGGCGTCGAACTCGTCATGCTGGGTGCTGACGACGATGGTTTCGATGGCTTCGGGCGTGTTGTCGTCGGCGTAGCGAATGGTAACCTGGCTTTTGGCATCGGGGCGCAGGTAAGTCATTTCGCGGCCTTCTTTGCGCATAGCCGACAACTCGCGCAGTAGCCTGTGCGACAGGTCGAGGCCCAGAGGCATGTAGTTGGCCGTTTCGTTGGTCGCGTATCCGAACATCATGCCCTGGTCGCCGGCGCCCTGCTCTTCGGCCGTAGCGCGCACCACGCCCTGGTTGATGTCGGGAGACTGCTCGTGCAAGCGGTTCATCACCTCGCAGGTGTCGGCGTTGAACAGATACTCGGGCTTATTATAGCCGATGCGGCGGATAACCTCGCGGATGATAGGCTCGGCGTCTACGTGGGCAGTCGACTTGATTTCGCCGGCCACGAGGGCAAAATCGGTAGTTACCAGCGTTTCGCAGGCCACTTTAGCGGCGGGGTCCTGGCGCAGGTATTCGTCGAGGATAGCGTCGGAAATCTGGTCGGCTACTTTATCCGGATGGCCTTCCGAAACGGATTCGGAAGTGAACAGGTAGGGCATCAGCTAAGAAGGGTAGAAGTAAGCGAGAGGCCGGTAGCCCCTGCCCTGCGTCGGCAAATGGCCGGTCAGGGCCGCAAAGCTACAAGATTTCCGTTGGTTGACTTGAATTGGGGCCGGACTAAAAGTGACCCGTATTGTCCCGGCTTAAGCTGTAGCGCTACATTTGCATTTACCGCCTTCAACAGCCCTTTTCTATTTTGGTTTATTTCTCCTTCTTATGAAAAAGCATTTTGCTCCACTGCTGCTCTTACCGCTGCTGCCCCTGGTCGAAGTGCAGGCCCAGCGCGCGCCCTCACCCTACCGCACCCGCTTTGCGGTCGATGCGCCCGTTACGGCGGGCCTGGGTGCGCTGAGCGGCGTAGGGCTGCTGCTGATTTCAAAAAAGGATGGCCTGAACCAGACGCAGCTGGCGGCCCTCAATAAGCGGGATGTGCCGAAGTTCGACCGGTTTTCGGCCGGAAACTACAGCACCAGCGCCCAGACTGCCAGCGACTTTATCGTGTATCCGGCGCTACTGCTGGCACCCGGCCTGCTGGCCCTCGATAGCGACGTGCGGGGCCGCTACGGGCAGGTGCTGGGGCTCTACCTGCAAACCATGCTCGCCTCCAACGCCGCATTCACACTTACGGCCGGCAACGTGTACCGCTACCGTCCTTTCCTGTATGGCTCCGAAGGAGGCGGTAAGCGTACCAGCCATATCTCTACCAATTCGTTTTTCGCCGGCCATACGGCCAATACGGCGGCGGCTACCTTCTTCGCCGCCAAAGTATACCACGATTTCAACCCCGGCTCGGCAGCTCGGCCTTTGGTGTGGGGTGTGGCAGCGCTGATGCCAGCCGCCACCGGCTACTTTCGCCTCAAGGCCGGTAAGCACTTCCTCTCCGACAATATTGTGGGCTACACAGTCGGCGCGGCAGTGGGCATACTGGTGCCCCAGCTGCACAAAACCACCGCCCGCACCGGCCTATCGGTATTTCCGGTTCAGGGCCTGAACGTAAACGGCTACGCCTATTCGGGGCTGGGCTTTACAAAGCAACTGTAATCCAGCTAACGGCCAGCCAAGCCGGATAATGGGCGCTTACCAAGTGCCCGAACCCGCCGCCGTTGGCCGTGGAGCCGGCAAAAAGGTTCTGGTGCAGGCGGTACTGCAGTATCTGCCCTCAGTACGCGGTGCGGGCGAAGACTGGCCCGAAGCCGTGGCCACCAGGAGCAACAGGCGGAGGCATTGGGCGGCATGGTCTGGGGAAGCCCAGGTTACTGAAATTAAAAAACGGCGGCAGGATAAGCCTGCCGCCGTTTTTTGCCTGGAAACGTATGTGCCGGGCTCTATTGCCCACCAGCTCCACTGCCGGCGGCCGGGGCTGGCGTCAGGTTCTCCTCGAACAGCTTCAGAATGCGGCGGTACTCGTCGGTCCACGACGAGGGTTCGGTGAAGCCGTGGTTTTCGACCGGGTACACGGCCAGCTCCCAGTTCTCCTTCTTCAGCTCGATGAGGCGCTGAGTGAGGCGCACGATGTCTTGGAAGTGCACGTTGGTATCGACCATGCCGTGGCACATGAGCAGATGGCCTTTGAGGCCGGCGGCGAAGTTGATGGGCGAGGAGCGGGCGTAGGCCACCGAGTCGAGGTAGGGCTCGTTGAGGATGTTGTCGGTGTAGCCATGGTTGTAGTGGGCCCAGTCGGTAACCGAGCGCAGGGCGGCCCCGGCCTTGAATACCTCCGGCTGAGTAAACATGGCCATCAGCGTAATAAAGCCGCCGTAGGAGCCGCCATAGATGCCGATGCGCTGGGGACTGACGCCGTATTTCTCGGCCAGCAGCTTGGCGCCGTCCACCTGGTCGGTGAGGTCCTTGCCACCCATGTAGCGGTAGATGCCGGTGCGCACGTCGCGGCCGTAGCCGGCCGAGCCGCGGTAGTCGATATCGAGCACCGTGTAGCCTTTATCTACCAATAAGTTGTGGAACATGTACTCGCGGGAGTAGCTGCTCCACCACTTATGGGCGTTCTGCAGGTAGCCGGCGCCGTGCACGAAAATCACGGCCGGGCCCTGGGCCTGGGGGTTGGCCGGGCGGTAGAGGCGGGTGTACACGTCGGCTCCGTCGCGGGCCTTGTACTCGATTACCTCGGGCTGGCGCCAGGCGTAGCTCTCGAACTCGGACGTGGTGGAGTGGGTGAGGGCGCGCATTCTGGCCCCCGGCTTGTTGTCCATCGTGTACAGCTCCCAGGGCTTGTTGCTGGTGCTGTAACGCAGGGCCCAGGTTTTCTCATCGGGCGAAAGTGTAGCCTCGTCGTAGCCGCCGGGCTGGGTGGTGAGCTGCACGAGCGGGCCGCCGCTTACGGGCATGCGGTAGAGGTGCTGCTCGCCGGGGTGGGTTTTGTTGGCCAGCAGGTACCACGTTTTCCCATCGCGGCTCAGTTGGGTTTTCTGAATCTCAAACGGTCCGCTGGTCAGGGCCTTTTTCTGGCCACTGGCGATGTCGTAGGTGTAGAGGTGGGAGTAGCCGGTTTGCTCGCTCTGAAACCAGAACTGGCGTGAGTCGGGCAACCAGCCTACGTTGCCCTCGCCGTAGCCAATGCCGGGGCCGTTGATCCAGGCGTCATCGTGCTGACGGTCTAGCAACTTTATCTTCTGCGTGGCCGGGTCGAGGCCGACAATCCAACGGTCCTTGTTGTCAGTGCTTCGGATGACGAGGAAGGCGTGCCGGCCGTCATCGGACCAGAACGGGCCGAAGGGTGCCACCCGGCGCAAATCGGTGGCCGACTTGGCCGTTTTGGCCGTTTTAGCCGCCTTAGCCGAATCGGCCGGCATGGGTGCCTGGGCCTTCAGCTGATACTCCTTGCGGTAAGCTGGCTGCTCGTCGAGGCCCTGCAGCTCGGTGTAGCCCAGCACGAAGGTTGTGTCGCGGCCCACGTCGTAGAGGCCCAGCTGTAAAGCAGTCTGGGCCGCGCCTACTTTGGTGCGGGTATTGATGTCCTCGGTGAAGCCCGAAGTGGTTACGAAATCGGGCACCAGCGCCACTTTGGCGGCCGGCGGCTCCTGGGCCAGCGTGTAGGTCACGTAGCGGCCGTCGGGCGAGAGGCGCAGGTTGCGCACGGTTTGGGTGCCGAGCCAGATGGCCTTGGGCCGCAGCCGGGCCAGCGCCTTCTGCTGCCGCTGCCGGGCCTTGGCGTCCTGCTCCTTCTCGCGCAGCACCTCGAACAAGGCCAGTTGCTGGGCTTTCAGGTACTGCTCGCTTTTGTCGGTGGGGGTGGTGCCGGCCGGGCGGTTGCCCTTGCGGAAATCGGTGCGCTGCACGGTTTCGCCGGTGGTGGGGTCCCAGGTAAACAGGTTGCCACCGCGGGCATAGCTGATGGCCTGGTCATGCAGGGCGAAGTGTGGGTCGCTCTCCTGCTCGGCCGTGTTGGTAACGCGCCGGATGCGCTGGGTTTTGAGGTCGAGCAGGTAGATGTCGCCGCCCTTCTCGTAGAGCTTGCGGGTATAGCGTCGGTCGTATTCGCCCTCGGCAGCCGGCAGCCCCACCTGCTCGCGCAGGCTTACCTTGCGAGCTTGGCCGCCGCTTGGAGCAATGCGGTAGAGCGAGTCGCGCCGGGCTTTTTCGGGGTTCCAGTTGAAGTAGATGGATTTGCCGTCATCAGCCCAGGAGACGTTGCTGGGCGAGGTCCCCAGCCACTGGGCTTGGTCGCGCATTATTTTCTCGACGGTGAGCGGAGCCAGCTGCTGGGCCTGGGCCGAACCGGCCAGCAGCAGCGCCGCCAGGGGCAGCAGGTAACGGTGGGTCATATAGGAGCGGGTTTGAGCAGGAAGGTAAGGGACGCGGCCGGTAAGTGGGGCGTTGCGCAGTTAGCGCGAAGTTTCCGCCAGGCGCTACAACCCCGCCAGTTCCGCCCGCAGGTTGCGCCGGGCCGCTGCCTCGAACCGCTGCCGGAACTCGGGAGTGCGGTACAGCGCCGGCGCGGCCAGCAGCTGCTCCAGCACCTTGCGGCGGCCCCGGCGGTAGAGCACGGCGGGCACCAGACGGTATTCCTGGCGAATCTGGCGGGCGTATTCGGCATAATCAGCTGGCTCGGCCCCCAGCACGCGCAGGTCGGCGTCAAGGAAAAAATCCAGGTCGGGCGCGGGCATGTGGGCCGCGGCGTGGCGGGCGCTGCATTCGATGAGGTAGGCCACGCGCTGCTGCCGCTCGGGGCTCAGCGTGGAGTGCACCAGAAACTGCCGGGCCATATCGGCACTGCGGGCCTCGTTTTCTGATGACAGATAGTTGTACACCGCATCGTGAAACCAGACGGCCAGCTCCACCACCGGCCGGTCTTCCACCAGCCCGGCGTACTCATCCACGGTAGTCAGCAAAGCTTGCACGTGGTGCAGGTCGTGGTAGTGACGGCCGGGGCCGGAGTACGCCGCCACTAGCTGCTGGTACATCTCGATGCACCGGGCTGCATCGGGCATCAGGGGACTTATGAGGGCGTTCCAGCGGGTTTGCATTTGGTCAATTAGGGATGTAGCGCGAAGCTCCAGCTTCGCGTGTCGTAGAACGATGTCGTGTGGAAGTCAGCAACGATACGCGAAGCTGGAGCTTCGCGCTACAACCTCAATTTCCCGTTGGTACGCCGTAGGGGTTGGCTTTCTTGATTTCCAGGAAGCGTTCGGGCGTGGGCAAATCCTGGAAGCCGAAGCGGCGGTAGAGACTGTGGGCGTCGAGGGTGGCCAGCATGAAGCGGCGCACGCCCTGCAGTTCGGGGTGGGCCATGATTTCTTCTACCAATTGCTTGCCCAGGCCCCGGCCCTGGTATTCGGGCAGCACGAATACGTCGCAGAGCCAGGCAAACGTGGCCCGGTCGGTAACTACCCGGGCGAAGGCCGCCTGCTGGCCATCGGGGCCGTAAAGGCCGAAGTTGAGCGAGTTGGCTAGGGCCCGTTCCAGGGTTTCGAGCGGCATGCCGAGCCCCCAGTACGACTGCTGGCTGAGGTACTGGTGAATCAGGGGCACATCGAGGCGGGCGGGGTCGGTGCTGACGGTAAACATGGCAGAGGGCAGGTTGAAAGGGGGCCGCAAGAACGGCAGGCGGCGGCAGAAGCGGTGTGCCGGGTCGCAAGTCGGGCGTTTTTCTTACCTTTTACACCTCCTCCCTCTTCACTCAACGGCCTAACTATGAACCGCTTTTGCATTTCTTTATCGGCCCTGCTGCTCGCCTCCGCGTCCCTGGCAGCCCAGACGCTGCCGGTTGTCACCACCTTCCCGGTGGGCACCACTACCATCACCGTTTCGGCCCTGACTACCGGCCTGGTGGTACCTTGGGAGCTGGTCTGGGGGCCCGATAACTTCATCTGGATGACTGAGCGCGGCGGACGTATCAGCCGCGTGAACCCCGTCACCGGCGCGGTGACGCCGCTCATTACACTCGCCGATGTCTCTACGTCCTCGGAGGGCGGGCTGCTGGGCATGGTGCTGCACCCCGATTTCGCCACCGCGCCCTACGTGTACGTGGTGTACAACTACACCGAAAACGGAGTCTACCTCGAAAAGCTGGTGCGGCTGACTTACGCCAACGGCACGCTGAGCGCGCCGCTGGTGCTGCTGGGTCAAATTCCGGCCACCAGCACCCACAGCGGCTCGCGCCTGCTCATCTTGCCCGACCGCACCCTACTCATGAGTACCGGCGACGCCCAGCAGCAGCCCCAGGCCCAGAACCCGGCCTCGCTCAACGGCAAAATTCTCCGCCTCAACCTCGATGGTACCATCCCGGCCAACAACCCCACGCCCGGCAGCCCCGTGTACACGTTGGGCCACCGCAACCCCCAGGGCCTCGTGCGTAGCCCCGCCGGCCGCCTCTACAGCTCGGAGCACGGTGCCAACAGCGACGACGAGCTAAACCTCATTGAGCCCGGCCGCAACTACGGCTGGCCCAATGTAGAAGGCTCCTGCGACCTGCCCGCCGAGCAGACCTTCTGCGCCCAAAATAGCGTGCGCGAGCCCCTCACTACCTGGACGCCCACGCTGGGCGTAGCAGGCTTGGCCTATTATAGCTCGCCCGCCATTCCGGGCTGGCAGAACCACCTGCTGCTGTTGTCACTGAAAGGAAGCCGCCTCACCGACCTGGCCCTCAACACCGCCGGCGACGCCATTCCTGCCCGCACCGACTACCTCACCAGCTTCGGCCGGCTGCGGGCCATCTGCGTCTCGCCCCAGGGCCGGGTGTACGTGGGCACCAGCAACCGCGACGGCCGGGGCAACCCCGCCGCCTCTGATGACCGGATTCTGGTACTCGAAAACCGCGACTTCATAGTAACGTCTACCGCGGCCCCGGCCGCGGCCCGGCTCCGCCTCTGGCCCAACCCCGCCCGCCACACCATCACGCTGGAACGCCCTGCCTCAACAGCTGCTACCGTGGTTATCAGCGACGCGCTCGGCCGCCGGGTGCAAACCGCTCAATTTCCGGCTGGTCAAAACCAGCTTACGCTTTCGGTCAGGGGGTTGAAGCCGGGCGTGTACCTGGTGCAGAACGGCGGCCGGGCCCAGCGGCTGGTGGTGGGGGAATAAGGCGCACGCCGGAACGCCAGGAGCCTAATCCACTTCCAACTGGTGCCGCTCGTTTTTGGCCACGTTGGCCAGCGTCCAGGTGATTTCCTGGGTGAAGGGGTGGCGGCGCACGGAGCAGTCGGCGACGTGGCAGTGCCAGCAGGCAGCGAAGGTGCAGGGGTCGGCGTGCACGAACATTTCCACCGGTATGCCGAACTCCTGAGCTACAAGTTCCTCGATGCCGTGGACGTGTTCGTGGGTCTGCTCCAGGCTCAGGTAGTAAGGCATGGTTACGTGGCAGTCGATGTGCAGGCTGGCGCCGTAGCGCTGCACCCGCAGGTTATGCACGTCAATCCAGGCCGGTTCGCGGTGCTCCTGCAGCTCGGCCACCACTTGCTGCACGGTGGTTACGTCGGCCTCATCCATCAGGCCCGACACCGAGCGGCGCACCATTCGAAAGCCGTTCACCACGATGAACACGCCCAGGCCCAGGGCCGCCAGCGCGTCATACAGCACGTTATCGGTGAGCATGACCAGGCCCAGCGCGGCGCACGAAACAAACGTGCTCACGGCATCAAGGTACAGGTGCTGGCCGTCGCCGACCAGGGCCGGCGAGTGGTGCTGGCGGCCGGCGCGCACCAGCAGCCAGCCGGTGCCCAGGTTCACGAGGGCCGTGGCGGCCAGCAGCGCAATGCCCCAGTCGGGCCGGGCTATGGTGTGCGGCTCCCAGAGCGCCAGCAGCGCCGCATAAAAAATGTAGCCGCCCGCCATCAGAATCAGCCCGCCCTCGAAGCCCACCGACAGGTACTCGATTTTCCCGTGGCCGTAAGGATGATTTTCATCCTTGGGCAGCCCGGCCAGGTAGATGCTGTAGAGCGCAAAGCCGCTGGCCACCACGTTGATGATGGATTCGAGCGCGTCGGTGAGCACGGCCTGCGAGTCGGTGAGGGCCCAGGCATAGAATTTCACGCCCACCAGCACCACGCTCACCACAAGCGAAAGCAGGGCATAGCGGGTTTTGAGCGGCAGCGTCATGGCAGGTAAAGAGGAAGGGCAAAAGCAATGCACCGCAAAACGAAGCTGAGTGGTACAGACTATAAGGGCCCGCCAAAATTCCGGCTTTTTTACCGGCCCACAACTTTTTCCGGTGGCAAGAGTTTACTAGATGCTTAAAAAATTAAATTTAGGCTAATCTAAAACAGCCTTCTCTGCATACCTTTGCGGCGTACCTGGTTCGCTCACGTCCTGGCATCTATGTCCGAAATCTTGCCCGCTCCTTCCCCTTCGCCTACTACTTCGCCCATCACGCCGTTTGACCAGGATGCCGGCTGGCGCTTCCCGCGGCGCGCCAACTCGCTTTCCGAAGTGTACGCCTCGATTATGGTGCCGCCCGAGGGTGCCTCGTTCTGGCGCAAGCTCTGGGCCTTCACCGGGCCGGGCCTGATGGTGGCCGTGGGCTACATGGACCCCGGCAACTGGGCCACCGACATTGAGGGTGGCGCCAAGTACGGCTACATGCTGCTGTCGGTGATTCTGATTTCCAACTTCTTCGCCATGCTGCTCCAGCACCTGTCGGTGAAGCTGGGCATCGTGACGGGCCGCGACCTGGCCCAGGCCTGCCGCGACCATTACTCCAAGCCCGTCTCGTTTGTGCTCTGGGTGCTGTGCGAAATTGCCATTGCCGCCTGCGACCTGGCCGAAGTTATCGGCTCAGCCATTGCCATCAACCTGCTTTTCGGCATCCCGCTCACCTGGGGTGTCGTGCTCACTATTTTCGATGTGCTGGTGGTGCTCTACTTCCAGAGCAAGGGCTTCCGCATCATCGAAAGCATCGTGGCGGGCCTTGTTTTCGTGATTTTCGGCTGCTTTGTCTACGAGATAATAGCCTCCAACCCCGACTACTTTGCCATGGCCCAGGGCCTGATTCCGAAGCCGGAAATCGTAACCGACCCCAGCGCGCTGTATCTGGCTATCGGTATTCTGGGGGCCACCGTGATGCCCCACAACCTGTACCTGCACTCCAGCATCGTGCAAACCCGGGCCATCGAGCCCACCGAGCCTGCCCGGCGTTCCGCCATCAAGTTTGCCACCATCGATAGCACGGTGGCGCTGTTTCTGGCCTTCTTCGTGAACGGGGCCATCCTGGTGGTGTCGGCTGCGGCCTTCCACGACAACAATCTGCGCGACGTGGCCGACATCTACGACGCCCACAAGCTGCTGACGCCGGTGCTGGGCGCGGGGGCGGCTTCGGTAGTGTTTGCCATTGCCCTGCTGGCTTCGGGTCAGAACTCGACGCTGACCGGCACGCTGGCCGGGCAAATCGTGATGGAAGGCTTCCTTGATATCAAGCTCAGGCCCTGGATGCGGCGCCTTATCACCCGCGCCATTGCCGTGGTGCCGGCCCTTATCGTCACCATTCTGTATGGCGAAAAGGGTACGAGCGACTTGCTGGTGCTAAGCCAAGTAATTCTGTCGTTGCAGCTCAGCTTCGCCGTAATTCCGCTGGTGCTGTTCACCGGCAACAAGCTCAAAATGGGCGTATTTGTGAACAAGCCCTGGCTCCAAGCCATTTGCTGGACGGTCTCAGCCATTATTCTGGGCCTGAACGGCTACCTGCTGTTCCAGTTCTTCACCGGCGCCTAACCCGCCATAGCATCCGCAAAAACCGCAACAGCAGCGTTGCGGTTTTTCTTGGACTTTTTATTTAGATAAATCTAAAAAATAAATTCAACGCAACTTAAATGAAGTTATATCTTACATTCTTTCTTTTCCTGCTGACGCTGCCCGCCCTGGCCCAAACCGCCAGCCTGCGCGGCCGGGTGCTCGACCAGCGGGGCCAAGCCGTGCCGTTTGCCAATGTGGCCCTGCCGGCTCTGCAAAAGGGCACTGCCGCCGACGAAAGTGGCAGCTTCATGCTACCCGACCTTCCGGCTGGGCCGCAGCAGGTGCAGTTCAGCGCCGTGGGCTACACCACGGTTACCCAAACCGTCGTGCTGCCGCTAGCCCAGCCCCTTATGGCGTGGCTGCAATCAACCGAGAGTACCTTGGGCGAGGTGGTGGTTACCGGCGTGAGTCGGAGCACCGAAATCCGCCGCTCGCCGGTACCCATTGCCGCTATAACGGGCCGCGAAATCCGCCTCAACGCCAACGGTAACGCCATTGATGCGGCCGTGCGCGGGGTTCCCGGTCTGGCTGCCGTAACTACCGGCCCCAACATCAGCAAGCCCTTTATCCGGGGCCTGGGCTACAACCGGGTACTCACGATGTTCAACGGGCTGCGCCAGGAAGGCCAGCAGTGGGGCGACGAGCACGGTATTGAGGTGGACGGCTACGGCCTCGACCGGGTGGAAGTGGTGAAGGGCCCCGCCAGTCTGCTTTACGGTTCCGATGCCGTGGCCGGCGTGGTGAACCTGCTGCCCGCTTTGCCCACCGGCCCCGATGGCGAACTGCATGGCGAAGCGCTGGCCGAGTACCAGTCGGTGAACGGGCTGGTTGGCAAGTCGCTCGCCTTCAACTACCAGAAAAACGGCTTCCAGACCAACCTGCGGGGCAGCCACCGCTGGGCCCGCGACTACAGCAACCCGGTGGACGGCCGGGTGTACAACACTGGTTTCCGCGAGCTGAACCTGACGGGCATGGTAGGCGTGCAGCAGGACTGGGGCAATGTGCGCCTGTGGCTGACGACGTACAACAACCGGCAGGAAATACCCGACGGCAGCCGCGACTCGCTAAGCCGAGCCTTTACTAAACAGATTTTCGACGGTGACCTCGACGACTTCAACAACCGCCCCGTAGTGAGCAACTCAGAGCTGAAGAGCTACGGCATCAGCAACCTGTACCAGCACATTCAGCACTACCGGGCCTTCGCCACGAGCGAACTGAAAACCGGGCCCGGCGAGCTGCGCCTGCTGCTGGGCGTGCAGCAAAACCACCGCCAGGAGTTCAACCACCCCACCGCCCCCGACCAGCCCGGCCTCGACCTGCGCCTGACCACGCTCAACTACCAGGCCCGCTACCTGTTCCAGGATTTCAAGGGCTACGAGCTGACAGTGGGCGTGAACGGCATGGGCCAGGACAACCAGCACCTGAACGCCACCGACTTCGCCATTCCGCCCTACCGGCTGTTTGATATTGGGGGCTTTGGGGTGGTGAAAAAGGCTTTTGGGGCGCTGGAGCTAACCGGCGGCCTGCGCTACGATACCCGCGTGGTAGACTGGAACGACTTCTACGCGGGCCTCGACCCGGCTACCGGTTTCGGCACCAAGGCCGACGCCAATACGCCCGGCGCCGACCGGCAGTTCTCAGATTTCCACAAGGTGTACCGCGGCGTGTCGGCCAGCGTGGGCGGCTCGTACGCGGTGGGGCCAAACCTGGTTTTGCGGGCCAACGTGGCCCGCGGCTACCGCGCCCCCAACATCCCCGAAATCGGCTCCAACGGCCTCGACCCGGGCGCCCACATCATCTACCTGGGCAACCCCGATTTCCAGCCCGAATTCAACTGGCAGGAAGATGTGGGCGTGCTCTGGAAGTCGCCCGGCTTCGAGGCCAGCGCTGAGGCGTTCTACAACCACGTCGAGAACTTCATTTACCAGGCCAAGCAGTTTGACGCCAACGGACAGGCCCTAAGCGACAAGTTCGGCAACTCCACCTATAAATTTCAGCAGGCGGCGGCCACCCTCTATGGGGGCGAAGTCGCCTTCAACGTGCAGCCCGCCGCTTTGCCCTGGCTGAGCTGGCGCTCCGGCGCGGCGTTGGTTGTGGGCCTCAATAAAAATGCGGCGTTGCGCGAACGGGAAGGAAACGCCGCCCGCTACCTGCCTCTGATTCCGGCCCCGACGGCCCAGACCGAGCTGCGCTTCACGCTGCCCGACCAGCCCGGCCGCCGCCTGGCCGGTAGCTACCTGCGCCTGTCGGTGGCCGGCACGGCCCGCCAGAACCGCTTCTACGCCGTGGATGGAGCCGAAACCGCCACGCCCGGCTACCTGCTCACGGGCCTGGGTGCCGGCACCACCCTGCGTACCGCCACCGGCCGCGACGCCCTGCAGCTGGTGCTGCAAGCCGACAACCTGTTCGACGTAGCCTACCAGTCTCACCTCAACCGCCTCAAATACTTCGAGTATTACCGCGCCTCATCCACCGGCCGCCTGGGTATCTACAGCCCCGGCCGCAACCTGAGCGTGAAAGTGGTCGTGCCATTTTAGCGGTACGTGGGCAGCAAGGCGGCCGTAGTTCTACTGCTTCAGCGAATCCAGTTCGGCACCTGCGGGCCGGGCAAACTGGCTGGTTTCGGGCTGGGGCTTGGTGAGCTGCACCTGGCTGAACGCGGCCTGATAGCGCAGCTCGCCGATTTGGTTGTCGGCAAACTTGTGGCCTTCCATGCGGCGGGGCAGCAACAAGCCGTTTACCTGCTGCCACTCGGGGTAGAGCAGGGCGTTGTAGGTGGCAGCCTTGCCGGGCTCGAAGAAGGTGACAGTGTAAAGCACTAGCTCCAGGCGGTAGGTTTCGGGGTTGAAGTGGGCAATGTACTCGTCGCCCGACGAGTCGCCGCGGCCGGTTTCGTAGCTGACTTTGAGGGCCCGGTAGGCTTTGCCGGCCACCGTGCGGGTACCCAAGTCTTCGTAGTTGGTCCCTTCATCGGCCAGCACAAACGGAATGGCGAAGAAGTAGAAATACAGGTTGTGGTAGAAACGAGCCGACATTTTGCCGAAAGCCGCCTTGTTCGGGCTCACCCATACCTCATTCTGGTCGTCGAGGCCCAGTTGATAGTCTGGTCCTTCGATACGAACCTGGCGGGTACGCAAATTAATTAAGTGCTTTTCCTCGCGCGCCTCGCCGCCGAGCGTGCCGCTTAGCTGGTAGCTCATCATACCAAATTGCTGCCAGGCGGCCAGTCCGCCGTGGGCTTCCAGCGCCTGTTGCAGCAGTTTTGGCAGCTCGCGCTTGGGGGTTACAGCTTCGGTGGGGGCGGCCGTCGTAACGGCTTGCTCAGGGTTGGAAGTGCACGCGGCCAATACCAGGGCGAGGCTGAAGTAGAAAACGTGTTTCATAAATAGCTGAGCAGTAGGTGATGGCGGAAGCAGCTATAAGCCTCCTGTACCTGGGTCTGTTCGTGGTCGGCGGCCCTGCCGGTTTCCGGCGGGCCTGTTTGCTGCGGCACAAACAGGCCCGCCAAAACAAGCTTGCCACACGCTTTGCCCACGTGCCTCGCCCGCTTGATACGTTGTCAATAGCCCCAACAGGCGACTTCAACCAGCACAAACAGTTTCTGTCGGTCGACTTTACGGGCGATTCTGGCCTACAGCGTGGCTGTGAATTTGCCGTTCGTCACGGTTTTCGTCAATTGCTTGTTCAGGTAGCCCCTGCCTGTAAGGGTGAAGGTACCCGAAACGCTGGTGGCCGTAAGGGTAGAAATGGTAACGGAGCCAGTCTCGGCCGTGTAAGGCTCTCCGTTTGGTCCGGTGCTGGTACCAAGGTCGATAAAGGTGGCCTGAGTCTGCGAGTTGGTACCGATTGCGTACGTCCCGATACTCTTCGGCAGAGAGAGCGATACGGCAACCTGCGTACCGCTCGAATTCGGACCCATGGAGTTTTGGTAGATATAGACGTTCACCTTGTCAAAATTCGTTTCAGCCCGCGCCAAAATCGAGGTGCGCTCCTGTCCGTCTATCGTCCAGCGGGCCACCACGGCCGGCTGGGGATACGCGTCGGTGCGTTTCGAGCAGGCAGTTAGCGCCAGCAGTACGCATAATGGGGCGGCGGTAGCATAAAAGCGTAAAGAGGGGTACATAGTGAGGGGATTTAACTTGGAAAATAGACGTGTAACAGCCCCCGTCAATAGTTGGTCCAAACTGAGCGCCGGAACGAGGTAAAAAGTTGCCGCCCAGCAGGTAGGCGGCAACTTGCACTTCCTACAGTATCAGCAGCCCCTTTTCGCGCAACGTCAGCCACGCCTCCGACTCCAGGAACTGCGCAAAGACTGACCCGGCCGGGAAGTCGCGGGCGGCGTCTTTGAGCAGGATTTTGGTGTCGTAATCGGAGCTGAGGCGGGTGAGTAAATCGTGGAGCCAAGGGCCGAGGGCGGCGGGTACCTTCAGTTCGAAGTCTTCGGCCTGCTCGTAGAAAGTGAGGATGGCACGGCCGCTTTTTTTGGCGGTTTCGAGGCGCAGCTCGGGTGCGTTGCCGAGCCAGAACAGGCGCAGGTTCTGTTTGGCGAAATCGGGCTTGATAGGTTCCTGCAGGGCCTGGGCCACCGTATTGCGGGGCACGGTGGTTTTGGGTACCCGGAAATCGAACCAGAAGCTTAGCGGCTCGTGCAGGGCCACGCCGTGCAGGTAGTTGTAGAGCGCCTTGGCCAGACCGGGCCCGAACTGTCCGTGGTCGGTACCGGTGGGGTCGTCGTGCCACAGGTCGTTCCAGGCGAAGGGGCCGGGCTCGGGGCCAGTGGCGGCCACTTGGTATTTGGCCGGGTTGCGGCCCACCGGCGAGTGGGCCGTCATCGAAAACCGGTGCCAGTAGCCGCTCTGGACAATGCCGGCTTCAAACAGCTGCCGCACGATTTCCAGCGAATCCACCGTTTCCTGGGTGGTTTGGGTGGGGAAGCCATACATCAGGTAGGCGTGCACCATCACGCCGGCCTGCGTAAAACCGTCCGTCACGCGGGCCACCTGGGCAATGGTTACGCCTTTCTCCATCAGGGCCAGCAGCCTATCCGAGGCAACTTCCAGGCCGCCGCTCACGGCAATGCAACCACTGGCGGCCAGCAGCCGGCACAAATCGGGCGAGAAGGTTTTCTCGAAGCGGATGTTGCCCCACCACGTAATGCCGGTGCGGCGCTTGAGCAACTCGATGGCCAAATCGCGCAGGGCCAGCGGCGGGGCGGCCTCATCCACGAAGTGAAAGCCAGTCTGGCCGGTCTGGGCCACGATTTGCTCGATGCGGTTGGCCAGCAGGGCCGAGGGCGCGGTTTCATAGCGGCCGATGTAGTCGAGCGTTACGTCG
Source organism: Hymenobacter lapidiphilus (assembly GCF_003417065.2). Lineage (GTDB taxonomy): Bacteria > Bacteroidota > Bacteroidia > Cytophagales > Hymenobacteraceae > Hymenobacter. Next base: position 135,424 of record NZ_QVLT01000001.1, on the reverse strand, counting down.
CAGAACGAGCAGCGCTTCCAGTAGCAGCCGTGGGCTACCGTAAGCTTGTTCCAGCGCCCGTCGCTCCAGAGCCGGTGCATCGGGTTCAGCACCTCAATAACCGACAAATATTCAGTCAGCGGCAAGTCCGAGTAGTCCGGCGTGCCCACCTCGGGGTGCGGAATATCGGGCTGCGGATGATTGACGTATTCGACCTCGCCAGCGGCATTGCGCAGAAAGGTTCGTTGGAGTTGGGCGGTAAAAAGAACGTCATGCTGAGCTTGTCGAAGCATCTCTACCGCTTCATCTGAGCCGTAATGACGGAGCGGTAGAGATGCTTCGGCAAGCTCAGCATGACGTTCCTTATAACTGGTAAGTCCTTCTAAAAGCCTGAGCCACGGCCCCTCACCGTCGTCCAGGGTCAGGAAGTCGATGTAGTCGAAGAAGCGCGGCTCCTTGATGTTGCGCAGCTCGGTGTTGGGGTAGCCGCCGCCCATGATGGTGTAGGTGGCAGGGCTGATTTCCTTGATGCGGCCGGCCAGCCGGAGCGCCCCGTAGAGGTTGCCCGGAAACGGCACCGTGAAGCCCACAATGTCGGGCTGTACGCGAGCCACGAGGTCGTCGAGCAGCTCCAGCAGCAGCTCATCGAGCAGGTTGGGCGGGGCTTGCAGGGCCGCGTGCAGCTCGTCGAAGGTGGTAGCCGACATGCCCAGCTTCTCGGCGTAGCGCGAGAAGCCGAACTGTGGGCCCACGGTTTCCTTGAGCAGGTCGCCCAGGTCTTCGAGGTAAAGCGTGGCCAGGTGGCGGGCCTGGTCGGTGAGGCCCATGGTGCCGAAAGCGGTTTCCAGGTCGGCTACGTTGTCGAAGCGGCTGGCCTCGGGCAGGTAGCGCGAGTGGCAGATGCGGGGCGCCAGGGTACTGTCCTTGTTCTGCAGAAACCGTACGACCGGCTCCACGGTACTCAGGTAGCTGTTTTTGAGCCGCAACATCCGCCGCACGTTGTCGCTCAGCGCGAAGTTGCCGGCCTCTATTTCGGCGAAAACCCGCGTCAGGCCCGCGCGCGAAAACAGCTTCAGTACCAGCTCCAACCCCAAATCGGCCTGGGTAACGGCGTAGCCGCGCCCGCCCAGAAACCCCTTGATGTAGGCCGTAGCCGGGTAGGGCGTGTTGAGCTGCGTGAGCGGCGGAGTAATGAGCAGAACGGTAGGCGAAGTCAACGCGAAGACATCAAAGGTAAAGGCCAGTCGAGCCGTGAAGAGAGCAACCGCCGGGCGGCCCGAAAGGTGCCCGCAAAGGTACAGCCCCGCCCGCCACCGCCTCCTACACTATACCCAACAGCAGCAGGTTGAGGTTGGTTGGTAATGCTAACCCAAGAAACCAGCCAGTGGCTCTTTGCCTTGCATAGAACCAAACCCGGTGCGAACAACGCCACGCGGGCCAGACCGGAACGCCAAAGCCGCTCAGCTACCCTCGTAAGGTTGGCTGAACGGCTTTGGCTGGCTTCCTCGGCTACTACTACTACTACTAACTTACGTCAGCTGATCGAGCGAAAGACGGCGGGGCAGCAAGTCGCGGCGGAATTCGCTGACCGAACGGCCGGTAACTTGGCGGAACTGGTTGCTCAGGTGCTGGCCCGAACTGTAGCGCATTTTTTCGGCTATTTCGCTCAGCGTCATTTCGTTGTAGCTCAGCATCTCCTTCACCCGCTCAATCTTCATCCGAATGAGATATTTCTCGATGGTAAGGTTGGCGGTGCGCGAAAATACCTTGCTCAAGTGCGAGTAGGTAGCCGCAAACCGGTCAGTGAGGAAGGCCGAGGTCGTTAGCGGCATGCGGGCAGTACGCAAGTGTTCGAGGTACTCTATCAGCGCAGATTTGATTTGTTCGGTAAGCTGGTCGGCGCGGCCCATAATTACGTCGAAGCCAGCTTCGCGCAGCAACGGAGCCACGGCGCTGGGGTCAGCAGGTGTATTCTCATCCAGCTGAACCTGGCCGAGCGTTACGTCGGTAGGGGTGTAGCCGGCCTGTTCGAACAGGTTGCGCACTGCCTCGATGCAGCGGGGGCAAACCATATTTTTGATGTGGAGCAGATTGGTTTTCACGGATGATTGTGGTTGGAGGGTTTCGGCCGTGCGACAGCACGTGCAGGAGAACGGGAAACGACGGCGGCAGCCGGTTTTTTACGCCGTATGGAGCTGGCCGGGGCTTTGGCCCAGGCCGAGCCAAACCAGTTGGCTGCTGCCCAACTTACAAACGGAACTGCTGCCAAAAAGGTAATGGTCAGCAGCCAAAAAAATACAAAAAAAGCCCCAGACAGCCGAATTAGAAATTGGTCCTGACTTCCATACAAGTACAGAATTAGGGCCAGAGACAGCGCAACGCTGATTCCGGCCAGCAGAGCCACCTGCCGGAGTAGCGGCCGGAGCTGGGAAAAAATGCTGACGGATTGAGGCATGATATAACGTAGAGGGCGTAAATATAAGCTGTTGCCCTGCATGGTCGTTACGAGGTAGGATAGGAGCCGGACTGAAAATAGGGCATGTAGCGCAGCGTTGGCCAAGGGAAGAGGATGAAGGCTGCGGGTTGCCTGCTGTACCCGGGAGCCTGAAAATTGCATACGTAAAAACCAGTCAGGCAGTCAGCCGTACAGATACTTACCTTACACTTCTGACTTGTCACGTTCTATTCGCTCTTGCATGAAAATCACCCTACTCCGTCCTCTGGCAGCCATTCTGCTACTTACCGGTTCTCTTGCGGCCTGCAATACAGGTAGCGAAGACGGCGCCACCAACGTCGAGATTGGTAGCGACAAAAAAATGGACCCCGAAGCCCGCCGCCCCAACAACCAGGGAGACGATTCGGCTGCCTCGGGTATGCGGCCCGATACAAACCGGACGACCATTAGAGACCAGTACGAAAATGCCGCCGATACCCCCGACCGCAACCGCGACGGGCTGGCCGACTAAGCTTGCCGACTGATACCAAAGTAACCCGCCGGCGCTTTTGTTTGGCACCCCGGCCTCTACTGATACAAAGCAAGGCCCCGCGCTCAACAGGAGTGCGGGGCCTTGCTTTGTATCAGTAGAGGCCGGCCTTAAAGCCGGTGGCTACCCGTAAGGCTTAATAAAATACGAAGCCGTTGGGGCCGGCCAAAACCGTGAACGAATCGATGGCTGCGCCGGTGCTTTTAAAGCGAATCACCTTGTCGGCCGACGAAAACGAGGCCAGGCCGCCGTAAATCGTGCCGTCCTGCGGATCGACACCCAGGCCGTAGAAGCCACCGCGCTTGATCAGGGGCTGGGTGGGCAGGGTGGCCTCGTTGATGCCGAGCGTGTACACGCCGCCCAGGTAAGTATAATAGAGCTGGTCGAGGCTGCCGTTGATGGTCAGGTTGCCGGGGGAGCTCTGGTCGGAGGGCATTTCACGGGTCGTGGCCGTAAGCTGGCCGGGCACAATCTGCGAAAGGCTGCCTTTGCTCAGCCGGGTGGGGTTGGGGTTGTACACTATCTTACCGCTATTCAACACCCAAACCCGGCCGTTGCGGTCGGCTACCACGCTGTTGGGCCCGTCGCCCACCGTAATGGTGCCTTCCACTACATCGGTGGTAGTGTTGATGACGGTAACGGTATTGTCGCCGTTGTTGGTCACGTAGAGGCGTGAGCCCACCACAACCAGCTGCTCAGGTTGCTTGCCCACGGCAATGCTGCGGGTTACCTGGTTGGTTTTCAAATCGATAACTGATACCTGACCAAAGGTGGTGGTATACGACACTGTTTCGGTTACGTAGCCCTTATCCGACGAAGCAGCCACAAAATAGCGGGGCAGCTTGAGGTCTTTAACTGTGGCCTTCGATTTGAATTTGAACAGCGACACTACCTCCAGCTTGTTGCTGTTGTTGACCACGATGTAGCCCAGGCTGTCGCGCACGGCCATGCTCTGGGCAACATCACCGAGGGGCATCTTGTTGACCGAGGCAAACAGGGACTTGTTGATAACCGAATTGCTAGCCTTGCTGAACAGGCTGATGTCGGCGTTGGAGCGGCCGAAGTTGCCCTCGTTTATCACGAACACCGAGTTCGTAACCACGGGCGCTGGCCCGGGGTTGGGGTCGTTGTCGGGGTCGCAGGCCAGCAGCGTAAGCGCGGCGGCGCTACCCAGCAGCAGCCGGCCCGGCAGGCTGGCAAGAGTAGAAAATGACTTCATTTGGAAAGGGGGATATGTATTAAGGGTGAATTATTCGTGTGCAGTCGTTCGCGGTGTGCGGTTGTGGTCAATGGTTATCGGTCAGAACCAACCAATCACGCACCACTAAAAATCACCGCCACAGCAGGCGCAGGCTGAAGCTGGCGTTGCGGCCGGGCAGGGCGCGGTTCTGGTAATTCTGGTAGTTGTTGTCGGTCAGGTTGAAGCCTTGGGCCAGCACCAGCAGCTGCCAGGTCGGGGCCAGAGCCAGCGTGCGGCCCACTGAAGCGTTCAGCAGCAGGTAGCCGGGCAGAAAATCGGTGGCCGAAGCGTCGGTGTAGCGGTGGCCGGTATAGGTGAGCGTGGTGCCCAGCTGCCAGCCCCGCCAGGCATTATCGGTGCTGAGGGCCACCGTATGCCGGGGCACGAAGGGCAGCTGCCGGCCCACCGGGTCAGCATCAACAGCCGTACCCTGGGTTTTCTCGGTGCTCGTGAAGGCATAAGAACCCCGCGCCGTGAGCCGGTACGCGCCCGGCTGCCAACCCAGCGTGCTGCTGGCTTCCAGGCCCTGCGCCCGCACCTGCCGCAGGTTGCGCGGCGACCAGTACGAAGCGCCCGGCGTCCACTGCACCCAGTTATCTACCAACTGCCGGTAGCCGGTTAGCTCATTTTGCAGCGTCAGGCCAGTCGTTTTAAAGGTGTGCGCCAGTCCGCCCTCGTAGCCGAAGCTTTCCTCGGGTAGCAGGTCGGGGTTGCCGCCGGGCCGCCAGTACCGCTCGTTGAGGGTGGGGGCGCGGTAGCTGCGCGAGGCGTTGCCTTTCAGGCTGAGTGCGTGCCGGCCGGCGGCCAGGGCCAGCCACTCGGCCCCGGCAGTAGGGGTGAGGGGCGGCTGCCGTCCCGGTAGCACTGCCTGCCGAAGGTTCAGCGAGAGCTGCAGCCGGGGCCGCGGGTCGTAGCGCAGCAGCAGGAAGCCCGAGTAGCGGTTTTCGGTGCGCGGGGCCGCGCCGTAGCCATCTACCTGGGCCGCGAAGTGCTGAGCCTCGCCCCCCAGCCGCACTGAGGCGTTGGGCGCCAGCCGCCAGGTATGCTCGGCCTGGGCCTGACTGGTGCGCACCGTCGATTCGCTAAGGCCGCTCGCGTCGTCGCGGTAGTTGATAACGTCCTCGAACCAAGCAGTGCGCACGGCCCACTCGCGGCGGGTACTCACGCGGCGGTAACCGGCCGTCAGGCGGCGGCTCTGGTCGCGCTCCTGGGCGTTGGTGTTGTTGGTGCCGATGCCGGGCTGAATCTGGCGGTCAGCATCGGTGAGCCAGACGGCGATGCTCAACTCGCCGCGCTGGCCCAGGCGCAGGGTAGCATCTTGGCTGAAGCTGGCCTGCCGGAAGGCCGCGTTTTCCTGGCGCTGCTGCACCCGGCCGCGACCTTCACCCACGTAAAAAGGAAAGTCGTTGTTGGCGCGGCGGTAGTTGAAGCTGGTGCGCAACGCTATTTTCTGGTTGCTGAAGCCGGCCGTAGCCACTCCCGCGCCCAGCCCGAAGCTGCCGTAGTCGCCCTGCACGGTGCCGTGCCAGCCCCGGCCCCAGTCGGCTGGACTGTTGGCGGCCGCGCTGAGTTGCACCGTGCCGCCCACCGCCCCGTTGCCGTAGGTAGCGCCTGCCGGGCCCGGCTGCACCTCTACTTGCGTGGTGCCATTCACGGGCAGCAGGGCAAAATCGGCCTCACCCAGCGAAGGCAGGTTGATGTTGAAGCCGTTCCAGAGCACGGCCGTATGGCGGGCCGAAGTGCCCCGCAACGATATGGACGACAGCTGCCCCGGTCCGTAATTTTTGAGGTAAATGGCGGTGCGCGCCCCCAGCGCATCGGCCAGCGTACCGTTGCGGTAGTTGTTCAGGGCCAACGAATCGAGTACCAACTGGCGGCTGCCCACGGCAAAATGTGTCGGCCGGAGCCCCGAAACCCGAACGGCAGGCAACTGCTGGCTCCGCAATGTATCGGCGGGGGCTTGGGCCGCGGCGGGCCGCACCGCGCCAGCTAGCAGACCGAAGCCGCCGAGCAAAGCGAATTGGGCGGCAAGCCGTCCGGGTAAAAGCGTCTGGAGAACCAAAATTTTCGTGACCGAAAAATTCAGTTCAAAACTCCGTGGGGTTAGCGCCAAAAGCGCCGACCAGCCGAAGCCGAGTACGAAAACAGAAGGGTACCTTGCGGCCCCGAAAGGCCGCTACTGCATTCATTCTCCGCCCTTCCTCCGCAGGCGCTGAACATGGGGAAATGCAAAGGCAGGTCTCCTGGCTTGCTCCTGGCGCGTCGCCTTCCCATTTCCGCCGCCTTCTTTCCTGCGAGAGAAAAGAAAACAGCTGCCGAAACAGTGGCCGGTGATGACGCGCCGACTCGTGAAGCGTACAGTTGCGGGGACAGCTCCGGTTTTGAACCGGATTCCCTTTTCAGCCTCGCCCCCCAATCGGGGTCCGGCCACCTTTACGGGGGCAAAGATAAGCGGGGAATTTTAGAAGTGAGAGGGGAGAAAAGGAACGTCATTCAGAGCGCAGCGAAGAATCTCGCCTGAAGCCGTTGTTATACCGTTGCAACATCAGCACGCGAGATTCTTCGCTGCACTCTGAATGACGTTCATCTCACTTCTAACCTCTCACCTCTCACCTCTCTATACTCACCCTTTCCCACCCATGAAAAAACTGCCCCCCGAGTTTTACCGCCGCCCCGACCCAGTGCAGATTGCCCGCGAGCTGCTCGGCAAGCACGTTTTCTCGCGGGTCGATGGCCAGCTTACCGGCGGCCGCATCATCGAAACCGAAGCCTACTCGCACCTCGGCGACGACTCGCTGACCATGCACCTCAAGCGGCTTAGCTCGGCCAGCCAGGCGCTGCGGGAGCCCGGCGGCCGGGCCTACCTGTATAAAGTGTATCAGCGCCACACGCTGTTCAACATCTGCACCAACGAAGCCGGCAAAACCGATACTGTGCTGCTCCGCGCTATTGAGCCGCTCGTGGGCCTGGATGTGATGCAGGAGCGCCGGGGGGCCTCCATCAAGCCCAACCGCCTCACGGCCGGCCCAGGCATGCTCACCCAGGCGCTGGGCCTCACGCCCGACCTCACCGGTACCGACCTGCAGGGCGGCCTGCTCTGGATTGAAGACCACGGCGAAATCATCCCCGCCGACCAAATTCTTGCTGGCCCTCGCATCGGCCTGGAGTACGCTGGCTCCATAGCGGCTGGTCTGCTTTGGAATCTCCAGATAAACCATACATGATGCCGAGGAACGGATGCTGCAGATTCGCTCTTGTTTGCTGGGCGTCTATTCCAGCCAATCAGGACGAATCTGCGGCATCCGTTCCTCCGCATCAGCTGTGATTCGGGCTGCACTATCCTTGTATCGGCGTCATCTGTGATTCGCAGACCAGCACGAGCAGCTTGCCTTCGTGGCTGGTAGTGGCGAATAGGTACAAGTCGCCGCCTTCACGGATACCGGTACGATGGCGGAATTCGGCGACCGAATCGGGGAAGTTGCGGGTGGTGACGTGGGCGCGCACGGCCGGGCCGAGGTGGGCGCGCAGGGCCTGGGCATCGTATTTCTCCACGGCCAGAATGCGGAAGCTGCGGCCGGGAAAGTCGGGGTGCAGCGTGTCGGAGGTGTAGAGGTGGCTGTGCTGGTGCAGCTTCAGCAGCTCGAAAGCCGTGCCCACGCTCTTGAAAGCCCCCGCTTTTAGCACGGCCACGTTGGGCTCGTAGAGAAACTGCTGCGGCTCGGCGTAGCGGGCAATGGCGCGCGCCTCGCGGGCCCGGTTGAACCGAAACTCCTGCCGGCTGCCGTCGCGGCGCAGGTTCACGGTGTAGCGCTCGGGGTCGACGGCAGCCTCTTCGCCCAGCTCATACAGCACTTCCTTGCACTCGTTATCCACGGCCACCACCCACAGCCGCCGCACGTGGCCCAGTTCCCGCAGGGCCTGCTCAATATCGAGCATGGGCGAGGTTTTGAGCAGGATGCGCGGGCTTTTGCGCAAAAGTAGTGGCAGCAGGCGCAGTACGTCGGGCTCGCAATCTTGGAGGCGGAAAATCTTCTTAGCAGCCGTATCGCGCCGGGCCGGGTCGAGGTAAATCCAGTCGTAGGTATCGTCCGAATCGCGCAGGAAATGGGTGGCGTCGGTGGCGTGGCAATGCACGTTCTCTATGCCCAGCTGCGCCAGGTTGTAGCGCACCACATCGGCCAGCGCGGCGTTGCGCTCCACGTAATGCACCTCGCCCACAGTGGCGGCAAAGTGGGCCGAATCGACGCCGAAGCCGCCGGTAAGGTCGGCGAGGCGCTCGGCGCCGCGTACCAATTCAGCTTTAAAAGTAGCAGTGCGGTCGGAGGAAGCTTGCTCGACCGAGAGGGCGGGTGGAAAAACTAGGTCGGGGTTGGCGGCCCAGATGGGGAGCTTGACGCGGGCTTTCTGGCGGGCCTGAATCTGGCGCACCAGTTCGGGAACGGGGAGGTTGGGATGACGGCGGGCCTGCAGGGCCAGTTGGGCGGGGTCGTCGTGCAGGTGCTCGGCCACATACTGGCGAGCCGCCGCGGGCAGCGGGTATTCCATGGTGCGAAGCTACTTCTTTAAGCTGCAGGCTTCGAAACTGTAAGCCACCGGTCAGCCTTGGCTTTTATGCTGCAGATACGTTTGCAACGCCTGCAACGCAGATTTCGCGTATTACAGACTCCAGCGCAGAGCCAGTAGGGGCCGGCCAGTAGCGCTGGCCGCAACACCTATAGCAGTGGGCTGCAACTGCCGCAGCAGGCCAGTACCACGGGCGGTAGGCCCAACGTTGTGGGCTGCCACTGCCCGCTGGAAGTGGGTGTTGGTATTGCGCGAAACAAAGATATTGGTTATTAAACTGGCCGCTGCCACCCCGAGCGCCACTTTTTGGGTGTTGTTGAAGTATTGCTGCCGGTCGGGGGCCGAAAGCACCTGCTGGCCGTAAAGGCCTACCGCGCCCACAAACAGCACTCGTTCAGCCAGAAACAGCATCTTCTGACGCCGGTAGCGGTTGAGTGCAGCCAAGGCATCGGGCTCGCCTGCCAAGTAGGGGCGCAGCCGCTGACCGAAAAAGCCCGCGTTCTGGTAGCTGGCCTCGGTTGGGTTGTTGCTCAGGGAAAAGTAGAAGTTCTTCTGCGGCCCGTTCAGGCCACGCTGCTGGTCGTCGGGGGCCAGGTTAATGGGACCAGTATGCTGGGCCTGCGCCTGTTGGCCCAAACCGGCAAAACACAGTAGTAGTACCAGAAAAACGCGCCCACATACACGCAAAGCAGAAGACACAAAATAGTAATTCATGGGAGCAAAATTACAACGATGTAACTGGGCTTGCTAAGGCCTTCGACGGGAAAAAAGTGCAATTCACCGAGGAATAAATTTTGTTCTATCCAACAAAAAGGGCTTGTGCTTCGTTGGTCTGGCATTCAAGCCACTCTTTCTTTCCCTTTTTTATGAACCTGTTTTCTTCCATCCGCCCCGTTGCTCTTTTGGCTGCTCTGCCTGCTATGCTGGCTTTTTCGGCCTGCGGCGACGATGATAAGGACCCCGCTCCTCAGCAGGGCCGGGTGCTGCTCGTGCATGCTGCCGCTGCCACGCCCGGGCAGGTTACCGCCTTTGTCAATGATAATCAGGTCGGCCAGCTGAACTACGGTCAGAACAGCGCCTACCTGGCAGTGAATTCCGGCAGCCCCACCTTCCGCATCAATAATGGCACTCAGGAGGTCACGACCAAGAAGCTGGACATAGCGGCCAACCAGAACTACTCTGTATTTGCCTACTCGCCCACGGCTACCATCGGCAGCGCCGATCTGATCAGTTTCCAGGATGATTTGACGGCTCCTGTTGCCGGTCAGGCCAAAATCCGACTGGTGCATTTGGCCACCGGTGCCCCTTCGCCGGTGCGACTGAGCGTGCCCGCCCTAGTGGTTGGCACCGCACCAACCGACTTAACGCCCGATGTAGCTTTCGGCACCGCATCCGCATTTGTATCTGTAAACGCGGGTACTGCTCCTACGCTGACGGTGACTACTACGGGCACGCCCCGCACTACCCTGCTGACTGTGGGTGACGGTTCGGGGTCAGGTACCGGCACCAAAACGCTGGAAGCTGGTAAAATTTACACCGTACTTGTGCGCGGTATTGCAAATCCTGGCGCGGCAGCAGCGCAGCAGCCTAAAGCCGCTATTATTGCCAACAACTAAGCGGCAATTATCACTTATTGAACACAGAGGCCTGTTTCCTTAAATGGAGGCAGGCCTCTGTGTTTAAAGATTATCATAGAGGCCGCTCTAACTTTTTCGTATTTTTGTGGTTGACTTCTGAAACCCCTTTTTATCATGGTAGAGACCAAGACGACGACGGCCTACGTGCCCCATAAAGTAAAAGACATGAGCCTCGCCGAGTGGGGCCGCAAGGAAATCCGCCTGGCTGAGGCCGAAATGCCCGGCCTGATGGCTCTGCGCGAGGAGTACGGCGCCAGCCAGCCCCTCAAGGGTGCCCGCGTGGCCGGCTGCCTGCACATGACCATCCAGACTGCGGTGCTCATCGAAACGCTCATCGCCCTCGGTGCTGACGTAACGTGGTCGTCGTGCAACATCTTCTCGACCCAGGACCACGCCGCCGCTGCCATTGCTGCAGCTGGTATCTCGGTGTATGCCTGGAAGGGCATGACGGAGGAAGAGTTCAACTGGTGCATCGAGCAGACGCTGTTTTTCGGCGAGAAGCGCGAGCCGTTGAACATGATTCTCGACGATGGTGGCGACCTGACCAACATGGTGCTCAACCAGTTCCCCGAGTTGGCCGCTGGTATCAAGGGCTTGTCGGAGGAAACTACGACTGGCGTACTGCGCCTGCTCGACCGTGTGAAAAACGGCACGCTACCCATGCCTGCCTTCAACATCAACGACTCGGTTACCAAGTCGAAGTTCGATAACAAGTACGGCTGCAAAGAGTCGGCTGTAGACGCCATCCGCCGGGCTACCGACGTGATGATGGCCGGCAAAATTGCCGTGGTTGCCGGTTACGGCGACGTAGGAAAAGGTACGGCTGCTTCGCTGCGCGGTGCCGGTGCCCGGGTTATCGTTACCGAAATCGACCCAATCTGCGCCCTGCAGGCCGCCATGGATGGCTACGCGGTGAAGAAGATGGAAAATGCCATCAAGGAAGCCGACATCGTGGTAACCGCCACCGGCAACTGCGACATCATCACCGAAGCCTCGTTCCGCGCCCTCAAGGACAAAGCCATCGTCTGCAACATCGGCCACTTCGATGATGAGATTGATATGGCTTGGCTGAACAAGAACTACGGCGACACCAAGGATACTATTAAGCCGCAGGTGGACCTCTACACCATCGAAGGCAAGGAAATTATCGTGCTGGCCGAAGGCCGTCTCGTGAACTTGGGCTGCGCCACCGGCCACCCTTCGTTCGTGATGTCGAACTCGTTCACCAACCAGGTACTGGCCCAACTGGAACTGTGGCAGAACGCCGACCAGTACGAGAACCAGGTATACACCTTGCCCAAGCACCTCGACGAGAAAGTAGCTCACCTGCACCTCGCCAAAATTGGCGTTGAGCTGGAGGTGCTTAAGCCCAAGCAGGCCGAGTACATCGGCGTAGAGGTGGAAGGCCCGTTCAAGTCGGACCTGTACCGCTACTAAGCTTTTGGGCTTTCTATGTAAGTAAGAACCCCGCTCGGCACTGCGCCGGGCGGGGTTCTTATTGTTTGATATGAACTATCTTCACTCCCCAAAAAACTCCTGGCCCACTAGCTTCTCGGTTTCCTGCCACAGCTGCCGGGCTTGGGTGGGCTCGGTGAAGTTGTGCTTCACTGGCTTGGTCTGTTGCTTATCGAAATAGCCACCGCTTACCTGCCCGCCGATGGGGTCAGTAGCCAGAAAAATGCTGGTGCGGGCACCTTCTTCGGTCGTGAGCAGAAAGGGTGCGGCCAGCCGGGTGAGCAGGCTGGTGAGGCCACCTGAGGCCGAGCCGAAACTGCTGGCCACCACGCCGGGATGCAGGCTGTTGGTAACAACATTGCCGATGCCCCGCGCCCGCAGCTGCCGGGCCAGCTCCTGCGTGAAGAGAATGTTGTAGAGCTTGGTGTTGCCATACTGCCGCCACGCGCTGTAATTTTCTTTCTGGTTGAGGTCGTGCAGCTGCGGCTTGGCCATGCGGTAGCCCTCCGAAGCTACGTTCACGATGCGGGCCGCTTCGCTCTGTTGCAACGCCGGCAGCAGCAGGCTGGTGAGCAGAAAGGGGCCAAGGTGGTTGGTCGCCAGCGTCATTTCATAGCCATCAGTCGAGGTTTCACGCTCCTTGCCAAATATGAGTCCGGCGTTGTTGACGAGTACATCGAGGCGCTGGTAGCGCTGGATGAATTCCTCGGCCGCCCGCCGCACCTGGCTCAGGTCCGACAGGTCGCACAGCAGCACGTCTACCCGCTGCCCAGATGGCGCCAGCTGCTGGAATTCCTGGCGTACCCGGGCAGCCTTAGCAGCGTCGCGGGCCAGCAGGATTATGTGGTAGCCCCGGCGTACCAGCTCGCGGGCCGTTACTTTGCCGATACCGGAAGTCGCGCCCGTAACGAGGGCAATCTGCTCAGAAACAATAGTATTCATGGAGTCGGTAGTTGGTTGCCCGGCTATACGCACCCCGGCGTAGTTCGGTGCCGGACCGTCCGCTTCTGCCCTTGTTACCGCTGCACCAGCAACCGGCGCGTCAATGGCGCCGCGGCCGAATCGGGCCAGCTGATACGCACTACATAGTTGCCGGCCGGCAAATCGGCCACCGAAAACGTGAGCCGCGAGCCGGTAGTCGGTAGGGTCCTCAGGCGGCGGCCCTGGTTGTCGTAGAGCGTTACGAGGCGGTTGGCGGCGGTTGCAAAACTCAGGGTGGTTTGCTCCCGAGCTGGGTTTGGGTAGGGGCCAATTATGGCTGCCACGGGCGGTACAGAAGCTTTGGCCGGGCCAGGCAGCGGCTCGGTTGTCAGCAGCTTGTAGGCGGGGATGCTATCGAGTTGGGCCACGTAGAAGGGGCGTAGTTGCCGCTTGTCGAAACGCAGCCGTAGGCTGTCGTTGGCGGCGTTGCGGAAGCGAACGAGCTCAGGAAAATCACCGACTTTTACCCGCCGGCTCAGGGCTAGTACCTGCTCATAACCAGTGCCGAAGCCCTGCACTTGCCCGCGGCTTATACGCATGGCGTGTACCCAGTGGGCTCCCTCATGGGTAGTCTGCACGAAATAATAGAGGCCCCGAAACCGGAAGACCCGGGCCACCAGTACCGTGTCATCTGCTGGTGTTGTAAAGATGTTGCTGCCCATGGCGACATCGAAAGCCAGATGAAGCCGGAGTGTATCGTCGGGGCCGGCCAACGTGAGGTTTGGCCCCAGCTTCTTTGCCAAATTCAGCGGTCGGCGCACCGCCACGGGGTCAAACTGCGCTTCGGGCCTGGATATGCCATCACAACCAGTCAGCAATACTATCAGTCCTAAAAAACAGAAAATCCGCATTGGTCAGGGGAGTTGCTGGTGAGAACTTTAATGCGGGGCTGGTCCCGCAAGTAACCCGCTACTCAGCCAGCCGCCCAAATCATCCGATATTTGCTACCTATGCCCGCTGCCGTTCCGCTGTCCGTCGTCATTATCACCTTCAACGAAGAGGCCAACATTGCCCGCTGCCTCGAAGCCGCCCGCCCGGTGGCCGCCGAGCTGCTGGTCGTGGACAGCTTCTCGACCGACCGCACGGTGGAAATCTGCCGGGAGTTGGGCGTGCGGGTGGTGCAGCATGTCTTCGCGGGCTACGTCGAGCAGAAAAACTACGCCACCGCCCAGGCCCGCCACGAGCACGTACTCCAGCTCGATGCCGACGAAGTGCTGACGCCGGAGCTGCAAGCCAGCATCCGGGCGGCGCTGGCCAGCTGGCAGGGCGGGGGCTACACGCTGGCCCGCCTCACTAGCTACTGCGGCCATTGGGTGCGCCACGGCGGCTGGTACCCCGACCGTAAGCTGCGTCTCTACGACCGGCGCCTGGGTTGCTGGCAGGGCCTGTTGCTGCACGAGCACTACGAGCTAACGCCCGGCCAACCTGCGCCGTTGCCCCTGGCCGGCGACGCGCTGCACTATTCCTACACATCCGTCGAGCAGCACGTGCAGCAGCTCAACCGCTTCACCAGCATTGCCGCCCAGGAACTCTGGCTGAAGAATAAGCGGCAGGTTTCCGCATTTCACTTGGTATTGAAACCTCTCTGGAAGTTTGTGCACGGCTACGTGCTGAGAGGCGGTTTTCTGGATGGTTTCGCGGGCCTGAGCATTGCCGCTATTTCGGCCTGGGGCGTATTTCTGAAATTCGCCAAGCTCAAAACCCGTCATTCCGCATGAGCCGTACCTTCCTCATCAGCCGCACCGACGCTATCGGCGACGTGGTGCTGACGCTGCCGGTGGCCGGCCGGCTGAAACAGTTGTTTCCGGGCTGCCGGGTGCTGCTGCTGGGCCGCGACTACACCCGCGCCGTAGCCGAAGCCTGCCCCTGGGTAGATGATTTTATGAGCTTCGACGAGTTGCAGCAGCTGCCGCCCAACCAGCAGGTAGCTGCCCTGCGCGTGGTTGGAGCCGATACTATTCTGCACATCTTCCCCAATAAGGATCTGGCCCGGCTGGCGCTGCTGGCGGGCATCAAAGTGCGCATCGGCACCCGCAACCGCTGGTTTCATTGGCTTACCTGCAACCGGATGGTAAAGCTTAGCCGCAAAAACTCCGACTTGCACGAAAGCCAGCTTAACCTAGCCCTGCTGGCTCCGCTGGCCGAATCGGCCTTACTGCCGCTGTCCGAAGCGTCTTCCTTGGTGAAACTGACGCCCACCGTGCCGCTGCGGCCCGAGCTGCAGCATCTGCTGGCTAACCGCCAGCCCGGCCAGCTAAATGTAGTGCTGCACCCACGGAGCCGCGGCAGCGCCCGCGAGTGGGGGCTGCCGCACTTCGGGCAGCTGGCCCGCCTGCTGCACGAAGCCGGGCATCGGGTGTTTGTGACGGGCACAACGGCCGAGGGCGAGGAGTTGCGCGACTGGCTGATTGAGCATCGGCCTTACGTCGCTGCCGAACTCACCGGCCAGTTGGCCCTGCCCGAATTCATTGCCTTCCTGGCTGCCGCCGATGGGTTGGTGGCCGGCAGCACCGGCCCGCTACACCTGGCCGCTGCGCTGGGCCGGCACGCGCTGGGCCTTTATCCGCCCATCCGGCCCATGCACCCCGGCCGCTGGGCCCCGCTCGGCCTCCATGCCGAATATCTGGTCATCGACCGGCCCGATTGCCAGGACTGCCGCACGAAGCCGGTAGCCTGTACCTGCATTAAGGCCTTGGAGCCGGCGCTGGCGCTGGCCCGCGTGCAACAGTGGCAGCGTCGGCTACCGGTGGGCTCGTAAGGGTTATATGCTCGGATATTTGTGCAATCGGCAACGAGACGCAATATCTTGCGTCTCGCTCTGATGAATGTTGTCCGTTCAGTAAAACTGGTCAACTACCGCAGGCCAAACCATTGCGTCTCTGCGCCGGGCCCTAGCCCGCCAAATAAACCGAATGCCCACTTCCGAATCTATTTCTTCAATACCGAAGCCCACTGGCTGGAAAAGCTGGTGGTACTCTGGCCAGCTCTCCCGGTATTTGCTACTGCTGGCCTGCGTGGCCGGAGTGGTGGGGCTGATGAGCTCGCGGGCCCTGGTGGCGCTGGCGCCGGTGGTGGGTGTAGTGGCGGCGCTGGCCAACCCAAATGTACGCCAGCAGGTGCCCCAATGGCTGCGGCTGCGCACGGTGTGGGCTCCGGCCGGCCTTTATGTGCTGCTGCTGCTTAGCGGCCTCTACACGCACGATTGGCCCGAGTGGCGGCACGAGCTGTTCCGGCAGCTGCCTTGGCTGGCCGTGCCCCTGGTATTCGGGCTGGCCGTACCGCTCACGGGCCGGCAGCGGTTTGGGGTGGGTAGCCTGTTTGTGGTGGGCCTGGCGCTTATTGGGGCGGCCACCGTGGGGCAGTACCTGCGCGACCCGGTCACTGCCAACGAAGCTTTCCGCCTCGGTCAGAGCATGCCCTCCGTCACGCGCATCTTCCACATCCACTTTGGGCTGATGCTGGCGCTGGCGGCCTTTTTCGGTTTCCGGATGGCCCGGCAGCGGCACGTGCCCCGCTGGCTGCGGGTAGCGCTGGGCCTGAGCGTAGTGATTTGTGTAGGGGTACTGCACGTGCTGGCGTACCGCACAGGCCTGCTGGCTGCCTATGTACTGCTGCTGGTAGAGGCGCTACTGGCGCTGCTGGTGCGCCGCCGGTTCTGGCTGGGCGCTGTACTGCTGCTTGCGCTGGTAGCAGGGCCCTGGCTGGCCTATCACACCCTGGGCTCGGTGCGCGAGCGGGTCAACAATACGCTCTTCGACCTTGAGCAGTTCGAACGCCGACACGATATCAATCAATTCTCGCTCTCGCGGCGGCTGGCTGCCTGGCAGACGGCCACCGTGGTGGCCCGCCAGAATCCCCTGCTAGGTGTGGGCCCGGCCGATGCGTACGCCGCCATGATGGACCAGTATGCCTGGCGTAGCTACGGGCTGCTGCCCAAGAACCGCGTGATGGTGCATAACCAGTACCTGCACCAGCTGGTGGCAGGTGGGGTAGTGGGGTTAGTGCTATGGCTGCTCGTGCTGTTGGGGCCGTTAGGGCAACCCGCCTTACGCCGGAATCCGTACGTGTACCGATTCGTGCTGCTATTGGCTGTGGCCATGCTCACCGATTCGCTGCTGGAGTTGCAAACGAGCTACAATCTGTTTGTTTTTCTCTATGGCTTTCTGATAGTGGCTGCTGAGCGCCGGCTCTGGCAGTACCCCAAACCTTCGCCGGCGCAAAATGGTATAAACAGTATATTTGTCTGACCGCGGTTTTCGGCCCCGAAAACCACACTTTTTAGCGTCCATGAGCGATTCTCCCGAGCGGATCCCTAAGTTGAGTAAAGAGGAAAAAGACCGGCGTTTCCAGGCCGAGCTAATGCCTGTGCTCGACCCCCTATATAACTTTGCCTTCCGCCTCACCCTCGACGAGGACGATGCAAATGACTTGGTGCAGGAAACTTATCTGAAAGCATATCGCTTCTTTGAGTACTTCGAACCGGGGACCAACGCTAAAGCGTGGCTGTTTCGCATCCTCAAAAACTCGTTCATCAACGATTTTCGCAAGAAAAGTAAGCAGCCCGCCAAGGTTGATTACAGTGAAATCGAAGGGTACTATAATTCTGAGGAAGTAGAGGCCGACTCTGATGCCGGTACTACCTCCTCGGACATGCGGCAGCAAGCCGTACGCGACCTCATCGGCGACGAAGTGGCTCGCGCACTAAACTCGCTGCCAGTGGATTTCCGCACAGTTATCATACTTTGCGACCTGGAAGGGTTCACGTACGAGGAAATGGCCAAAGTGCTCGATATCCCCATTGGTACAGTGCGCTCACGCCTGCACCGGGCCCGTAATTTCCTCAAAGAGAAGCTCGACAAGTACGCCCGTTCAATGGGTTATGGCACAAATGGAGCCACAACCGAAGACGAAGACGACGACACCGATCAATAAACGACCGACTAAATTCTTTCAATGCCAGGCAGCAGTTATGGAACCTACCTCTACCTCATCAACCAAACAGGCAGCCGCCACGCTTAACGACGGCCCCGACTGTGACCGCGTAAATACTATCCTCGACCAAATTATCGTGGGGCAAGACCCCTCGGCAGAGGATGAGGACTATTTCGTCAGCCACGCCGAAGATTGCTCGCCATGCTTTGATAGCTTAGAGAAGCAGCAGGTTTTCATCGACTTCCTAACCCAAAAGGTAGGGCGCAAAGGAGCCCCGGCCGCACTTTCTCAGCGCATTCTTGCCCAACTTCAGAGAGAAATGGCCTAATTTTACCCGATGCAGGGTAAAATCATTGCTTTCTCCGCGCCTTCCGGGGCCGGAAAAACCACCATTGTCCACCGGTTACTGGCCCGAATGCCGGAGCTGAGCTTTTCTATTTCGGCCTGCACGCGCGACAGGCGTGGCCGCACCGAAGCCAACGGTAAGGACTACTACTTTATCTCCGTTCAGGAGTTTCAGGAGAAAATCCGCCACGACGAATTCGTGGAGTGGGAAGAGGTGTACGAAGGCGCTTTCTATGGTACGCTGAAACAGGAAATTGAGCGCATCTGGGAAAACGGTCAGCATTCGGTGCTTGATGTGGACGTGAAAGGCGGCCTCAGCATCAAGGAGTTTTACCAGGACCGCGCCTTAGCGGTATTCGTAAAACCACCCTCGCTGGAAATTCTGGAGCAGCGCCTGCGTCATCGAGCGACCGACTCGGAAGCCAGTATCTCAGCCCGCCTCTACAAGGCTAATTTCGAGCTTACGTTTGAAGACCGCTTCGATGTGGTCATCATCAACGACGACCTCGATAAGGCGGTAGACGAAGCCGAGCGACTGGTGCGCGCCTTTATTACCGCCGAATCGGCCATACTGTGAGCAGCCCCACCTCCGTCGCCCCATCGGGCCGGAAAGTGGGGCTACTTTTTGGCTCCTTCAACCCCATCCACACCGGCCACCTGATTCTGGCTAACTTCCTGGCCACGCACACCGATTTGGCCGAGGTCTGGCTCATCATGTCGCCCCAGAGCCCCTTCAAGGCCCAGGCCGACCTGCTGGATGAGCAGGCGCGGCTGGCGCTGGCCACCAGCGCCATTGCCGGCAACGAGCGACTGCGCGTGCTCGACATTGAGTTTCGCCTGCCCAAGCCCAGCTATACCATCGACACGCTCGACCAGCTGCGGCAGCTGCACCCGGGGCAGGAGTTCGTGCTGCTCATGGGTGGCGACAACGTGGCGGGCCTTCCCCGCTGGAAAGCCGCCGACCGGCTGCTCGCCGAGGTCGAAATCTATGTGTACCCACGCCCTGGCTACGCGCTGCCTGAGCCGCTACCGCCCGCTGTGCGCGTCGTTGAGGCCCCGCTACTCGACATCTCGGCCACTTTCATCCGCCGCTGCCTGCGCGAGGGCCTATCTGTCCGCTACCTGCTGCCCGAGGCAGTGGAGCAGCAGATTCGGGAGGCGGGATATTACGTTTAATTGGGGCTACAAGCAATAAGCCGTAAGCCGCAGGCTGATGTTGAACATCGGCCTGCGGCTTACGGCTTATTGCTTGTAGCAGCCGAAAGAATCAGATCGTCATTATCTCCGTTTCCTTTTTGCCCAGCACTTCATCCACTTTGCTGATGTAGACGTCGGTAAACTTCTGGACTTTAGCTTCGGCGTCCTTGATGGCATCTTCCGAAGCGCCATCCTTCTGCAGCTTGCGCAGCGACTCGTTCACATCTTTGCGAATACCGCGGATGCGGACCTTACCGCCTTCCGATTCCGATTTGGCCTGCTTCACCAACTCGCGGCGGCGCTCCTCAGTCATGGCTGGGATATTAAGGCGTACGCCTTCGGCATCCGACTGCGGGTTGAGGCCCAGGTCGCTGTTTTTGATTGCCTTGGCAATCTCGCCAATCATGTTCTTCTCCCAAGGCTTGATGAACAGCGTGCGGGCATCAGGCGCCGACACGTTGGCCACATTGCCCAGCGGAGTAGGCGTGCCGTAGTAGTCAACCCGCAGCGAATCGAGCATGGCGGGCGAGGCTTTGCCAGCCCGGATGCGCGAAAATTCTACAGTCGTGTGCTCCAGGGCCTTGCCCATCGACTCTTCGGCCTCATCGAGGTAAAACTTTATTTCTTCGTCCACTTCGGAAAAGTTAAGTGTTGAAAATTAGGGATTAATGGGTTGACCAGCCGCGAAAACTACGCCGACGGGGTGTTGGGCTCGCCTACGGCCGGTGTGAGGGAGTTGTTCTGCGCGTCGGCGTTGGCGCCGTGCATGCTCACGAGCGTGCCCACGCTTTCGCCGCGTAGCAGGCGCTGCAGGTTGCCTTCCTTGTTCATATCGAAAACGATAATCGGCAGGTTATTTTCCTTGCATAGCGTGAAGGCTGTCATATCCATCACGTTGAGCTTCTTATCCATCACTTCGTCGAAGCTGATGTTGGCGAAGCGCTTGGCCGTGGGGTCTTTCTCGGGGTCGGCGGTGTAGATGCCGTCCACGCGGGTGCCCTTCAGCACTACGTCAGCCTCAATCTCGATGGCCCGCAACGACGCCGCTGAGTCGGTGGTGAAGTAGGGCGAGCCGATACCGGCGCCGAAAATAACGACGCGGCCTTTCTCGAGGTGGCGCATGGCGCGGCGGCGAATGTAGGGCTCGCACACTTGCTGAATGGTGAGGCCCGAAAGCAGGCGGGTGTTCACGCCCAGTTTTTCGAGGGCGCTCTGCAGGGCCATCGAATTGATAACGGTGGCCAGCATGCCCATGTAGTCGCCCTGCACGCGGTCGAGGCCGAAGGCTTCGGCCTGCACGCCCCGGTAGATGTTGCCGCCCCCAATAACGACGGCCACCTGCGTGCCCGTTTCGGCGGCAATCTTAATTTCCTCGGCGTACTGCATGAGCCGGTTGGCATCGATGCCATACTGCTGCTGGCCCATCAGGGCCTCGCCACTCAGTTTCAGCAGAATTCGGTTGTACTTCAAGGCAGTGAGGAGATGGTGTAGTAAAAAGGAAGAGTAGCTGGATGCTTAGGCGAATTGAATCAACACCTGGCCTTTGGTCACGTTGTCGCGCAAGCCTACTTTGATGGCGGCCACAACGCCCTCGCCGGGGGCTTTCAGGATGTTTTCCATTTTCATGGCTTCCAGCACCAGCAGCGGGTCGCCCTTCTGCACAGTCTGGCCCGGTTGCACCCGCACGTCCACAATCAGGCCCGGCATGGGCGCCTTCAACTCGTTTACCTTGGTGCTAACGGCCGCGCTCAGGCCCATCTTGTCGAGCAGCAAATCGAGGCGGTCTTTGGCCTGCAGCTCCAGCCGCTGCCCGTTTAGCTGCAGCACCACGGTTTTGGTGGCGTAGTCGATTTCCAGCAGCTCGGCGTTGTAGGAACGGTTCTGATAGAGGACGTGGTAGCGGCCGGCGCCGAGGGCCGTGAGGTCCCAGGCGAAGGGCTGGCCACCGAGCGTAACTGCACCGGCAGACTGGTAGTCGACTTCCTGCGGCGACTGGTTGGCCGCGGCTAATTGGATTTGCAGCATACGAATAGGGCGGGAGTGGGGCAGAAAAGGGCTTAAAGATAGGTCAAATCTGAAATAAATTCGGAACTTCACCAACCATTACCCTAGTGCCTTATTGCATGAAATACCTATTCCTCGGTATTCTTTTCCTGTGGCTGCCGGCCCAGTTACCGGCTGCTGCTCAGGCGACTAAGGCGGGTCGCGGCGGTGCTGCCAGCCCGCATTCGCCCGCTCGAAAAGCCCCCGATACTACGCCTTACTTGGCGCCCACCACGGCGCCGGTGCCCAACTGGCTACCCGACCAGGCCCGCCCATCGCAGCCTTCGGCCACCATTCTCCACCATTTGGTAGACACCAAGCTCGACCTGCGCCCCGACTGGAGCCGGCAGTGGTTGCAGGGTACGGCCACGCTCACGCTCCGCCCGCATTTCTACCCGCAGTATCAGTTGGTGCTCGATGCCAAAGGCTTCGACATTAAAAGCGTGGAGCTACTCAGCGCGGGCCGCAAGGGCCGCGACCTGAAGTACACCTACGACAAGAAGAAGCTCATCATTACCCTCGACCGCACCTACCAGCGCACTGAGCAGTACCAAGTGCGCATTCAGTACGTGGCCAAGTCCAACGAGCTGCCCAAGGGTGGGGGGAGCGAGGCCATAATCGACGATAAGGGCCTGTACTTCATCAACCCGCTTAATACTGAGAAGGGCAAACCCCGCCAGCTCTGGACCCAGGGCGAGACGGAGGGCAGCTCCTGCTGGTTCCCCACCATCGACCGGCCCAACCAGCGCATGACCCAGGAAATCAGCCTGACGGTGGAGGCCGACCAGAAAACGCTGTCCAATGGCTTGCTCGTATCGTCGCGCCGCAACACCGATGGCACTCGCACTGATACCTGGAAGCTAAACCAGCCCCACGCGCCCTACTTGGCTATGCTGGCAGTGGGCAACTTCGCCGTTGTGTCAGACACCTGGCGCGGGAAGGCAGTGGACTACTACGTGGACCCCGCCTACCGGAACACGGCCAAGCAGGTGTTTGGTAACACGCCCGAAATGCTGGAGTTCTTCTCCAAAAAGCTGGGAGTTGACTATCCGTGGGATAAATATGCTCAGGTAGCAGTGCACGATTTCGTATCGGGAGCGATGGAGAACACCACTGCCTCCACATTCGGGCAGCAGCTGGTGCAGTTTACGCCCCGCGAGCTGGCCGATGTACCCTACGACGGCTCGGAGTCGGTTATCGCCCACGAGCTGTTCCACCAGTGGTTTGGTGATTATGTTACCAACGAGTCGTGGGGCAACCTGCCGCTCAACGAGGCCTTCGCCGATTACTCAGAGCTGCTCTGGGCCGAGTATAAATACGGCCCCGACGCGGCGGCCCTGGTGCAGCGCAATAAGCTGCGCACCTACCTCGAAGAGGCTCAGGTGAAGCGCGAGCCCCTCATCCGCACCAGCTATAACAACCATGAGGATCTGTTTGACCGCCACTCTTACGACAAGGGTGGCCGGGTGCTGCACATGCTGCGCAACCTCGTCGGCGATGATGCTTTCTTCGCCTCGCTCACCCGCTACCTCAACCAGAATAAGCTGTCGGCCGTCGAGCTGTCAAAGCTGCGCATGGCGTTCGAAGAAACGACTGGGGAGGATTTGATGTGGTTCTTCGATCAGTGGTTTCTGCAGCGCGGGCACCCCGAGCTGCGCGTAACCCACAGCTACGAAAACAGTGCTGTGGTACTGCGCGTGCGGCAGGTGCAGGACACCCTTTATCAGCCCGTATTCCGCCTGCCCGTAACAGTCGCCGTCTGGAGTGGAAACCAGTCCACCCAGCACCGCCTCGTCATCACCCAAGCCGACCAGACGTTCCGCCTGCCCGCACTTCAGCGCCCGTCCTTGGTAAAGTTCGACAATGAGGGAATACTGCTGGCCGCCATCGACGAGGCGCAAACCCCCGAGGAACTGCAGTTCCAGCTCAGCCACGCCCGCGGCTACCTCCAGAAAATACAGGCTATGGAAGGGCTAAAAAGCAAGTCGAGCGATTTGCTGGTTAGCTCAGCCTTCCGCGTTGCCCTCACCGACCCCTTCTGGGCCACCCGCGTGGCCGCGCTCGAGGGTCTGCGGCGCTACCGCGGGGCCGAAGGTAGCGTTGTGCGTAAAGATTTGCAGCAGGTCGCCCTCAGCGAGAAGCACGGCGCCGTCCGGGCCACTGCCATCAACGTGCTATCATCGTTTGCCAACGAAGACTTTGCCGGCGTCTACGAAGCCGCACTCATCGACAGCTCCTACCTGGTAACTGCCGCTGCGGTTGATGCTCTGGCCAAGTCGCCTGCGCCCACCACCCGCGCCCAGGTTGCCCGGCTGCAGAAAACCCGTAATCCGGCGCTGCTCAAGTCGCTGTCCGGCTTTTACGGCCTCAACGGCACCCTCGACGACTACGACTGGTTTCTGCAACGCAGCCAAGATGCCCAGCCCGAGGTGCTATATGTGCTGCTCGAAAACTTTGGCCGCCTCATGAACCGCATTCCGCCCGTAGAGCGCGAGAAGGGGCTGCAGCGCCTCGAAAATCTGGCCCGCAGCCATCCGCAGCTCTACGTACGTCTTGGGGCCTACAAGGGCCTGAATGAGCTGACCGGGAGCATGCCCACTCTTAAAACTACACTACAGGATATCCGGAATAAGGAAACGGATAGCAATCTGAAGGCCATGTATAGCTTGGTGCAATAATTTTTTTTCGTCCCGGAACCTTACATCGTGGTTCCGCTTTACCCTAGGAAGTCAGCCGCTTAGCCTGCCGGCGCTGGTTTGAACCGCTCAAAAAGTCAGCCAACCCGAAACCTTTTTTCACCTAGGGCTTGACTTATGTCAGAAACCCACTAATTTTGCAACTCCAATTCGAGAAAAAGCGGCTCCGGCCCACGAATTGGAATGGGCGGCTTTCACGCAAACGGCGTTGAAACCACATAATCGGGGGTGTCGCATAGTGGCAATTGCGGCTGACTGTAACTCAGCTCCTTCGGGTTCAGAGGTTCGAGTCCTCTCACCCCCACATTCGTGAATAAGCGACCCGGTGAAGGAGTAAGTTCAGGCTTATCTGGTTTCACTCACTCATCGGGTCACTCATTCACTCCTTCGCGGGAGTAGCTCAGTTGGTAGAGCGGCAGCCTTCCAAGCTGCAGGTCGCGAGTTCGAACCTCGTCTCCCGCTCGCAGCAACAGTACGCCTGACAATAGATTGCGCCGGCCCAGGCTGGCAAATGTTGTTCTCCTGTCGTACCTTTGCCCCGGCTACGCGCTAGCGGGCTACAACTATCAGCCGTTTTAGCTCAGTGGTAGAGCACTTCCTTGGTAAGGAAGAGGTCATGGGTTCAAATCCCATAAATGGCTCAGAATTACGAGTACCAACGGGGCAGCGCGACTGCACCGTTTTGGAACTGTCAGCCAAGAAAAGCGACGTGCAGTCCCTGGTCAAGCAGAGCTGTGTTTCGCTTTCTTCTGTATAGTTAAGTTTTAAGTCGCGTTTCCCCTTCTCACCTCAAAATTCCTCTTAATCTCTTTACAATGGCTAAAGAAAATTTTGACCGGTCCAAGCCGCACGTAAACATCGGCACGATTGGTCACGTTGACCACGGCAAAACCACCCTCACTGCTGCCATTACCCAGGTATTGGCTGGCAAAGGCCTGGCTGCCAAGCGCGACTTCTCTTCGATTGACAATGCTCCCGAAGAGAAAGAGCGTGGCATCACGATCAACACCTCGCACGTAGAGTACTCGACGGTGCTCCGTCACTACGCCCACGTTGACTGCCCCGGTCACGCTGACTATGTGAAGAACATGGTTACCGGTGCTGCCCAGATGGACGGTGCTATCCTCGTGGTAGCTGCTACCGACGGCCCAATGCCCCAGACCCGTGAGCACATCCTGCTCGCTCGTCAGGTTGGTGTTCCCCAGCTAGTAGTATTCATGAACAAAGTTGACATGGTCGATGACCCCGAGCTCCTCGAGCTGGTGGAAATGGAAATCCGTGAGCTGCTTTCGTTCTACGACTTCGACGGCGACAACATCCCCGTAATTCAGGGCTCGGCTCTGGGTGGCCTGAATGGCGATGCCAACTGGGTTCCCAAAATCGAGGAGCTGATGGACGCTGTTGACTCCTTCATTCCGATTCCTGCTCGTCTGACCGACCTGCCCTTCCTGATGCCTGTTGAGGACGTGTTCTCGATTACGGGTCGTGGAACGGTTGCTACCGGCCGTATCGAGCGTGGCATTGTAAACTCGGGTGAGCAGGTGGAGATTCTCGGCATGGGTGCTGAGAACCTGAAGTCTACTGTAACCGGTGTGGAGATGTTCCGCAAGATTCTGGACCGTGGTGAAGCCGGCGACAACGTTGGTCTGCTGCTCCGTGGTATCGAGAAAGAAGCCATCCGCCGCGGTATGGTTATCTGCAAGCCAGGTTCCGTTAAGCCTCACACCAAGTTCAAGGCTGAGGTGTACGTATTGTCGAAAGAGGAAGGTGGTCGCCACACTCCGTTCTTCAACAACTACCGTCCCCAGTTCTATTTCCGCACCACCGACGTAACCGGCATCATTATGCTGGGCGAAGGCGTGGAGATGGTAATGCCCGGCGACAACGTAACTATCTCGGTTGAGTTGATCAACTCGGTAGCTATGGAGAAAGGCCTGCGTTTCGCTATCCGTGAGGGTGGCCGGACGGTAGGTGCCGGTCAGGTAACCGAAATCACCGAGTAGTTTTCTTCGGAAATCTGCTGAAATAAAGCAATCCGCTCCTGAAATTTTCGGGAGCGGATTTGTTTTGTTTAAAGAGTTACCTACATTTGCAGTCCCAATCGGGCTTTGGCCTAAGTCGGGACGCATCCACGGGCGTAGTTCAAGGGTAGAATAGAGGTCTCCAAAACCTTTGATGGGAGTTCGAATCTCTCCGCCCGTGCCACCAGATTGTCCGGCTGCTTCGGCAGCCGTTCTTTTACTCACTCTCACCAGCAGGTCCTTTAGCATGAGCAAGCTGACCAACTACTTCCGGGAAACATCGGACGAGATGCGTTACAAGGTAACCTGGCCTTCGCTGGAAGAACTGCAGAAAAGCGCCGGCCTGGTGTTGCTTGGCTCGCTGATCTTCGCAGTGGTTGTGGGTGTGATGGATGTGATTTTCAAAGAGGGCCTAGAGGCCTTCTATAACTCGTTCGTTTAATCGGCAACAGACGCGACTAAAATGGGCGAATTGAAATGGTACGTGGTCCGCTCGGTGAGCGGACAGGAGAAGAAGGCCAAAACTTACCTTGAGACCGAAATCGGCCGTCACGGTCTGTCGGAACTGGTGCCGCAGGTGCTGATTCCGGTAGAGAAGGTCTTCGAGATGCGCAATGGCAAGAAGCGTGTCCGCGAGCGGAACCTCTACCCCGGCTACATCATTATCCACGCCGACCTGACCCACGGCGAGGTCGACCACATCATCACCAGCACCCCGGGCATCATCGGCTTCCTCTCCGATAAGGAGGGGAAGGCGGCCAACCAGAACACGGTGCCGGTGCCATTGCATATTTCGGAAGTTAACCGTATCCTCGGCATCGTCGATGAGTCGGAAGAGCAGACCGAAACGCTGGAAACCCCCTTCGTGGTGGGCGAGCTGGTGAAAATCGTAGACGGCGGCTTCGCCGGCATGTCGGGCAATGTGGCCGAGGTGTTCGAGGACCGCAAGCGTCTCAACGTAATCGTGAAAATATTCGGCCGTAGCCAGCCTATGGAGCTGAGCTACACTCAGGTTGAGAAAGAAATAGAGTAGAGCTTAGTTGATTGTGCTTAGTGCTTAGGTCGTTTAGCGATAGCACACTGCTAAAATAGTCTAAGCACTAAGCACAATCAACTAATCTCTAACAATAATACGTCATCGGTTATCCGCTCCGGGCCGGTGGTGCTTCCACTTCGGAGCAATTGAAAAACTGAGGATGATGCGAGTTACGTCGCGACATCCGAAGCCTTACAAACCAAATGGCCAAGGAAATTAGAGGTTATCTGAAGCTTCAGATAAAGGGAGGCGCTGCGAACCCCGCACCGCCGGTTGGACCTGCACTTGGTAGCAAAGGCCTTAACATCATGGAATTCTGCAAGCAGTTCAATGCTCGCACCCAGGATAAGGCCGGCCAAGTTTGTCCTGTTCTCATCACCATGTACACCGACAAGTCGTTCGACTTCGTGGTGAAGACTCCACCGGTGCCCGTTCTGCTGAAGGACGCCGCCAAGCTCCAGAGTGGTTCGAAAGAGCCTAACCGGAACAAAGTAGGGTCGGTTACGTGGGACCAGGTTCGCACTATTGCCGAAACCAAAATGCCCGACTTGAACGCCTTTGAGGTGGAGTCGGCCATGAAGCAGGTAGCTGGCACAGCTCGGAGCATGGGTATCACCGTGTCGGGTGCTTCTCCTTTCGCTGCATAATTTAAACAACGAAAGACATGGCAACTAGCAAAAAACGCAAGGAAGCCCTTGCCAAGCATGACCTGACCGAAATTCGGACTCTGGTAGATGCGGCCAAAGTCGTGAAGGATATTACCTACACGAAATTTGACGCCTCGGTAGATATCGACGTTCGTTTGGGTGTTGACCCCCGCAAAGCCGACCAGATGGTGCGTGGCGTTGCTACGCTGCCCCACGGCACTGGCAAAACCGTTCGCGTTCTGGCTCTCGTAACGCCCGACAAAGAAGCCGAAGCTACTGCAGCTGGTGCCGATTTCGTTGGTCTGGACGACTACATCGCCAAGATCGAGAAAGGCTGGACCGACATCGACGTAATCATCACCATGCCGGCCGTAATGGCCAAAGTGGGCCGTCTGGGCCGCGTATTGGGCCCCCGCGGTCTGATGCCAAACCCTAAGTCGGGCACGGTTACGACGGATGTTGCCAAGGCGATCCAGGAAGTGAAAGCTGGTAAAATCGACTTCAAGGTTGATAAAACTGGCATCATCCACTGTTCGGTTGGCAAGGTGTCGTTCGACGATCAGAAGCTGGCTGAAAACGCCATCGAGGTTATTCAGACGCTGTTGCGTTTGAAGCCTTCGTCGGCCAAGGGCACCTACATCAAGAGCATTACGCTCTCGAGCACGATGTCGCCCGGCGTACCGGTCGACACGTCGGTAACTTCCGCCTAACCTTAATCAACACGACGTATGATCCGGGAAGAAAAACAAGCCCTCGTCGACGAGTTGAGCGAGAAGTTTCAATCGCACAACGCGTTCTACATTGCCGATGCTTCGGGAATGTCGGTGGCGAAAATCAACGAATTCCGCCGGTTGTGCTACAACCGCGGCATGGAGTTCAAGGTGTACAAGAACACGTTCATCCGCAAGGCTCTCGATACCCTCGAGGTTGATACTACGGAAATGGATGCGGCGCTAGTAGGCCAGTCGGGCATCCTGTTCTCGAAAGAGTCGGGCAACGCTCCGGCCAAGCTGATGCAGGACTTTCACAAGGCTCAGAACTACAGCAAAACGGCTGTCGTCCGCCCGGCCCTGAAAGGTGCTTACATCGACTCTGGCATCTATATCGGTCACGACCAGCTCGGCACGCTTGCTACGCTGAAAGGTAAGAATGAACTCATCGGTGACATCATCGGTCTGCTTCAGTCGCCTGCCAAAAATGTTATCTCTGCTCTGTCGAGCGGCGGTACCAAGCTGGCTGGCATCCTCAAAACGCTTTCCGAAAAAGAAGAGGTTGCAGGCTAACCACTGCTCGTCTTTTTCAATATAATTTTTCTTCAACAACCCCCCCTTTTTAACAATCTACAGAAATGGCAGATTTGAAAGCATTCGCCGAGCAGCTCGTTAGCCTGACGGTAAAAGAAGTAAACGAACTGGCTGGCATCCTGAAGGACGAGTATGGCATTGAGCCCGCTGCTGCTGCTCCGATGATGATGGCTGGCGGTGGCGCTGGTGCTGCTGACGCTCCTGAGGAGAAGTCGACTTTCGACGTAATCCTGAAGTCGGCCGGTGGCGCTAAGCTCGCCGTTGTAAAGCTGGTGAAGGACCTGACCGGCCTCGGCCTGAAGGAAGCCAAAGAACTTGTTGACGGTGCTCCAAAGGCCGTTAAGGAAGGTGTTTCGAAAGATGAGGCCGACGGCCTGAAGAAGCAGCTGGAAGAGGCTGGTGCTGAAGTAGAGGTTAAGTAGTCTCTGCGGCCCGCTCTAAGAGCCAACAAATTAGGAGAGGCCTGGCAACTAAGCCAGGTCTTTTCCTGTTTGTAGGCAACAAACTAGTCGGAAGTTCGTTAACGCGCCGCTTTGCGGCTTTTCGCGGCTACGGACGGTCCAGCGCAAACTGCTACTAGTAGTGCTTTGCGCTTCGGCGTGTCCGCTTATTTTAAAATAATTTGCCAAGCTGACTACTCTGTTTTCGGCCTGGCTTGGATTCTCCCAGTCTCCATTTCCTAACCCCACATACATTGGCTACATCGAAAGAACCGAAAGCACCCCAGGTGCCGACAGGGCTGCAAAAATTGCAGGCCGCTGACGAGCGGATCAACTTCGCCAAGATTAAAAAGGTTATTGAGTACCCGGATTTCCTCGACGTGCAGGTGCGCTCGTTCAAGGATTTCTTCCAGTTGGAAACGGCTGCTGAGAACCGGACCGATGAAGGCCTTTTCAAAGTATTCGCCGAGAACTTCCCGATTTCGGACTCGCGCGAAAACTTCGTCCTGACCTTCCTAGACTATCACGTCGACCCGCCCAAGTACTCGGTTGACGAGTGCATCGACCGGGGCCTGACGTATTCTGTGCCGTTGAAGGCCAAACTCCGGCTGGTGTGCAACGATTCGGACAACGAGGATTTCGAGACGATTGAGCAGGAAGTTTTCCTGGGCAACATCCCGTACATGACCGAAAAGGGTTCGTTCGTTATCAACGGAGCCGAGCGCGTTATTGTATCCCAGTTGCACCGTTCGCCGGGCGTGTTCTTTGCCCAGAGCAAGCACACCAACGGCACCAAGCTGTATTCGGCCCGTATTATCCCGTTCAAGGGCTCGTGGATTGAATTTGCCACGGACGTGAACAACGTGATGTACGCCTACATCGACCGGAAGAAGAAATTCCCGGTTACCACGCTGCTGCGCGCCATCGGTTACGGCACCGACAAAGACATTCTCGACCTGTTCGGACTGTCGGAGGAAGTGAAGGCCGACAAGAAGAACCTCAAGAAAGCTGTCGGCCGCAAGCTGGCTGCCCGGGTGCTGCGCACCTGGACCGAGGACTTCGTGGACGAGGACACCGGCGAAGTAGTTTCCATCGACCGTAACGAGGTGCTGATGGAGCGCGATTCCGAGATTTCGGAGGAGGACATCGATATCATCCTGAATGCCGGGGCGAAGTCGGTAATTCTGCACCGCGAGAACGTGAACATCGCGGACTATGCTATCATCTACAACACACTCCAGAAGGACAACTCCAACTCGGAGAAGGAGGCTGTAGAGCAGATTTACCGTCAGCTCCGGAACACGGAGGCTCCCGACGAGGAAACTGCCCGCGACATCATCCAGAAGCTGTTCTTCTCGGATAAGCGCTACGACCTCGGCGACGTAGGTCGCTACCGGATCAATAAGAAGCTGGGCATCGAGACCAACTGGGAGGCCCGCGTGCTGACCAACGAGGACATCGTGCTCATCGTGAAGTACCTCATCGGTCTGATCAACTCGAAGGCTATTGTCGATGACATTGACCACTTGAGCAACCGCCGGGTGCGTACGGTAGGCGAACAGCTTTACGCCCAGTTCGGCGTGGGTCTGGCCCGCATGGCCCGTACCATCAAGGAGCGCATGAACGTGCGCGACAACGAGGACTTCAAACCGGTTGATCTGATCAACGCCCGCACCCTGTCGAGCGTGATTAACTCGTTCTTCGGTACGAACCAGCTCTCCCAGTTCATGGACCAGACCAACCCGCTGGCCGAGGTGACGCACAAGCGTCGCGTATCGGCACTGGGGCCAGGAGGTCTGTCGCGTGAGCGCGCGGGTTTCGAAGTACGTGACGTTCACTACACCCACTACGGCCGCCTCTGCACCATTGAAACGCCGGAAGGACCAAATATTGGTCTGATTTCGTCGCTGTGCGTGCACGCCCGGGTAAACTCGATGGGCTTCATTGAAACTCCGTATCGCACGGCCGCCAACGGCCAAGTGGACATGACGGAAAACGTGAAGTACCTGACCGCCGAAGAAGAAGACACCCACCACATCGCCCAGGCTAACGCCCCGATCGATGACAAGGGTAATTTCCTCAACGAGCTGGTAAAAGGCCGTTTCGAAGGTGACTTCCCCGTGGTTGGTCCCGACGAATACAGCTTCATGGACGTTGCCCCGAACCAGATTGTATCGGTAGCTGCTTCGCTGATTCCGTTCCTGGAGCACGACGACGCCAACCGGGCCCTGATGGGTTCGAACATGCAGCGCCAGGCGGTACCGCTGCTGAAAGCCGAAGCCCCCATCGTGGGCACCGGCCTTGAGGGACGCGTAGCTACCGACTCGCGTACTTTGGTAGTATCTGAAGGTGTTGGTGTAGTGGATTACGTGGATGCCAACCGCATCGTGGTAAAGTACGACCTGACGCCGGACGAAGTCCTCGTAAGCTTCGATGCCGAGCGGATTTCCTACGACCTCATCAAGTTCCGTCGCACCAACCAGGATACTTGCATCAACCTGACGCCTCTCGTGAAGAAAGGCGAGCGGGTAACGCGGGGCCAAGTGCTATGCGAAGGCTACGGCACCAACAAGGGCGAACTCGCCCTGGGCCGCAACATGCAGGTGGCATTTATGCCATGGCAGGGCTACAACTTCGAGGATGCCATCGTCATCTCGGAGAAAGTGGTGCGCGACGACATCTTTACCTCGATTCACATTGAGGAGTTTGAGTTGGAAGTGCGCGAAACCAAGCGCGGCGAAGAAGAGCTGACCTCGGAAATTCCGAACGTGAGCGAAGAAGCCGTGCGTAACCTCGACGACAACGGCGTAATCCGTTTGGGTGCCGAGGTGAAGGAAGGCGACATTCTGATCGGTAAGATTACGCCCAAGGGCGAAACCGACCCGACCCCGGAAGAGAAGCTGCTCCGCGCCATTTTCGGCGACAAGGCCGGCGACGTGAAAGACGCTTCCTTGAAAGCGCCACCGTCCCTGCAAGGTGTCGTTATCGGCACCAAGCTGTTCTCGCGTCCGAAGAAAGACAAAAACCTGCGGGCCAAGTCGAAGAAGGAAGTAGAAGAACTGAAGGAGGCGTATGGTCGCGAGCTACGTGGCATCCGCGCCATCATGGTGGAGAAGATGATTAGCCTGCTCGAAGGCAAGACGTCGCAGGGTATCAAGCATAAGTTCGGTGAGGAAATCATGTCGAAGGGCGTGAAATTCGGCAAGAAGAACGTGGCTGAAAACCTGTTCCCCGACAAGAACCCCTACCGCGACGAGAGCAACTACGCCGTGCCAGAGGAGGCCAACCTGTTCAAGGACCTCGTACTGGATGGCTGGACAGCTGATGCCCGCATCAACGGCATGGTAGGCGACCTAGTGAAGAACTATGCCAAGCGCCGCAACGTGGTAACGGCCCGCTTCAAGCGCGAGCGGTTCACGCTGGAGGTTGGCGATGAGCTGCCCGCCGGTATTGTTCAGCTGGCCAAAGTGTACATCGCCAAGAAGCGTAAGCTGAAGGTGGGTGACAAGATGGCCGGCCGTCACGGTAACAAGGGTGTAGTAGCCCGGATCGTGCGCGACGAGGACATGCCTTTCCTGCCCGACGGCACCCCGATGGACATCGTGCTCAACCCGCTTGGTGTACCAAGCCGGATGAACATCGGTCAGATTTACGAAACCGTACTCGGCTGGGCCGGCCTGAAAATGGGCCGTACCTACGCTACCCCGATTTTCGACGGTGCGACCGAGGACGAAGTAGCCAAGGAACTGACCGAAGCCGGTCTGCCCGACTGGGGCCGTGCGTACCTGCACGATGGCCTGACGGGTCAGAAGTTTGATCAGCCGGTAACGGTGGGTGTTATCTATATGCTGAAACTAGGTCACCTGGTGGACGACAAGATGCACGCCCGTTCGATCGGACCGTACTCGCTCATTACCCAGCAGCCGCTGGGTGGTAAGGCCCAGTTCGGTGGTCAGCGCTTCGGCGAGATGGAAGTGTGGGCGCTGGAAGCCTTCGGCGCTTCCAACGTGCTCCAGGAAATCCTGACGATAAAGTCGGATGACGTGGTAGGCCGGGCCAAGGCGTATGAAGCCATTGTAAAAGGCGACATCCTGCCCAAGCCCAACATCCCCGAGTCGTTCAACGTGCTCATCCACGAGCTCCGTGGTCTGGCATTGGAAATTACGCTTGACTAGTTATTCGGAAAGGGAGCTACAGCCGGTTCGCCGGCGGTAGCTCCCACTTCGGATGTTAAAGGAGTGGCTCCTCCGCCACCGGCGTCGTGCCGAGATATGGTCAGCACGCATACAAGCCCGGCAGGAATGGCCGCACTAAGCTTCGGTTTGCTAAAACCGGAGTGATTACCCATCAGACCTGACGAAAATCTACTGCCCGGCGTACCTATCCGACTGGCAGAGCACTTTTAGCAGAGTCGAGCTGTTATGGTATTTCCGCCTCGCTTAAGCGGCGTGGGTTTTCCCTGACAGATAAACAGCCAACAGCTAACAGCTTCCCTACATGGCGTTTGCAAAAAACAAGAAACTGGTCCAGGACTTCTCAAAAGTGACCATTTCGCTGGCCTCGCCCGAATCCATTCTGGAGCGGTCGAACGGCGAGGTGATCAAGCCTGAGACTATCAACTACCGGACGTACAAGCCCGAGATGGGCGGCTTGTTCTGCGAGCGGATTTTCGGTCCTGTAAAGGACTGGGAGTGCCACTGCGGCAAGTACAAGCGCATCCGTTATAAGGGTATTATCTGCGACCGTTGCGGCGTGGAGGTGACCGAGAAGAAAGTTCGCCGGGAGCGGATGGGCCACATCGAACTGGTGGTGCCCGTTGCGCATATCTGGTACTTCAAGTCGCTGCCCAATAAAATCGGCTACCTGCTGGGCCTGCCCACCAAGAAGCTCGACCAGATTATCTACTACGAGCGCTACGCCGTGGTGCAGCCAGGTACTCTGGCTGAGGAAGGCGTGCAGCAGCTTGACTTCCTGACCGAAGACGAATACCTCGACATCATCGACAAGCTCCCCCGGGAGAACCAGATGCTGCCGAATGATGACCCGAACAAGTTCATCGCCCGCATGGGTGCCGAGGCGCTGCAAATGCTACTCGAGCGCATTAACCTTGATGAGCTGAGCTATTCGCTGCGTGACTCTGCTGCCACTGAAACTTCGCAGCAGCGTAAGGCTGAAGCCCTCAAGCGTCTGCGCGTAGTGGAAGCTTTCCGTGACGCCGCTACCCGTGTGGAGAACAAGCCCGAGTGGATGGTTATCCGCATGGTGCCTGTAATTCCGCCGGAGTTGCGCCCACTCGTTCCGCTTGATGGTGGCCGTTTTGCTACCTCCGACCTGAACGACCTGTACCGTCGCGTTATCATCCGCAACAACCGCCTCAAGCGCCTGATCGAAATCAAGGCTCCCGAGGTGATTCTGCGGAACGAGAAGCGCATGCTGCAGGAAGCCGTGGATTCGCTCTTCGACAACTCGCGTAAGGTGAATGCCGTGCGCGCCGAAGGCAACCGCGCCCTGAAGTCGCTGTCCGATATGCTGAAAGGCAAGCAGGGCCGCTTCCGTCAGAACCTGCTCGGTAAGCGTGTCGACTACTCCGGTCGTTCGGTTATCGTGGTAGGTCCCGAGCTGAAGCTGCACGAGTGCGGTTTGCCCAAGAACATGGCGGCCGAGCTGTTCAAGCCGTTCATCATCCGCAAGCTCATTGAGCGCGGTATCGTAAAAACGGTGAAGTCGGCCAAGAAAATCGTGGACCGCAAGGACGCCGTGGTATGGGACATCCTGGAGAACGTGCTGAAAGGCCACCCAGTATTGCTCAACCGGGCTCCAACGCTTCACCGTCTGGGTATCCAGGCGTTCCAGCCGCGCCTCATCGAGGGCAAGGCTATCCAGCTGCACCCGCTCGTTTGTACGGCCTTCAACGCTGACTTCGACGGTGACCAGATGGCTGTACACGTGCCTCTGGGCCCGGCCGCTATTCTGGAAGCCTCCATGCTCATGCTGGCGTCGCACAATATCCTGAACCCTGCTAACGGCGCACCCATCGCGGTACCGTCGCAGGACATGGTTCTGGGTCTATACTACGTAACCAAAGGCAAGCGCAGCACCGAAGGCGAGAGCATTCAGGGCGAAGGCCGGGTGTTCTACTCCGACGAGGAGGTGGTCATTGCCCTCAACGAAGGCCAGCTCTCGAAGCACGCCTACATTAAGGTGCGCACCGAGATTCGGGACGAGGATGATAACCTCGTAACGAAAATCATCGAAACCGTTGCCGGCCGCGTGCTCTTCAACCAGCTCGTGCCCCGCGAAGTAGGTTTCGTAGACGAACTGCTGACCAAGAAGAAGCTCCAGCAAATCATCTCGATGGTGTTCAAGCGTACGGGCATGGCCCGCACGGCCCAATTCCTCGACGACATCAAGACGCTGGGCTTCCAGTCGGCTTACAAAGGTGGTCTGTCGATGGGTCTGGGTGATATCCAGATTCCAAAGGAGAAGGATGAGCTGATCAAGCAGGCTCAGGCCGACGTTGCCGCGGTAACCCAGAACTACCAGATGGGTCTGATTACCGACAACGAGCGTTACAACCAGGTTATCGACATCTGGACGCGCATCAACAACCAAATCACTGAAACCCTTATGGGTCGCCTCGAAAAGGAGGACCAGGGCTTCAACTCGATTTACATGATGATGCACTCGGGTGCCCGTGGTTCGCGCGAGCAGATTCGTCAGCTCGGCGGTATGCGGGGTCTGATGGCTAAACCGCAGAAGTCGCTGCAGGGCTCAATCGGTGAGATTATCGAGAACCCGATTCTGTCCAACTTCAAAGAAGGCCTGGACGTAATCGAGTACTTCATCTCGACCCACGGTGCCCGGAAGGGTCTGGCCGACACGGCTCTGAAGACGGCTGACGCCGGCTACCTGACCCGTCGTCTGGTGGATGTCTCGCAGGACGTTATCGTGAACGAGCCCGATTGTGGTACGTTGCGCGGTATCGAAACCTTCGCGCTGAAGGATAACGAGGATATCGTGGAGCCCCTGGCCGAGCGTATCCTGGGTCGCGTGGCAGTACACGATATCGTGGACCCGCTCACCGACGAGGTTATCCTCGAAGCCGGTTACGAAATCACCGAAGAGGTTACCCGCCAGATCGATGCTACCAGCATTGAGTCGGTGGAAATCCGCTCGGTGCTGACCTGCGAAAGCAAGCGCGGTATCTGCGCCAAGTGCTACGGTCGTAACCTGTCGTCGGGCCGCATGGTCCAGCGTGGTGAGGCAGTAGGCGTAATTGCCGCTCAATCGATTGGTGAGCCCGGTACCCAGCTCACGCTGCGGACCTTCCACGTAGGTGGTACGGCCTCCAACATTGCGGTGGAAGCCAGCATCCGCGCCAAATTTGCGGGTGTGGTGGAGTTCGAAGATATCCGGACCGTGGAAACGGCCAGCGCCGATGGCGAAGCCGTCAGCGTGGTAATGGGTCGCTCGGGCGAAATCCGCATCGTGGACAAGGAAACCCGCAAGGTATTCATCTCGAACCACGTCCCTTACGGCTCGTTCCTACTTGTGAAAGAGGGCCAGGAGATCGAGAAGGGCCAGGAGCTCAACAACTGGGACCCCTACAACGCCGTTATTCTGGCCGAGTTCGATGGTACTGTTCAGTACGACGCCATCACGGAAGGCATTACCTACCGCGAGGAGTCGGATGAGCAGACGGGTCACCGTGAGAAAGTGATTATCGAATCGAAGTCTGCTAAAGACCAGAACCCCGCCATCATCGTGCGCCCCGGCAAAAAGGGCGACGAGGAGGGGCAGAAGGGCTACAGCATTCCGGTAGGTTCCCACCTGAACGTGGAGAACGGCCAGAAAATTAAGGCTGGTCAGATTCTTGCCAAGATTCCGCGTGCCGTGGGCAAAACCCGTGACATTACCGGTGGTCTGCCCCGCGTAACGGAACTGTTCGAGGCCCGTAACCCGTCGAACCCGGCCGTAGTGGCCGAAATCGACGGTGTGGTAACCTACGGTACCGTGAAGCGTGGTAACCGCGAAATCTTTGTCGAGTCGAAAGACGGTGTCAAGAAGAAGTACATGGTGCCGCTGTCCAAGCACATTCTGGTGCAGGATAACGACTTCATCCGGGCTGGTTCGCCGCTCTCCGATGGTGCCATCACGCCGTCCGACATCCTGAGCATTCAGGGTCCGGGCGCGGTGCAGGAGTACTTGGTGAACGAGATTCAGGAAGTGTACCGCTTGCAGGGTGTGAAAATCAACGACAAGCACATCGAGGTGGTAGTCCGCCAGATGATGCAGAAAGTCGTGATTCTCGACGCCGGCGACACCTCATTCCTTGAGCATCAGGTAATCGACAAGCTTATCTTCATGGAGGAGAACGATACCATCATCGACATGAAGGTGGTAACGACCGCCGGGGATTCGAGCAACTTCAAGCCCGGCCAGATTGTGACGGCTCGTCGCCTGCGCGACGAGAACAGCAGCCTGCGCCGCCGCGACCTGCAACTGGTCGAAGTTCGCGACGCTCAGCCATCCGTTTCCCGTCCGACACTCCAGGGTATCACCCAGGCGTCGTTGGGCACCCAGTCGTTCATCTCGGCCGCTTCCTTCCAGGAGACGACCAAGGTGCTCTCGGAAGCCGCCATCCGTGGTAAGGCCGACGAACTGCTGGGCCTGAAGGAGAACGTGATTGTGGGCCACCTTATCCCGGCTGGTACCGGTCTGCGCGAGTACACGCGTCAGATTGTAGGCTCGAAGGAGGAGATGGAAGCCGCTCAGGCCGCTAAAGCCGAAGAGGCTGCTGCACCTGTAAAGCGCCCGTCGCGCGCCAAGCGCGAAGTTTCGGCAGAGTAATCTCCGAGAGGGATTAAAAGAGAAAAGCCGACTAGAGAAATCTAGTCGGCTTTTTCTGCATAATTAGCTTTGCTATCTATGACACAGGATGAGTTGCAAAATCTATTTCGTACTTGGGTATTACCCATCCTTTTAATATCCAGCTATGTGTACTATTCGGTATTTGAGATAGAGTTTATTTTAGACCCTAAATATGCACTACGATATATTTTGTGGATTATGACTTGGCTTGCTACGTGTGGTAGTGGTTTATGGTCTTTATCAAAGAATGATACATTACGTGTTGTGTATACATGGCTATCAATCGTGGCTTTTGGATTATCAATTATAACCTGTGTAAGCTTACTATTCGGTATCGCATTATCGGAGCCTATCAAGTTTTAGATGAGAATTGCTCACTACTTTTCAGCATAAATTCAGTATAGAACCAATGAACCAACCCACCGAACCCCAGAACACCGACGCGGCCCAGCCCCAGGACCCGAACGCCATCAACATCGAGCTATCGGAGGAAATGGCCGAGGGCGAGTACGCCAACCTGGCCATGATTGCGCATAGCAGCAGCGAATTCGTGATTGACTTCATCCGGCTGATGCCGGGGGTAGCTAAGGCTAAAGTGAAGTCGCGCATCATCCTCACGCCCGAGCACGCCAAGCGCCTGCAGGCCGCCTTGGCCGAGAACATCGAACGGTTCGAGCAGGCCAACGGATCCATCAAAGCCCAGCAGGATACCCCCGCTTACCCAATGGGTTTCGGCGGCACAATGGGGGAGGCGTAGAACGAGGTAGGGGCGCTTGTCCCAGCCCGCCGTTGAACGATTCGGTTATGGGTCGTTGTACTAACCAAGCGGCGGGCGGGGGCAAGCCCCGCCCCTACCTCGTTCTGGTAGTATCTAAAACAAACTATCTCAACTCGTTTGCTATTGCCCCGCAACTTTTCTACCTTTGCAAGCCTAATTTTTGGGAGAGAACCCTCCCTGCACAAACCATTTCCGTAAATGCCTACTATCAACCAGTTAGTACGAAAAGGCCGCGAGAAACTGACGACTAAGTCGAAGTCGCCGGCCCTCGATTCGTGCCCGCAGCGCCGTGGCGTCTGCACCCGGGTGTACACCACCACGCCTAAGAAGCCGAACTCGGCTATGCGTAAGGTTGCCCGCGTGCGCCTCACCAACGGCAAAGAAGTAAACGCCTACATCCCTGGCGAAGGCCACAACCTGCAGGAGCACAGCATCGTGCTGATTCGCGGTGGACGGGTGAAAGACCTTCCTGGCGTGCGTTACCACATCATTCGCGGTGCCCTCGATACAGCCGGCGTAAGCGGCCGTACCCAGCGCCGTTCGAAGTACGGTGCCAAGCGCCCCAAGCCCGGTCAGGCAGCCGCGGCCGCTAAAGGTGCTCCCGCTAAGAAGAAAAAGTAATTGAAGCCGGGTGAGGTAGTGCGAAGTGCTGGATAGCACATGGTTCTTATCCCACTTTCCCGCTACATCAACCCATTTCTACTCTCATGAGAAAGTCAAAACCAAAGAAGCGCATCCTCCTGCCCGACCCCAAGTACAAGGAGACGCTGGTAACCCGTTTCGTCAACTACATGATGTATGACGGAAAGAAAAACCTAGCCTACACCATTTTCTACGATGCTTGCGAGCTGGTAGAGGAGCGGACCAAGGAAAGCGGCGTGGAGATGTGGCGCAAAGCCCTCAACAACGTTATGCCAACCGTGGAAGTAAAGAGCCGCCGCGTAGGTGGTGCTACTTTCCAGGTTCCAATTGAAGTTCGCCCCGACCGTCGCATTGCCGTGGGTTCGAAGTGGCTGATTCAGTACGCTCGTCGTCGTGGTGAGAAGACCATGAAGGACAAGCTGGCTGGCGAAATCATTGCCGCCGCTAAGGGTGAAGGTGCTGCCGTCAAGAAGAAGGACGACACCCACCGGATGGCTGAAGCCAACAAGGCTTTCTCGCACTTCCGTTTCTAAGCCGACGAATGAGCGAATGTGGGCCTGAGTGTCGGTTCAGTAACTGAACTATTCACTCGCCGCATACATTCACTGATTCACTCATTCACTAATCGACCAATGGCTGTAAATCAAGAGCTACAATATCTCCGGAATATCGGGATTATGGCGCACATCGACGCTGGTAAAACCACCACGTCGGAGCGCATTCTCTACTATACCGGTAAGACCCACAAAATCGGGGAGGTTCACGATGGTGGCGCCACGATGGACTGGATGGAGCAGGAGCAGGAGCGGGGTATCACCATTACCTCGGCCGCTACTACTACCTTCTGGAACTACCCGACCGACTCCAATGGCGAGCCGGTTGAAAGCACCAAGCAATACAAAATCAACCTGATTGACACCCCCGGCCACGTGGACTTCACGGTGGAGGTGGAGCGCTCCTTGCGCGTGCTCGACGGCGCCGTGGCGTTGTTCTGCGCCGTATCGGGCGTGGAGCCCCAGTCGGAAACCGTATGGCGTCAGGCTGACAAGTACAAGGTGCCCCGCATCTGCTTCGTCAACAAGATGGACCGTGCTGGTGCCGACTTTTTCAAGGCCGTTGCCGAAATCAAGGAAAAGCTAGGCGCTAACCCGGTGCCGCTCCAGATTCCGATTGGCGCTGAAGATACTTTCAAAGGTGTGGTAGACTTGCTGACCGGCAAGGCCATCGTTTGGGACGACGCTACACAGGGCAAATCTTTCAGCGAAATCCCGGTTCCCGAGGACCTCGTGGACACGGTAGCCGAGTGGCGCCAGAAGCTTGTAGAGAGCGTTGCCGAATACGACGACGCCCTGCTCGAGAAGTTCTTCGACGATCCGGACTCCATTACCCGTGAGGAAATGATGGTCGTTATCCGCCAAGCGGTTATCGACATGAAGTTCTCGCCCGTAATGTGCGGCTCGGCCTTCAAAAACAAGGGTGTACAAACGATGCTGGACGGCGTAATGGCCTACCTGCCCTCGCCGCTCGATATGCCCCCCATTATCGGTAAAAACCCCGATACGGAAGAGGAAATCGAGCGTCATCCTGACAACTCGGAGCCCTTCACGGCCCTGGCCTTCAAGATTGCCACCGACCCCTTCGTGGGCCGTCTGTGTTTCTTCCGCTGCTACAGCGGTGTGCTGGAAGCCGGTTCGTACGTGCATAACAACCGCACGAACAAGAAGGAGCGTATCTCGCGTCTGATGCAGATGCACTCCAACAAGCAGAACCCCATCGAGCGCATCCAGGCCGGCGACATTGCCGCCGGCGTGGGTTTCAAGGACATCAAGACCGGCGATACGCTGAGCGATGAGAAGCACCCTATCGTGCTTGAGTCGATGTCGTTCCCCGAGCCGGTTATTGGTTACGCCATCGAGCCCAAGACGCAAGCCGACGTGGACAAGATGGGCATGGCCATTGCCAAGCTCGTGGAAGAAGACCCCACCCTGGTGGTACAGACCGACCCCGAAACGGGCCAGACTGTCCTCAAAGGCATGGGTGAGCTTCACCTCGAAATCATTATCGAGCGCATGCGCCGGGAGTTCAAGGTGGAAATCAACCAGGGTGCCCCAATGGTTGCCTACAAAGAGGTGCTCACCAAAAATGTTGAGCACCGCGAAACTTACAAGAAGCAGACGGGTGGCCGCGGTAAATTCGGCGACATCCAGTTTGAACTTGGTCCGAAAGTAACCGATCCGGAGAAGCCAGGTCTGGAGTTTGTAAATGACATCTCGGGTGGTGTAATCCCCCGCGAATTCATCGCGCCAATCCAGAAGGGCTTTGAAGAGGCTATGAAGAATGGTCCGCTCGCCGGCTTCCCCATCGAGGGTATGCGCGTTCGTCTGTTCTTCGGTTCCTTCCACGACGTTGACTCGGACGCTTTGTCGTTCGAACTCGCAGCCCGTGGTGGTTTCCGCGAAGCCGGCCGTCAGGCTGGTCCACGACTGCTCGAGCCAATTATGGCAGTAGAAGTAGTTTCGCCGGATGAGTACACTGGCTCGGTAACGGGCGACCTGAACCGTCGCCGTGGCCTGATGAAGGGTATGGACACGAAAGCAGGTGCCAACGTTATCAAGGCCGACGTTCCGCTGTCGGAGCTGTTCGGCTACGTAACCTCGCTGCGTACGATTACGTCGGGTCGGGCTTCGGCTTCGCTCACGTTCTCGCACTACGACCAGGTGCCAACCAACCTCGCCGAAGCCATCATCGCCAAGCAGAAGGGCAACGCTATCCGCTAACCCGCTTTTCACTAATCGACATGAATCAGAAAATTCGCATCAAGCTCAAATCCTACGACCACAACTTGGTGGACAAATCGTCGGAGAAGATTGTGACGGCGGTGAAGGCTACGGGCGCTATCGTTAGCGGTCCGATTCCCCTGCCCACGAAAAAGGAAAAATTCACCGTGCTCCGTTCGCCCCACGTAAACAAGAAGAGCCGGGAGCAATTCCAGCTCTGCACCTACAAGCGTCTGGTGGACATCTACTCGACTTCGTCGAAGACGGTAGATGCCCTGATGAAGCTGGAGTTGCCTAGCGGCGTTGACGTAGAAATCAAAGTCTGAGGACCGGATTTCCGTTAACTGATTAACCTAAACGCCCCATCGTCTCTTCGGAGTCGGTGGGGCGTTTCTGGTATTGAACGACAAACTGGTTGGAAACTGGCATTGGGGTAAGAGACTAGGAACTATGCTACCACTATAGCTATTGCCTGACTTCGGCTCGGGTGATAGCAAGTTTAGGACTGAAAAGACAAGCTAACTATCTAACTCTGAAAATATTTCGGTGCCACCTTAGATATTGCGGCAACAATTTCCTAGCTTTGCACTCCATTTCCGAAAATGCCACGCGGGCGTTTTCGAGTGTGTCTTTTTTTAAAACCCCAATTGAATGCCTGGCATCATCGGTAAAAAAATCGGTATGACAAGCCTCTTCACTCCGGACGGGAAGAACATTCCCTGCACGCTCATCGAAGCGGGTCCGTGCGTAGTGACGCAGGTTAAGACCATCGAAACGGACGGCTATCTGGCCATCCAGCTCGGTTACGGCGAGAAAAAAGCGAAGAACACGACCAAGCCTCTGGCCGGTCACTTCGCTAAAGCCGGAACCACCCCCAAGAAAAAACTCGTTGAGTTCCGCACCGAGGACGCGCCAGCTTTGCTGCCGGCAGCGAAATCAACACCTCGCTGTTCGCCGAAGGCGAATTCGTGGATGTTGTTGGAACGTCGAAGGGTAAGGGTTTCCAGGGCGTTGTAAAGCGCTATAACTTCGCCGGTGTTGGTGGCCAGACCCACGGTCAGCACAACCGCCTCCGTCACCCTGGTTCCATTGGTGCCTGCTCGTGGCCGTCGCGCGTATTCAAAGGAATGCGCATGGGTGGCCGTATGGGCAACGACCGGGTGAAAGTGCAGAACCTGAAGGTTATGCGCATTATAGCCGACAAAAACCTCATCGTGGTGAGCGGCTCGATTCCCGGTGCCAAGAACTCTTTCGTGGTCCTGGAAAAATAACCTAGCAAGATGGAACTGTCAGTAATTAACATCAAAGGCGAAGACACCGGCCGTAAGGTCACCCTGTCCGACGCCATCTTCGGCCTCGAGCCGAACGAGCACGTGATGTACCTCGACGTGAAGCAGTACTTGGCCAACCAGCGCCAGGGCACGCACAAGTCGAAGCAGCGCAACGAAGTGCACGGCACTACCAAGAAGCTGAAGAAGCAGAAAGGCACCGGCGGTGCCCGTGCCGGCTCCATGAAGTCGGGCGTATTCGTAGGTGGTGGCCGCATGTTCGGTCCGCAGCCCCGCGACTACGGCTTCAAGCTCAACAAGAAAACCAAGCGTCTGGCCCGCCTGTCGGCTCTCTCGACG
The DNA here is from genome assembly GCF_003417065.2 of Hymenobacter lapidiphilus. Taxonomy (GTDB): domain Bacteria; phylum Bacteroidota; class Bacteroidia; order Cytophagales; family Hymenobacteraceae; genus Hymenobacter. The sequence continues at coordinate 91,228 of NZ_QVLT01000001.1, read as the reverse complement.
CTGGCTCAGGATGGCAAGGTATCGGTAGTAGAAAATATTACCATGTCGGCCGTAAAGACCAAAGACTTTGTTGCCATCATGGCCGGTCTGAAGCTGAACAACGGCAAAAAGACCCTGCTTGTAACGGGCGCGGTTGAAAAGAACGTAGTCCTGTCGGCCCGCAACATTCAGCGCGTGAGCGTGGCTACTCCCGTAGCCCTCAACACCCACGACTTGCTGAACACCGATACGCTATTGCTGTCGGAGGATGCGCTGACGGCATTGGAACAACTCTATACCACTGCTGAGTAATGAGCATTCTGAAAAAACCCATCGTAACGGAGAAGGCGACCAGCCTCAACGACAAAGGACAGTACTCCTTCGACGTAGCCATCGATGCCAACAAGGTGCAGATCAAGAAAGAGATTGAGCAGCTTTATGGCGTTACCATCACCAGCATCAGCACGATGCGCACGATTGGTAAGGTGAAGTCGAAGTTCACGAAAGGCGGTTCTATCTCGGGCCGTCGTCCGCACGGCAAAAAGGCCGTGGTTACCGTGAAAGAAGGCGACATCATCGACTTCTACAGCGGCCTGTAAGCCTTTCTTTCAGCCAAGAATTTTTCCTAAGCAAGAGTAATGGCACTCAAAAAACTAAGACCAACATCACCGGGTCAGCGCTTCCGCATCGCCCCGGCCTTCGACGAGCTAACTGCGTCGACGCCGGAGAAGTCGCTGTTGGCACCCCTCAAAAACTCCGGTGGCCGTAACAACTCGGGTAAAATGTCGAACCGCTACATTGGCGGCGGACACAAAGCCCGTTACCGTATCATCGACTTCAAGCGTGACAAGGCCTCGGTGCCCGCTACGGTGAAGACGATTGAGTACGACCCCAACCGCACCGCCCGTATTGCCCTGTTGCAGTACGCCGATGGTGAGAAACGCTATATTATTGCTCCGGCCGGTCTGGCTGTGGGTACGGTAATCGTTTCGGGTACGGGAGTGGCCCCTGAGGTAGGCAATGCCCTGCCCCTGCGCGAAATTCCTCTCGGTACCATCGTGCACGCCATCGAGCTGCAGCCGGGTGCTGGTGCTGCTATGGCCCGTTCGGCCGGCACCTACGCCCAGCTCGTAGCCCGCGAAGACAGGTATGCTACTTTGAAGCTGCCTTCTGGCGAAATGCGCATGGTTCTCGTAACCTGCATTGCTACAGTTGGTACCGTTTCCAACGGCGACCATATGAACGTTCGCTTGGGCAAAGCCGGTCGCAACCGCTGGTTGGGTCGCCGTCCGCGCGTTCGTGGTGTAGCCATGAACCCTGTCGATCACCCAATGGGTGGTGGTGAAGGCAAGTCGTCGGGTGGTCACCCACGCAGCCGTAACGGTATCTTCTCGAAAGGGCAGAAAACCCGTAACAAGAACAAGTACTCCGAGCAGCTCATCGTCAACCGTAAAGGCAAGAAGTAAGCAATGGCACGTTCACTAAAAAAAGGGCCGTACATTGACTTCCGGCTCGAGAAGAAAGTAACGGCAATGGAAGAATCCGGCAAAAAGTCGGTGGTGAAGACCTGGTCTCGCCGCTCGATGATTTCGCCCGACTTCGTTGGCCACACGTTCGCCGTCCACAACGGCAATAAGTTCATCCCGGTGTATGTCACGGAGAACATGGTAGGACACAAGCTCGGTGAGTTTGCCCCGACCCGTAACTTCCGCGGCCACGTCGCCAAGAAAGATAAAGGCAAGCGCTAATTATGGAAGCAGTAGCTAAACTCCGGAACGTGCCTACCTCGCCGCGCAAGATGCGCTTGGTAGCCAACCTGGTTCGTGGTCAGAAAGTGACCCGCGCCCTCGGCCTGCTGAAGTTTGAGGCCAACTCGGGTGCCCCCAAAATCGAGAAGTTGCTCCTGTCGGCCTTGGCCAACTGGCAGCTCAAGAATGAGGATGAGCGCATCGAGGATGCTAATCTCTACATCAAGGAGATTTTCGTGGATGAAGGCCGCATGCTGAAGCGTCTGCGCCCCGCCCCCCAGGGTCGTGGCCACCGCATCCGCAAGCGGAGCAATCACGTGACGCTGATCATCGACTCGAAGGTTGAGCCGCTCGGCAGCAAAGCCGCCGCTACGCAAGCCGCCGAGTCGAAGGACACCGAGGCTTCGGCCAACGCTCCTAAGAAGGCCTCGCGTCGCAGCAGCACCAAGAAATCAACTGAAACCAAGGCAGAAGCCACCGCATAAGCACTATGGGACAGAAAGTAAATCCGGTTGGCTTCCGTCTGGGAATCATCAAAGGATGGGACTCGAACTGGTACGGCGGCAAGGACTTTGCCGACAAGCTGGTTGAAGACGAGAAGATCCGCAAATACATCAACGCTCGTATTCCGAAGGGTGGCATTAGCCGCATCGTGATTGAGCGCACGCTCAAGCGTGTGACCATTACCATCAACACGGCCCGTCCGGGCGTGGTGATTGGTAAAGGCGGCGCCGAAGTGGATAAGATCAAGGACGAGCTGAAGCAGATCACCGGCAAAGACGTTCAGATCAACATTTTCGAGATTAAGCGTCCCGAGCTGGACGCCAAGCTGGTCGGCGAGAGCATCGCCCAGCAGCTGGCTGCCCGGATCTCGTTCCGTCGCGCTATGAAGATGTCGATCCAGGCTGCTATGCGTGTTGGTGCCGAAGGCATCAAGATTCAGTGCGGTGGCCGTTTGGGTGGTGCTGAAATCGCCCGCTCCGAGCAGTACAAGGAAGGTCGTACGCCGCTGCACACGCTGCGCGCTGACATCGACTACGCACTGTCGGAAGCTCAGACGGTATATGGCAAGATCGGCATCAAGGTGTGGATCATGCGCGGCGAGGTATTCGGCAAGCCCGACCTTTCGCCCAACCAGCAGCCCGCTGGTAGCCAGGGTGGCGACAGCCGCAACGACCGTGGTCCGCGTAATGAGCGTGGCCCACGTCGCGACCGCAACGACCGGGGTGGTGAAAGCCGTGGTGGTGACCGGGGCGGCGATAGCCGCGGCGGAGCTGCCGGTGGTCAGCGTCGGGGTCCAGGTGGCCCAGGTGCTGGTGGTGCCGGTGGCGGCAACCGTGGCGGTGGCGCACCGCGTCGCTAGTCCTCTCCCTTTCTCTCGAATTTTAAGACATTATATCTCATGTTACAACCGAAAAGGACCAAGTATCGCAAGATGCAAAAGGGTCGCATACATGGCTTAGCCCATCGCGGCAGCTCCATCGACTTCGGTTCGTTCGCTATCAAGTCGCTGGAACAAGCGTGGATTACGGCTCGCCAGATTGAGGCTGCCCGTATCGCCATGACCCGCGCCATGAAACGCGAAGGTCAAGTATGGATCCGCATTTTTCCCGACAAGCCTATTACCAAGAAGCCTGCTGAAGTGCGGATGGGTAAGGGTAAAGGTTCGCCCGAATATTGGGTAGCCTGCGTGAAGCCTGGTACCATCATGTTCGAATCGGACGGGGTGACGCTGGAAGTAGCTCAGGAGTCGCTGCGCCTCGCGGCCCAGAAACTGCCGGTGCGGACGTCGTTTGTTGTTCGTCGTGACTACGTAGAAAGCAAGTAATGATGAAGAACTCCGATATCCTCGCCCTCTCTTTGGAGGACCTCAAAAATCAATTGAAGACCGAGCAGACCTCGGGCCAGACCATGCGCTTTGCGCATGCCATCTCGCCGCTGGAAAACCCGCTCCGTCTGAAGCAAGCCCGCAAAAATGTCGCCCGTCTGCTGACTGAGTTGAAGCGTCGCGAAAATGAGCAGGCTACAAACACTGCTAACTAACGATGGCAAACAACGAAGAACAGCAGGGCACTCCCGCCACCACTGAGCGGAACCTGCGCAAAGAAATCATCGGCCGCGTAACCTCCTCCAAGATGGACAAGTCCATTACGGTAATGGTTGAGAGCAAGATGAAGCACCCGATCTACGGCAAGTTCGTTACCAAGTCGACCAAATTCATGGCCCACGACGAGAACAACGAATGCGGCGAAGGCGACACGGTGCGCATTATGAGCACTCGCCCCCTCAGCAAGCTGAAGCGGTGGAGACTGGTTGAAATCCTAGAACGCGCCAAGTAAGATGATACAGCAAGAATCCCGTCTGACCGTTGCTGATAACAGCGGCGCCAAAGAAGTTCTTTGCATTCGTGTCCTCGGTGGCACGGGCAAGAAGTACGCCAGCGTAGGCGACAAGATTGTCGTTTCGATCAAGTCGGCCATTGGCTCCGGCAATGCTAAAAAAGGCACGGTTTCCCGCGCTGTTGTTGTTCGCACGAAGAAGGAAGTCCGCCGCAAGGATGGTTCTTACATTCGCTTCGACGACAACGCTGCCGTGCTGCTCAACAATAACGACGAACCGCGTGGTACGCGCATCTTCGGCCCTGTAGCCCGCGAGCTGCGTGAGCGCCAGTTCATGAAGATCGTTTCGCTGGCTCCTGAAGTTATCTAATCATGGCAACGAAAAAAGCAACGCCTACGAAACTGCACGTGAAAACCGGCGACACCGTTCTGGTGATTGCCGGCGACGAGAAAGGCAAAACCGGCACCATCAAGTCGGTTAACCGTTCGACCCAGCGTGTCATCGTGGAAGGCCTGAACCTGGCAACCAAGCACAACAAACCTAGTGCGAAGAATCCCCAGGGCGGCATCACCAAGATCGAGGCCCCAATTCACGTGAGTAACGTGAAGCGTGTGGACTCGGCTAACGCCTAACCGCTTCCGACATGGCTCGTTTTAAAGAAAAATACAACAACGAAGTAGTACCCGCGCTCCAGGAGAAATTCCAGTTCAAGAGCATTATGCAGGTACCGCGCATCACCAAAATCTGCATCAACCGCGGCATTGGCGCGGCAGTTGCCGATAAAAAGCTGGTTGATAATGGCGTAGATGAGCTGACTATCATCACTGGTCAGAAAGCTGTTCCAACTATCGCCAAGCGTTCCGTATCGAACTTCAAGTTGCGCGAGGGCATGCCAATTGGCGCCCGCGTAACGCTGCGGGGTGAGCAGATGTACGAATTTCTCGACCGTTTGCTGACTATTGCACTGCCTCGGGTACGTGACTTCAAAGGCATCAACGACAAGGGCTTCGATGGCCGGGGTAATTATACCCTGGGCGTGAAGGAGCAGATCATTTTCCCGGAAATTTCGATTGACAAGATCAAGTCGATTGCCGGCATGGACATCACTTTCGTGACGTCGGCCGAAAACGACGAGCAGAGCTACGAGCTGCTCAAGGCCTTCGGAATGCCATTCGCCAACGCTAAGAAAGAAAACAATGGCTAAGGAGAGCATGAAAGCACGGGAACGGAAGCGTATCGCGACCGTTGCCCGTTACGCCGAGAAGCGCAAGGCCCTGAAAGCGGCCGGCGACTACGAAGGCCTTGACAAACTGCCGCGCAATGCTTCGCCAGTGCGCTTGCACAACCGCGATAAAATAGATGGCCGTCCTCGTGGATACATGCGTAAGTTCGGCATCAGCCGTGTACGCTTCCGTGAAATGGCTCTCGCCGGCAAAATTCCCGGCGTAACCAAGTCTAGCTGGTAAGTATCGGTATTGGGCTGTTGGTAGTGAGTAGGTAGATGATGTTCAGTAGTCCTTTTAGGATCAGTTGCTCATCAGTTCTTTACTCATTACCAGCCATTCAATACTCAAAATTTGGCAGGTTGCCGAAAGAAACCATTGGCCGAGCTATAACAAGCCGAGCCGAGTAGTCTTAACCGAAAATTTCGCTACCACTTTCCGTGGCGGCGAAATTTTCCTATCTTTGCGGCTCCCTAAAAAAGGGCGCTTCATTTTTACAATCGAATGAACACAGATCCAATTGCCGATTACCTAACCCGGGTACGCAATGCCATAAAGGCAAACCATCGGGTGGTGGAGATTCCGGCCAGCAACATCAAGAAGGAGATTACGAAAGTGCTCTACAAGAAGGGCTACATTCAGAGCTACCGTTTTGACGATGCTGCCGTGCAGGGTACGATTAAAATCGCCCTCAAGTACAACCCCACCACGAAGGTGCCGGCTATTACTAAGCTGCAGCGCGTGAGCTCGCCTGGCCTGCGCCAATATGCGCACGTTGGCAACATGCCCCGCGTACTCAGCGGCCTCGGCATCGCTATTCTCTCCACGTCGAAAGGCGTAATGACGGAGAAAGAAGCGAAGGCTGAGAACGTGGGCGGCGAAGTGCTGTGCTACGTTTACTAATCTGAAAGGAAACAGAAACTATGTCACGCATTGGTAAACTGCCCATCAGCCTGCCCGACAACGTGCAGATTGAAGTGAGCAAAGACAACAACGTAACCGTGAAGGGCCCCAAAGGCACTCTGGTAGTTCCTGTAGACCGCGATATTAACGTGGCTACTGAGGAAGGCCAGTTGCTGGTGACCCGCCCCACGGAGCAGAAGCGGCACAAGGCCATGCATGGCCTTTACCGCTCACTGCTCAACAACGCATCGATGGCGTGAGCAATGGCCTCGAGAAAAAGCTGGAATTAGTCGGTGTAGGTTACAAAGCCACTATGGCTGGTACTATCCTCGAACTGGCGCTGGGCTACTCGCACAACATCTTCCTGGCCCTGCCGGCCGAAGTAACGGCTACGGCTATTACCGAAAAAGGCAAAAACCCCATCGTTACCCTTACCAGCATCGACAAGCAGTTGCTGGGCCAGGTAGCCGCAAAGATTCGCTCGTTGCGCAAAGTTGAGCCTTACAAAGGCAAAGGCGTGCGTTTCGTGGGTGAGCAGATTCGTCGTAAGGCTGGTAAAACGGCTTCGAAATAATAACGCACCATGGCTTTCGATAAAGCAACTAGAAGAAAACGGATCCAGCGCATCATCCGCACTAAGGTGGCTGGCACGTCCGAGCGTCCGCGTTTGTCGGTGTTCCGCAGCAATACGGGCATTTATGCTCAGATTATTGACGACACCACCGGCCACACGCTGGCGTCTGCTTCCTCGAAGCACGTTTCGGTGGAAGGGGGCAACGGAGTCGCCCTCGCCGCCGCAGTCGGCAAAGAACTTGCCGTCCGTGCTACTGGAAAAGGAATTTCGAAAGTGGTATTTGACCGCTCGGGCTACCTCTACCACGGCCGCGTAAAATCATTGGCAGAAGGAGCCCGCGAAGGCGGCCTCAATTTCTAATCTATCATCATGGCAGAATTTAACAACGGCCCTCGTGGTGGCGGTAACGACCGCGGCGGCAACAGCCCTCGTGGTGGTGGAAATGACCGTCGCGGCGGCAATGACCGCAACAAAGAAAATGATTCGCGTACCGGCGATTCTGATCTGAAAGAGAAAGTAGTAGCTATCAACCGCGTTGCCAAAGTGGTAAAGGGTGGTCGTCGCTTCAGCTTCTCGGCCATTGTGGTGGTAGGTGACGGCAACGGTACCGTAGGCTACGGCCTCGGCAAAGCCAACGAAGTCACCGACGCCATTGCCAAAGGCATTGACGACGCGAAGAAAAACTTGGTGAAAGTGCCGCTTTATAAGCACACTGTTCCTCATAAAATGGAAGGCAAGTATTCGGGTGGTTTTGTGCTGGTTCAGCCAGCCGCCGCTGGTACGGGTGTAATTGCGGGCGGTGCTATGCGTGCCGTGTTCGAAAGCGCTGGTATCAAAGATGTACTGGCTAAGTCGAAAGGTTCGTCGAACCCCCACAACGTGGTGAAAGCAACTTTCGACGCCCTACTGAAAATGCGCGACCCGATGCAAATTGCTCAGGCTCGTGGTATTACTCTCGCCCAAGTTTTTAACGGATAAGGAACGATGGCGCAGATTCAAATCAAACTCATAAGAAGCGTTATTGACCGCCCCGAGCGTCAGAAACGTACTGTGCAGGCCTTGGGCCTCGGCAAAATGAACAGCACCCGGACTGTGGAAAACACAACCGAAATTGCTGGCATGATCAAAGCCGTTCAGCACCTGTTGGAAGTAACCGAACTCTAGGAATTTCCCGAACATGAATCTCAGCAATCTCCAGCCCGCCACAGGCTCCACCCGCAATGTAAAGCGCGTGGGTCGTGGTACGGGTTCCGGCCGCGGCGGCACATCGACGCGTGGTCACAACGGTGCCAAGTCCCGCTCGGGTTACTCCAAGAAATCGGGCTTCGAAGGCGGCCAGATGCCCCTGCAGCGTCGGGTGCCTAAGTTTGGCTTTAAGAACATCAATCGTGTAGAGTATAAAGCCGTCAATCTCGACGTGCTGGCTGCTCTCGCTGAAAATGGTGCTACTACTTTCGATGTGGCCTACTTCGTAAATGCCGGTTTGGCTTCGAAGACTGCCAAAATCAAGGTTCTAGGCCGGGGTGAAGTCACCCAGGCTCTGGAAGTACATGCCCATGCATTCTCGAAGTCGGCTATTGAGGCCATCGAGAAGGCAGGCGGAAAAGCCGTGACGCTTTAAGCATCAAAGCAGCAATGAAAAAACTTATCGAGTCGATAAAGAATGTATTTGCGATTGAGGATCTGCGTACGCGGATTCTCAATACGCTTTTTTTCATTGCCATCTACCGGCTGGGCTCCTTCGTGGTGCTACCGGGTATCGACCCTACTCGCCTCGACAAGGGCCAAAGCGGTGTTTTAGGCATTCTTGACACGTTGCTGGGTGGGGCTTTTAGCCATGCATCCATCTTCGCGTTGGGTATCATGCCTTATATCTCCGCTTCTATTGTATTGCAGCTGCTGACTATTGCAGTGCCATACTTCCAGAAGTTGCAGAAGGAAGGAGAGTCGGGCCGTAATAAAATCAGTCAGTACACTCGTATCCTCACGATTCCTATTGTGGCAGCACAGTCGGTTGGCTTTATTGCCACCATAAATGCTGAAGCCATTATGAATCCGGGCGTTTTCTTTACCGTTTCGACGGCTCTTATCGTCACGGCCGGAACCCTGTTCTGTATGTGGCTGGGAGAGAAAATTACCGACAAGGGTATCGGTAACGGCATTTCGATGCTGATCATGATTGGTATTGTGTCGCGCCTGCCAGGTGCTTTGATTGGAGAAGCTACAGCCCGCTCGATGCGTGGGTCGTTGATTTTTCTGATTGAAATGGCTGTGCTGTTCCTGGTCGTAATGGCCGTTATCATCCTCACACAGGCTGTGCGGCAGATTCCGGTGCAGTACGCAAAGCAAGTAGGTGGAGCAGCTTCTCTAAGTTCTCAGCGGCAGTACATTCCGATGAAGGTGAATGCGGCCGGTGTAATGCCGATCATTTTTGCTCAGTCGCTGATGTTCGTGCCTGCTATTGCAGCTTCGGCTTGGAATAAGGACAGTGAAGCAGCCACCATGATTGGTACTTGGTTCCAGCCCAATCACGTCGTGTACAACGTCGTGTTCGGGCTGCTCATTGTTGTCTTTACTTACTTTTACACGGCTATCAGTGTCAATCCCAACCAGATTGCGGACGACCTGAAACGCAGTGGCGGGTTTATCCCCGGTGTGAAGCCTGGCCGTGATACGTCGGAATTTATTGATGAAGTACTGACCCGTATTACGTTGCCCGGAGCAGTGGCGCTGGCCATCATTGCCATTCTGCCTGCCATAGCCACCGTTGCCGGCGTAACCGGACCCTTTGCCCAGTTCTACGGCGGTACTTCGCTTATCATCATGGTGGGAGTAGTGCTTGACACTATGAACCAGGTAAAAAGCTACTTACTCATGCGTCGTTACGACAGCATGATGAAGACTGGCAAGACCCGGGGTCGCTCGCAAAATATTGCTCTCGCTTCGTAAAAAAATGATTTTTTACAAAACCGAGGAAGAGATTGACTTGATGAAGGCCAGCGCAAAAGTGCTGGCTCAGGCCCATGGGGAAGTGGCCAAGTTGATTGGGGAAGGGATTACCACCCGGGCGCTGGATCAGCGGGCGGAGGAATTCATCCGCGACAACGGTGGCCTGCCTTCCTTCAAAGGCTACAACGGTTTCGAGTACAGCCTCTGCATCTCACCCAATGCGGTAGTGGTGCATGGTTTCCCGGGCGATTACGTGCTGAAAAGCGGCGACATTGTTTCGATTGACTGTGGTGTACAACTCAACGGTTACCACTCCGATAGCGCGTATACTTACCCAGTTGGGGAAGTGACGCCGGAGGTACTGGCTCTGTTGGACGAAACTAAAAAGTCGCTTTACCTCGGCATAGAGCAAGCCATAGCAGGCAACCGCCTTGGCGACGTGAGCTATGCTATCCAGAATTATGTGGAGAAGCAAGGTTACGGTGTAGTGCGGGAGTTGGTCGGCCACGGTATCGGGCAGAAGTTGCACGAGCGGCCAGAAGTTCCTAACTACGGTAAACGTGGTTCGGGCTTGAAACTGCAGAGTGGATTGACGCTGGCTATCGAACCGATGGTGAACCTGGGCACGAAAAGCGTAGTGCAGGAAAAGGATGGCTGGACTATCCGCACCAAGGATTTCAAACCGTCGGCGCACTTTGAGCATACCATAGTTGTTCGCAAAGACAAGGCAGAAATTCTGACCTCCTTTGATTACATAGAAAAAGCCTTACAAGCAAAAACCTTATAGTAGCCATATGGCCAAACAAACTTCCATTGAGCAGGACGGTACCATCCTGGAAGCCTTATCCAACGCCATGTTCCGCGTGGAGCTGGAAAACGGGCACCAGCTGATTGCCCACATTTCGGGCAAGATGCGGATGCACTACATTAAAATTCTGCCGGGAGATAAGGTGAAACTCGAAATGTCGCCTTACGATTTATCGAAGGGCCGTATCGTGTACCGCTACAAGTAAGGGTGTGGGGTACTTGGGGTCCGGGGAACTGGGTTGAGGTTCAACCAGGTTGTTCGGCTTCCCTTGCAAACCTAGACCCTTCGAACCTCAGACCCTAACAACTCACTACCATGAAAGTAAAAACGTCCATCAAGAAGCGTAGCGCCGATTGCAAGATCATTCGTCGCAATGGCAAGCTCTACGTAATCAACAAGAAGAACCCCCGCTTCAAGCAGCGTCAGGGATAATTATTGGAAATTGGGGTCTTTGGAGCATGGCAGCTTGCTGTGTGTTCCGACAGCCGGAGCTAACCAGCAGCGGAACCCCAGGACCCTAACTCGCCAACAACCCAAACTCATCACATGGCTCGTATTGCAGGGGTAGACATCCCAGACAACAAGCGCGGCGAAATCTCGCTGACCTACATTTTCGGCATCGGCAAAGCTTCGGCTCAGCAAATCCTTTCGAAGGCAGGTGTAGACCTGAACAAGAAAGTGAAGGACTGGACGGAAGAGGAAGCCGGCGAAATCCGTAGCATCATCGCCAGCACTTACAAGACTGAAGGCGTACTGCGTTCGGAAGTGCAACTCAACATCAAGCGGCTCATGGACATCGGTTGCTACCGGGGTCTGCGTCACCGTAAGGGTCTGCCCGTTCGCGGTCAGCGCACCAAGAACAACTCGCGTACCCGTAAGGGCAAGCGCAAGACGGTTGCTGGTAAGAAAAAAGCCACTAAATAATCTGTAGCGGGAATCAGGCTGATGGGTTGCGAAAAGCTTTCAGCCTAACACCTTCCGCAGTAATTTTTGCGATAACCAAATGGCACAGAAAAGAAAAGACAAAGCCAAGAAGCGCGTTGTCGTTGTTGAGCCCGTAGGGCAGGTCCACATTAAGGCCTCTTTCAACAACATCATCATCTCCATCACCAACAACAATGGCCAGGTTATTTCCTGGGCTTCGGCTGGTAAGATGGGATTCCGGGGTTCGAAGAAGAACACTCCCTACGCCGCCCAAATGGCGATGTCGGATGCCGGCAAAGTTGCCCACGACCTGGGCATGCGCAAGGCAGAGGTGTTCGTGAAGGGTCCGGGTGCGGGCCGCGAGTCGGCTATCCGGACGCTGGGTAATGTGGGCATCGAGGTGACGACCATTAAGGACGTAACGCCGCTGCCCCACAACGGCTGCCGCCCACCTAAGCGCCGTCGCGTTTAGTTTGCACCACGCTGGCTTCGGCCGCGCCCCCTTCAACCCCCAACAAATCCGAAATGGCACGTTATACTGGTCCTAAAACCAAGATTGCCCGTCGCTTCAATGAGCCGATTTTCGGCCCGAGCAAGGCACTCACCAAAAAAGCATACCCCCCTGGCCAGCACGGCCGTGGTCGTCGTAAGAAGCAAAGCGAGTACGCTATCCAGCTGATGGAGAAGCAGAAAGTAAAGTACATGTACGGCATGCTCGAGAAGCAGTTTGAGAACCTGTTCCACAAAGCTGCAGCTGCTCCCGGCATTACCGGCGACAACCTGCTGGCTATGCTGGAGTCGCGCCTCGACAACACGGTGTACCGTTTGGGCATTGCCCCTACGCGTCGCGCCGCCCGTCAGCTGGTGTTGCACAAGCACATCACCGTGAACGGTGAGATTGTGAACATCGCTTCGTACAAGCTCCGCGCTGGCGACCTAGTGGCCGTTCGCGAGAAGTCGAAGTCGCTGGAGGCTATCACTACGAGCCTGAGCGCCCGCAACGCCCGCGCTTTCGCGTGGCTGGAGTGGGAAGGCAAGGACATGGTGGGCAAGTTCCTCAATGCTCCTTCGCGCGAGCTGATTCCGGAGAAAATCACGGAGCAGCTCATCGTCGAACTGTACTCGAAGTAATAAACGAAGCGGCCCGGACGCCCGGGCCGCTCGTTTGCTTCGCCGCTTTTTTACTGATTTCAAGTATTGGGTATTAGGTATCAGGCCGCTGCAAACGCATCCTTTTACCTGATACCTTTTACTCAATACTAACCAACCGCCCCACTTATGTCAATCTTAGCTTTTCAAATGCCGGAGAAAGTGGTGATGGAGAAATCCGACGACTTCTACGGCACGTTTGAATTCAAACCGCTTGAGAAGGGCTACGGCGTCACGATCGGCAACGCACTGCGCCGCATCCTGCTGTCGTCGCTGGAGGGCTACGCCATCACCTCGGTACGCACCAACAGTGTGCTGCACGAGTTCATGACCATCGAAGGCGTGCTGGAAGATATGTCCGAAATCATCCTCAACCTGAAGCAGATCCGCTTCAAGAAGGTGAGCGATGCTATCGAGGATAAAATCACCGTCCGCATTAAAGGTCAAGAGTCTTTCAAGGCCGGCGACATCAACAACTTCACCAACGGTTTCGAAGTGCTCAACACCGAAATGGTGATTTGCCACGTCGACCCAGGCACGGAGCTGGAGTTTGAGTTCACCATTCAGAAAGGCCGCGGTTACGTACCGGCCGAGGAGAACAAGCCCCTCGACCAGGTATTTGGCCAGATTGCCATCGACGCCATCTTCACGCCGATCAAGAACGTGAAGTACAGCGTGGAAAACACCCGCGTAGAGCAGAAGACTGACTATGAGAAGCTCGTTATCGAGATTCACACCGACGGTTCTATCCATCCGGAGGAGGCCCTGAAAGGCGCCGCCAATATCCTGATTCAGCACTTCATGCTGTTTTCCGACAGCACAATGACCTTCGAGACGGTGAAAGCCGAGGAGGAGGAAATCGTGGATGAAGAGACGCTGCACATGCGCAAGGTGCTAAAGACGCCGCTGGCCGACATGGACCTGAGCGTGCGTGCCTACAACTGCCTCAAGGCTGCCGACATTAAGAGCCTCGGCGACTTAGTACAGCTCGACATGGCCGACATGATGAAGTTCCGCAACTTTGGTAAGAAGTCGCTCACGGAGCTGGAAAACCTTGTGGAGGAGAAGGGCCTGACCTTCGGGATGGACCTGGGCAAGTACAAGCTCGACGAAGAATAGAGGATAAGCGCAGAAATGTGCTGTCGGTGAAACCGGTGCTTCGGCACAATTCACGGCAGCACATTTTTTGTGTCTGACTATTGCGTACATTTGCAGACTTTTTCACTTTTCTCATAGTGCGCCCCCGGGGCAGCGGTTCTAATGAGAAGGCAGCCGTAAGGCGCTTTCCGCCGTGGTCGTTGCCCGCAAGCGTACCTTTTTCTTTTTTTTATGCGTCACGGTAAATCTTTCAACCATCTCGGCCGCACCACCTCGCACCGCCACGCGATGCTGGCCAACATGGCTAACTCGCTCATCCTGCACAAGCGCATTACGACTACGGTAGCCAAGGCTAAGGCCCTACGCCAGTACGTGGAGCCCCTGCTGACCAAAGCCAAGAACGACACGACGCACTCGCGTCGCCTCGTTTTCTCGAGCCTGGGCCAGAAGGAGGTGCTGAAGGAACTGTTTGACAATGTTGCAGTTAAGATTGCCGGTCGTCCAGGTGGGTACACCCGCATCATCAAGCTGAGCCAGAACCGCCTTGGTGACAACTCGGAGATGTGCGTTATCGAACTGGTTGACTTCAACGACACCATGCTGGAGGCAAAGAATGCCGGTGAAGCTAAGGCTACGACCCGTCGTTCGCGCCGTGGCGGTAAGAAGGCTGATGCTACGACTACCGAAGGCGATTCGTCGGCTGAAGTAGTGGCTGAAGCTAAGCCCGCTAAAAAAGCTAAGGCTGCTGCCACGGAGGTTTCGGCTCCCGAGGACACCGACACGGAGACGCTGAAGGATGGCGAAACCCGCGAGGAGAAAGCTGCTGAGTAATCAGCACCGCTTACTAGATTTAAAGAAGGCTCGCCAATCGGCGGGCCTTTTTTTGTAGAGTAATTCGAAGGACAGCCGTTACACTCATGCCCGATTTACCAGGCTTCATTGGGAATTTGCGGGGCTTCGAAAAGTAAGAGTTCAGTTGGCGGGCTGGGTGGGCGTGTTTTGGGCATCCATTCACCCTCAAGCCTACTGCCATGAAAGCGATTTTCTCCCTTCTGCTAATATTGCTGGCGGTACCAGTGGCCGCTCAACAGTTGACCACAACGGCCGTAAGCGGTCGGGCAATCGATGACAAAGGGCAGGCAGTACCGTTCGCCTCGGTGGTGCTACGGCAACTGGCTGACTCGGCCGTGGTACAGGCTACCCAGGCATCGGAAGCAGGGCGTTACCAGCTGGCGGGAGTGCCGGCGGGGCGTTACCGGGTGCAGGTGTCGGCGGTGGGCTATAGCCAAGGCAGGAGTGCGGAGTTTACGGTAGCGGGAAAAGAGGTGGTAGTGCCGGATGTTCGGCTGGCCGTGGCGGCCCAGGTGCTGGGCGAGGTGCGCGTGGTGGGGCAGAAGCCGCTGCTGGAAATGACGGCGGGCAAGCTGGTGGTGAACGTGGCGGGCAGCCTCACAGCCGGCGCTACGGCGCTGGAGGCGCTGGAAAAAGTGCCGGGCCTGCTGGTGCTCAACAACCGGATTGTAGTAGCCGGGCAAGAGGGTGTACTTATTCAGATTGATGGCCGGACCACCCAGTACACCGACGTGGTGGGCGTGCTGAAGGACTTTCCGAGCAGCACCATTGAGCGGATTGAGGTAATTACCCAGCCCGGCGCCACCCGCGACGCCGCCGGCACGGCGGGCATCATCAACATCATCCTCAAGAGGAATACCGACCTGGGCACCAACGGTACCCTGACTGCCAACGCGGCCTACGGGCGCTTTGCCAAGGCCGGGGCCCTGCTCGACCTCAACCACCGGGCCGGCGCGCTGAACGTGTTTGGGACGGCCAGCTACAACTACCGCCACACCTACGAGCAGCTGAACACAGCGCGGCTGGATACCCGAACCGGCATCCGCTACGAGCAGCAGAGCTACCAACCGCGGCTAACCCAGGCGCCCACGTTTCGGCTGGGGGCTGATTACCGCTTGCCGCACCGCCAGACGCTAAGCGTGCTGCTGAACACTTATCTCAACCGCACCCAGCTGAATGCAGAAAGCAGCACGCTGGCCGATAACGGCGTCAACGTCTTCACCGACAATAATACCCGCCGGAGTACCGATTCCTACGCTGGCAACCTCAACTACAAAGTGCTGCTCGACACACTGGGCCGCGAGTTGACCGCCGATGTGGACTACTCGCGCTACACTGCCGGTAGTCTGGGCCTCTTGGCCAATCAGGTGCGCGTGGGCGACGTGAACCAGCTGCAAACCCTGCGCAACGACCAACAGACGCGCATCGGGCTGGCTTCGGTCAAAGCAGACTACCGGCAGCCGCTCAATGCCACCACCAACCTGCTGCTGGGCGCCAAGGTCAGTCAGGTCGACATCCGAAGCGAGTTGGAGCTGACGGGCGCTGATGCCGGCCGGACCGACCAATTTCGCTACGCTGAGAGCATTGGGGCCGCTTATGTGCAGGCCGAGGGTACACAGCTAGGCCTGACGTGGCAGGCCGGTTTGCGGGGCGAATACACGGTGGCCGAAGGCACGGCGGCCACCAGCATCCGGCGTAGCTATGGGCAGTTGTTTCCGAGCTTGAGCCTGGATAAGCCGCTGACCAAAGTACTGGGCGCGAACCTGGCGTACAGCCGCCGCATTGGGCGGCCCAGCTACCAGGATCTGAATCCGAATCTGGTGTACCTCGACCCCTACACCTCGCAACGCGGCAACCCCTTGCTGACGCCCCAGTTCACGGGCAACTATAAGCTGGCCCTGACCTACCAGAAGCAGCCGTTCTTTATCCTGGGCTACAGCCGCACCCGCGACGCCATCAGCTTGGTGACGGCCACCGAGGACAGCATTATCTACTCTACCTCGGCCAATCTTGATAACCTGCGCAACTACAACGCCACGCTGAACCTGCCGCTTACCTACCGCAAGCTGCTGACGGGCTACGCCGGCGTGACGGTGTTCTACAACGAGTACCTGAGTGAGTACTTGGGCAGCACGTACCGGGCGGGCCGGACTGCCGCTACTTTCTACGGCCAAGCCAATGTGCAGCTGCCCCAGAACATCAAGCTGGAGGCCTCCGGCTACTACCAAACGGCTGGTATAAATGGCTTAGTCAGGTTTCGGGGCTTTGGGGAGCTGAACCTGGGGCTGCAGAAAACGCTGTGGCAGGACCGCGCCACCCTGCGCCTGGCCGTGAACGACGTGCTGTTCTCGAGCAAGCAGCGGGGCATGGTGCGCTACCAGAACCTGGACGTGGCCTTCCAGAGCTACGGCGAAAGTCGGCAGGCGCGGGTAAGCCTGAGCTGGAAGCTGGGCAACCAACAGTTGAAAGCGGCCCGCAAGCGCACCACCGGCCTCGAAGAAGAGCGGGGTCGCGTGAAAACCGACAAAGAGTAGCATCTTTCCGCCCCGTTATTATCTGCCGCCATGCCGTTCACGTTTCAACGCCCCAGTCGCTCCGACTACCTGCTGGTACTTGCCTACTGGCTGCTGGCCGCGTCTATTATCTTCTTCAGCTACCTGCAGCAGTTTGGGCTGGCACGCGCGGTGCCCTCGATTCTCTTCACCATCGGGCTCGACACGCTGGCCGTGTATGTGCTGGTATTTGGGCTGCTGCCGCTGGCTTTGTCACGCCGTAGCCCCTGGATAGTGCTCGGCGCGCTGGTGGTATTTGTGGTGCTCGACGCGCATTTGTATTGGTTTGGCTACTGGATACTGCTGAGTGACAAGCCGCTGCAATGGACCGCCCCAGCTATTCTGTACACCGTCATGAAGCATACCCAGAGTTACGGGATGCTGGGTATTCTGATGGCGGGCAAGCGGTACTTCGACGTGCAGAAGCGGTTGTTGCAAACCCAGCAGGCCCAGACTCAGAGCGAGCTACGCAACCTCAAGGCCCAACTCGACCCGCACTTCCTGTTCAACAACCTCAACGTGCTGCGCGGCCTCATTCAGCAGGACCCCGCGGAAGCCAACGAGTACCTCAACCGGTTCGCGGGCCTTTACCGGCTGCTGGTCCGGCACCAGAACGAGGACTTCGTGAGCGTGAGCGACGAGCTGCGCTTCGTGGAGGAGTACATCTACCTGCTGCGGCACCGCTTCGGCACGGCCTACGAGTTTCGGCTGGACCTGCAGCCTGGCCCCGCCTGGGACCAGCGTCTGGTGGTGCCGGGTACGCTGCAGCAGCTGCTCGAAAATGCCATCAAGCACAACGCCGGCAACGAGGACGACCCGCTGGTAATCGAAATTACGGCCACGGCGGATAGCCTGACGGTGCGTCACCCGCGCCGGCCCAAGCTCACAGCCGTCGACTCGACGGGCACCGGGCTGGCGAACCTGCGGGAACGGTATCGGCTGTTGTTCGCCCAGGAAATTCGGGTAGTGGATACGGCCGCCACATTTGCCGTGACGGTGCCCGTGGTAGCTCAGTCGCCGGCCAGGGTGCCCGCTGACGCAGGCTTCATGAACGATGTAGGGGCGAGGCTTGCCCCCGCCCGCCTTTGAACGGAACTGCGGGACGGAGCCATGTATGGCCGTTTTAACGGCGGGTGGGGACAAGCCCCGTCCCTACATCGTTCTGAATAACTCATCATAGTCTGTTTTTTGCTATTCGTATGCATATTCTGATTCTGGAAGACGAAGAGCTGGCCGCCCGGCAGGTAGTGGCGTTTGCCACCCGGGCCGGGCTGAACGAGGCGGACCTGACGGTGCTGCGGAGCGTGGAAAAAGCATTGACCTGGCTGCAAATCAATTCCATGCCGGCCCTGATTCTGTCCGATATCGAACTGCTCGATGGCAACGTGTTCGCCCTCTACGAGCGGTTTCAGGTCACCTGTCCCATCATCTTCACGACGGCTTACGACCAGTTTCTGCTGCCCGCTTTCCGGGGCAATGGCATTGCCTATTTGCTCAAGCCGTTTACCTACGAGCAATTCGAGGAGGCCCTGACCAAGTATCAGCTGCTGCGCCGCAACTTTGCTGCCCCAGCTCCGGTTCCAGCCCCGACACCGCCGGCTGGGCTGAGTCCGGCGTTGGTGCAGGAGTTGAGTGCGGCTTTGCGCCAGGGAAGTCAGCCCCAGTACCGGCGGCGGCTGTCGGTGCGGATGCGCAACGGTCTTTACGTCTTGCAAACCGATGACGTGGCCTTCCTGCAGGCCGACGAGGGCGTGGTGTTCGCCGTGGATGGGGCTGGCGCGCGCCACCCGCTTACCGGCACGCTCACGGAGCTGGAAGCCCAGCTCGACCCGGCCCGGTTTGGGCGGCTCAACCGCTCGGAGCTGGTCAATGTGGCTTTCGTGGAGCGCGTGGAGCCCTATTTCAACAACCGGCTGGTGGTAAAGCTGCGGAGTAGTGCAGTTTCGCTAATGACCAGTGCGGCCCAGACGCCCGAGTTCCGGCGCTGGCTGGAAGGGTAGGGGCGCCCGGGAAAGGGGAGAAAGGTCGGGGATACTATTTACCTTGCGGGCCAGCGGCCGTAAAGCTGTTGGTTAACTCGTAATCCGTTTCATCAACCCCTTTCGCTCATGAGCATTATCACCGAAATCCACGCGCGCCAGATATTTGATTCGCGCGGCAACCCGACCGTTGAAGTGGATGTAACCACCGACAGCGGCACCGTGGGCCGCGCTGCCGTACCCAGCGGTGCCAGCACTGGCAAGCACGAAGCCGTGGAACTGCGCGACAACGATAAAGCCATGTACATGGGCAAGGGCGTGCTGCAGGCCGTGGAGAACGTGAACACAACTATTGCCGAGGAGCTGATTGGCTTTTCGGTATTCGAACAGGGCCTGCTCGATAAGATTATGTGCGAGCTCGACGGGACGCCCAACAAGGCCAACCTGGGTGCCAACGCCATTCTGGGCGTGTCGCTGGCTGTGGCCCGCGCTGCCGCGGCCGACTTGAGCATGCCGCTGTACCGCTACGTGGGCGGCGTAAATGCCACCACGCTGCCCGTGCCGATGATGAACATCCTCAACGGCGGCTCGCATGCCGACAACAGCATCGATTTCCAGGAATTCATGATTATGCCGGTGGGCGCTTCGAGCTTCTCGGAGGCGTTGCGCTGGGGCACCGAAATATTCCATCACCTCAAGGAAGTGCTGAAGAAGCAGGGTTTCAGCACCAACGTAGGCGACGAGGGCGGTTTCGCTCCCAACATCAAGAGCAACGAAGACGCCATCAAGATTGTGCTCCAGGCCATTGAGAAGGCTGGCTACAAGCCCGGCGACGAGGTGATGATTGCCATGGACGCTGCCGCCTCGGAGTTCTATTCCGACGGCCACTACCACTTCAAGAAGAGCACCGGCGACAAGCTGACCTCGTCGGAGATGGTGAGCTACTGGACCGACTGGACCAAGAAGTACCCCATCATCAGCATCGAGGATGGCATGGACGAGGACGACTGGAGCGGCTGGAAGGACTTGACGAACAGCATCGGCAAAACCACCCAGCTCGTGGGCGACGACCTGTTCGTAACCAACGTTGACCGCCTGCAGCGCGGTATTGACGAGCAGATTGCCAACTCCATCCTCATCAAGGTAAACCAGATTGGCACGCTCTCCGAAACGATTGACGCCATCAACCTGGGCCGCCGCAACGGCTACAAGAGCATCATGAGCCACCGTTCGGGCGAAACCGAGGACAACACTATTGCCGACCTAGCCGTGGCCCTTAACACCGGCCAGATCAAGACCGGCTCGGCCTCGCGTTCCGACCGGATGTCGAAATACAACCAGTTGCTGCGCATCGAGGAAGAGTTGGGCGAGGTAGCCTACTTCCCCGGCCGCAAGATGTAACCAGCGGATTTGCGCTGATCAATTGTAATTCCGCTGATTTCAATGTTTAGCTGGCCGACGGTACCGCTCCTTTGGGGCGGTACCGTTTTGGTTTTAGCGGGTATGAAAACCGGAAATGGCTGAGCTGAATTGATAGGGTAGTTGGTTGAAATAACGGATATTTGTCATGCTGACGCTGGCATCCGTGGCATTGGCGTAATCTACATCATCTGTGATTTATGAGAGTAGGAGAATTATTTGACCGCATCCCCCGCTTTCTGCGCAACTTCTATTTTCTGACCGGGCTGGCGTTTCTGGTCTGGATGTTTCTGTTTGATGCCAACGACCTGGTGCGGCAGTACGACATGTACGCTAAGTGGGAGGAGCTACAAGGCGACCGGGAGTACTACCTGCGCGAGATTGACAAGGTGAAGAAGGACCGCGCCGAGCTACTAAGCAGCCCCGAGCTGTTGGAGAAATTCGCCCGCGAGAAATACATTATGAAGCGCCCGGGCGAAGACGTGTTTGTACTCGTTCCGCAGGATGAAAAGTAGCCGGCTGGCCAGGCTGATGCGAACGCACATGGTAAAAACAACGCTACTTGCCCTCGGCCTGCTGCTGGCTGTGCCGGGGGTGGCCCTGGCGCAGCAGCGGCTTTCCCAGGTGCAGGTAGCGCGGCGGTTCTGGATGGCGGCCGTAGGGCAGGAGTGGAAGCAGGCTTACCGCTGGCTGGCTCCCGCTACCCAGGCCACAATGAGCCAAAAGCAATTCCGGCAGATGCTGCAGCCGTTACGCAAACCGGTATGTCGGTTCGGTTCCGTTATCGACCTTTACAAACTGGGTTTCCGGCTGCGCGATGCCGCCGCCCCCGAGCCTTTCGTTGCCTACAGTTTCCGCGCCGACACGCTGGCCGCGCGCCCACACTTCCAGCTCGACGTCAGTTTCCAGGACTCTACTGCCCGACGGGTTAAGGTCTTTCGGCTGATAGAGGTAAAGTAGCTCAGCCGACGGGTCGCCTGATTGCTTCTATTCCGGCAGCGAGATTTTGCCCATGCGGACAGCCGGGACGCGCTGGCGGCCGGCTCCAATGCTGAGGGGCTGGCCGGCCACGGCTTCGTTGGCCAGCAGCGCAAACAGGATGGCTTCTTTGGCATCGGGTGGTATGCCCAGGGTGGCGGTGCTGGCAAAGCGGCAGGCGGGCAGGTGGCTTTGCAAGGCGGCCAGCAGCACAGGGTTGTGGGCACCGCCGCCGCTGGTGTACACTGCCACAGCCGGCTGGTCGCCCAAAGCTAGTCGCACCGCCCGCGCCACGCCAGTTGCACTTAGCTCCACCAGCGTAGCCAGCAGGTCCTCGACTGCCAAGGCCTGCGTGCCAGTGCGGGCCTGAGCGGCCTCCAGGTATGCCGGGCCGAACAGCTCGGGGCCGGTGGTTTTGGGCAATGCCGCTGCAAAAAATGGGTGGTTGAGTAGTTCGGCCAGTAAGTTGGGATGCACCGTGCCGCCGGCCGCCAGCTTACCGTCCTCGTCAAAGGCCAGCTGCGCGAAGTGGGCGCGTACCACGGCGTCGAGCAGGGTGTTGCCGGGGCCGGTATCGGTGCTGAAGGCGGCGCTGGCAGTCTGGTCATTCTCAGAGCCGATGCGAGGCAGGTAGGTAAAGTTGGCAATGCCGCCCAGGTTGAGCAGCACACGCTCCTTAGTGGAGCTGCTGAGTAGCAGAAAGTCGCCGTAGGTAGCTAATGGCGCACCTTCGCCCCCGGCCGCTATGTGCTTCTGGCGGAAGTCGCCGATGGTGATGATGCCGGTACCCACGGCCAGGTGGTCGGCGTCGCCGAGTTGCAGGGTGGCGTTGAGGCCGGGGAAATCGGGGTGTTGGTGCTGATGGGCGGGGGCGTGGTACACCGTCTGGCCGTGGCTGGCCAGCAGGTCGACTTCGGCCGGGGCCACCTGCCACTCGCGCAGGCAGGAGAGTACCATGCGGGCATGCTCGCGGCCCAGCCAGGCGTGCAGCAGCGTCAGATACTCCAGGCTCACCTGCTCGCGGGCAAATACCTGCCGCACCCGTCGCCGGAACTCTTCATTGTAAGGTATCGTGGCAAAATGCTCCAGCTCCAGCCGCGTGGCTCTGCCGTGTCCGTGCAGGCGGCACAGGGCCACATCCAGCCCATCGAGCGAGGTCCCCGACATCAGCCCGATAATCCGGCGGCTGGGCTGCTGAGCAAGTTGGGCGAGGCGGTGCATACGCTATGGTGAAGAGTGAACAACGAAGAACGTCATTCAGAGCGTAGCGAAGAATCTCGCGTGCAAAAGTATTCCTGACAATAAGGAGCTACTGTGGCACGCTAGATTCTTCGCTACGCTCTGAATGACGTTCTTCCCTAATTCCTAATTCCTAATCCCTAATCCCTAATCAATCTTCTTCCCGGCCATGGCCTGGCTGATGCTGATGTTCATCACGCGCTCGGCGAAGGGGCGGGTGAGTTCTTCCAGCTCGTCCACGGCTTTCAGCATCACGTCCTTTTCCGGGGTCTGCAGGGCCGCTTTCAGCTTCGTTACGCCGGCCTGGGTCTGGGTGAGCTCGGCAGCGGTGAGGTGCTGGCCGTTTCTGGCCACGAACCGCTCCACCTGATAGAGCATCTGCTCGGCTACAGTGCGGGCTTCGATAACCATACGGGCCGCCACGTCTTCGCGGGCGTGCGTGAGCGAGTCCATCAGCATCTGCTCCACCTGCTCGTCGGTGAGGCCGTATTGGGGCTTGATTTCGACTTCCTGGCGGGTGCCGGAGCGCAGTTCGATGGCCTCGACTTTCAGGATGCCATCGGCGTTCAGGATGAAGTTGACATCGACCTTGGGCAGGCCGGCGGGCATGGCCGGGATGCCGCGCAGGTCGAACTCGGCCAGCTTACGGTTTTCCTTCACCACGTCCCGCTCGCCCTGATACACCGAAATTTTCAGGTTCACCTGCCCGTCCACGCTGGTAGTGTACTGGCGGCCGGCTTTGGTCGGGATTTTGGAGTTGCGTGGGATAATCGGGTCCATCAGGCCACCCAGGGTTTCGATACCCAGTGTAAGCGGCGTTACGTCGAGCAGCAGCACGTCGCGGCGGTTGCCGGCCAGAATATCGGCCTGAATGGCCGCGCCCAGCGCCACTACCTCGTCGGGGTTGAGGGAGCTATTGGCTTCCTGCCCGAAGAACTTCGATACCGAATCGTGTACCAGTGGCACCCGGGTCGAGCCGCCCACCAGCAGCACGGCGTCGAGCTGGTCGGCCCTGAGGCCTGCGTCCTTCAGCGCGAGGCGGCACGAGTCTATCGTGCGCTCCACCAGCGGGCGGGCCAGCTCTTCAAACTCCGAGCGGCTGAGGCGCACCACCACATCGTCGCCGAGGTTGCCGGCAAACTCGGCGTGCTGGCTGAGGTAGCGCTTGGCCGATTCAGCCAGCAGCCGCAACTCCTGCTGTAGCGAGCCGTTGCCGGCCAGTTGGGCCGTTAGGTTGTGCTGTTCAATCCAGTGCTCGGATACGGCGCGGTCAAGGTCGTCGCCACCTAAATAAGTGTCGCCGTTGGTGCTCAGGACCTCAAAAATTCCCTGGTGCAGCTTCAGAATGCTCACGTCGAAGGTGCCGCCGCCCAGGTCATACACGGCCACGGTCTTTTCTTCGTCGGGATTCAGGCCGATGCCGTAGGCCAGAGCTGCCGCCGTGGGCTCGTTCACGATGCGCAGGACTTCCAGCCCGGCCAGGCGGCCGGCGTCGCGGGTTGCTTGGCGCTGCGAGTCGTTGAAGTAGGCCGGTACCGTAATCACAGCCTTGTTAACCGGCGTTTTAAGCGCGTGCTCGGCCCGTGCGCGCAGCTCCTTCAGTATCTCGGCCGACAGCTCGATGGGCGAGTAGAATCGGTCGCCAACCCGGATTTTCACTAGTCCCTCTGAGTTGTCGTCAATCACCTTGTAGCCAAGGCCACCGGCGTGCTGGCCTAGGTCGTGGTAGCTTTTGCCCAGCAGGCGCTTCACCGAGTAAATGGTGTTCTGAGGATCAGAAAGTAGATATTCCTTGGCTTCGGTGCCCACCAGCGCCGATTCGCCGCCCTGCGGGAAATGCACCACCGAGGGCACGATGGTACCCCGGCCCTGGTCGTTGATGGCCAGCGGCTGGCGGTTTTCGGGGTGAATATAGGCGACCAGCGAGTTGGTGGTGCCCAAGTCAATACCCACGATAATTTCTTCCTGCTGAATACTGCCGGTAGAAAGGTTGATTGCAACTTTAGCCATAGGGAACAACGAGGCGGCGGGGCCGCACGGAAAGCGGGAAAACGGATGGGCTTGGCTAGTGTAACAGCCGCCCGCCCGAAAGGGCCAAAATTACGCAACAAAAGTCCGGCCCGGCTAAGCCGCCTGAACCAGACTCAGTGGCCATCAGTCCGCGCCAGTTACTGGGTGTACTTATCAGACTGGCAACGAAAAGCAGGATTAAGAGAATTGATAATCAGGCGGTATGATTAGGATTGCGGATTTTCATAAATAAATGGTACATAATTGCGGTTATTTAAATCCACTGCTGAGTTGCGCTGCGTACGCTTTTTGTGGGCATTAATGCCGCGCTTGTCCGTTGTCTGTCGAAGACTACTTAGCCGGCTGCCACACTCCATTAATATGGGCCACTACCGGCTCTGCTGCACTTGTCTTTCAGGTCTCTTTCGAGAGGACTTATCCGCTGTTCCGGCCATAGTGGCCGGTTCTTTTCTCATTTTTTACCCCTTTTATCATGCCCAAATTTCTTACCCGCCCTATCCTACCCATCGCTCTGGCTGCCGCTACCGTGGCTGGCCTGATGGCTTGGACTGCCCAGCAAACTACGCTCGAAGCATCGAGCCATCGTGAGGCGCCTCTTATTGCCGACGACCCGTTGGCTGACAACACCGACGTATATGCCTTCCGCGACCCCAACAACGCGGAAATGGTTAACCTTATCGCCAACTACGTTCCGTTGGAGCTGCCCCAGGGCGGCCCCAACTACAACACGTTCGGCGAAAACGTGCGTTACGAAATTCACATCAAAAACGACGGCAGCAAGCCCAACGCCGACGACATTACGTACCGCTTTACCTTTAAGCGGGTAAATGAGGACCCGACCACGTTCTTCAACATTCGGCTGGGCAAGCAGAACCTGAAGGCTACTTACACTATGGAGCGCAGCGTGAATGGCGGCGCTTTCACGACTCTGAAAACTGATGGCGTGGTGCCGCCGCCAAACATTGGGCCGCGCTCCATTACCGGAGCCGCCGGCTTGGGCGCACCGAGCTACGAGAGCCTCTTTACGGGAGCAATCCAGACGGTAGATGGCGATATTAAGGTGTTCTGTGGACCCGTCGACGACCCGTTTTTTGTGGATCTGGGCGGTGTGTTTGACCTGGGCGGCATCCGCACGGCTTCAGCCCGCGACGGCGTAGCCCGCAAGAACACCCACACTATTGCCCTGCAAATCCCGATTGCCAAGCTCCAGAAGGCTGGCAAAACCGGTGCCCAGGCCGCTAACATCCTCGACCCTGACTACATTATCGGTGTGTGGGCTTCGGCCAGCCGCCAGTCCATCCGCACCATCAGCACCAACGATGGCACGCAGGCGCACACCGGTACCTGGGTACAGGTGTCGCGTTTGGGCATGCCGCTGACCAACGAGGTAATTCAGCCCATCGGCTCGAAGGACCGTTGGAACTACGACACCCCTTACACCGAGCAGGCTAGCACCGAGGACTACCTCTCGAACCCTGAGTTGGGCCTGTACATGGCTGAGGGCGCGGGCTATTTCGGAACGGCAGTACCCGGCTTCAATCAGTTGCGCATTCAGCGCAATTCGCTGGGCTCTTTCGACTTTGCCAATGGTAAAAATGGCGTTTCGGCGCTGCTAAACGCACCTGCCGCCGATGTAGCCGGTACGGCCTTCGCCAAAGTGGCCAACGGTGGCTTCGCCGAATACCTGCTGCGCCCGGGCAAGCCCCGTTCAGTAGATATTCTGCCCATTTTCCATACGGGCGTGCCCAACTTGCCGCCCTACCAGTTGGCCAATATCAAGCCTGCCGGTCAGCCTTTGGCCCCGGGTAAACCGTTCGTCAACAACTTCATGCCCCTCATCGACAATGTGGGTGCTGCAGCCGGTGTGGGCGGCGATATGTTGCGCCTGAACATGGCTGTACCGACGACGTCGCGTAGCTCAACTGACTTCAGCTCGGAAGGTCTGCTTGCTGCCGCTGTTCTGGGCCTGACCGACGCGCGTTTCAACACAACCAATACCCTGCAGTTCATCCCCAACATGGATGGTTTCCCGAACGGACGCCGTCTGGAGGATGACATCACCCGCATCGAGTTGCAAGCCGTGGGTGGCATCGTACTGGCGGCCATTGGCCTGCCCTACGAGGCTGGCTCGCCCGGCTTGGCCGGCGCTCTGGCCTTCCGTACCGGTATCGAGAAGAACGATACGACGTTCCGCACAGGCTTCCCTTACATGCAGTTGCCTTGGTCAGGTACCAAAGCGCAGGGTACGGTTACCTCGCAGCTCGGCGCAGCTGGCTTCAGCCTGAAGCCTGAGATTGTGGCCGCCGCTCAGAACTACCCGAACCCGTTCAACGAGAGCACCAAAGTAACCTACGAGGTAGCCACCAAAACTCCACTGACGATGTTTGTGAGCGACCTGACGGGCCGCCGCGTGGCAACGTTGATGGAGGGCAAAACCCACAAAGTAGGGAAGTTTGAACTCGACTGGAAGCCCGGCCCCGAAGTAGCCGCCGGCACCTATGTGCTGACAATTGCCACGGGCAAGACCGTGTTGCAATCGATGAAGCTGGTGCACAACCAGTAAGTCGGTTTGACGCTGGCCGGCGCGGGTAGAACCTGCGCCGGCCAGCTGCTGACGGATAGCCGGGCCCTGGGTGAGTCTGCCTATCTTACTGGCTACCGACGGGGGAACCGGCCACTAGGCTGGTTCCCTTTGCGGCTGTTAGCCATTCCCTAATCACTGGCACATATATTCTGAGTACGTGAGAAAATACCTCTACCCATCCCTTATCCTGTTGTTTCTGGCCCTTGGGGTAACCATTTACCTGACCCGCAAGCCCGACCCCGTTCCGCAATTGCGGGCGCGGCGCGGCGACCTGGCGGCCGGAGGCGAATGGGTTAATACCAAAGCGGCCATAGAAGGCCTGCTGGCCAACCTGCGGGCTAAGCCCGACGACACGAAATCGAAAGTACTGCTGGCCCAGGCCTACATGCAGGAAGCGCGCGTAACCGGCGACCATTCGTATTACGATACGGCCGCCATGCAGCTGCTGAATGAAGTGCTGCGCGACGAGCCCGAAAACTTTGAGGCCCTGTGCTGCAAAGCCTCGCTGAGCCTGACCCAGCATCACTTTTCGGAAGGGCTGGCTATAGCTGAAAAAGCGGTAGCCCTCAACCCGAATAATGCGTTTGTATACGGCTTGCTCTGCGACGCTAACGTGGAGCTGGGCCGTTACGATGAGGCCATTAAAATGGCCGATAAGATGAATGCCGTGCGGCCCGATTTGCGCTCCTACTCGCGCGTTTCGTACCTGCGCGAAATCCACGGCGACCTGCCGGGGGCTATTGAAGCCATGCGGATGGCCGTACAGGCTGGCTACGCAGGCCTGGAGCAGACCGAGTGGGCCCGCATAACACTGGGCCACCTCTACGAAACCACCGGCGACCTGACCAACGCCGAGCAGGCGTATCGGATGGCGCTGGTTGCCCGCCCTTATTACGCCTACGCGCTGGCCGGACTAGGCCGCGTAGAGCAGGCCCGCCACAACTACCCCGAAGCCATCAAGTACCTGGAGCAGGCCCGAAATACGGTAAAGGACTACGCTTTTGCCGAAGAGCTGGCCAACCTCTACCAGCTCAATAACCAACCCGCCGAGGCCCGCAAAATGGAAGCCGAAGCCATCGGTATGCTCGCCTCGGACGCCGACGCCGCTGACGAGAATGAAGACCTGGGCCACTATGCCGACCGTGAACTGGCCTATGCCTACCTCGAAACCGGGGAGCTGGACAAAGCCCTCGAACACGCCAAAATTGAATACGACCGGCGCCCGGATAACATCGACGTAAATGAAACCCTGGCTTGGGTTTCGTACAAGCGTGGTGAATATCCGGCTGCTGCTGCCTATATGAAAGCGGCCCGCCGCACCAACTCTCGGAGCCCGGTTCTGCTGTGCCGCGCCGGCCTCATTGCCTCCAAAAACGGCAACCCCACCGAAGGGCAGGCCCTTATTAAACAGGCGCTGGCCATCAACCCCTACCTCAGCCTCGACCTCGCCGAGGAAGGCCGCCAGCTACTGGCGCCCGGTAAGAGGGGTGCTTGCTGGACGAGAGCAGTGTCATGCTGAGCAGATTCAAAGTATCTCTACTGCCATGGTAATCTTGTCGACTGCAAAAATGCGGTAGAGATGCTTCGACTACGCTCTGTTTCGCTCAGTTGACAGGTAATTCAATACCAACCCTTCATATCAAAACACTTCATGCACGCCACTCGCCTCGTTCGCTGCTTGCCCCTGATTGCCGCGCTGCTGCTGCTGCCGGGGCTGGCGGGCGCGCACGTACTCGACGTGGATTTGAGCAAACTCTCGCGCACCGATGTATTCTTCACTTACCTGAAGCTTGGCTACACGCACATTCTGCCCCTTGGTATCGACCATGTGCTGTTCGTGCTGTGTTTGTACCTGCTGGAGCCGCGCCTTAAACCGGTGCTCTGGCAGGCCACAGCCTTCACGGTGGCCCATTCTATTACGCTGGGGCTGGCCATGTACGGCGTGGTGTCGCCGCCAGCCAGCCTGATTGAGCCGCTCATTGCGCTTTCGATTCTGTTTGTGGCCATCGAGAACATCGTGGTCGAGCACCTGAATCCGTGGCGTATTGTGGTGGTGTTCGGATTTGGGCTGCTGCACGGGCTGGG
The DNA here is from genome assembly GCF_003417065.2 of Hymenobacter lapidiphilus. Taxonomy (GTDB): domain Bacteria; phylum Bacteroidota; class Bacteroidia; order Cytophagales; family Hymenobacteraceae; genus Hymenobacter. The sequence continues at coordinate 61,814 of NZ_QVLT01000001.1, read as the reverse complement.
CTTCGCCGGGGCCCTCACCGGCCTGGGCCTGCCGTCAACCATGTTTGTCGAGTCGTTGGTGGCTTTCAATGTCGGAGTGGAATTGGGGCAGGTTTCGGTAATTGTTCTGGCTTGGCTGCTGATTGGCCGCTGGGCCGCCGACAAGCCCTGGTATAAGCGCCGGATACTAGTGCCCGCCTCCGTCGCTATTGCCCTCATGGCTGCCTATTGGACTTTTGAACGGTTGAGTTGAGTAGAAGCAAGAGAAATAAAGAACATCATGTTGAGCGCAGTCGAAGCATCTCTACTGCTTTGTTGCACCAGTAATCCAACTGACAGAATCAGCATGGCGGTAGAGATGCTTCGGCAAGCTCAGCATGACGTTCTTTCACCAACCATCACTAACTAATTACCAAGCTCTAACCCGAATGCTCCGCCTCCTGCTCCTGCTGCTGCTTTTGCTACCCTACCTGGGAGGCATCGGTGCGGGCCTGGTGGGGCGGCCCGAGGCGCCGGGGCCTACGGCCGCGCATCCTTATGTGCACAGTGCGGCCTGCCAGCACGAAAACTACCTGCGCCTCGACTGCTTCGATACCTGCAACGGCGACCAGTCGGCGGTGGAGGCCCAGACCAAGAACACGACGCCAGCCCAGTTGCTGGCCGCGGCTAAGAGCATCGACCTGCATTGCCTGCCGGAAACGCCCCGTCTGCAAACGGCGCGGTTCCGGCAGTTTTTAGTGTATCAGCCGGCCGCTGTGCCGGCCGTGCCCGCCGGTATCCGGCCAGTACCCAAGCAGCCACCCCGTCGCGGATAAGTTGAAGCGGAGCCCATTAAGGGCTCTGAAGGCCGCGCTACAAGCGTGTGCCGTTGTCAATTTATCTTCTGACTCAGACGCGCTGCCAGTAGGTAGAGCGTCGCCTTGTGGCTGCACATATGCGCCTTTTTTGTTGGATTGCGACCAGCATTATGCTGGCCGCGTGTGGGTTTGGGCATGATGCCCAGGCCCAGAATACCGCCGTGTTGCGCGGCACCGTGGCCGATTCGCTCTCGGGCCAGCCCCTGGTGGGCGTGAGTGTAGGCCTGGAAGGCCAACCCGGCGGCACGGCCACCGATGCACTGGGCAACTTCCGGCTCGGCGGCCTGGCGGCCGGTACCTATACGCTGCGAGTTGGTGCGCTGGGTTACCGGGGTCAGACGCTGCCGGTGGCCTTGGCTGCGGGCGAAACCCGCACAATGGCCCTGGCTCTGCCCACGATGGTGCTCAGCCTTAGCGAGGTGAACGTGAGCCAGCCGCGCGACCCCAACCAGAGCCTGGCCGCCATCAGCCACATCGACCAGATTCTGCGGCCCGTGAACTCGGCCCAGGACCTGCTGCGGCTGGTGCCGGGTTTGTTCATTGCCCAGCACGCGGGCGGCGGCAAGGCCGAGCAGATTTTCCTGCGCGGTTTCGACGTGGACCACGGCACCGACTTCGCCGTGAGCATCGACGGGCTGCCGGTGAACATGGTGAGCCACGGCCACGGCCAGGGCTACGCCGACTTCCACTTTGTCATCCCCGAAACGGTGGAGCAGCTCAAGGTGTACAAAGGTCCGTACACGGCCCGGTTTGGCGACTTTGCCACGGCCGGCGCCGGCGAATTCCTCACCAAAACCCGGCTTGATGCCAGCCAGGTGAAGGTGGAAGTGGGCCAGTTTGACACCTACCGTGGGCTGGTGATGCTGGATTTGCTCGGCAACGACAAGCGCCACTTGTTTTCCAAGAAGCCGGAAAGCGCCTACATGGCCGCCGAGTACCTGTACACCAACGCCTATTTCGATCAGCCCCAGAACTTCAAGCGCTTCAACGGGCTGGCCAAGTATACCGGCCTGCTTACCGAGAAAACCTCGCTTACGCTGCTGGGCTCACACTTCACCTCCAACTGGGACGCCAGCGGCCAGATTCCGGACCGGGGCGTGGAGCAGGGCATTATTTCCCGCTTCGGCAGCATCGACCCCAGCGAGGGCGGCCGCACCAACCGCACCAACGCTTCGGCCATCCTCACCACGGCCCTGCCCGGCAACGCCGTGCTGCGCCAGCAGGCGTACTACTCGCGCTACAACTTCGGGCTGTATTCCAACTTCACTTTTTTCCTCAACAACCCCGAGGACGGCGACGGAATCTACCAGACCGATAACCGCGACATTGTTGGCTACACCGGCACCTACGACCGCGACACGCAGCTCGGCAGCCGCACGCTGCATACCACCTTCGGGGTGGGTACGCGCATCGATGCCACCGACGTAACCCTGCTCAACGCCGTGCGACGCGTGGTGACCGATACCACCATCAGCGGCCGGGTGAACGAGCAGAACTTCAACGCCTACCTCGACGAAACGCTGACCGTGACCGAGCGCCTGACCGTGAACGCCGCCCTGCGGCTCGACGTGTTTCGGTTTCGCTACCGCGACCAGCGCGACGCCACGGATGCCGTGTCGGGCCGGGCCACGGCGGCGCGGGTGTCGCCCAAGCTCAACTTCTACTACCAGCTCAGCCCCAACGCGCAGCTGTTCGTGCGCTCGGGCTTTGGGTTTCACTCCAACGATGCGCGCGGCGTGGTGCGCGGCACCGCCGGCGACAACGTGCTGCCCCGGGCCATCGGCTACGAGGCGGGCAGCACCTTCAAGCCCGTGCCTAGCCTGGTGGTGAACGTGGCCGCCTGGGCCCTGCACCTGCAGGACGAGCTGGTGTACATCGGCGACGAGGGCGTTACGGAAAGCACCGGCCCCACCCGCCGCTTCGGCCTCGACCTGGCCGCCCGCTATCAGGTCACCACGCGCCTCTTTGCCGATTTGGACGTGAACTTCAACCGCGGCCGGCAGGTGGACGCCCCCGAAGGCGCCAACTTCATCCCGCTGGCTCCCAACCTGACCAGTGTGGCCGGCCTCACTTACAAAGCCCCCAAAGGTTTCAATACCAGCCTGCGCTACCGCTACATCGACGACCGGCCGGCCAACGACGACGGCAGCATCACGGCCCGGGGCTATTTTCTGCTCGACGCCGTGGTCAACTACACCACCAAGCGTTTCCAGGTGGGGGCCACGGCCGAAAACCTGCTCAACGTGGAGTGGAACCAGGCCCAGTTTGCCACCGAAACCCGCCTGCGCTCCGAGCCGCTGGGCACTTCCGTGGATGAGCTGCACTTCACGCCGGGCACGCCGTTCTACCTGAAGCTCAACGCCAGCGTGTTTTTCTAAGGATGCCGGCCGGAAACGCAGTTTCTGTCGTCGTTTTCCGACTGCCAGGCCTTGACTGAACTCAGGACCTGCTTAAACGAGCCTTGCCGGGCTTATTTTCCAACCTCAACTTTACTGCATCATGTCTTTCTTCTCTATCCCCAATTCCGTTGATACGCAATCCATCATTCGGCAGGCCCTAATGGGCACCACTGCTCCGCCGGTATTTGAGGCAGGGGCGCCGCCGCCCCTGCCCCAGGGTACCCAGCAACGGTACCGCGAGGTGCGGGCCCGGGTGCATTGCCGTACCCACGCCCGCTCTGCGCCGCACAGCTCCGCCAAGCGTTGGTAATTTCGAAAGCCGCTTTCTACTCTGGAAAGCGGCTTTTTTGTGGGAGGGAAACCGACTTGAGGAAACCTTTATTTGCATCCGGCAGCGTAAATGCGGATTTTGGCCCCGAACCAGCTGCTGCTCATGACACTTCCCGCTCCGTCTTCCCGCCTTTCTGTCCTGCTGCTGGGTCTGTTGGGGATGGGTGGAATAACAGCCAGCTGCCAGTCGGCGGGCGGTGAGGTGGCGGCGGCCCGCCAAAGCACAGCGGTGGCCCTTGCGGTTCCGGTAGCGCCAACCTCCGCCGTCGATTCGCTGGCCCCCACGCCGCTGGTGCCGCTACCCGATGTGCCGCCGGAGTTGCGGGCGGCCGTAGCGGAACTGCGCGGCCGGCTGGGTCCGGAAGCCGCCGCGCTACGGCCTGAAGTGCTGGAAAGGGCCTGCGTGGGCTACCTCAACCTGCGGCAGGCCGGCCGCATCAGCCGGCCCGGCATTCTGGCCGTGGCCGATATGGACCTGCCTTCCTCCGAGCCTCGCTTGTGGGTGCTTGACTTGCGGGCCGGCCAGGTGCTGCACCGCAGCCCCGTGGCCCACGGCCGCGGCTCGGGCGACCTACGCGCCCGGCGCTTCTCCAATACCATCAAATCGGCCTGCACGTCCTTGGGCTTCTACCGCACCCAGGATACGTATCGGGGCAAGCACGGCCTCTCGCGCCGCCTGCGCGGCCTCGATGCCGGCCAGAACGATAACGCCCTGCGCCGCTATGTAGTGCTGCACAGCGCCGACTACGTAAGCGCCGCCTACCTGGAGCGCCACGGGCAGGCCGGCAACAGCCGCGGCTGCCCCGCCCTGCCGCCCGACCAGTACCGGGCCATCATGGGGCCGTGGGCGAGGGCGGCTGCTTGTACCTCAGCGGCCCCGGCTTGGAGTCGAAGTGGCTCGATGCTGCCGAAGCAGCCCAGCGGCTGGCGGCACGGGGGTGGGAGTAACGACTGGATGGTTATAATTCACCCGTAAAAACAGTTTGATGAAAGTCGAATTTGGTGAGCCGAATCATGGTTGGTTACCGGTGAGAATCGAAACCACAGACTTTGAACTGGCTTTCGAAGCCTCAGACGTGCCGCTTAACCCGATCAGCCAACTGGCGGCGGCGTTGCGGCTGGTAGTGGCGGATGCTATCCTTGGAGAAACGCTGGTATGGTGGCACCTGGAGCCATCCGGCTATTACTTTTCTTTCGCCAGACTGAATGAGCAGCTTGAGTTGACGATTTGGTACGCGGAGAATGACCGCGCCGCCAGAAGTCTGCATAGCCGAACCGTGGGCAGCATGGATGATATCATGTTACCATTCTACCGGGCCATTAAGCGGTTTGCATCATATGAGTACAACGAATCTGATTGGCCGCAGCTGGAGCCTGGAGAAATTCGGTGGTTAAGGCAGGTCGTGAAAAATCCACTTAGCTGGTCTTCGGCGTACCAATGGCAGAGTGGCGCACGGAATTAATCAGCTAACCGCTATGTTATGGCCATACCGCGCCCGAATGCGCAACTTTTAGGCGTCCGGGTTTCAGGTGGCTGCGTATAAGCTGATAATCCATTCTGCCGTGCGCGGCAAAGCCCTTTCCGCAACCGAAATCTGCAACCGAAACGAACCGTGATGATGGAAAATAAAAGTGTAGTTCGCCGGCAACGTCTTAAGTTGAAGTCGCGCCGTATGGTCCGTCGGGTGTTGCCGTTTGTGGCGGCCCTGTTTATGGCTACGCCTTTGGCCGCGCCGGTTACGCGCTCCAAAGCGGCCGTTATGGGTTCCAGCCTGCATCTGCCGGCACATGCGCCAGTAGTAGCTTCTAAGGCCAATATCTTCGACCAAAAGGTGCACAACCTCTACCGCGACCTGCAGGTGGAGCAGCAGGGCCTGACGTTCGAAGTGTTTGAGAAGGCTATGACTGGCTACCTAAACCTCGAAAAAACCGACAAGCTCAGCGACAAAAAACTGCTTACCGTAGTCGATTTCAGCCTGCCTTCCACCGAGAAGCGCCTGTGGGTGCTTGATCTGGAAAACAAGCAGGTAAAATTCCATACGCTGGTGGCGCACGGTCGCAACTCGGGTGAAAATATGGCCACGACCTTCTCCAACGAGAATGAGTCGAACAAAAGCAGCCTGGGCTTCTACGTAACCGAGGGTGAGTACGTGGGCAAGCACGGCCGCTCGCTAAAGCTGGCCGGCGTCGACGAGGGCTACAATACCAATGCCCTGATGCGCTCCGTGGTAATGCACGGCGCCGATTACGTGAGCGAGGAGTTTATTCGCCAGAACGGCCGCCTGGGCCGGAGCCTGGGATGCCCGGCCCTGCCCATGGATCAGAAAGACGCCATCATTGAAAGCATCGGCGGGCAGACGGCCATGTTTATCAACGGCCCCGATACCCGCTATTCTTCCAAGTACCTGAACCAGGATGTGGCCATGAGCACTATGCTCGGTAACAGCCAGATGATTTAAACCCTCTATAATTTAGAAAGCAAATGAGCGCCCATCCGTAAGGATGGGCGCTCATTTGCTTTCTAAACTGGTTGTTAATCCTGCCGGCCCGGATACTGTTCCAGTGCCGCTGCCAGACAGTCCATTGCGCGGTTGATAACGTTTTGGTGCACGACGTAGGCCAGGCGCAGTTGCTGGCGGCCGAGGCCAGCGGTGGCGTAGAATCCGGCGGCGGGCGACACCAGCAGCGTTTCGCCGTTCAGGGCGAACTCCTCCAGCAGCCAGCGGGCGAAGCGGGTGGCATCATCAATGGGCAAGTGGCAGAGCACGTAGAAGGCGCCGCGGGGGCGCGGGCAGCGTACGCCGGGCATGGCCTGCAAGCGGTCTACCATCAGGTTGCGGCGGGCCTGGTACTCGGCCTGGGTGTGGGCGAAGTAGTCGGTGGGCAGCTCGGCGGCAGCCTGGGCCAGCAGCTGGCCCAAACCCGGCGGGCATACCCGTAGCTGGGCCAGCTTAAACACCGCCTCGCGTAACGCCTGGTTTTTCGTGACCAGGGCTCCGATACGGGCTCCGCAGGCACTATAGCGCTTGGAAATAGTGTCGAGCAGCACTACGTGGTTTTCCGCGCCCGGCAGCTCCAGGGCGCTGACGAAGGGTGCGTCGTAGCAGAACTCGCGGTAGGCTTCGTCGGCCAGCAGGTACAGGTTGTGGCGCAGGCATAGGTCGCGCAGCTGCTCCAGCTCGGCGCGCGAGTACACGTAGCCGGTCGGGTTATTAGGGTTGCAGACCAGGATAGCGCGGGTACGAGGCGTGATTCGGGCCTCGAAGTCGGCAATCGGCGGCAGGGCAAACTCATCTTCCAGATAAGAAGATACCGGCACCAGCCGGGTGTCGGTGGCTATGGCAAAACCCTGATAGGGCCCGTAGAATGGTTCGGGCACGATGAACTCGTCGCCCGGATTTAGGCAGGCCAGCAGCGCAAACATAATAGCCTCACTGCCCCCGGTGGTTACGATGACGTCGTCGGCGGTAACTGCCAGGCCCTGCTGCTGGTAGTAAGTGGCCAGCACGTGGCGGTAGGAGTCGAGGCCGGCGCTGGGGCCGTAGTCGAGCACCCGGATGTCGGCCCGCTGTACGGCGGCCACCATCTGTGGGGGCGTTTCGATGTCGGGCTGCCCGATGTTGAGCGGGTGCACTGTGAGGCCCCGGCGGCGGGCCGCTTCGGCGTAGGGCGTGAGGTGGCGGTAGGGCGATGGCGGCAGCAGCTGGCCGCGCTCCGATACGTGAAGCATGAAGCAGGGAAGAAGGAAATCGGATGCGGAATGCGGGTGCAAGGTAACAGCCGGCCGGTCAGGTTGTAGCGGCGCGCGGTATCTTTCGCATCATGGAAAATAGCCTGCCTTTCCCGTTGCCCGCCACTGTTGCGCAGTGCCGGGTGTTGCTGCTCGACTGCCTCAAAAGCGGAGAATACGCCCTTACTTCGTCTGACAAAGAAGGCAGCCGAACGCTATGCTACTACCGAAAGACCTTTTTGCGGGCGGCGGTAGGCGACGAAGGCACCAGCCTGCTCCGCCTGCCTACCGATGAGCACCTGCTGGTACACATCGGGCAGCAGCTCGGTGCTATGCTGGAAATAATCGATGGGCAGCCCCGCTGGCGCTACGACCTCACCGAAGCTGAGCAGCTTGAGCAATGGCAGCTGCAGCTGGGCCGACTCAGGCCCTTTGGCCAGGCCCAACAGCGGTTCGTGGCCAGCGTATTAGCCGAATTCGCCGCCCTGTCGCTAACGCCGCTTGGCTAAGGCTGGCCCCGAACTTTGTACACCTTGATGTAATCCACGACCAGGCTGCTGTAAGGGCCATCCGGGCCTGTGGGCCAGGTGGCCAGGTCGGAGTATGTTAGCACGGCCTGGTTGACGATAACAGTAGCCGGGGCCGGAAAAGTAGGAAGGCGGCTGGCCGGTACTGTGCGCAACCGGCGTTGGTTCAGGTAAAAGGTTACTTCAGTAGGTGTCCATATGGCAGAAAAGACGTTGAAATCGGCACTCAGATCCTTCCAGGCTGGCGCTTGGAAGCTGGCAGATTCGTGGCGGGCCGGCTTGTTGGGGGTGTAGTGCACGGTGTTGGAGTACTCGCGGCCGGCACCACCCTCAAACACATCTATTTCGGTGGGGCCACTGAACAGCCAGAAGGCTGGCCAAGTACCTTCGCCGCCCCCAAACCGGCAGCGAATCTCAAACAGACCGTATTGGAAGCCCCGGTTACCTGCCCACCGGGCCGTATCACCCAGTGCGGGGTTGGCCCCGAATCCGGGCTTCAGGCTCAGCCACCCCGACTCAAAATGCAGCTGCTTGAGCGTGTCGCGGCCGTCTACCTGGAAAGCGAAAGTGCGCGGCTGAGGCAGCGGACGGGCCGTGAGGTAGACGTAGCCGTCGCGCAGCGAAACGGCGGCCTGATCGTAGTATTCATCCTCGTACTGATTGCCCCACAGCGTTGGGCCGTTGTCGGGCGCAAACTGCCAGGGCGAGCGGACGGCCATATCGGCCACGTCGCGGTAGGTATCAAAATCTTCGAGAAAAACCAGCTGCCAGTCGGTGTAGCGCAGGCGGCGCTGGGCCTCGGCCGGCAACCCCGCCGATAGCAGCGGTAGCAGGCATAATAGTAAGCGGCAAATGGCTGGCAGGTACTGCTTGGACACACTAACTGGATTGAGGCTACTGAGCGAAGTGAGGGTTGGGAAGTTGCGAAAAACACTACTTCTGGCATGCTTAGATAAGTGGACACCAGATCAGGCATGACAATTTTCCGGCATGCCTTAAACGCAGAACGACCAAGCTCCGATGCAGGCGAAAGAGCAAAAAATTGGGCGGCCTTCCCCGAAGGAAAGCCGCCCGATCTGAAAAAAGCGCCAAGTGTACGCTCAACAGGCCTACCAGGTGCCCTGTGGTTGCTGGTTAGTACATGGCGTCGATGCCGCTCTTGTCGCCGGCCGAGAGGCCGGTACGCTGGATGTCAAACGTCGAGCCATCCTTTCGGGTGATGGTCGGCTGACCATTCGATGAGAACGAGAACGAACCGTACATCATGATGGAGCCAAAATCGAGGGCGCCGTAATCGGTGCCGCCGTAACCCGAGGCAGAGTATTTGCTGAAGTTGCCTTCGTAGCCCGACTGGATGTTTTGGGTGAGAATGTTAACGAAGGTGTCACGGTCGTTGCGGGTCTGCTCGTGAAACAGGCCCACGGCGTGGCCGATTTCGTGGATGGTGTTGCCCGTGCTGCAGCCCGAAGCCAGGTTGATGTACTGCCGGCTGCCGGTGCGCCCGATGTTTGAGGAGCAGCCCGAGCCTACCCGGAACGTTACATAGGCGGTTTGGGTGGTGCGGGCAATGAATCGTACGGGCGAGTTGGCCTGCCAATGCGCAATGGCATCGGTTACGCGGGCCTGATTGGGCAGGGCCGCATCAATGGTGTAATACACGATGCCCGAAGGCCAGCGGCCCGTAGTGCGGCCGGCGCTGCCGGGGCGCTGCTGGTCGCCATCGGAGCCGGCAGTAAGCTGCTCGCTGGTAAGCAGAATGTCGCCTTCGTACACTTTATCCCCGTTGATTTTCTGGTAGCTGACGGGCTGGCCGGCCCACTCCCCGGTTTTCAGCTCCCCGGTCTGGCCAGGGTAGGCCAGCTCGGCCTGGTCCTGGGCCACCTGCTCTGGCTGGTTGGGTTGGGCCTGCTGGTCTTTGCTGCAGCTCGCTAATGAAATAGTACCAAATAAGGCCAAGTAGGCCAGGGCGGAAAATGATGGTTTGAACATGATGTAGAAGGGTTTGGTTGTGGAGTGTGGTCGAAACGCCAATGATAAAACAATATTTCATTCGCGCCGGAAACAAGCCGGCTCCCCGCTTCCGGCCGCTACCCGCCCGCCTTTGGTTTCACAACTTTTCGGTGTGTGTAGCTTCCCCAAAAAACTGCCTTGTACCTTATTGCAGTGCTATTAAGCCAAATCTGTAATCGGCTTCCCTTATATATGGCTGAGGGAGTAGTAGCTCTGTGCAATGACATAATCATGCACGAGCAGGTGCAGGCAATAAAGGCCGGCTACTTAGGTCATTGCATCGGCCGCGGCTACGAATTGCTCGATGTGGCGGGCGCGCACCTGGTAGCGCCGCCAGCCCACTACCACAATGGTCAGGCCCAGGGGCAGTAACAACCCGCCGGCCCAGATATACGCGCTGCTGCGGAAGAACTTGAAGAAGGTTAAACCGGCAATAACTAATGTCAGGCCGGTGCGCAGGTACGCCAGCAGCGTCCGTTCGTTGGCCAGGCGGGTGCGTTCCATGGCCAGCCGGTCGCGCAGTTCGAGGGGGGAGTTGGGGGTAGCGGTGTGCAGCTTTGTCATGGTAGGGCCTACGCAGAAAGCGGCTGGCGGGTCGGCAGCCGGCCGCTATAACTATTCGTCGGGCAATTACGTGTTCTATGCATTGGATGCTTGCTGGCCACCTCTCTTCTTACCCTTTCTCTGTTCTATGGATTTTTCGGTTACCTGGCAGAAGCTCAATAGCATGGGCACCACCTTTATGGCCATGCTGCCCAACCTGCTCATCGGGCTGGTGGTGCTGGCCATTTTCCTCTTCATTGCCCGGGGCGTGCGCTCGGGGGTGGAGCGGCTCACCGCCATCCGCCACCAGAGCCAGAGCCTCACGCTGCTGCTGAGCCGGCTGGCCTACCTGTTTGTGGTGCTGCTGGGCGTACTGGTGATGTTCACCGTCATGATTCCCAGCTTTACGCCCACCAGCCTCATCAGTGCGCTGGGTATCGGCGGGGTGGCCATCGGCTTCGCGTTCAAAGACATTTTCCAGAACTTCCTGGCCGGCATCCTGCTGCTACTCACCGAGCCCTTCCGCATCAACGACCAGATCAAGTACAAGGACTTCGAGGGTACTGTCGAAACCATCCAGGCCCGCGCCACCACCATCAAAACCTACGACGGCCGCCGCGTCGTCATCCCCAACGCCGAGCTGTTCATCAACGCAGTAACCGTGAACACGGCCTACGACATGCGCCGGCTGGAGTATGATTTTGGCATCGGCTACGGCGACAACATTGCTCAGGCCCGGCAGGTGATGCTGGCCGCCGTGCAGTCGATACCCGGCGTGCTCTCCGACCCGGAGCCCGAGGCCCTGGTGGTGGAAATCGGGGAGAGTACCATCGATATCCGGCTGCGCTGGTGGATTAACCCGCCCCGCCGCGCCGACTACATGAAGTCGAAGGATGCGGTGCTTGAACTCGTAAAAAACAAGCTCACCGAAGCCGGAATCGACCAGCCCTTCCCCACCCAGGTGGTGCTGCTGCACGACCAAACCGAGGAAACCGACGGCAACCGCAAAACCCAGCGCGAAGGCTGGCCCGCCGGCCCCGGCGAAATGCCCCGCTCTATGATAGAAGTGCGCCAGCAGCGCCGGGAACAGGAGCAACGCCAACTAGCCAAGCAGCAACCGGCCCCCGTACCCGCGGATTCTCCCGCCGACCAGCAACCCGACCCCCGCCAGCAGTAGACTGATAGGATGGTTAGGCTGCCTGATTATTTACCAGAATTGAAAAAGGCCGGGCTTCCCTGATTAGGGGAGTCCGGCCTTTTTTAGCGCTTGGTTATTTTTCTAGCGGTACACTATTCACGAAACCGCCATAAAACAGTTTTGAGTTGCGGATGGGGTTGCGGTAGTTGGCTTACACCAAGCTACTACATATCCTGGATGATTTCGTTGCCGAACTCGCTGCACTTAAGCAGGGTAGCGCCTTCCATCTGGCGTTCGAAATCGTAGGTGACGCGCTTGGCGGCAATGGCGGCTTCGAGGCCTTTGTAGATGAGGTCGGCGGCTTCGTTCCAGCCCAGGTGCTCCAGCATCAGGGCGCCGGAGAGAATCACCGAGCCGGGATTCACCTTGTCGAGGCCGGCGTACTTGGGGGCCGTGCCGTGGGTGGCTTCGAAGATGGCGTGGCCGGTTTCGTAGTTGATGTTGGCGCCCGGTGCAATGCCGATGCCGCCCACGATGGCGGCCAGCGAGTCGGAGATGTAGTCGCCGTTCAGGTTGAGCGTGGCGACTACCGAGTACTCGGAGGGGCGGAGCAGAATCTGCTGCAGGAAGGCATCGGCAATGCTGTCCTTGATGAGGATTTTGCCGCTCTCGAGGGCCAGCTTCTGCTGGGCGTCGGCCATTTCCTGGCCCTGCTTGGCCAGTACCTTGTCGTACTGAGCCCACGTGTACACCTTGTCGCCAAACTCCTTCTCGGCTAGCTCGTAGCCCCAGGTTTTGAACGCGCCCTCGGTGAACTTCATGATGTTGCCTTTGTGCACGATGGTCACCGAGGGCTTCTTGTGCTTGATGGCGTACTCGATGGCCGCGCGCACGAGCCGCTCGGTGCCTTCCTTGCTCACCGGCTTAATGCCGAAGGAGGACGTTTCGGGGAAGCGGATTTTCTTCACGCCCATCTCATCCTGCAGGAATTCTAGCATTTTCTGGGCCTGTGGCGTACCGTTCATGTACTCGATGCCGGCGTAGATGTCCTCGGTGTTCTCGCGGAAGATGACCATGTCGGTCAGCTCGGGGCGCTTTACGGGCGAAGGCACGCCTTCGAACCAGCGTACGGGGCGCACGCAGGCATACAGGTCGAGCTCCTGGCGCAGGGCCACGTTCAGGCTCCGGATGCCGCCGCCCACGGGCGTGGTCAGGGGGCCTTTAATGCCCACCAGGTATTCGCGGAAGGCGTCGAGGGTTTCGTTGGGCAGCCAGTTATTCACCTGCTTGAAGGCCTTCTCACCAGCCAGCACTTCTTTCCACTCCAGCTTACGCTTGCCGCTATAGGCCTTCTCTACCGCCGCATCTAGCACGCGGACGGCCGCAGCCCAAATATCCGGTCCCGTACCGTCGCCCTCAATGAATGGGATAATCGGCTGATCCGGCACATTCAGCTTGCCGTTCTTGATGGTTATTTTCTCTGCCATTGTCGAAAAAAAGTGTCAGGTGTTACGTGACAGGTATTTTGAGGTTAGTGCTGGGCGTTAGTGCTTAGTTACTCGTGCTTAGAGCTTAGGCTGTGCTTGATATCGGCCTCACTGATCAGCGCTAGTAACTTGTTTGGTGCTCGGGTGCTGTTGTTTATTGTTTTGGCTGTTGTAGTGGAGTGTTCTGATACTGCGAGTTATCGACCTGTTTAGTGCTTCATTGATAATGCTTAGCACGTTCAGCCAAAACGGCCTGAGCACCAAGCACTATCACCTAAGCACTAAAATCTAATACCCGAAAATCTCCTTCAGTGTCAGCTGCTCGACTTTGCCGTATTTGGCCAGGGCCTTGAAGTTGAGGCGGTCTTTGGAGCCGATGACGAGGATGGTCTGGGGCTGGCCTTTCACGCGGGCCTGCTGAAACTTGAGCAAGTCGGCGAAGCTCATGTTGGCCGTCTGCTCATACACGTCGCGACGCAGGTCGTAGTCGAGGCCTAGGCGTTTGGCGCGCTCGTAGCTGAAGAGGATGTCGGATTTGGTGATGCGGTCGGTGGCGATGCTGTTGCGGATAGCGGCTTTGGCAATCTGCAGGTTGGCTTCGGCCGTGGGCATATCGGTGAGCAGGAGCTGCATGCCGGCCATAGCTTCGGGCAGCTTGTCGGCCTGGGCCCCGATGTAGCTCATGTTGTAAGAGCTGCGGCCCGTTTTATCGGCCGTGGCGAAGCGCGAGGAAGCCGAGTAGGCGAGGGCCTGGCTTTCGCGCAATTCCTGGAACACGATGCTGCCCATACCGCCCCCGAAGTAGGTGTTATAAAGGCTGGTGGTGGGCACGAGCGTCTTATCGAACAAAGGCCCTTTGCTCATGAACAGGATTTCGGCCTGCACCATGTTGTAATCCACCCAGTACACTTTGGGCGTATTCAGTGGCTGCTCGGCGTAGTCCTTGTTGGCGGGCACGGCGGCCAGCGTGGCGGGCGTTTTGTGCAGCTGGTTGAGCGTGGCGGTCAGACCGGTTTCGGGCTTGGGGCCGTAGTACAGCACCCGGTGCTGGTAGGTGGGCAGCTGCTTGATGAGGCTGGTGAGCTGCTCGGGCTTGAGGGCCTTGAGCTTTTTCTCACTGAGCTGGGTGGTGAAGGGGTTTTTCGCGCCGTACTTGGCGTAGTTCACCATGGCCTGCTGCAGAATCACGCCCTTGTTGAGCTTGGCATCCTGGCGGGCCTTGAGCACGCCGGCCACCATGTTTTTGAGGGCGGCGGCATCGGGCTTGGGAGCCGCGAGCAGGCTTTCGAACAGCTGCAGCGCGGGCTCCATATTGCTATCGAGGCCGCTGAGGCTGATAGTAGTGCGGTCCTGCTCGCTCTGCACCGCAAACGAGCAGCCCAGCTTATAGAACTCCTGCTGCAGCTCGGCGGCCGAGTACTTACCGGCCCCCAGGTACTGCAGGTAGTCGGTGGCCAAACCCAGGCGCTGGTTGCCGTTGGTGCCCATATCGAGCACGTAGTACAGGTTGAACAGGTTGTTCTCGGTGTTGCGGGTGTAGAACACCGGAATGCCCGAGGCCAGCTTGGTCTCCTGAATGTCCTTCTTGTAATCAACAAAAACCGGCTGCAAATCGGGCGACGACATGCCCATTACCTGTTTGTAGAAGTCGGAGGCCGCGTCGCGGTTAACGGGCACCGGCGTAATGGCCGGCTTCACCACTTTCACGATGTTGGGGTCCTGGCCGGTGCGCTTGTACACCAGGGCATAGCCGGGGCCGTAGTACTGCTGGGCCACGCGCATCACGTCCTCGCGGTTCACCTTGCCGAAGTCCTCGATCTGCTGCAGGTAGTCCTTCCAGTCGGCGCGGGCCACGAAAGCATCCACGAAAGCGCCGGCGCGGGCCTCATTGCTCTCGTAGCTCTTGGTACGCTGCAGCTGCTCGTTGTTGATGATGGCCGGAATCAGCCACTCCGGGAAGTCGCCTTTCTTTACTTTATCCAGCTGGCCCAGCAGCAGGTCGCGCACTTCCTCCAGCTTCTGGCCCTGGCGGGGCGTAGCGTAAAGGATGTGGCTGGAGTAGTCGTTGTTGATATTGGCAAACGAGGACGCCTGCAGTACTTTCTGCTGCTGATTGAGGTTGAGGTCAATCAGACCGGCCTGACCGTTGCTGAGGATCTTGTCGATCATGCGCAGGGCCAGTGCGTCCTTGGTGTTGCTGCCCGGGAAACGGAAGCCCAGCATCACGTTCTCGGCGCTCGGACCCACGATTTTCGTAATCACCGGAGCCGTCAGGGGCGCTTCCTGGGCCACCGTAAAAGTGGGCACCGGCTTGCGCTTCAGCGGGCCGAAGTACTTGTCAATCGTGCGGATGGTCTGGTCGTAATCCAGGTCGCCGCTCAGGGCCAGCGCCACGTTGTTGGGCACGTAGTAGGCCTCGTAGTACGCCTTAATCTCCGTTATGGAGGGATTCTGCAGGTGCTCGATGGTACCGATGGTGGTCTGGGTACCGTACTGGTGCTGCTGAAACAGCGTCCGGTTGATGGCCTCAAACTCCTTGCTGAAGTCGTTGTCGAGGCCGCGGTTCTTCTCCTCGTACACGGCCTCCAGCTCGGTGTGGAACAGGCGGGGCACCAGCTCGCCCATCCGCTCACTCTGGATGGCAGCCCACTTCTCAATCTGGTTGCTCGGAATATCCTCCTGGTACACCGTCTGCTCGACCGAGGTGTAGGCGTTGGAGCCCTGCGAGCCGATGGCGCCCATCACCTTGTCGTACTCGTTGGCCACGGCGTACTTGGCCGCCACACCCGAGATGGAGTCAATCTGGTAGTAGGTTTTCTTACGGGCGGCGGGGTCGTTGCGCTGGGCGCGGTACTGCTCGTAGAGAGCCTCAATCTTGTCGAGCTCGGGCTTTTCGGCAGCCCAGTTCTGGGTGCCCAGTTGCGAGGTACCCTTGAACACCATGTGCTCGAGGTAGTGGGCCAGGCCGGTAGCGGTGGCCGGGTCGTTCTTGGAGCCGGCGCGCACGGCCAGATAAGTCTGAATACGCGGGGCGTCTTTGTAGTCGGAAAGGTAAACCGTCAGGCCGTTGTCGAGGGTATAGATGCGGGCCTTGAGCGGGTCGCCGGGAACGGTCTGGTACGTGTATTCCTTCTGCCGGGGCGTTGCGGGAGCTTCAGTAGCCGGGGTCGAGGCCGAAGTAGCGGGCTTGCTGGATTGACACTGGGTCAGGCCCAGGGCAGCCAGGGCCGGAACGAAAAGCAGAAAGGGTTTTCTCACGAGGGAAGGGGGGCGGAGAGAGCAGATTCTAATAATAAACTCAAAGATAGGCGTCCCCCCCGGGAATAAAAAGCCCACCGATACCCGTTCCGCCTTTCAATTGCGAAAAATTGCTTATAGGATCACAGATGTTGCAGATGGTGCAGATGACGCAGAGTCGTTCTGCCGATGGATTCGTTCTGTTAGCAGACTTACTGATTACACGAATCTACCGTCGAACGACTACGCCAGCAGAACGAATCTGCGTCATCTGCACCATCTGCAACATCTGTGATTTAGTCGGCATCCAGGCCCAGGCGCTGCTTCATCTGGGCCAGCATGGGGTACTTTTCGGTCAGGTACTCCAGCTTATCGGTGGCGGTGTAGAGCTTGCGGCCGGTTTCCTGGCGCTCCACGATGCTCACCTGCACCGTGAGGCGCGGGTAGCCGGTGCGGCGGCGCAGCTCGACTACGAATTCGCCCCGGAAGTCGTTGAACTGGTCCTCCTGCACGGGATTGTCCACAGTCAGCAGAATAACGTGCTGCTCGGTGGCCTGCACCGGGCGGTTGAGGATGCTGTAGTGCATCATGCTGCCGGCCTTGCGCTCCTCGGTCAGTTCCTTCCAGGCGCGTTGCAGCTTGGCGTCGTCGATGGCGGGCAGGCCGGTTACGGGGCCGCTGGGCTCGGCTTCGGCGGTGGCTTTGCCGGCGGCGACCTGCTGGGCCAGCTGGGCCTTCATGGCGCTCAGGCTGCCCAAACCGGGCAGCTTGGTGCCCAGACCCAGGGGCTTGCCCGGCAGCGGCATGCCAGGCTTGGGCACGGGCGGGGGCAGTGGGGCGGCCGTTACGGGCGTCATGCCCGGCTCGTGGCCGGCAATGCTGGGCCGACCGGTTTCTATGTGCGGCACCGTGTCGCGGGGGCCGCTGGTGGTGGGCACGTTGGTAGCGGCCTCGTCCTCGATGCTGGGCGTGTCGTGCAGCTCCTCCACACCGCTTTCCACCGGCACGATGGGCTCGGGGTCGGCGGGGGCGTGGGCTAACTGGTTGTCGGTTGCTGGTTGCTGGTTGTTGGGTTGCTCTGGGGCCGCCGGTGGCGACTTAATGTATGCAGCGGGCGCTTCGGCGGTGCCGTCGGCTACCAGCTGGCCGGTGGGAGCTGCTGGCACTGGCGCGGCGGCAGCGGATTCAGCAGTACTTACGCTACTTTTTTTTTTTCGCCTCGCCGTTGCCGGACGAGGCGGCCGGGCCGGCGCTCAGGTCGCGGGCAAACTGCACGGCCCCGTTGAGGTAGGCCAGCTTCATCAGCATCAGCTCGACGTGCAGGCGCTGGTTTTTGGCCTGCTTGAACTCCCGGTCGCAGAGGCTGACCAAGTTCAGGCCCGACAGCAGAAAGGCCAGCGGGGCCGCCTGGGCCTGCTGCACGTAGCGCACCCGGATGTTGTCGGACACTTCCAGCAGCTGCACCGTAATGGGGTCCTTACACACGAGCAGGCCGCGCAGGTGCTCGGCCGCGCCCACCACAAAGTTGTGCAGGTCGAAGCCGTTCTGCATCACCTCTTCCAGTAGCAGCAGTGTGGCGCTCAGGTTCTCGGTCAGCAGCGCATCGGTCAGCCGGAAATAGTACTCGAAGTCCAGAATGTGCAGGTTCTGAATCACGTCCTGGTAGCGCAGGTTGTGGCCCGAGAAGGTCACCATCTGGTCGAACATGCTCAGCGCATCGCGCAGGCCGCCGTCGGCCTTTTGGGCCAGCAGGTGCAGGGCGTCGTCCTCGGCCTCAATCTGCTCCTGGGTGGCCACGTGGCGCAGATGTCCTCGAATGTCGTCTACCTTAATCCGGTTGAAGTCGAATACCTGGCAGCGCGACAGGATGGTGGGGATGATTTTGTGGCGCTCGGTGGTGGCCAGAATGAAGATGGCGTAGCCCGGCGGCTCCTCCAGCGTCTTGAGAAAAGCGTTGAAGGCCGCGTTCGAGAGCATGTGCACCTCGTCGATGATGTAGACCTTGTAGCGGCCCTGCTGGGGCGCATACCGCACCTGCTCCACGAGGCTCCGGATGTCCTCGACCGAGTTGTTAGAGGCCGCATCCAGCTCGTGCACGTTGAAGGAGGCGCTTTCCTGGAAAGCCCGGCAAGAGCCGCACTTGCCGCAGGCTTCCAGCTCGAAGGGCGTGTTGTCGGGGTCGGCGGCGGTCAGCAGGGCCTCGGGCACGATGCCGGGCTGCTGGGCAATCAGCTCCGAAACCAAGCGGCCGCGGCGCACGTGCTCCTCGACAAACTCGCAGTTGATGGTTTTGGCCAAAATGCGGGCGCAGGTGGTTTTGCCCACGCCCCGCGGGCCGCAGAACAGGAAGGCCTGGGCCAGATGCTGGGAAGCAATGGCGTTCTGCAGCGTGGTGGTAACGTGCTGTTGCCCCACCACGCTCCTGAACGTGGCCGGGCGGTACTTGCGGGCCGAAACAACGAAATTCTCCATAGGTCTTCCCACAAAGTTACCCCGAAAAGCCCGGCTTTGGAAGCCTGCGCGTCGGGCGTTTAACGGCACCGGCCGGGGTGGCAGCATCCGGCCCAGGGCCCCGCTTCCTGGCCCGTCTGTTCCTTCTGAACCGGAACTTTCGTGGGCCTGCACAACGTTTATCGGGTAGTGTGCGTACATTCGCACCCCGCCACTCGTGGCGGGCATCGTTCTTTCACAACTGGGGCTGACCGGAATTGACAGCTTGTGCACTGCGCGAGTAAGCGTGTCGGGAGTTGGATGAATCTCCCGTAAAAAAAGCCGTCCAAAACACAACTGGCGAGTATAGCTACGCCATGGCTGCTTAGTCTAGGTACTAAGTAATGTCATCGTCCCGCATCCGTCTTCCTTCTCACGGGTGAGTACGGGGCGTCGAAAGAGTTAGGATAGTTCGTGGGGCGCTGTGACCCGCGGGCGAAACTCAAACAGATAAGGGGAAATCAAAGGCCTGATGTGCGCCTGGTTTCCTTCGACAATCCAAGCATAGATACACACGTAGAAAGCTCGACGTTTTCCTTGTCTGGACCAGAGTTCGAATCTCTGCAGCTCCACTTCTGAACGATGTGAAAACCCCCGTTGGCCATGGCCGGCGGGGGTTTTTGTTTGTCCAAACCCGGCTGATGGGGTATATAATGGCTTGTTATATAGAGATTTACAGGAGTTGAAAATTCGGGTTTTTTTGTCCTTTAATTGACCTCAAACGTATGAAGCGGCAGCCGCCCTATCCGAGGCCGGCTTATAGTCCACGTTAAAATCTCGAGCTATGAAACTGAATTTCCTGATGGCCGCTGCCCTGCTTGTGGGTACGGCCACGGCCGCCACGGCCCAGACCATGCCCACTGGTACGACCAATAGCGGCGCCCTTAACCAGACGAGTGCGCCGCTGCCTAATCCGGCCAACCCGACAACGAACCCCGGCACGCTCGACCAGCGTACGCCCACCATGAGCAACCCTACCCAAACCAGTGTCGGGACGATGGACCGCACTCCGGCCGTGGAAAGCCGCACGACCATTGAGGCCCAGCGCCGCACGTCCACCATGACGACCACCGAGCCCCAGCGCACCCGCACCACGACGACCAAACGCTCGACTCGCAAAGCCAACATGCCGCGTAGCACCAGCCCGATTAAAGAGTAAGCGCCCACACTTTCCAGGCATAGAAGCTGGGTAGAAATTTGTTGCCGCTAATGAGAACGTCATGCTGAGCGAAGCCGAAGCATCTCTACTGCAGCAGTAATCATATACTGTTGCAGTAGAGATGCTTCGGCTTCGCTCAGCATGACGTTCTTTTGACTTCCTAAATAGCATCAGGCATAAAAAAACCGGCCCGCACGATGCGGGTCGGTTTTTTTATGCCTGATGCCGGTGGGGTTACGCCTTCTGCTCCAGCTGGCCGCCGGCCCGCAGCAGCAGGTCGGAGAGTTCGGTGAGGCCGGCGCGGATATCGTCGGGGGCCTGGGCCACCACTCCGGCGGTCTGCGTGGCGAGCATGCTTAGCGAGCGGCCAATGGCCGGCCCGTTCAGGCCCACATCACCCTCGCTGAGCAAGGACTGCAGGTTGCCGATTTCGCGGCCGATATCCTGGAGGCGGGGTTCGCCGCTTTGCAGCAGATGCTGCTGCCAGGTTTCGGTGTTGTCCTGGGCGGCGCTCAGCGGAATGCCGGTCAGGCCGTTGCTGAGGGAATGGGTGGTGGCGTTGAGCAGGTCGGTAAAAATCATAGGAAAGAAAAAAACAGAAGAAAAACGGATAGCCTGGTAAGCAGGCAGTCTTACGTAGAAAGTGGCCCTAAAGGTCAGGTTGCCACCGGAGCCGGTACGCTGGGCAGTAGGCCGGCCCCGCGCATGGTAGCGCAGGCACGGTGGGCGCTGGCTTCCTTGTCCTTGATTTCGAGCATGATATCCACATCCAACTCGCCCAGGTCGCGCAGGAAACCCGCGAACAGGTCGTCTTCGAGCGTGGGCGTGTGCTTGCCCTTTCGTTCGCCGGGAGCCTGCGAGCTGTAGTCCATCATCATCACGCCGTCGCGGGTGGGGTGCCAGGTGGCGGCGGCCAGGCGCAGGGCCTCGGCCATGGGCTCGCCGTGGTTGAGGCATTCGTGGTGGAAATTGTCGAACAGCACCGGAATACCCACCGCCGCGTGCACCCGCAGGCAATCCTGCAGGCTGAACAAACGGTCGTCGTTTTCGATAACCAGGCGGGCACGCACGGCTTCGGGCAGGCGCTGATGCGTGGCAATAAAGCGGTCGATAGCCAACTCCCGGTCGTTGTAGAGGCCGCCCACATGAATCTGGAGCTTGTGGGTGGAGTCGAGGCCCATCAAATCCAGCATCGAGCCCTGGTAGATGAGCTCCTGCACGCTGCGCTCCACAATGCCGGCATCGGGCGAGTTGAGCACCACAAACTGGTCGGGGTGAAACGAGATACGCAGGTGGTGGCCCCGCACATAGTCGCCAATGGCCCGGAACTCGGCCGCAAAACGCGTCTGCCAGGGAAAGGTGTTGATGGGGTGGGAGCCAAAGGGCACCACGCCCGAGCCAATGCGGAAAAACAGCAGCCCGTGGGCCACGTTCCACTCCAGAATCCGGAGCAGGCAGCGCAGGTTGTTGGCCACCGTCAGTTCCAGGCGCTCATCGGTGTATGAGGCCAGCCGGAAGGTGCTGGTAGAAGTGCAGTCGAGCGTTTCGTTGACGCAGGGATAACCGATTCGCATGGCAGAGGCGCGGATGGGAGAAAGGCGTGAAATATCGTATCAGCAGGCATACGGCAAAAAAACCCTTTGCGGCCAAAAGCCGGGTCCTCCCGCCAAGCCCCCTGATTTTACTTCCGAAAAACAAGGTTTCCCTCCGGCCCGCTACCGTCCAGCTTCCACACGGCTACTCGTAGCCGCGGTTGTCCTTGAAGTTGCGGTTGTAGCGGCGGCGCTGCTGCAGCGCCTTTTTAGCGGCTTCCTGCGCCTCAATTTCCCGCATCTTCTCCCGCTCCTTGCCGGCCCGCGAAAACTGCTCGTACAGCAAGCTCACGGGGCTGGCCAGGGTGGGCGTAGGGGCCTTGGGCGCCGCCGAATCGACGGGGAACATGGGCTTGGGGGCGGGCGGGCGCTTCACGGCGCTGGTCGGGGCCGTGCTGGGCCGCTTGATGTTGCGCAGGGCGCGGTCGATGAGTTCCTGGTCGGGCCGGCCTTCGGTGATGCGCACCTCACCCAGCTGCACCGTGTCGGGCCGCAGCCGAATCTGGACGATAAGCTGCGAGAGGCCGGTGCCGCCCAGCGGCAGCTGCCGGGGCTTGAAGCCCACGGCCCGGAAAATAAGCGTGTCGGTGCGCTGGGCCGTAATGCCAAAGTCGCCGCTGGCGTCGGCTACTACGGCCAGCTGCGTGCGCCGCACCGTGATAGAGGCCCCGGGAATGGGCCGGCGCGAGCCTTCCTCCGAAATGCGGCCCGTTACGCGCACCTGCCCCGCCGCCAGCCCGGCCAGCAACAGCAACGGCGCCAACAGCAGCAGGAAACGAATACGACCAGAGGGTGATAAAGCAGTAAACAGCATCAACAGGTAAACTACGGCAGCGCGGCGGGAAAATCCTCCCCAACGGCCTCCCAAGGGGTCGGCCGACAGTCGCGCATAACGCCGGAAGGAGACAAAAGAAGCCCGCACCGTTGCAGGTGCGGGCTTCTATACGCTAACAAATCGTTGGCCGAAAATGCGCTGGCCGCCGAAAAAATTACTTGATAACGGTTTTGTCGCCCTCTTCGGGCTTCACCTTCATGGTGCCGTCGTCGCCGTCCATTTTGGCTTTATTGCCCTCGGCATCTTTGATTTTTACGTCGCCGTCGGCTTTGATTTTCATCTTGCTGCCGTCGTCGCCTTTCATTTTCATTTTCTCCATATCGGAGCTGCTCATATCAGCTGATGAGCTGCCGGTCGACGTATTGTCTGACGAGCTCATGCTGGTGTTGTCCATATACCGGTCGTCGTAGTAGTTGGAACGACTTCTTTCGTAGCTCGAGTACTGCGTGGGGTTGGTAAACACGGTTTTCATTTCCGTGTCGGTGTTGGCGTACACGTCGCGGCGGGCGGCGGCCATGCCCATCGTGTCGGTCATGTATTTCTGGTTGAGCTCGGCCATGCGCTGGCCCCGGGTAACGTAAATGTCGCGTACGCGGGTGCGGGTAGGCTCGTCGAGTTGCATGCTGGTCGCCATGTCGGCGGCCATGCGGTCGGCCCGGCTGTTAACGGCTTCCGGTGAATAGTCCATGCTACCGGCCGTCGTAGTGGTGGTCATGGTCGTGTCGGTGGTCGTCGTGGTAGTTTCAAGGGGCTTGTTTTCCGAACACGAGCCAAGGGTGAATGCGGCTGCGGCCGAAAGCAATAGCAGAGTCTTTTTCATGACGAAGGCTTGAAGGTGAGGGGAAAGGGAAGGGGAGAGAAAAATGGGAATGGCGCGTATACGGTGAGACAGGTTTTTAAGTTTAGCGGTCGGAGACCGGGAGAACGTGAGAAAGAAAAAGCGGGTGGATCCGTGGGCAAGGATGCATCCTTGCCCACGGATCACCCGCTAGCTTCCCGGCCGGGTGCTACTTGGCGGTGCTTACCCGCGGCGCAGCTCAAACACGGTTATTTCGGGCAGGAAACCTACCCGGCCAGGGTAGCCAATGAAGCCCAGGCCCGTGTTCACGTACAGATGCTGGCGGCCCCGCTGGTATAGGCCCGACCACTGCTTGTAGGCGTACTGCACGGGGCTCCATTTCAGAAACGACAGGTTGACGCCGAACTGCATGCCGTGGGTGTGGCCGGCCAGCATCAGATCAATGTCGGGGTACTCCTGCACCTGCGCATCCCAGTGCGAGGGGTCGTGGGAGAGCAGAATTTTAAACGGGGCCGCGGGGTCGGCGGCGGCGTGCGCTTTGGCCAGGTCGCCGTACTGGGCAAAGCCGCGGGCACCCCAGTTCTGCACCCCGATAAGGCTGATTTTCTCGCCTTCGCGCTCAATAGTCCGAGCCTCATCGAGCAGCAGGTTCCAGCCCATTTTGGCGTGGTTGGCTTTCAAACGGGCGAGGTTGGCCTGCTTGGCAGGCAGGCCGCCTTCCTTGGTCCAGTCCACGTAGTCGGAGTAATCGTGGTTGCCCAGCACCGAGTACACCGGTAGCTTGGCCCGGATGCCAGCCAGCGTGTCGATATGCTCCTCAACTTCGATGGCGTAGTTGTTTACCAAATCACCGGTCATTACTACCAGGTCGGCGGCCTGCTCGTTGATAAGGGCTACGGCCCGGCGCAGGGGGGCAAGGCTCTGAAACGAGCCAGCGTGGAGGTCGGAAATCTGGAGCATTTTAAACCCATCGAACGAGGCCGGCAGGTTGGGGAAACGCAGCACCACGCGCTTAACCGTGTAATCGGTGCGGCCCTTGAACATGCCCCAGAGCAGCGCCACAAAAGGTATGGCCCCGGCAAGCAGCGCCGCCTTGCTCAGAAACTCGCTACGCGAAATAGACTGCCCGGAGCCGGCTCCGGCGGGCTGGCCCACCAACTGCACGGCCCAGCGGCCCAGGCGCACCATATCTTCGAGCAGCAACGGCACGATAACGACCATTTTGGCCGCAATAACAGCCAGCAGCACGCCGCCGAGGTACGCTTTATAAGAGGCATGCTCGCGGCGGTTGCTCACGGCCCAGATGCCCAGGCCCCACACCAGGGCCGTAACAAGCCAGTAGAGCACCACCGTAGTGCGGCGCACGCCGGGCGTGGAAGATTGAACGAGTGTGCGCACGGCCTGGAAGGCATACCACTCGGCAGCGGCTATAAGGGCCAGAAAGAAAGGCAAAAACAGTTTGCGGGACATAAGTAAAAGCGGGCCCCGTAAATGGGACCACAAAGTAAGACACTGAGGTTGACAACAGTATGCTGGGCCTCCGGATTTTAGAGTAAATTCCGGGCCTACAACAACGATGCCCCATGCAAGAGTTTGACAAGCTGTCGGAAAACCCGGCGCAACCCGGCCCGACGGCCCCCAATGGCGCGCCAGTGCCCTACGCCCCGGTCGTCAGTGGCATCAAGAGCTGGGCCGAAGAAGACCGGCCCCGCGAAAAGCTGCTGCAGAAAGGCCGGGCCGTGCTGTCGGATGCCGAGCTGCTGGCCATTCTGCTCGGCTCAGGCACCGCCAAATTGTCGGCCGTTGATGTGGCCAAGCTCGTGTTGAAAGCTGCCCAGAACGACCTCAACACGCTGGCCCGCTTCTCGGTGAAGGAGCTGATGAAGCAGAAAGGCATCGGCGAAGCTCGCGCCATTACCATTGTGGCGGCCCTGGAGCTGGGTCGCCGCCGCAAGGAAGCCGACGCGCCGGCCCGCAACACCATTACCTGCTCGCGCGACATCTACCATGTGATGCAGCCCCACCTGCAGGATTTGCCCCACGAGGAATTCTGGGTGATTCTGCTGAACCGGGCCAACGTGGTCATGCGCACCGTGAGCATCAGCCGGGGCGGGGTGGCCGGCACCGTGGCCGACCCCAAGCTCATTTTCAAGGAGGCGCTGGAGCAGTTGGCCAGCAGCATTGTGCTGGTGCACAACCACCCCAGCGGCAACCGCAACCCCTCGGCCGCCGATATTGCCCTCACCCGCAAACTCAAGGAAGCCGGCCAGCTGCTCGACCTACCCGTGCTCGACCACCTCATTTTCACCGACCAGGGCTACCACAGCTTCGCGGATGAAGCGATGCTGTAGAGCTTGAAGTAGAAACGCAAGGCGAAAAGGTGAAAGCAGGCTAAGCAAACAGGCTGGCGGAAGAGGTGGCATATTGCGCAGCAGCGTGCTTCTGCAGCCTCCGGCACGGTTTGCCACTTGTTCTTCCGACTTTTACTGCCTCGTTTACTTTTTACCTCCTTCCAGTGCGCTTCAATCCTAAACTTCTCATTGGCCTGGGCCTGCTGCTCGTGTTCGGCTACTTCGTGCAAGACCTCGTGCTGGGGCAGGACCAGTACACTGCCCGGCTGCTGCAGCAGCGCGAAGCCAAGAACAACGCCTTCCGCCGGCCCAACTCCTCGCCCCTCAGCACCGAGCTGCGCCAAAGCTTCGACAGCCTCCGGTTTTATGCGCCCAACCGCGACTTCCGCCTGGAGGCGCAACTGGAGCACTTCCCGCAGCGCGACACCGTAGAAATGCCCCTCACCGACGGCAAGGCCGATAAGTACCTGCGCTGGGGCCGGGCCAAGTTCATCTTTGATAAGCAAGAGTACCAGCTCACGCTCTTCCTGAAGGCCGATGGCAAGGATACAACCCTATTTGTGCCCTTCACCGACCGCACCAACGGCTTCGGTTCCTACGGCGGCGGCCGCTACCTCGATGCGCCCCTGCCCGCCGCCGCCGATACCGAAGTACTACTCGACTTCAACCTGGCCTACAATCCCTACTGCGCCTACTCGGCCGCCTACGCCTGCCCCGTGCCCCCGCCCGATAACCGCCTGAAGCTGCAAATCGAGGCCGGTGAAATGGCGTTCAAGTAGTGTCAGTAGCTGCTGAAGCTGTTAGCCGCCAGCTTTTAGTCTGATTGCTTTAGTCTGATTGCTTCTGGCTACATACCTGCTTATGGTTGGCGAGTTTTATTACAAAAAGGGCGCCCCTCCAAGTTGGAGGGGCCGCCCTTTTCTTTTCGCCCAGCTTCAGTTCGATGAAAACAAAAAGCGAACAGCTCTCAGCTAATGGCTAAATGCCTACCGCTGAATCAGGATTTTGCGCGAGGCGGCATCGGCACCGTTGCCCAGGCTCAGCTGGTAAAGGCCGCTGGCCAACTGGCCCAGGTCGATGGGCAGGTTGAGGCTGGCCGTAGCAGGCACGGCCTGGCGGTACACCTCCTGGCCCAGCATATTGCGCACCACCACTTCGAGGCCGCTGGTGGGCCGGCTGAAGCTGGCCTGCACCCGGAACTGGCCCGCGCTGGGGTTCGGCGACACCACGAGGCTGCCACTGGCTTTCAGCTCCGAAGCCACGCTGGTCACCACGTTGCTGACCACCACATTGTCAATGGCCCAGCCCCAGCCGAATGCGCCGGGGTCGGAGGTGAGGCGGAAGCGCAGGCGCACTTCGTCGCCCACGTTGTACTTGCTGCCCAGGCTGAAGGTGTGCGGCTTAAACAGAGACGCCGAACCCACGGCGGTGGAGTTGCCGGCTGCCGTAACCTTGGAGTTCCAAGCTGCCAGCCAGTCGGCCTGCAGGCGCGAGTCGTAGCCGTCGGCCACAGGCTTCCAAGTGGCTCCTTGGTCGGTGCTGCCTTCTACCACCACAAAGTCGTAAAAATCTACGGTGCCGAAGGGGGCGTTAGGCTCGCCGGGCTCCACCAGCACTACTTCGTCAAACGTCATGCTCGTGTTCTTCGACGTTACCTTGATAGGCACCAGCAACTGGTAGATGCGGGTTGAGTCGTTGGTGTAGGGATGGTCGGAATGGATAGCCGGGTTGGCGAATTCGGCGGGTTGCGCAATCGTGAAGCCTTCGCCCACGAAATCGAGGGGCGTAGTGCTGTTAAGATTGTTGGTGTAAGTAGCCTGTGCAGGCTTAAAGCTCACCACGTTCACGGTGTAGAAGCCACTGGCGGGGTTCAGGGTCTGGTTGGGGGCGGCAGCCACGTCGCGAACTACAATGCGGTAGGTAAGCACGTCGCCGGCCACTATTCCGGCGGCCGTCAGGCTGCCCACAAAGTTGTTGGAAGTGCCCTGGCGGCTGAGCGTGATGGTGGGCTTGGCCACGCCATTCACAAACAGTTCGGCCTGTACGCTGCTCACGCCCAGGTTGTCAGTGGCCTGCACCTGCAGGCTCAGCGGTAGCTTATCAGCAAACACGTAGGTTGCGGCCCGGTGCTGCACGAGCGGCGCCACCACATCGGGGCCTACCTTAAACGAGTAGCGGTCAACCGTTGCCACGTTGGGCTGGTAAGCGGCCGGGGCGGTGTAGGTGCGCTTGGTTTCGTTATCAGAAGCCGTAATGAAGTAGCTGACGGTGCGGTTGAGGCCCGGGTTCGGAATAACGCCCTGGTAAACGTTGCCGCCGGTGTTAGTCATCGTAACGGCCACGGGCGCGGCGTTATCGATGGAATAGTTGAGCTGCACCGAGCCGGGCGTAACGGTGCCGTCGCTGATAATGGTAGCCGTAACCGTAAAGTCGCGGGCCACTTCCGAGTCTTTGAGGGGCGTGGTGCGGATGGCCGTGTTGAACCAGCCCATCTCGTCGAACATTTTCAGCGTGATCGGGCCGGGGTTGTGCATGGCTTCGGCCGCGCCAATCTGGGGCGTCATCAGCGAGTTGATGTCGCCGGCGCGGTACGTGGCCTCATCGAGGTGCGAAATGCTGGAGCCGGCCGAGTAGGTAGGCGGCGCGAACAGCCGGGGACGGTTGTCGTTGTTGACAGAGCGGGCCAGCGGGCTGTTGAAGTAAAGCTGGCCACTGATTAGCTGCGCGCCGAGTGCGGCCGAGCCATTAGGGAAAGCGGGGTTGTTGGTGAGCTGCTCGCCGGCCAGATTTTCAATGTAAGTACTGAAAACCGACGGTGGGTTGCCATAAAAACCGTTGGGGGCCGTGTAGCTTGTGCCGGCAATAAAGCCCAGCCCGTGGCCCAGCTCGTGCAGCACCACCGATACCAGATCGTGCTTGCCGGCCGGCGTCTTCATATCGAGCCCGTAGTACCAGTTGAAGCTGCTGTTGAATCGGGTTGTAATGTCGGGGTCGGTGGGGAGGTTCAGGTTCTGCCCGCTGATTTTTTCGGCCAGGGCCACCGGATACAGCACGCCGGCGCGGGTAGCCCCACTCAGGTCGCGGTAGTAGGCCGTGGGGCCGGCCGAACCCAGTACGTTGGTGCCCAGCGTCGTCCAGTTGGCCTGCACCCGGATGGTAACCGGTGAAATCAGCAACGACTGCCAGATATCGACGGCGTGCTGAAAGGCGGCCTGCGCTTCAGGCGAGAAGCCGGTGTAAGTTACCTCGATTTTGGCTCCGGTTACGCGGCGGCCGGAGCGCTGCTGCTCCAGGTAAGCGGCGGGCATAGGCAGCTGCGTGTGCATGCTCTCGGGGCGCGAGTAGCAGATGGTAGCCGGAGCGGGGGCGGAGTCGAGGATGAACTTGTGCGTCTGGCTGAAACCGGCCAGGCTCACCAGCAGCGCCGGTACCGTAAGTAAAGTTTTCATCAAATGCGCAAAAATGATTGATAGATAGTAAAAAGGAGTCCGGAAAGTTACGGGAATGATGTCGTTTATTCAACATAATTCCCACATTTGAAACGGCCGGATCCGGCGAGGTTTAGTAGCGTCCGGGAGGCGGCTGCAGGTGCCGGCCAGCGCGCTGCTTTATACCGCCCGCCCGAATCTGTACCTTTGCCCGAATTCAGTTGCCAGTGGTCAGTCGCCAGTTACCAGTTTGTTCTTTGATCAACCTGGCAACGCACCACCGCACCCTGGCAACTGGCAACTGACCACTGGCAACTGAAATGAAGATATCCTACGACTGGCTCCGCACACTTATTCCGACTGATAAACCCGCCGCCGAAATCGGGGCGCTGCTTACTGGCTCGGGCCTGGAAGTAGAGGGCATTGAGGAACTGGAAAGCGTGCCCGGCGGCCTGCGCGGCTTGGTGTTAGGCACTGTGCTCACCCGCGAAAAACACCCCGACGCCGACAAGCTCAGCCTGACCACCGTGGACGTGGGCGACACCACCCCGCGCCAGATTGTGTGCGGCGCCCCCAACGTAGCCGCCGGCCAGCGGGTGGTAGTAGCCCTCGAAGGCGCCATGCTGTACCCCAGCAGTGGCGAACCGTTCAAAATCAAGAAGTCAAAAATCCGGGGTGCGGCCTCCGAAGGCATGATTTGCGCCGAGGACGAAATCGGCCTGGGCCAGTCGCACGACGGCATTATGGTGCTCGATACCGACCTGCCCAACGGCACGCCAGCCGCCGACTACTTCGGCTTGGGCTCCGATTCGGTGTTTGAAATTGGCCTGACGCCGAACCGGGCCGACGCGGCCTCGCACTACGGCGTGGCCCGCGAGCTGCGCGCGCTGCTGCGCCAGCCCTGCCAGCTGCCCGATGTAAGCGGCTTCCATGCACCCGCCGAGGCGGCCGAAAACGTAAAAGTTACGCTGGAAGACGCGGCGGCGGCCCCGCGCTACGCCGGCCTGCTGCTGGAGAATGTGCGCGTAGCGCCGTCGCCGGAGTGGTTGCAGCGTCGCCTGCGCAGCATTGGCCTGGCCCCGATCAACAACGTGGTCGACGTCACCAACTTCGTGCTCCACGAGCTGGGCCAGCCCCTGCATGCCTTTGATGCCGACCAGCTGGCCGGCAACCACATCCGCGTGAAGCGGGCCGAAGCGGGTGAGAAGTTCATGACGCTCGATGGCGTAGCGCGCACGCTGAAGGCCGACGACCTGGTTATTGCCGATGCCAACGGCCAGCCGCTGGCCCTGGCCGGTGTGTTCGGCGGGCAGACGTCGGGCGTGAGTGAATCGACGACCCGCGTGTTCCTGGAAAGCGCTTACTTCGCGCCGGCCGTGGTGCGCAAAACTGCCCAGACCCACCAGTTCAAAACTGACGCTTCTTTCCGCTTCGAGCGGGGCACCGACCCCAACATGGTGCTGCTGGCCCTGAAGCGGGCCGCGCTGCTGCTGCAGGAAGTAGCCGGCGCCACCGTGGCAGCGCCCGTTGTCGATGAGTACCCCGAGCCCATCACCTCCACGCTGGTGCGCCTGCGCCTGCCCCGGGTCGAAAAGCTCGTCGGCCAGTTCATTGCCCCCGCTCGCATCCGCCAGATTCTCACCGACCTCGATATCCTCATCACGGAAGAACTGACCGACGAAGCCGGCCACGAGGAGTGGATTTTGTCGGTGCCGCCGCACAAGGTGGACGTGACGCGCGAGGCCGATGTGATTGAGGAGATTCTGCGCATCTATGGCTACAACCACGTGACGCTGCGGCCCCATAACTCAGCCTCGTTTCTGGCCCGGTTCCCGAACCCCGACCCCGAAGTCATCCGCCAGAATGTGGCCCGGCTGCTGAGCGGGCAGGGGTTTTCGGAAATCATCACCAACTCCATCACCAACTCGCGCTACTTCGAAACCGACGACGCGCCCGACCCGGAGCTGGTGCGCCTGCTCAACTTCAACAGCGCCGAACTAAACGTAATGCGGCCCAGCCTGCTGCCCAGCGGCCTGGAAGTGGTGCGCCACAACGTAAATCGCCGCCAGCGCGAGCTGAAGCTTTACGAGTTCGGCAAAACCTACCGCCAGCTGCCTAACGGCGGCCACGAGGAGCAAAACCAGCTCGTTATCTACCTCACCGGTAACACCGGCGCCGAAACCTGGCAGCAGAAGTCGGCCAAAAGCTCGTTCCATCAGCTGGCCGGAGCCGTGCAGCAGGTGCTGGCCGCGCTGGGCTTCCCCGAGCCCGCCTCGCGGCCCGTCGAGCACCCTTATCTGGCGGGTGGCCTCACGCTGCTGGCCCAGAACCAGCCCGTCGCCCGGCTCGGCGCCGTGGCGCCGGCCGTGCTCAAGCGCCTCGATGTGAGCCAGCCGGTATGGTACGCCGAGCTGGACTGGGACGGCCTGATGCGCAAATACAAGAGCCGCCTTGTGGCCCAGGAGCTGCCCAAGTTCCCGGAAGTGCGCCGCGACCTAAGCCTGGTAGTTGACCGCACCGTAACCTTCGACCAGCTCCGGCAGATTGCCCGCCGCGCCGAAAAGAAGCTGCTGCGCCACGTCAACGTGTTCGATGTGTATGAGGGCGACAACTTGGGCGAAGGCAAGAAGTCGTACTCCGTCAGCTTCCTGCTCCAGGATTCCACCCAGACGCTCACCGACCAGGCCATCGACCAAGTGATGAACCGCCTCATTCAGCAGTTCGAGCAGCAGGCCGGCGCCGTTATTCGGCGGTAGATTGGTTTTTGGTGGATGGTTTTTGGTTATTTGACCAATAGAACCTGTGTTGTGCTTCGACTCCACTGCGCTTCGCTCAGCATAACACAGGTTTTTCTAGCTGATTAACTGAAGAACCAAGACTCGTCTACCAAAAACTAAAAAATGGCTTCAACCCAGCAGCTTGCCCAACTCGACCGCCTGGAGCGGCAGGTAACCACTTTAGTGGCTGCCTATCAGCAGTTGCGCGAGGAGCTGGCCGATGCCCAAACGACGGTGCAACAACTCCAGGCCGACGTGCGCGACCGGGAACGGGCCATCAAGGATTTCCAGAATCAGGAGAATATCACTAAACTTGTCAATACCATAGCTACCGGGGAACCGGCCAATGTCAACGAGCTGAAACTTCGCCTGAACGAATACATCCGCGAAATAGATAAGTGTCTTGCCTATTTGAGGGAGTAAACCATACCGAACCAACCCAAACGTAACCTACCACTGCCAGCAACCTGCTGATGTCCGATCTTTCCATTAAAATCCGAATTGCTGACCGGGACTACCCCATGAAGGTAAGCCCCCAGGATGAGGAGCGCCTGCGCCTTGCGGGCCGGCTGCTAGGCGAGCGGTTGAAGGAATTCCGGGAACAGTACGGCATTCAGGACAAACAGGACCTGCTGGCCATGATTGCCTTATCAACCATGGCCGACCGCCTGAAGGTCACGACGGAAAAGGATGGGACCGATGCGGCCCTGACCGAGCGCCTGGCGCGTTTGGACGAGCTGCTGTCGGGGACGGTATTGGTCTGAACCGGCCGCCCTACGTGGGCGCGGGGCCGGTTCGGCGCGAAGTAACAGCCCGGTGCGGGGCGGGGCAAACGGCCCAGCCATCGCACGGGCCTTTGGCGTTTTTACCGGGGGCTGTGGAGTAATGGTTCTTAGCTGCTAGTTTTTGGTTTATGGTGGGTAGTAGTCAGCTTTGACTCCTGCCAGACCAAAAGCCAAGAACTGAAAGCTGAAAGCCAGCATTCAACTTCCAATTTCAATCCCCTTAAAATCATGTCTCAAACTCTTTATATCGTTCTGGCAGCCGTGCTTTCCCTTGTGGTTGGCTTGGTGCTGGGACGCCTGCAGGCCGGCAAGGCCCGGCAGGACCACGAGGGTGATGCCCGCACCAAGGCCAAGCAGTTGCTGGCCGATGCCGAGGCCGAAGCCACCCGCATTCGCGACGAGCGGATTCAGCAGTCAAAGGATAAATTCCGCAACCTCAAGCAGGAATTTGAGCAGGAAAGCCGCCGTCAGAAGCAGTCGCTCGACCAGGAGCTGACCGACCGCCGCGCCAGCGTAGTAGAGCAGGAGCAGAGTATTAAGCAGCTGACCCAAACCACTCAGAAGCAGCTCGACCAGGTGCAGCGCAAGGAGAAGGAGCTTGATACGGCCAAGGAGCGCCTCGAAACCAACGCCCAGCAACAGCGCGAAAAGCTCGAAGCCCAGGACGAGAAGCGCAAAGCCACCCTGGATGCCCAGTTGGCCAAGCTCGAAGCCCGCGAGCAGGAAGTAGAAACCGAGCTGCGCGACATTCGCCAGCAGCTCACCGAGAAAATCAGCGCCATTACCAGCCAGCTCGAAGCTATTTCGGGCCTCACGGCTGCCGAAGCCCGCGAGCAGCTGGTGGAAGGCCTCAAGAACGAAGCCCAGATTCAGGCCAGCTCCTATATCAAGGACGTAGTGGCCCAGTCGAAGCTCACGGCAACCAAGGACGCCAAGAAAATCGTGCTCGAAACCATTCAACGCACCGCCGCCGAGCACGCCATCGAGAACTGCGTCAGCATTTTCAATATTGAAAGTGATGATGTGAAGGGCAAGATTATCGGCCGCGAGGGTCGCAACATCCGGGCCCTGGAGGCTGCTACGGGCGTTGAAATCATTGTGGATGACACGCCCGAGGCCATCATCATCTCGGGCTTCGACCCGGTGCGCCGCGAGGTGGCCCGCCTGAGCCTGCACCTGCTGGTGAAGGACGGCCGGATTCACCCGGCCCGCATCGAGGAGATTGTGGCGAAAACCCGCAAGAACATCGACGAGGAAATCGTAGAAATCGGCGAGAAGACCATTATCGACCTTGGCATCCACGGCCTGCATCCCGAGCTGATTAAAATGGTAGGCCGGATGCGTTTCCGCTCCAGCTACGGCCAGAACCTGCTTCAGCACTCGCGCGAAGTAGCCAACCTCTGCGCCACGATGGCCGCCGAAATGGGCCTCAACGTGAAGCACGCCAAGCGCGCCGGCCTGCTGCACGACATCGGCAAAGTAAGCACCGACGAGCCTGAGCTACCCCACGCCATTCTGGGCATGGAGATGGCCAAGAAGTACAAGGAGCACCCCGACGTGGTCAATGCCATCGGTGCCCACCACGACGAGATGGAGATGACGGCCATGATTTCGCCGCTCGTGCAGGCCTGCGACGCTATTTCGGGCTCGCGCCCGGGTGCCCGCCGCGAGATGATGGAGAGCTACATCAAGCGCCTCAAGCAGCTCGAAGAAACTGCCAACGGCTTCAAAGGTGTGAACCAGTGCTTCGCCATTCAGGCCGGCCGCGAGCTGCGCGTAATGGTGGACGCCGAGAACGTGACCGACGAGCGGGCCAGCGAGCTGAGCTACGAAATCTCCCAGAAAATCGAGAAGGAGATGCAGTACCCCGGCCAGATCAAAATCACGGTTATCCGCGAAATGCGCGCCGTGGCCTACGCCAAGTAGGCCAGTTGTAAAAACCGTTTTCCATGCAAAAGCCCGCCGGAGGCACTTCCGGCGGGCTTTTTCGTGCTTCTTGCAACCGTGGCCCGCCGCTAGGCCTCCCATAGCTATGCCCAGGCGCCTGTGGTCCGCCAATGCTTACCAAACACTCAACTCAACCTTACTACTTTATGCAGTTGAAATCATGGCTGAAAAAGGCGTTGGCTGGTTTGATAAGCGGCTTGCTGACCGGCTGTTCGCTGTACGTGCCCATGCTGCCGGCAGCCCCGCAAATCCGGGATAAAGGCCAGGTAGAAATCCACGGTACCTCGTTTCTGAACCGGCGCTGGGAGGCCGGCGTAACCTACTCGCCCGCCAAATACGTGCTGGTGCGGGCCGCCGGGGGCATCCGCACCAATCGGGGCGACAGCACTTTCGTCCGGAGCCGGCAGTACGAGCTGGCGGCTGGCGGCTACTACCCACTGGGTAGGCGCTGGCTGGTGAGCGGGCTGGCTGGTTTTGGGCAGGCCCGTAGCGGCTACGCCTACTGGGACCTGGGGCCCGATAACCGCTACGCCGACCGGGAATACCGCCGCTACGAAGCCCGCTACCACCGGCTGTTTGCCGAGCTGGCCGCCTCCTACACCGACAACGGCTTCACGCTGGGCGTGGCCGGCCGCCTCACCGACGTCCGCTACGACGCCCTGACGTTCAACAGCCAGCCCGTGGGCCTGCGGCGGTTGCCCCGCTTCGAGCCCATGGTGTTCTGCCAACTCGGCCGCCCCGAAGGAGCCGTGCCCTGGCTACGCGGACAAGTAGCAGCTACCGGCTCTACCAGCCTCAACCAGCGCCCGGCCATAAGCCCAGTGTTTGTAGCCAGCCAACTGGCGGAAGAGGTGCCCTGCCTGACGGTAAGCATTATCATCCTGCCACATCTACTTAAGGCGGGCGGCTGGTGAGTGCCGGTGACGCTGCTACTCCTCTACTACTTCAGGCAGCACGATTTCGCCCTCGAACTCGCCCGAATCGGCCAGATCCTGCAGCCAGTATTCCGACGAAATAAGGCGGACGGCGAAGGTGCCGGGGGTGCCTTCAGGCGTGGCAGTCAGCTCCCAGAGGATGTTGTCGGCGGCCTCGAAGGGCGTGTCGGCTTCCAGGTCGGCGGCGTAGAGGCGCTTGATGAGTGAGCGGTCGGAGAGGGCCGGAGCCAGGGCCCGCAGCACGAGGCCGGCCGTGAGCTGCTCGGGGGCCTCGGGGCCGGAGAACTGCATGGTGGCCTGTACTAATACTGCCGCGCCGTTGGGAAACTTGCCGTTATAAGCTTGGCGCAAAAGCTGGTTGGCATCGAACAGATGACGGTGCAGACCGATTTCCGGGTACTCCTCGAAAATCTTGTCGTTTTGCATGTCGTGCGAAATCTGGTCAATCTGGCCGTCGTTCAGGTCGTCGCCCAAGCGGTAGCTGAGCAGCACAGTGGCGGCTTCAGATGGATCGAGGTCGGCCAGGGCCATCAGGGTCATCTCGCGGGTTTCAGCCTCCGAGATGGTGTCGCCATCGGTGAAGCCCGCCGCGCTCATGATGGAGCGGTAGTCGGTGAGCTGCCAGGTGCCGGGAATCTCGCTCAGCGTTTCTTTGGTCGTGATGGTGGTTTTGCAGGCAATAGTTGTCATGATAGGCGGATTCGGAAGAAACAATAACCTCCGTGCCGGACCGAAGCCCAAGGCGCGGAAGTAACAGGATGGAAGATAATAAGCGGGATTCTAGCCCCGCTCGAGTCGCTGGAAAGCGTTGTTGAGCACTTCGGCCCAGGTGGGGTGGGCAATGACGAGGTTTTCGAGTTGCTGGTAGCGCAGGTCGCCGGCCATGGCCAGTTGGAACATGGTCATGATTTCGCCGCCCTGCTCGCAGAACACGGCCGCTCCTAGCAGTCGGTCGTCGTCGCCCACCAGTACTTCCACGAAGCCCTCGGTCAGGCCCGTTTCCACGGCCCGGCCAATGGTGCTAGCCGGCAGCCGACTCACCCGGAAAGGCACTTTCTGCTTACGGGCCTCACTTTTGGAGAGCCCGATGCGGCCCAGTTGCGGCTCCGTAAACACCACGTAGGGCACCGGCCGCTGGTGGTAGTCGCGAGGCTTGTTGTGCAGTAATTGGTCGCGCACGATGCGGTAGTCGTCGTAGGTGATGTGGGTGAACTGGGGGCCGCCCTTCACGTCGCCGAGGGCATACACGCCTTTGGCCGCCGTGCGCAGGTCGTTATCCACCTGAATGTAGCCGTCCTCATCGGTCTGGATGCCGGCCAGCTCCAGCCCCATATCCAGGGTGTTGGGCACGCGACCGGTGGCGACCAGCAGGTGCGAGCCGCGGATGCGCCGCTCGCCGCCCGGCGTGTCGGCCGTGAGCGTGAGTACGCCCTCGGCGTTGCGCGACACATGCCGGGCCTCGGCTTCGAGCACCAGCTCAATGCCTTCCGCCTCCAGTATCTCCTGTAGCGGCCGGCTCACGTCGGTGTCTTCGCGGTCCATGAGCGTGGCCGAGGTTTCGATGATGGTCACCCGCGAGCCCAGCCGACGGAACATCTGTCCGAACTCGACGCCAATATAGCTGCCGCCGAGAATAACCAGATGTTCGGGCAGTTCCTTGAGGTCCAGCAGCAGCGTGTCGTTGGTGAGGTAGCCGGCGGCTTCGATGCCCGCAATGAGCGGTACGGCCGCGCGGGTGCCGGTATTGAGGAAGATGAGCGGGGCCGTTAGTTGCTCCTGACCGGCTTTATCATTAAGGTCGATGTGCAGCGTGTTGGGGGCCGTAAAGCGGGCCCAGCCGCGCACGAGCCGGATGTTGGGGTGGGCCGTGGTGAGCTTCCGCTCGATGCCGTCGCGCGCGTCCTGCGTCAGCCGATCCTTGCGGGCCACTACGGCGGCAAAATCCACCACGGGTTCGGGGGGCCGGATGCCTAGCTCGCCGGCCGTGCGCACCAAGTGGGCGCGCTGGGCCGAAGCCAGCATTATTTTGGTGGGCGCACAGCCGTAGTTAACGCAGGAGCCGCCCAGGTGGGCGCTTTCGATGATGGCAACGCGGCGTCCGGCTTCGGCCAGCGCATAAGCCAGCGGGTTGCCGGCCTGGCCGGAGCCGATAATAAGAGCGTCGTAAGAAGTAGCAGGCATGAAAACAGAGTTTGGCAGAGGGTAAAGGCCAGTTTGGAGCCGATCCCCGCCCTCTGTACGCAGCCGCCGCACTTCCGGCCGGACAACGAAGCCGGGCTTTCTGCGTTAGGCCCGCAGCCAGGGGGCCGGCGCGGCCATACTACCCCAACTTTGGCGCTCCTTTTCTATCTTCCCGCATTGGCTTACTTCTGCCCGCCCATGTTTTTGCCTTTTCGCGCGGTTTTCATCCTGCCACTGCTGGTCCTGTTGCTGTCGGGCTGCGCGTCGCTCTACTTCCCGCCGCCGCCCCAGGTGCCGCTGCTCACCCAAAAGGGCGAATGGAGCGCCGGCGTACATACCAACCTGAGCCAGAACACGGCCGTGCAGGGCGCCTACGCCCTCACCAACCATCTGGGGGTGATGGGCTCGGCCTCGTTTCTGCACACCAACAAAAAGAAGGAAGCCGTTGACCACGACTTTGCCGAGCTGGGCGTGGGCTACTTCACCCGCCTGCCCGATAAGCGGGTGCTGGAAATATATGGCGGCTACGGCGGCGGCCGCACCAAGCGCGTCGAGCGCAACCCCACCGAGGGCGTTACGCGCACGCTCGAAGCGGGCCTGAACAAGTACTTTGTGCAGGTGAACTACAGCTCGAAGGAGAAGAAAAGCTACCACCTGCTGGGCCGCGACTGGCCCCTGACCTACGGCACGGCCATGCGCGCCAGCTACGTCACACTCACCGATTTTCGCCTCGACGGTCAGCCGGCCTTCAACGAAGACAATATCCTGTTCGAGCCCATCACCTACGCCCGCGTCAAGCTCATCGGCCCGCTCGACGGCCAATTCATCAGCGGCTACAACTTCGGCCTCAAGCACCGCAAGTACCTCAAGGCCGCCAACTCGGTATTTCAAATCGGCATTGTGGTGAACCTGGGCGGGCAGACGGGCGAGAAGTAAGCGGTTAGCTTCTAGTATCCCGCTTATATCCCTTGGCCCAATTGCATGAGCAGGCCAGGATAGTGCGTAGGAAACATGACGCATTCAGTAATACAAAAGGGCTGTTCTCCGCAGAGAACAGCCCTTTTGTATTACTGAATGAAGTGCGGATTACTTGCCGCCCAGCACGCGCAGCATCGTGTCGCCGATTTCGGCGGGCGAGTCCACTACGTGAATGCCGCACTCGCGCATGATGGCCATTTTGGCAGCAGCCGTGTCGTCGGCGCCGCCAACGATGGCACCGGCGTGGCCCATGCGGCGGCCGGGAGGGGCAGTTTGGCCGGCAATAAAGCCTACTACGGGCTTCTTGTTGCCGGTTTCCTTGATCCAGCGAGCAGCTTCAGCTTCCATGCCGCCGCCGATTTCGCCAATCATCACGATGCCCTCGGTTTCGGGGTCGTTCATGAGCATCTCTACGGCCTCCTTGGTGGTGGTGCCGATAATCGGGTCGCCGCCGATGCCGATGGCCGTGGTCTGGCCCAGGCCGGCCTTGGTGAGCTGGTCAACCGCCTCGTAGGTCAGGGTACCCGACTTCGAAACGATACCGATTTTGCCTTTGGTGAAGATGAAACCGGGCATGATGCCCACTTTGCACTCGCCGGCCGTCATTACGCCCGGGCAGTTGGGCCCGATCATGCGCACGCCTTCGCGGCCTTTCAGGTACTCCTTCACCGCAATCATATCCTTGGTCGGGATGCCTTCGGTGATGGTAATGATAACCTTGATACCAGCGTCGGCGGCCTCCATAATGGCGTCGGCGGCGAAAGCCGGGGGAACGAAAATGATGCTGGTGTTGGCGCCGGTTTCGGCTACGGCCTCGGCCATGGTGTTGAACACAGGGCGCTCCAGGTGCTGGGTGCCGCCTTTGCCGGGCGTTACGCCGCCCACCACGTTGGTGCCGTACTCAATCATCTGCTGGGCATGAAACGAGCCTTCGGAGCCCGTAAAGCCCTGCACTAGCACTTTGGAATCCTTGTTTACCAGAACACTCATAAAAGGGGGATTAGCGGAAATTGCTTCGTGGAAGTGGGAACAGCAGCCGCCAGGCGGGCGGCAGCGCAAAAGTAGGCTTTTCTGGTTAGCTGCCTATCATTGGCTGTTAGCTGAGAGCTATTAGCTGTTAGCTCACCGGGCAAAAACACCGTCAGCTATTAGACTTGTTCCTAAATAGGGTTTGTTGATTTCTGCGTCAGATGCCAGTTCCAAATACCGCAGGCAATACCCATTATCCGGTCGTTAAACGAGGTGGATTTGTTGCGGTACGTTTGGGCGACGCAGCCCAAGCGTTTGGCCCCACTGATAGCGTGTTCAACCTTGACGCGGCGGCGCGCGTGGGCGAAGTTGGCGGCGCGTTGCGCGTCGGTCAGCGCCGCGGCAGGGTATTTTTTGCTGCGTCGGGGCTTGCGGTGCGGCAAACTCGCGGCCGGCAGGTCGTAATCCGTCACCAGCCCCAGATAGCCCAAATCAGCCAGCAGCTCAAAGAGGTCGAGCAGCCCCAGATTTACATCGAATTCATTTTTCAGCAGGTGATAGTCATGGCTGGACCCGCTCGTGGTGGGTCCCAGGTAGTGAATATAGCGACTGGGGTCGGCGATGAGCGTGTTTTTACGCGTCAGTCTTTTTTTTGCCCGAATAGTCGGCCTTCTGGTCAACCGTGGCCTGCGGTCGGTGATGGGGCCGTTCAGTGGCATCGAGCAGCAGCATGGGCACGTCGGCAAAGACGGCTTGCATCTGCGCCAGCGAGTCAATGGCACGGGCCGGCAGCACGTTTAGGGTGCGCAGGGTCCGTTCCAGGGCCTTGGCCAGGTGGTGCGCATGTTCACAGGCTTTGGAGCGGGGCAAGCCAAACGTGGCGGCCAGCACATCGAAGGTGGGATACGTTTTCAGGTAGTACAGGATGAATAAAAGCTTCTGCTGCGAACTGGCTAACACGCCTTTACGCCCGCCACCCGCCTTGCGCTGGCGCGGGCGCTGCAGGGTAAAACGCGCATCTGCTTCTTGCTGGCAACCGCTGGTAAAGGGCTCGGCCAAGCGCAAAAAGTGGCCATGTCCAGCCCCGTCAACGCCCGCATCTGGCGGTCGTCAACTATCGTATTCACGTCAAGCATGCCCAAAAATACTATTTGGGAACAAGTCTATTAGCTAACGGCTATCAGCTAATAGCTCACACCAAAGAGTTACCTTTGGGCCAGCAAATCACTCACTCACTTATGTATCTCAACAATATCGTTGAAGCCATCGGTAACACGCCGATGGTGAAGCTCAACCGCGTAAATGACGGCATCAAAGGCACGGTGCTCGTGAAAGTAGAGTACTTCAATCCGGGCAACTCGGTGAAGGACCGCATGGCGGTAAAAATGATTGACGACGCCGAAAAGGCGGGCCTGCTGAAGCCCGGCGG
Organism: Hymenobacter lapidiphilus; assembly: GCF_003417065.2. Lineage (GTDB taxonomy): Bacteria > Bacteroidota > Bacteroidia > Cytophagales > Hymenobacteraceae > Hymenobacter. The sequence continues at coordinate 20,922 of NZ_QVLT01000001.1, read as the reverse complement.
CACCATCATTGAGGGCACGAGCGGCAATACCGGCATGGGCCTGGCCCTCACGGCTATTGCCCGCGGCTACAAGTGCATCTTCACGATGAGCGACAAGCAGAGCAAGGAAAAGCAGGATATCCTGAAGGCGGTGGGCGCTGAGGTTATCGTGTGCCCCACCAACGTGTCGGCCGACGACCCGCGCAGCTACTACTCCATCGCCCGCAAGCTGAACGCTGAAATCCCGAACTCGTACTACCCCAACCAGTACGATAACCCCTCCAACGCCCAGGCGCACTACGAAACCACCGGCCCCGAAATCTGGGAGCAAACCGACGGTAAAATCACGCACCTGGCGGCCGGCGTGGGCACGGGCGGCACCATCTGCGGCACCGGCAAGTACCTGAAGGAGCAGAATTCGGCCATCGTTTCCATCGGCCTCGACACCTATGGCTCGGTATTCAAGAAGTACAAGGAGACGGGCATCTTCGATGAGGACGAGATTTACTCGTACAAAACCGAAGGCATCGGCGAAGATATTCTGCCAAAAAACGTGGACTTCGACCTTATCGACCTCTTCATCAAGGTAACCGATAAGGATGCGGCCCTGATGACGCGCCAGCTGGCAAAAGAAGAAGGCCTGTTTGTGGGCTGGTCGTGCGGTTCGGCTGTGCATGGTGCCCTGGAGTACGCCCGCGAGCACCTCAAGGAAGAGGATACGATGGTCATCATTCTGCCCGACCACGGCACGCGCTACCTCGGCAAAATTTACAACGACGACTGGATGCGCGAACAAGGCTGGTTGTAGGCTGGTTGTGTTGTTCCTCTGACTACTCTTTCGCTTTCGGTATGGCTTCCAGGCTCCGCAACATCGTTTTGGTGGACGATAACGAAACCACCAGCTTCCTCAACAACCGCCTGCTCAGCCGCCTCGAAGTGGCCGAGCAGGTGCACACCTTCCACAAGGCCGAGCAGGCCTACCAGCAAATCTGGGGCGATGAGAAGGGCGAGGCAGCTCCCACTGATGCCCCCGATCTGGTGTTCGTGGACCTGAAAATGCCCGGCATGGATGGCTTCGAGTTCCTGAAACTCTTCAGCGCCCTGCCCCCGGAAGTGCGCGAGAAAACCGTCATGGCCGTGCTCACCACCTCCATGCATGCCGCCGACACCGCCCGCGTTGCCCAGTACGAAGGCGTGGAGTACCTGGCCAAGCCCCTGACGGAGGAAAAGATGATCAAACTGCTGGAAAAGCGGTTTTAGGTTTAGCGCTTAGCTAAACAGTAATAAAGGCTGTCATTCTGAGTGAAGCGAAGAATGACAGCCTTTTTGCCTTTTACTTCATGTCTTAATCACCCAGCACCACATTCTCCACAAACCGAAACGCCTCCCCATCAAACAGGCCTTTATCACTCAGTTTGAGGCTGGGGATGACGAGCAGAGCCATGAAGGAGAGCGTCATGAACGGGGCCTGGAGCGGGGAGCCCAGGGCTTTGGCGGCTGCATCGACGGCCGAGTAAGCGGCGGCCACGTCCGGGCCGGGCTGGTCCGACATGAGTCCGGCTACCGGCAGCGGCAGCACCAGCTCCTGGCCGTCGGGCGACACCACGGCCAGCCCGCCGCGGGCTTCCATTACCAGCTGCACGGCCCGGGCCAGGCTCGCGTCGTCGCAGCCCACGGCCGTGATATTGTGCGAATCGTGGCCGACGCTGCTGGCCAGGGCGCCGCCTTTCAGCCCGAAGCCCCGGATGAAGGCCACCGCCGGCGGGGCGGCGTGGTAGCGGTTGACTACCGTCAGCTTGAGGATGTCACGACTCAGGTCGGGCACTACGCATCCATTTTCTACCAGTGCTGGCTCATCGTGCCGGGCCGTAATCAGCTGCCCGTCGAAGCACTCGATGAGGCGGACGGTTGCGTTGGTGTTCGGCTGGCTGTCATCTATCGAACCACTGTTAGCCTTTTCAATGCTTACCTGAAAATCTGCGGCCTGCACGTGGTGGGGCGTGAAGTTGTTGACGACTTCCACCGGCGCGGGTGCAATCAGGGTTTCGCCGTTTTCGGCCACCAGCACGCCGTCGAGGTAGGTCTGGCGGACCTTGAAGTCCACTAGGTCTTCTACCACGATGAAGTCGGCCAGGTCGTCTTCACGGAGCAGGCCCACGGGCAGGCGGTAGTGCTCGACGGGGTTGCGGCAGGCCACGCGGAGCACTTTCAGCACGTCCTGGCCGCGGGTTACGGCGCGCTGCACCAGCTGGTCAATGTGGCCCAGCAGCAGCGTGTCGGGATGCTTGTCGTCGGAGCAGAACATCAGGTGCTCGTAGTGCTCGGGCAGCAGGTCAATCAGGGCCTCGAAGTTGCGGGCCGCCGAACCCTCGCGAATCAGGATTTTCATGCCCGCCGCCAGCTTGTCCACGGCCTCGCCGGCCATGAAGCACTCGTGGTCGGTGCTGATGCCAGCCTCGGCATAGCGGCGCGCATCGTCCCCCATAAGGCCGGGGGCGTGGCCGTCTACGGGGCGGTTGTAGCGCTGGGCCAGGGCAATTTTCTCCATCACGTCGGCATCCCGACTCAGCACGCCGGGCCAGTTCATCATCTCGGCCAGGTAGCCGATTTCGGGATGGTAGCGGAACAGCTCCTCGATGTCGGCGGCCGTTATTTCGGCTCCTGCTGTTTCGAAAGGCGTGGCCGGCACGCACGAGGGCGCGCCGAAGCAGAACTTGAACGGCACCTGCGCGGCGTTGGCCAGCATGTACTTCACGCCGGCCACGCCCAGCACGTTGCCTATTTCATGGGGGTCGGATACGGTGGCCACGGTGCCATGCGTAACGGCCAGGCGGGCAAACTCGGAGGGCACTAGCAGTGAACTTTCCACGTGCACATGGGCATCCACGAAACCCGGCAGGGCGTAGGGCAGGGCCGGGTCGGGCACAGTGGGCCCCAGCGGCTCGATTTGCCGGATTCGGCCCCCGGCTACGTGCACCGTAGCGGGGGTTATGGTGTTGCTGAACAGGTTGATAACGTTGGCCTGAAGCGAGAAATCGGCGGACATAAGCGGAGCAGAAGACGCGGGGAAAAAGCGGGCCGCAGGGCGGCGGGCGGGTAAAGAACCGTATATTTGCCCAAAATCCGCGCCGTGAGAAAGATTGTGACTTTACTGCTGGTCGCCTGTATTGGGGGCTCGGGCCTGCTAACCGCAGGCTGCGCCACCCGCTCGACTCTGCAGAAAAAAACGGCCAGCTACAAGCGTAAAGCCAAGTCCGGCAAGATTCCCTGTCCCTGCGAGAAGAACTAAAAGGCAACCAGCCGGCGGGATTCCTGCCGGCTCATTGCTGTTACTGCCCCTTACCAGCCCGCTCATGCCCGACGAATCGCCCTTAGCCGCCCTGCAGAACGCCGCCGAAGCTGTCCGCCACCAGCTGCGCCTCAATACCTATGACGCCGCCGCCGTGCAGCGGCTCGACGAGTTCATCGAAGTGCAGCGGCCCATCATCAAGGATGACGAACGCGAGGGTGTTATCAGGGCGCTGGGCTGCTTTCTGGGCCAGTGCATGGTGCAGACCTACGGTGGTACCTGGGCCCAGAACCCGCAGGGCGTAACGGGCGTGGGCATCGGCGACGTGCATTTTTTCAACCCCTTCTACCGCGTGGGCGAGCAGTTGGCAAAAGGTCCCGCGCAATCGGTAACGGCCTTTTTTGCGAGCCTGCCTGAGCGCATGGCCATGCAGCCCGCCCGTAAAACCTGGATTTAGTGAGCTCTCCATCCGAACCCGGCCGTCCCGACCTTGCTATGCAGAAAATTGTCATTGCCATCGACGGCTATTCTTCGTGCGGCAAAAGCACCACAGCCAAGGCCGTGGCTGCCGAGTTGGGCTACGCCTACATCGATACTGGGGCCATGTACCGGGGCGTTACGCTGTACCTGCTCGAAAACGGCATTGCTTTCGACGATTTGCCCCGCATCGAGCAGGCCTTGCACGAAATGCAGGTCAGCTTCAGGCGCAACCGCCAGACCGGCCGCAACGAGCTGTGCCTTAACGGTAAAGTTCGGGAGGATGAAATCCGGCAGATGCGCATTTCCAACTCGGTGAGCGAGGTGTCGGGGCTGCCGTTGGTGCGCCACGCCATGGTGCGCCAGCAGCAGCAGATGGCCCGCCGCCGCGGCGTAGTGATGGACGGGCGCGACATCGGCACCACCGTTTTCCCCGATGCCGAGGTGAAGGTGTTTATGACGGCCGAAGTGCTGACCCGCGCCCTGCGCCGGCAGGAAGAGCTGGCTACCAAAAACGAGCACGTGCCCGTCGAGGACATTGTGGAAAACCTGCAGAAGCGCGACCACCTCGACTCGACCCGCACCGAAAGCCCCCTGCGCCGCGCCTCCGACGCCGTGCTGCTCGACACCACCCACATGATGATTGACGAGCAGGTAGATTTCGTGCTTGAGCGCGTGTCGGCTGCCCTGTTCTCCCGCGCCGTTGCCCAGGTAAAGTAGCAACCGTTGGCGGACCCAAACCGCCGCCGCGGCTGTTATACTGTCGAAACCTGGCTCGTAATTCGCGGGTCCACCCCAGCAGTTGGTTTTCTCTGCAGTCTGACCCGCGAAATTCTGGCAAGCAGCCAGCAGCTTACCGCATAAAAATATACGCGCATGAACGTCCTCATTGATAAGAATTCCGGTTACTGCTTCGGCGTCGAATTCGCCATTCAGATGGCCGAAGACGAGCTGGCCAATGAGCGTAGCCTGTACTGTCTAGGCGACATCGTGCACAACCGCATGGAGGTGGAGCGCCTGCACGCGCTGGGCCTGCGCATCATCGACCGTGAGCAGCTTGAAGAAATTCATGACGCTAAGGTGCTCATCCGGGCCCACGGCGAGCCGCCGGCCACCTACGAGCTGGCCCTGCGCAACAACCTGGAGCTGATTGACGCCTCCTGCCCCGTGGTGCTCAAGCTGCAGAACCGCGTGAAACACGCCTTCGACGCCTCGAACCGCCAGCAGGGCCAGATTGTGATTTACGGCCAGCCTGGCCACGCCGAAGTAGCCGGCCTCACGGGCCAGACCCGCAACCAGGCCATCATCGTCATGACTGAAGCCGACCTCGACCAGGTGGATTTCACGCGGCCCGTCACGCTCTTCAGCCAGACCACCAAGAGCACGGCCGGTTTCTACCACATGAAGTCCGTTATAGAGGAGCGCATAAAAGCGGCCGGTGGCTCGCTCGACTCCTTCGATGCCAACGACAGCATCTGCCGGCAGGTGAGCAACCGCGAGCCGGCCCTGCGCATTTTCGCCCAGCAGCACGACGTTATCATCTTCGTGAGCGGGCGCAAAAGCTCCAACGGCAAGGCCCTGTTCTCGGTCGTCAATCAAACCAATCCGCGCAGCTACTTCGTGGAAAACGAGCAGGAGCTGGAAGAAGCCTGGTTCCACGAGGCCGACTCGGTGGGCATCTGCGGCGCCACCAGTACCCCCATGTGGCTGATGGAGCGCGTGAAGGGGCGCATCGAGGAAGTTGGGGAGCTGATTGGGTAGACGAAAAACCATTTGTCATCCTGAGCGGAGCGAAGGACCTTATCACGTTGGGACAACATCGTTATAACGATTTGTACTGTCGAGATAAGGTCCTTCGCTCCGCTCAGGATGACAGTATCTTCGCAACTCTATTCAAGCATTACCAAGCAAGCCCAAACCATGCGCCGGTACCTTAACTACTTCCTGAGCGGTTTTCTGATTGTGGCTCCCATTGGGCTCACGGCCTACATTTTATTCGCTTTGCTGCGCTGGCTCGACGACCTGTTTGCGGGCCTCAGCTTCGACGTGCCGGGGCTGGGGCTGCTGGTGGCTGTGCTGCTGATTACGGCCGTAGGTTTCGTGGCCAAGTCGTTTCTGGTGCGGCCCTTCCTCATCATCACCGAGCGGCTGCTACACCGCACGCCCCTGGTGAGCATCATCTATTCGAGCCTCAAAGACCTGTTCGACGCCTTCGTAGGTGACAACCAGAAGTTCAACCGTCCGGTGCTGGTGCGCCTCAATAGTGCCGACGAGGTGTTTAAAATGGGCTTCGTGACCCAACCCAGCATGGCCGCCATTACCCGCGACGATCTGCTGGCCGTGTACTTCCCGCACTCCTACAACTTCTCGGGCGAGCTGGTGCTGGTGCCCATCGAAAACGTGACCTACCTGGAGCTGCCAAGCAGCGAAATCATGAAGTTCATCGTCTCCGGCGGCGTGTCGCGGCTGGGGTAGAAGGCTGACAAATGATGACAGGCGGTGTCGCTTCAACCGTTGCTTTCGACGCTTCGGGGGCGGCGGCCGACGGTTGGGTAACTACTCGTTGAGGTAAATCAGGGGAAAGGCTATATTTATACTAGTCAACCACTTAACCGCCTCCCGATCATGGAAACTCCCGACCGCGACCCCCAACTCTGGCGCCTGGCCCGCCAACGCGCCAAATTTCAGTCCGGCCTGCTCACTTACCTGTTCGTCAATGCCATTTTGTGGGCTGTGTGGGCCTTCACGGGTCGCGACTCCAGCCCCATTCCGTGGCCGCTGTGGGTGTCGTTTTTCTGGGGTATCGGCGTGGTTATCCGCGGGCTGAAAGCTTACGGCGGCCTGGGTTGGGCCGACCGCTCGGAGCACGAGTACGAGAAGCTCATGCGCCAGCAGCGCAACGAACTGCGTTAGCGCCCGGCAGACCCGAAATATGGGTGGCCTGGTAGCCGGCGGGGCAACCTTCCCGGCCGGGGGTGGGTTAGGGGAAGTATGAAAAGCCGTCATTTCCTGCCCCTGCTGCTGGTCCCGCTGGCCCTGAGTTCTGCCGTAACGCCCGGCCCAGTGCCAGTGGCCTACGCCAACCTGAGCAAAGTAAAGCTGCCGCCCGGCTTCACCATCAGCTACTTTGCCCAAGGCGTGAAAAGCGCCCGCGAGCTAGCCTTGGGTCCCGATGGCACGGTGTACGTGGGCACCAAAAACGACAAGGTATTCGCCCTGCCCGACCGAAATAAGGACGGCCGCGCCGATGAGGTGATTACGCTGGCCTCGGGCCTGAACGCGCCCAACGGCGTGGCCGTGCGCAACGGCAGCCTCTACGTGGCCGAAATCAACCGCATTCTGCGCTACGACAACGTGGGCGCCAAGCTCAGGCAGCCGCCCAAGCCGGTAGTGGTGAGCACCGCCCTGCCCGATAAGGAGTGGCACGGCTACCGCTACATTGCCTTTGGGCCCGATGGCAAGCTGTACGTGCCGGTAGGCGCGCCCTGCAACAGCTGCCTGCCCGAAACGCCCATTTTCGCCACCATCAACCGCATGAACCCCGACGGCTCGGGCCTCGAAACCTTCGCCTACGGCGTGCGCAACACGGTCGGCTTCGACTGGAGCCCCAAAGACAAGGCCCTCTGGTTTACCGATAATGGCCGCGACCAGCTCGGCGACAACCTGCCGGCCGACGAACTGAACCGCGCCGTCAAGCCTGGCCAGCACTTCGGCTTCCCATACTTCTTCGCCGGCGACGTGCCCGACCCCGAGTTTGGTAAAGGCAAGTCGGCCGACACTTACGTGAAGCCGGCCCGGAAGCTGGGGCCGCACGTAGCGGCGCTGGGCATGAAGTTCTACACCGGCCGGCAGTTTCCGGCCCGTTACCAGAACCAGATTCTCATTCCCGAGCACGGCTCCTGGAACCGGAGCAACAAAATCGGCTACCGCATCACGCTGGTTACACTCGATGCCACTGGCAAGCAGGCTACCAGCTACCAGACCTTCGCCGAAGGCTGGCTGCAGAACCAGAAGCCCTGGGGCCGCCCCGTAGCCCTGCTGGTAATGCCCGACGGCTCGCTGCTCGTTTCCGACGACCAGAACGACGCCGTATACCGCATCAGCTATAAGGGGTAGGCGTAAGGCTCAAAGCAGGGAAATCAAAAGTCAGAGCGGTTTAGGTGGCCAGAGTGAGTAGCAATTAGCTGCTTGAACTGCTTCGACTTTTGACTTCCTAATTTTTGACTTGTATTTTGCCCCCCATGAAAAAGCAACGTGAATCCAAGCGCACGGTGGGGCGGCGGGAGCTGGTTGATTTTCCGACCCTGCAGCTCTGGGGCGTGGAGGCCAAGGTGGATACCGGTGCCTACACCGGGGCGCTGCACTGCTCCAACATCCACCAGGAAACCGACGCGCAGGGCACCACGCGCCTGCACGTGCAGTTACTCGACCCCTCGCACCCCCGCTTCGATGGCTCCCCCATGACCTTCGATAGGTTCGGAATGCGCGACATTCGCAGCTCCAACGGCGAAGTGCAGCAACGCTACGTAATCGAGGCTGTTATCCGGCTGTTCGGGCAGGATTTCACCACCGAGTTCTCCCTTTCCGACCGTTCCGACATGAAATATCCCGTTCTTGTGGGCCGGGTGCTGCTGCGCCAGGCCCGGTTGGTGGTGGATGTGGCCCGGCGCAACGTATCGTACAAGTTATTAGAGATTGGAGCCTAGTTATTAGTGCTTAGTGCACGGAATACACTTCCACCCTAAGCTCTAGTAACTGAGCTCTAAGCTCCAACCACCCCTCTTTCGCCTCTTCAGTCCGCAACCAAATGAAAGTAGCGATTCTATCGCGTGAGCCGAAGCTCTATTCGACCCGCCGACTGGTGGAAGCCGCCGAACAGCGCGGCCACGAGCCCGTGGTAATTGACCACCTGCACTGCAACCTGGTGCTCGAAAAAGGCCAGCCCGGCATTATCTACCAAGGCAAGCGGCTGGAAGGAATCGAGGCCATTATTCCGCGCATCGGCGCCTCGGTGACGTTCTATGGCTGCGCCGTGGTACGCCAGTTCGAGATGATGAAGGTGCGCACGGCCATCGACAGCCAGTCCATCGTGCGCAGCCGCGACAAGCTGCGCTCGATGCAGATTCTGAGCCGCGCCGGCGTGGGTATGCCCAAAACGGCCTTCACCAACTACTCCGACGACGTGCCGGCCATGATTGAGCAGGTGGGTGGGGCGCCGGTCATCATCAAGCTCCTCGAAGGCACCCAGGGCCTGGGTGTGGTGCTGGCCGAATCGGCCAAGGCGGCCCAGTCGGTGATTGAGGCTTTCCACAACCTCAAGGCCCGCATTATTGTGCAGGAGTTTATTGCCGAAAGCAAGGGTGCCGATTTGCGGGCCTTCATTGTGAACGGTGAGGTGGTGGGCGCCATGAAGCGGCAGGGCAAGGAGGGCGAGTTTCGCTCGAACCTGCACCGCGGCGGCTCGGGCATGCTCGTGAAGCTGAGCCGGGCCGAGAAGGCCGCCGCGTTGCTGGCCGCCAAGTCGCTGGGCCTGGGCATTGCGGGCGTCGATATGTTGCAGAGTGCCCGCGGCCCGCTGGTGTTGGAGGTGAATTCCTCTCCCGGCCTCGAGGGCATCGAGCGCGCCACCGGCCTCGATATTGCCGGCAAAGTCATCGAATACACTGAGCAGCTGGTTCAGAAAAGGAAAGCCTCCAGCAACAAGGTATAGGTTGGAAAGAGCGAGTTAGACCCCTGTCATCCTGAGCAGAGCGAGACCTATACCGAAGCTGACATCAAATAGCGCCTTCTGTATAGGTCCTTCGCTCCGCTCAGGATGACAGGCTTTTTTCTGTCAATACATTCATTCAAACCTCCAGATAATGCCCCAAACCGCCCCCGACCAGCTTTGCCTGAACGGCCTGACCATCGGGCCCGGCGAGCGGGTACTGACCCGGCTCGTGATTTCGCGGCTGCCCTCGGGAACGGTAATTGATATTCCGGTACACATATTCCGGGCCGTGGAGCCGGGGCCGACAGTGCTGCTGATGGCCGGCATGCACGGCGACGAGGTGAACGGCATCGAAACCATCCGCCGCCTTATCCGGCGCGAGCTGCTGCAGCCGCTACGGGGTACCATCATCGCCATTCCCATCCTCAACATCTACGGCTTCCTCAACTTCTCGCGCGAGGTGCCCGACGGCAAAGACGTGAACCGCAGCTTCCCCGGCAACCCGCGCGGCTCGCTGGCCAGCCGCGTGGCCCACCGCTTCATGCGCGAAATCATGCCGCTCATTGATTACGGCATCGATTTTCATACGGGCGGGGCCACGCGGGCCAACATCCCGCAAATCCGCTGCCTGTTGCACGAAGATGCCGAAACCGACGCGCTGGCTGCTGCTTTTGCCGCGCCCTTTACGCTGCACGCCAGTCTGCGGCCCGGCTCGCTACGCGAAACGGCCATGCAGCAGGGCCGCCGCATTATCGTGTACGAAACTGGCGAGTCGATGCGGCTTGATGAGCCGGGTATCGACCTGGGCATTGCCGGTACGCTGCGGGTGCTACACCATCTGGGCATGGTGGCCGAGGCGCCGGCTCCGGCCCAACCAACAGTGGTGTGCCTGCGCTCTACCTGGCTGCGGGCGCGCTACGCCGGTATTTTCCGTAGCCTGGTGCAGCTGGGCCAGCATGTAGAGGAAGGGCAGGCCTACGGCTCGGTGGCCGACCCCTATGGCGAGCGGTCGGTGCGGCTGGAGTCGCCGGTGACGGGCTACATTATCGGCCTCAACCACATGCCGGTCGTGAATCAGGGCGATGCGCTGGTACACGTGGCCCGCCTCGATGCCGCCCCCAGCCGCGCCGATTTAGTGGTGCCCTTCGACGAAAAGCCCATCAAGCGCACCGAGGAAGACGTGAACGAGGTGGACCGCGCCGAAGACCCCGCCCCCCACGACGACGGCCACGGCAACGAAGTGTGGTAGGCGCGGGGCACCGATTCGCCTATTCCCTGTACTTTTGCCCCGCTGCCCTTCGGTAGCTTTTTGCTTCTTCTTGCTTTCTGAATGAAAAACTCCACTCAACTGATTGTAAATGCGCTGCTGGTTGTGGCCGTGGCCGTGCTGTTTTACTTGCATTTCGCCAGCGGTAAACCGGCCAAACCGGCCCCCGCGTCCGCGCCCATAGCCGCCGCCCCCGCCGACACAACCGCCGCAGAGCCTGAGGAACCTGAAGTGCCCCTAACCCCGGCCGCGCTGGCCGACACCAACAAGGTAGCCTACGTAGAAACCAACCGGCTGTTGGAAGAATACCAGGGCATGAAGGACGCCAGCAAGCGGCTTGAAGCGAAGGCCCGCGGCTGGGAAGCCCAGAACAAAAAGCTCGTAACCAGCTTCCAGGCGGCCGTGCAGCAGTATCAGCAGAAAGCCGAGGGCATGAGTGCCGAGCAGCGCGCCACCACCGAGCAGCAGCTACAGGCCCAGCAGATGAAGGTAGGCCAGGAGCAGGAGCGTCTCCAGGGCCAGGCCCAGCAGGAGCAGGCCAAGCTAAACGACCAGGTGATGGGCCGCGTGAACAAGCAGATTGAGAAGTACGGCAAAGCCAACGGCTACCGCCTGATTCTGGCTACCGGCGCCGGCAACATTGCCTACGGCCGCAAAGACCTCGACATTACCACGCCGGTGCTCAAATACCTTAACAAGGAGTACGCGGGCAAAAAGTAGCCGTACGCTTGTACCCGCCCGAAACGCCCAACGGCCCGACTCACTGAGTCGCGTTGGGCGTTTTACGTCGGCCGGGCTTTGGGCTGATTCCCGCCGGTGGTTTACGCAGGCAGCTGGCCTTTGCCGAGTGGCAGCGTACAGGCCGGTTAAACTCTGGGGCAGCAGCAGCTTCTAAGTGGGTAGCCTCGCCGCTCAAGGCGGGGTGGTTTACTCCTTTTCTGCTCACTATGAAAAAGCATTCGTTCTTTCCCGTATTGCTGGCCTTGCTGGCCATTGTTTCGTCCGGGCTGTTGAGCGGCTGCGTGGCCTCGGCCCGCCCAGCGGCTGTGGTGGTGCGTCCGCGGCCGTATTACCGCCCCGCGCCAGTGGTCGTGATGGCTCCACGGCCGGTGGTGGTGGCGCCGAGGCGGGCGGTAATTGTAAAGCCTGCACCGCGCGCCTATTACCCGTACCGCCCGCACCGCTTTTCTGGCCGGCTGCGGTAAGCAGGCGGGGCCCAAAATAACCACTGCCATCTGACGCACAGTGCGGCAGGAGTTCGGCAGTGGTTGTTCTAATGCTTGGCTGATGTTAGAAAACGAAGCGCAGGCTTACGGCCGCGTCATTGTATAAGCCGGTGTATCCTCGGAATACTTCAAAAAATGGCTTGTAGTCCAGCGCCACTACGAAAGGCAGGTCGGGTAGCTTGTACTCGAGGCCCAGAATGAGGTCGGCCCCGGCTACCAGTTGGTTTTGGTCGTCGTAATAATACCTGTTTTTCTTGCGGCCGAAGCGGGAATCTTCGAAGTAGTAGCGGCCCTGATAGACGCCCAGGTGCGCGCCGGCGCCGTAGTAAAACTGCAGGCCTTTGAAATCGGAAATAGGCAGGTGTTTCTCCAGTAGCAGCGTCAGGCGGCCACCACGGGCGGCATACTCACGCGTGAGCAGGCCCTCTACGGCCACGCCGTTCTTGCCACTCAGGAAGTGCTTTACCGTGAGACCCGACGACCAGCCGCCGGCCCGCAGGCCGATGCCGGTAGTGTAGCCACTGTTGCTCTTTTTTTGTGCCAGCGCCGGAGTGCCCGCCGCCAATACTCCCAGCGCCAAAGCGCCAGTCAGCCAGAATTTCATACAGGGAAGGTGAATTGGAGAAATCGGAATTCCCCGCAAAAGTACAACATGCCTCCCACTATCCGGCTGAAATCCTTGCCCCACCTTCGCGGGCAATAGCATCAGAAGGATGGATGCGGATGCCGCCGCCATCATCTTCGGCGGCGCGGAGCATGGCGCGGGCTACCGTATCGGCGGCAATGGCGCGGTAGGGGCGCAACGGGCCGCGTAGCAGTGGTTTCAGCACGGCCAGAAGTGCGGTGGCCAGCCGCTCGTTGGGGTGCGGGGTGGCCCGGTGGCCCAGCAGCAGCGAGGGCCGGAAAATATGCACGGCATGAAACGTAGTCTGGCGCACGGCTTCCTCCATTTCGCCCTTCACCCGCAAGTAATAGGCCCGCGCCCGGGCATCGGCTCCCAACGACGATACGACCAGCAATTGCCCGCCGAAGTTGGTGGCGGCCAGCTTGGCCAACTCCACCACGTAGGTGAAATCGACCTTGTAAAACGCCTCGCGCGAGCCCGCCTGCCGCATGGTAGTGCCCAGGCAGCAGAATACGTCGTCGGCCACGAGCTGCTGCCGGTAGTCGGCGAGGCGCTCGAAGTCGACAACCAGCTGCTCCAGCTTTTCGTGCACCATCGGTAGCGGTGTGCGAACCAATGCAATAACGCGGCTGTAGCGGGCCGAGGCGAGCAGTAGCGGCAGCAGCTGTTGGCCAATCAGGCCGCTGGCACCGGCAATGAGAGCAGTTTTGGGCATCTTGGTTAGGTGTTAACTGAGCAGGTTATTCTGAGCTACGTGAAGAAGCTGAGGGAGCAGGTAGGGGCGGGGGCAAGCCCCGCCCCTACGCCGTTCTGCATAGCCCGGGTTAGTTAGCTGCGCAGCTGGGTGTGCTCGGGGGCCAGATCGACCAAACCCTGCTTGTAGAGCGCGCCCAAGGCCTTTTTGAAGATTTTCTTGCTCATGCCCAGGCGGCGGTACACGTCGTCGGCCAGGCTTTTGTCGCCCAGGGGCAGGCGCCCTTCGGGGGCGGCGCGCAGGGCTTCAAGTAGCGTGTCGGACTGGGCGCGGGCCTCGTCGTAGCCGATTTGCTGCAGGCTCAGGTCGAGTTTACCGTCGGGGCGAATGGCGCGGATGTAGCCGGTGTGCACGTCGCCGAGGCGCAGGGGCTTGAACACCTCGTTGTGGAAAATGAGGCCCTGGTGGGTGCCATCGACCAGCATCTTGTAGCCCAAATCGGTTTCCTCAGCCACGAAAAGCTCGGCCGCGTCGCCCACTTTGCCGGGAAACGGGTCGGAGCTGAGGAACCACTCCCACTTGGCCGAGGCTACAATGCGGTCCGAGGTGTCGTCGAGGTACACGAACACGGTGGCCCGCTCGCCGGGGCGCAGGTTGCGGCGCTGGTTGCGGTAGGGCAGCAACAGGTCTTTTTCCAGGCCCCAATCCAGGAACGCGCCGGTGGGCGTTACGTCGCGCACGGTGAGGGCCGCGAACTGGCCCACGCGGGCAAAGGGTTCCAGGTTGGTGGCAATCAGGCGGTCCTCCGAGTCGCGGTACACAAACACGCGCACCACATCACCGATTTGGGTGCCCGGCTCCACGTACTTGCGCGGCAGCAGCAGGTCGCCGTCGTCGGAGGTCAGGTAGAGGCCGAAATCCACCTCCCGCACCACTTCCAGGTCGTTGAAATCACCGAGAATCATTCTCTCAATTAAAAGTTGAAAATTAACCATGACCGGGTGCGGCCCTTGGAGCTTGGCGCGAAGGTACGCAAAGGGTAGGGGCAGAGCCAATCAACCCAACCGCGCCCGCTAAATCCCGTAGCCTGCTCACCGCTCACCGCTCACCGCTCACCGCTCACCGCTCACCGCTCACCGCTCACCGCTACTGAAACCGCGTGACGCCGGGCTGGCCGAAGCTGAAGTCGGAGAAGTCGTAGTAGGAGCGCGAGTTTTCGAAGATGCGGATGCCGTTGGGCGCGCCGAGGCCGCGGGGGTAGAAGCCCAGCGTGAGCTGAATGGTGCGGATGGCGGTGTACTCGTTGCGGAAGCGCAGACCCATGCCGATGCCGGTGTAGGGCTTCTCGAAGAAGGGCAGCAGCCGGTCGGGCTTGGTGGCATTGAGCCAGGCCACATCGGCGAAGCCCACCACGGCCATCCGGAAGCCCAGAAACGAGACGGGCGTGTACATGGTGGCCTCGTAGTTGAGCGTAACGCGGCTGGTGCCGGTGAGCGGGCCGGTGGGCCGGAACCCGCGCAGGCCCCGCTCGCCATCAATGGTAAGGTACTCGTTGGCGAAGCGGTGCAGCCCCAGCGCCGAGCGCTGCCACAGGAAGTGCCGCCACTGGAAGTTGCCGGTGCTGTATAGCCGGGTAAAATACAGGATTTCGCCGCTCAGCAGGCCCTGCTGCCAGTCGTTGCTGCGGCCCCGCACGAAGCCGCCGAACTCGCCGCTCAGGTACAGGTAGCCCCGCTGCGGCCGGTAGGTGGCCGACGACAGGCGCACGCCGTAGTAGCGGCGGTTACCGGCCGGGTTGAACTCGTAGCCGGCCGTGAAGCTCACCAGCGAGCCGGTCGGAATATCCTCGGTGCGGCCGAAGCCGAACAGGTACTTGTCCTTATAATAGCGGCGCACGCTGTAACCCACCGTGCCCAGCATCAGGTTGGCGCTCTGCAGAAAGTCGAAAGGCTTCTCCTGGTACGAAGTCCGGACCAGGCGGGCCGCCGCGATAATGCGGCCGGGGCTTTCGTAGCCCAGGTCGTAGCTGCGGGGCTGGAAAGCGCGGCCCACCCAGGCGTCCTGGGTGTTGTAGCGCAGGGCCTGAAACTCGTAGGGCTTCTCGGCCGAGCCGTCGCCGGCGGTGGTGTAGAGCCAGTCGAAGAAGCTGTAGCTGATGGCCCCGGCGTAACGGGTGTTGATGGAGTAGAAATCGCGCGAGATGCCGATGCTGCCCTCGCGGCGGCGGGTTTCGTCGCGGTAGGTGGCCCCGGCGTACACGAAGTCGCGGAACGGTATCCGGTAGCTGCCCTCATAGGCCCACGATTGGGCGCGCGGGCCATCATCGGTGCGGCCGTACGCGTAGCGGTTTTTAAACTGGTGGCCCATGCCCAGGAAGTTCACATCGCGCAGCCCGGCCACGCCCGAACCCACGTCGCGCAGCTGAAACGAGCCATTCAGGCTGAACAGGTCCTTGGTAATCACCACCACATCCACGCTGTCGGGGGTAGCGGTGCGCTCATCCACGTACACGCGGGCGTCCAGAATCTCGTCGGTCTGGCGCAGCAAGCGTTCCGATTCGGCCAGGGCCTGGGGCTCCAGCTCGCGGCCTTCGCGCAGCAGCAGCACCTGCCGCACCCGCGAAGGCCGGGTTTTCATGTGAAACGCGTTGCCGGTTTTCTCCAGAATGTTGCGCGGCACCCGCAACGAGTCGGAGATACTGTAGCCAAAGGCATCGAGGGACGTAATGCGGATGCGGCGCACGATTTTGTAGTTGTGCTGTTCGAACTGCCGGTCGAGCAGGGCCGCGTCGAGGCCGGCCTGATCTTCGCGCCGCTCGCGGAACGAAAAAACAGCCGCCGCCGCCCGCCCCAGAATAGTTTTGCGCCGGGTGTAGTTTTTGAGCCCGTTGAGCATGCGCTCCTGGTCGAAGCGGCGACGAAGCGAGTCGGGGCGGATGTCGGCGGTCGGTCGGGTGGTGTCGGGCAGCAACGGCGGGGCCGTCTGGGCAGTGGCCGGCGCAAGGCCGGCCCCCAGCCAGAGCAGCAAAATCAGCAGCCGTAGCACGCACTTTATCATCCGGACGCGGGAAAGAAACAAGGTACGACGCCAGCCGGGGTTTGGGGCACTCCGGGGCTGTAGCGCCAAGCGCCAGCTTCGCGCCTCATTGAACGATATCATAGCTGACGTAATAACGATTTCGTTCAACAATATGCGAAGCAGGCGCTTCGCGGTGTATCCCAACGGTCCCTGCTACTGCTTCAAAAAACAACCCGATTTTACTGCCGAAATCCGGAACGATTCCAATGTAATTAGTCTTATAAAGCTTGCGTGTGTGCGCGATAAAAACTATTTTTAAGCCAGAAATCGGCCTTATGAACGAAGAGCGCATTCAGGAGAAGCTAAGCATATTGGCAGACGCCGCCAAGTACGACGTGTCGTGCAGCAGCAGCGGCGGCAAGCGCAAAAACGTGGACAAGGGCCTGGGCAACGCCGAGGGCATGGGCATCTGCCACAGCTACACCGAAGACGGTCGTTGCGTGAGTTTGCTCAAGATTCTGCTTACCAATCATTGCATTTTCGACTGCGCCTACTGCGTGTCACGCAAGAGCAACAACGTAAAGCGCGCTGCTTTTACGGTGGACGAAGTAGTGGACCTGACCATGAACTTCTACCGCCGCAATTACATCGAGGGCTTGTTTCTGAGCAGCGGCATCTTCTCCTCGCCCGACTATACGATGGAGCGGCTGGTACGCATCGTTAAGAAGCTGCGCACCGAGCATAAATTCAACGGCTATATCCATGTCAAGGCCATTCCGGGGGCTTCGGAAGAGCTGATTCAGGAGGCCGGCCTGTACGCCGACCGGCTGAGCGTGAACATTGAGCTGCCCTCGGAAATGGCCCTGCAGAACCTGGCGCCCGAGAAAAACTACGAAGAGATTCTGACCCCGATGGCTCAGATTCGGGACGGCATCATCCGCACCAAGGAAGAAAAGGCGCTGTTCAAGAAAGTGCCCCAGTTCGCCACCGCCGGCCAAAGCACCCAGCTCATTGTGGGTGCTTCCGAGGAAAACGATCTGCAAATCATCAACCTGAGTGACTCGCTCTACAAGGGCTATGGCCTGAAGCGGGTGTACTACTCGGGCTATATCCCCGTCACCGACGACGCCCGCCTGCCCCAGGTGACGCAGCCGCCGCTCATCCGCGAGCACCGCCTCTACCAGTCCGACTGGCTCATGCGCTTCTACGGCTTCCAGGCCGACGAAATCCTCGACCCCGCGCACCCCTTCCTCGACCTCGAAGTGGACCCCAAACTGGCCTGGGCCCTGCGTAACCGCCACGTATTCCCGGTGGACGTGAATACGGCCGACTTCGAGATGATTCTGCGGATTCCGGGTGTGGGCGCGCGCTCGGCTAAGCGTATCGTGGCCGCTCGCCGCTTCACGCCGTTGGGGCTCGACCACCTGCACAAGTTCGGGGTGGTGCTCAAGCGGGCCAAGTTCTTCCTTACCTGCCGTGGCCAGGCCCTGGAGCGCCGCGACTACGACGAGCAGACCATCCGCCGCCAGATTTTGTTCGGGGCCGGCTCCGTCCGCTCCGCCCTCGTCACCCAGCAACTCGATTTGTTTGCTCAAGCCTCTTGATTTAGTGCTTAGCTTTTAGTGTGTAGTGCCTAGGTCGTTCGAAACTGCCCGCGCGTACTGTACACTACTAACTAAGCACTACATACTAAAAACTAAGCACTAACGATGACTGTTTCGCACCGTACCGCCGCCACCGCTGAAGATTCTGCCGTTGCCTCGTCGCCGACTTCCACCCCGCTGAAAGTAGCCCGCGTGGCCTGCTGCTGCAGGCTTTCGGACCTGCTGCCGGTGGTATTGCGCATGCACCAGGACGCCGCCCGCAACAACGGTAAGTTTCGGCAGCCACGGCGGGCCGCATAAGCCTGTCCTGATAAACGCTGCGGCACCACACCCGCCGCCTCCTATACCACCCGCCAGGTTGCTCACTCCATGTCCCGTTCCCTAACTCCGCGCCGCTCGGCGGCCGAAGCGCTGGCCGTGGCCGCCACCCGCCGCCAGGCCGCGCCCGAGCTGCGAAACCCACCTCTGGATTACGCCTACGACGGCTCGTTTGAGGGGCTGCTAACGGTGGTCTTTCAGGTGTACGACCGCAAGGCGGCACCTAATAGCATCCAGCCGCTGGGTGCGGTGCAGGGTGGCCTGTTTGCCCGGCCGGTGGAAGTGGATACCGATGAGGCGGCCGCCGCCCGCGTCTGGGACGGGCTGCTGCGCTACATGGATAAGGAGGCCCGCACGCGCCTGTTTCACGTGTTTCTGAGCGAGGACGCGAATCGGGAGCTGCTGGTGTTCCGCTACGCCGACACGGCCATGCGCGCCGGCCGCGACATTGCCGAGAACTACACCGACGACAACGTGCGCCGGGTGCAGCGGCTAGCCCAGCAGATGTACCGCGAAAAGCACCGCATGGAGGCCTTCGTGCGCTTCGAAAAAACCGCCGACGGCCTATTCCACGCCACCATCGAGCCCGATTTCGATGTGCTGCCGCTCATCGCGCCCCACTTCACCACACGCTACGCCGACCAGCGCTGCTGATTTTCGACCGCCGCCGCTCCTACGGTCTCTACTACGACCTCACCCGCACCGACATCGTGCAGTTCGACGCCGGGGCGGCCCCCACGCGCCGGGCCGCCGTATCGGCCACCGTGCTCGACGAGCGGGAGCCGCTGTTTCAACTGCTCTGGCAGGCGTATTTCGACCATGTGAACATCCCGGAGCGCAAAAACATGAAGCTGCACCGCCGCCACATGCCGTTGCGCTACTGGAAGTATCTGAGCGAAAAACAGCCCCGCGCGCGGCCCTTCCAGCCCATCAACAACAAGCGCCCCGTGCAGCCCGGCGGCCCGGCGCTGGGCGCGGGTGGGGAGGCGCAGGGGTAGGAGGGAAGCGGGAAAGCCGTAATTTGCGGTCGATTTATCCCTGCTTACTATGAAAAAAACCCTCGTTTTCGGTGGTTCCGGCCAGTTGGGCCAGTGCCTGCAATCTGTTGCCCAGGCGCGCAGCTTTACCAGCATCGTATTTCTGGCTGAAGAGCAGGCGAATATTCTTAACCAGGAGATCCTGCGGGCCACCTTCGAGCAGCACCGCCCGGCCTACATCATCAACTGCGCCGCCTATACGGCCGTCGATAAGGCCGAGGACGAGGTGGACCTGGCCCGCCGGGTGAACCGCGACGGAGCCGAAAACCTAGCCCGCCTCTGCGCCGAATTCGACGCCACGCTACTGCATCTGTCCACCGATTTCGTGTTTGCCGGCACCGGCAACGAGCCCCTCACGGAAACCGACGAAACCGCGCCCCTGAGCGTGTATGGCCTCACCAAGCTGGAAGGCGAGCAGGTGGTAGCCGCGCACGCCGGGCGCTATTTCATCCTGCGCACCAGCTGGCTTTACTCCGAGTACGCTGGCAACTTCGTGAAAACCATGCTGCGCCTGGGCCAGGAGCGCGACGAAATGCGCGTCATCTGGGACCAGCTGGGCACGCCCACCTACGCCATCGACCTGGCCGGCGCGCTGCTGCACATCATCGAATCGGGCAGCACCGCCTACGGCCTCTACCACTACAGCAACGAAGGCGTTACCTCGTGGTACGACTTCGCAGCGGCTATTTTCGAGTTGGGTGGCCTGCCCACCCGCGCTGTGCCCATTCGCACCGCCGAGTACCCCACTAAAGCCACCCGCCCTGCCTACTCGGTGATGGACAAGACCAAAATCAAAACTGCGCTAAACCTAGCCATTCCGCACTGGCGCGCGAGTTTAGTGGAGTGCATGGGGCGGTTGGGGGAACAGCCGGTTTGAACGGGTAGTAAGGTTAGCGAGGCAAGACAACAACCGGATTGTTTTTGCCGTCTCCAATCGGCTGCACCTGAAGCTGCCCATTTACGGTAAAGCGCTTTTCAGCTACATACTGACATTTGCACGAGCCTTCGGCTTCGCTGAAAGTATGGGATACGTTATCGATATTAAAGATTTTGCCTGTAGTAGGCACAAAGACGCGGTAGCTGAATGGGGTTCCGGGCTGGGCGTAAACCGAGAAATGAAATTGGTTTTGGTTAGGTGAAGCGTAGATAGTCAGCCCTCTGAAATCTGTAGTAGGTGTACCTGGCCCAAATTGGCGCATAGTATCGGCCGGGTTTTGAAATCCGGGTCTGGTATATATCACGGCGTATACCGACCGTAACTCTTCTCTGCGAAAACCAGTAACACCCGAGCTGTCAGCCAGCAGAAAAGCCAAATTCCAGGAATTTAGAATCCAAGGGGTCAATGCAGTCAAAGCAGCATCCCGACACGGCAACGCCAATAAGTGCCAGTAGCCCTCCACTTAGTTTAGGTAGCAGGTACTTTTTCATAGATGGACTGTTGATTTTCCAGGCCATAACTGTATTTCTAAGCAGAGCCTATTCAGAAGCAAAAGGATGCAGAGGGTAAGGTATTAAGCTAGAATTTACGTAATATGTTGAACAGCCATTAAGTGTATAGTCCCAGCGTGAGGTGGGTCGGGTCCTGGGTAAAGTTAACGGGGTTTTTCTGCCACTCGGCACAGACAAATTCATGTGGCGTGAGGCCGCGCAAGGTCTTAAGCCGTTTGGCGTGGTTGTA